>JBBRNB010000019.1:0-71023 GCA_038230535.1 Thermoanaerobaculia bacterium
ATCTCGGGTTTTGGTTTTTTCACCCCGGGGGAACGGCTGGGGGATGTTTTTTTTTTTATCCCCCGCTCTTGGTTGTGGTAATAATTTTTGTTTTTTATGGTAGTCTCCAAATTTTTTTTTTGGGGGGGGGGGGGTGGGGGGGGGGGGGGGTGGGTCAAAACCCTACTGCCGGGCTTTCTTACCCCAACCCCCCCCCCCCCACACCCCACCCCCGCAATTCAAAACGTGTGGAGCGAACCTGTAAGCCGAATTCTGTTCCCCACACCGAAGCGCGGGGTGAAGATCATTCGTCTGCCACTCGCGTTGCCGCGGTGGTCAAGCAACCTACCCGGAAGCTCATAACGGAGACGGGCGGCTCCATGACTTCCCTATTTGGTCTTGCTCCGCAGGGGGTTTGCCGTGCCGCCCACACTTGCGTGGGGCGCGGTGCGCTCTTACCGCACCGTTTCACCCTTGCCTCCTCCTCTTGCCTTGCGGCTCGAGGCGATCGGCGGTCTATTCTCTGTTGCACTTTCCGTCGCGTCGCCACGCCTGGCCGTTAGCCAGCCTGCTGCCCGTGAGAGTTCGGACTTTCCTCGACGCCCTTCGGCGCCGCGATCCTCCAGTCCACTCCACACGGAGGGGGTAACAGGATGGCGTTCGGAAAATGCCTGGTGTTGTTGAAGACACTCACCAGAGAGGCACCGAGATCACGAAGAAATAGAGATGACCAAAAACCAAACTCTGTGCTCTCTGTGTCTCCGTGGTGAAATCGTCTTTTCTGCATAATCATTCGCGTTAAATCATTGCTCTTTCAGTCGCTTACAATCAATGTCGGCGCGCCGACATCAAAATACATTCCGGTTTTTTGGGTCGGCGAACCAGGCCATCCACTCCTCGTCAGCGACCCGCTCTTCCGGTTGCGGCAGGCTCTCCATGCCGGCGATGAAGCCGGCGGGATCGACGATCTCCACCTGCCGCCGCTTGATCCGCGCTGCCAGGGCGCGATCGGCGGTTACGACTTTCCAGCCGTTCCCGACGGCGACCCTCTGGACGATCAGATCGTCAGCGGAGCGTCTGTCGCTGAAGATCACGCTGACGGCACCGAGGTGCCGGCCGAAATGATCCGGCTCCGCGCCGTCGAAGTAGCAGGCTACTTTGGTTTTCTTCGCCCGAGCGAAGTTCGCCAGGGCGCGCACGAGCTGGCGCTTTGTGTCGGCGGTATCTCGTGAAGCGCCAGCGCGCCCCAGGACATTGTTTCCGTCGATGACCCAGCTCATGCCCGGGCGCCGCGCATGCGCCGGAAGAGAGCGACAAACAGAAGCGACATCGCCACAATTGTCAGGATCACCAGCCACGGCAGGAAGATCGCCACGGCTGCGTTGACGAACGCAAAGCCGTCCTCGATGAGCGAGAGCACCGGATTCCCCACACCGGCCGTCGCCATCGTACTCGCGCCTCGCAGTGTGGCCTTCGTCGCGTGCGACCCGAGTGCAGCCCCTCCGGCGATGATCGCGGCCAGGATCACAGCACCGTGCGGAATGCGGTCGGATACCGCGGCCCAGGCGACGAGCGCTCCAGCGACGGGACGGATCAGCGTGTGGATCAGGTCCCAGGCGTGGTCGACGGCCGGTACCTTGTCGGCCACGAACTCGATCAGGTAGAGGATTGCCACCACAATCAGTACCGGTGTCGTCGCGAAGAAGCGGGCCAGATCGTCATGAAACAGCGATGGCTGCCAACGCGCCACCACGCCGAAGACCAGGAGCGTGGCGTAGGCGTTGATGCCGGCACCGAGGCCGAGGCCGGCCGAGGTGAGGAGCGAGGCGATCATCAGCGCGGGATCTTGACGACCACCGGTGTTGCACCCAGTGCCGCCGGGAGTTGTTTCGAGGCCGCGTTCGCTTCAGCGCTGGTATCGAAGCGGCCCCAGAAGACGCGATAACACGGCCGCCCGTGGTAGCTCGTCTGGACAAACCAGACCTTGTCTCCCGCTTCCGCGATCGCGCGGGTAATCGATGCCGTCTCGCAGACCAGCTCGAACTGAACGGTGTAGTTGCCGCCTCTCCGCGCTGCCGACTCCCGGGCCATGCTGTCGTACTTTGCGCGAACGGAATCGGTCGTCGGCGGCGCGACCGGCTGCGTATTGCTGATCGATGCACCCTTGGTGGTTCGTTCGAGATGCGGGGCTACAGAAGCGGTTACCGGCGCCGGAGGTGGAGCCGGGGCAGTCCGGGTTGTCGTCTTGACGACGATTGGTGCGGTGGTGGTCGTCGGGATAGTCCTGGAGAGCGGAGTCGTCGTCGTCGTGGCGATCACGGATGAAGTTGTGGTCATTGTGGTGGGATTAGTCACCGATGGCGATGTGATCGAGACCGGCGGCGAGGACGCCGCCGGGCCAGCCGGCGGGACGCCAGCGTTCCGGAGTTTGGGTGGGGTATGACGGACGGCTACCACCGGCTCCGGCTTCTGGCGGCCTTGCCACCAGATCCAGCCTGCATAGCCACCACCCACGACGACCAGGAGAATGAGCAACGGGATCAGCAATCCCCGGCCTGACTTTGACGGTTTCACGGAAACCGCGGAACTGGATGTCTGCACTTCGTCATTTCCTTTCACCGGCACCGCGGCGCGGCGGGCAGCTTCGATCTGCGCGTCGTCGAACCCCCACTGCGGCTCGGCTGCCGGTGTAACCACCGCGGGCATGATCTCGGTCTTGGAAAAGGAGTCGTCGTCGCCCGGTTCGTCCCAAACCGAGTGCGCCGGCGGCTTCGGCGCGGATGCAGGATCCGGCTTCTCCCATGGCGGCAGCACCGGGATGTTCACGGCCGGGCTGTGCGCCGGCTCCCAGCTTTCCGTAGGCGGAGCGGAGACGGGAGGCGCTACATCATCCAGCGTGAAGTCAGGATTCTCCACGTCCCACTCTGCTGTCTCCGGCGCAGGTGTGAATACCTCATGTTCTGCTGGAGGTTTACCGGAACGGGTCACAAGCCCGAGGAGCCGCAGCGCTTCGAGCAGCTTGTACACATTGAACACATCTTTGCCCGACCTGCTGGCAACCTCGGCTGCGCTATTGCTGCCGCCGATCTGCGCGACGATTTGTTCCGCGTCTTCGTTCAGCCCGAGGCGGCGGAAACCGTCGTCGAAGTGTGCGGCCTTCTCAAAGACCGCGTTGCCGCTATCCATTGCCTGCTCGGACTTGGTGCGGTCGGTGTCGGTGACGACCAGTTCGACGATGATTTGCGACAGAGGGTAGATCGTCCCCTCCTCGCGCTTGGGCAGGTAGTCAGCGACGATCGTGTAGGAACCGGTCTTCCAACTGTTGATCGAGCGAAGGATGCCGATCACCTGGACACGCCGGGCCCAGGTCAGCTCCTTGCGTGTGATGAAACCGAGCCCGAGGAGAGCATCGCCGAGGGTCTCGCTCTCTTTCCGCTTCGCCAACGCCTGCTTGACGTGCTCGCGCGTCACCTTGTTGGCGCGCATGAGAATCTCGTCAATGGCATCGGCGCGGTCGTTCGTCGACGCGGAGAGGACATCGCCACCCTTGAAGTAAACGATCTTGATGATGCCGTCGCTCTCGAAACGGATCGCGCCGGTGAACAGCTCGCTCCCGAGCTCGACGAGCCGCTGAATCAAATCAATCTCGCCGATTTCGCCTTCGAAGCTCATTGGTGCCCACCCTTTGCGCGGCATTATCGCATGCGTGAATTGGCGGAGTCGGGTGTCGGGGGTAGGACGCGCCCGTAATGAATGTCTCTGCCCGATCCAACCCCAAACACCCGACCCACGACTCCCGCATCACCCATGCAACCCCTCATACAACGTCTGCCCCACCTTCCGTCCCAACACGTTCATCAGATCCTGTGCGGAGGCTTGCTTGACGCCGGAGAGGCTGCCGAAGCGTTCGATGAGGAGGCGGCGGCGCTTCTCGCCGATCCCGGGAATGTCATCGAGCGCACTGTGCAGCGTCCGTTTCGACCGGCGGCGGCGATGAGAGGAGACCGAGAAGCGATGGGTCTCGTCGCGAACCATCTGCAGGAGTTGTAACGCCGGGTCGCGGCGCTCGAGCCGGATCGGCTCCTCCCGTCCGGGGACGTAGATCTCCTCCTCGCGCTTGGCCAGGCCGGCGATGGGTATCTCGTCGATGCCGAGTTTGTTCAGTGCTGCCAGTGCGGCGTTGAGCTGGCCGCGTCCGCCGTCGATCAGGATCATGCCCGGAAGCGGCTTGTTCTCGTCCAACAGCCGCCGGTAGCGCCGGTCGACCGCTTCGGCCATGGAACGAAAGTCGTCCGCTCCCTCCACGGTTTTGATGTTGAAGATGCGGTACTGCTTCTTGTCGAACTTTCCACGGTCCAGTACGACCATACCCGCCACCGAGTCCGTTCCCTGGATGTTCGAGATGTCGAACGACTCAATGCGTCCGATCTCTCTGTCGCAGCCCAGAATCTGCCCAAGTTTCTGTGCAGCGATCTGGAGGCGATCCTGCGTCGATTTGCGAAAGCGTGACTCGTGCGACAGGCGCGCGTTCCGATTCGCCAGCTCGACGCGATCGACTCCCCTGCCCCGCTGGGGCACGCGAAGCGCCACTTTGCGTCCGGCTTGTTCCGTCAGCCAATCGGTCAGAAGATTACTGTCCTCCACCTCGAACGGGATGAGCACCTCGCGCGGGATGAACAGGTTGTCCTGGTAGTAGCGCTGAAGCACTTCGCCCAGGAAGTACGCCGGCTGGTAGAGGCCGGCCTTCTCCCAGAACAGCTCACGCCGGTCGACGATGTTCCCGCTGCGGATGACGAAAAGCTGCACAGCGACGTCGCCTCCGTCCTCGTACAAGCCCCATACGTCAGCATCCTCGTCCTCCGCCGAGGCCACCTGCTGCTCGGCCTGCACCCGCTCGACCGTGCGGACCAGATCGCGGTAGTACGTGGCCATCTCGTAGTTCTCCGCCTCTGCCGCGCTGTACATCCGGTGGGTCAGGCGATCCTGCAGCTCCTTCGTCTTTCCGCCGAGGAAGAGGACGACATCGTCCACCATCTCGCGGTAGAGCTCCGGCGTGGTCAGGCTCACGACGCACGGCCCGAGGCACTGATGCATGTCGTAGTAAAGACAGGGCCGCGGAAGGGCGTTCTCTCCGATGGTAATGTCGAGGTCGCAACTGCGCAGCTTGAACTGGTCAGCGACGAGCTTGAGCAGCCGGCGGGCGGTACCGGCGAAGAACGGGCCGTAGAAGAGATCCCCTTTCTTCCGGTCGAGCCGCCGCGTGAAGACCACGCGCGGGTAATCCTCCGACATCGTGACCTTGATGTACGGGTAGCTTTTGTCGTCGCGGAGGAGGATGTTGTAACGCGGCTGGTTCGTCTTGATGAGGTTGTTCTCGAGCAGGATGGCTTCCAGCTCGTTGTTCGTGGTCACGAAATCGATGGTCTCGATCTCGTTGATCAGCGTCATGGTCTTGCTGTCGCGTGCGCCGCGCCCCACCAGGTACGAGCCGACCCGGCTCTTCAGGTTTCTCGCCTTCCCGACGTAGATGACCTCCCCCTCGGCGTTCTTGTGCATGTAGACGCCGGGGCGGTCGGGCAGCTCCTTGAGCCGCGCTTTGAGACGTTCGAGTCGGTCGGACATCGGGTCCAGGTAGAACAAGTTACGAGTGGAATGTCATCCCGCGGCATGCAGTCATCGAATCGACTGGTCAACACGTTGACGAGTCAATAGGAGGTGTTGAGACAAGGCGATCCCGCGGCCGGGACGGGGATGGCCGGGATTCACGGGCCGGCTTGTCAGCAGCCACGAATGGGATCGCCATCTGACGGCGGCGTCGCTGAACACGGGTACGATCGAGCTCGACCCTCACGAGAATCTCGCCGATATCCACGAACTTCTCGCCGATGTCGACGAGAATCTCGCCGATGTCCGCAGACTATCTCGCCGATGTCCACGAGAATCCAGCGAATATTCACGACAATCTCGCGAATATTCACGAGAATCTTGCGAACATTGACGAGAATCTCGCGAATATCCACGAGAATCTCGCGAACATTGACGACCCCTCTCGCGGATGTCGGCGAACTTCCAGCCGGCATTCACTAACTTTTTGTCGATGTCCGAGAACGCTATCGTCATCAACTGCAACCGCGGATGGGGTTCGCGTCGACAAAATCACATCCGCGCCAGGAACTCCCCTGCCGCGCTGCGGAACTCCGCCGTCCATTCGTGGCCGCCGTCAAAGACGCACGTGCTGGCCGTGGTAACGCTCGACAGAAACTTCAAGTCTTTCTCGAACTTCTCCTGTGTGTACCAATCCTCCCGCGTTCCTCGCCCGATGAGCACCGGTGGAAGACGAGGCGGCGAAATGAAGAGCTCTGGCGGAACATCCCCGCCGAGGGCGATCAGGCCGGTTGCCGCCGATCCGACGGCAGCGCGATAGGCCATTGCCACACCCTGAGAGAAGCCGATGAAGACCAGTTGCTTCGGCGATGGGAACTGCGCGACCACCGATCGGACGTACGCGCGGTTGTCCTCGATTGCCAGCTCCCGGTCGAGACTGGTCATCCACGACGCCGCGATCGTGCCCGTACGATTCACATAGAAAGGATGGAGCCCCTGCACGGCGACAGTGGTCCAACGCTCGACGCCGGGGATCTTCTGCAGCTCGGCCATATGGATCGCTGCCGTTTCGCCGTAGCCATGAAAGCCGGCGAGGAGACGTTCTGGCGGACCTTGCTGGACGAGATAGTGGCCATGGACGGAGGTGGCGATGGTACGGATGTCGAAGTCAGTCATCCTTGAATCGTAGCTACAATGCGCCCGCGTGTCGCGCCTTACCCTCGTCGTTCCCTGCTACAACGAAGAGCGCCGGCTCGACGTGGAGGCTTTTCGGCGCGTTTCCGCCGGGGGCTGCGAAGTCGATTTCCTCTTCGTGAACGACGGCAGCCGGGACGGCACTCTCGGACTGCTCGAGAAGCTCCGCGACTCCGATCCGAAGCGCTTCGCCGTCTTGAATCTGGAGCGCAACAGCGGGAAAGCCGAGGCGGTGCGGCGCGGATTTGTCGCCGCGATGGAGCAACCAGCCGGCTATGTCGGTTTCTGGGATGCCGACCTGGCCACTCCCCTCGCCGAGCTTCCAGGCTTTCTCGACGTTCTGGAGTCGCGTCCGGCGATTCAGATCGTGATGGGATCCCGCGTCCGCCTCCTCGGCCGCGAGATCAGCCGCCGCCCTTCACGTCACTACGCCGGCCGCGTCGGTGCGACGCTGATCTCATCGACCCTCGGTCTGGCGGTCTACGATACTCAGTGCGGCGCGAAACTCTTCCGTACGAACGACACGCTTCGCGAGGTCTTCGCCACTCCGTTCCTCTCGCGCTGGATCTTCGACGTCGAGATCATCGCCCGATACGTCGAGCGCCTTGGCCGCGATGCCGTGGCCGGCGCAATCTACGAGTTACCCGTCACCCGCTGGCACGACGTGACCGGCTCCAAGGTCAAGTCGCACGACTTCCTGCGAGCGCTGCTCGATCTCTGGAAGATCCGGCGTGCGTATCGGTAGATCGGTGGATCAGAGGGTCGGTGGATCGGTAGATCGGTGGATCAGAAGGGTCTGTGGATCGGTAGATCAGTAGATCGGTGGATCGGTGGATCAGAACCAGGTTGGCTCTGGTCAGAGGCAGTTGGTTCCGATCCACTGACCTACTGATCTACTGATCCACTGACTCACATCCACCGACCGGCCGATCTACTGATCCACTGATCTACTGCTCCACCCGACTGATTTACAATCCCCATCGATGACTATCGCGCCACCTGCAACCACAAACGACAGCAGCCTCTCGAAACTCGCACTCGGACTGACCGGCTCCGAGATCCTGAAGATCTCCGGGGAGATCAGGTTGCTCTCCGAAGCAGGACGCGACATCTGCAACCTCACCGTCGGCGACTTCTCGCCGAAGGAGTTCCGGATCCCCCGAGTCCTCGAAGATCTGATCGCCGAGGCCTTTGCTGCCGGCGAGACCAACTACCCGCCATCGGATGGAACGAAAGAGCTGCGTCAGGCACTGATCCGTTTCTACGACGACGCCCTCGGCCTGAAGTATCCGATCGAGTCGACGCTCATCGCCGGTGGCGCGCGGCCGATCATCTTTGCCGCGTATGCAGCGGTCGTCGATCCGGGCGACAAAGTCGTCTACACCATCCCTTCCTGGAACAACGCCCACTACGTCTACCTCGTGCGCGGCGTACCGGTCGAGATCACCGTCGGACCGGAGACGAACTTCCTCCCCACCGCCGGCCTGCTGCGGCCGCACATCCGCGACGCGCGCCTCATCTGCATTTGCACCCCGCTCAATCCGACCGGCACCGTCATGGCGAAGGACGAAGTGGAGCGGATTGCCCGGCTCGTGGTTGATGAGAACGAGCGCCGTGCCGCGACTGGTGAGCGCGCGTTGTTGCTGATGTGGGATCAGGTTTACTGGATGCTGACCTTTGGCGGCTACCATCACTACACGCCGCCGCAGCTCGTCCCCGAGGTCATGCCGTACACGATCTTTGTCGACGGGATCTCGAAATCGTTCGCCGCGACGGGGCTACGCGTCGGATGGACGGTCGCGCCGCCGGTGATCACAGCGAAGATGCGCGACATCCTCGGCCACGTCGGCGCCTGGGCACCGCGCCCCGAACAGATCGCCGTGGCGAGGTTCCTCGGTATGCGCAGCGCGATCGACGAATACCACGAAGGAATGATTCGCGAGCTGCAGCTCCGGCTCGATCTCCTCTATGACCGAATCGAAGCGATGCGCTGCGACGGCCTCCCTGTCCGCGCCATCACGCCGCAGGGAGCGATCTATCTCTCCGCCCAGTTCGACCTCATCGGCCGGGGCGGCATCACCTCGAACGAGCAGATCCGCCGCATACTCCTCGACGAAGCCGGCTTCGCCGTCGTTCCGTTCCAGGCATTCGGCTTACTGCAAGAGACAGGCTGGTTCCGTCTCAGCGCCGGCGCAGTGTCGCCGAGGGAGATAGAAGAGGGGTTGGCGCGGGTTCGGAGTGTGTTGGGAAGGTATGTTTGATGGGGAGTGGGGTGTGGGGTGTGGAGACGCGAATATTGAATGTTCGATGTCTGCCTCCCACTCCCCACCCCCTACTCCCCACCCCCCGGTAGCCTATACTTCACCGCATGAGTGACACGCCCGAACCAAAGCCTTGGACTTCGAAGGCGGCAAAGTACCTCGGCCTGGCCGAAAGCACCGTTCTGATTCTGATCGGATGTGCTCTGGTGCTGGTGGCGGTGTTGCTCCTTTACTCCAGCATGCATGACCTTCTGGCGGCCGCGCAAGGGGGCCCGAAGGAGATCGAGCACAAGTCCATCGAGATCCTGAACACGGTCCTGCTGGTCATGATGACCATGGAGATCGTCTACACGGTGGCCATCTCACTCGAGTCGCACACGCTCAACGCCGAGCCGTTCCTGATCATAGGTTCCATCGCCGGGATCCGGCGCAAGCTGGTGATCACCGCCACATCGACCGAGAGCGAAACGAAACCGGCCATGTTCCACAACACTCTCGTGGAGCTCGGCCTCCTCTCGGCGACCGTGGTGGCCATGGCCGGCCATGGCCATCGCCATCTGAATACTTCGATATAGCCAACGTAGGTTTGTCGACCGGCCACCCGGCGAAGCAACTGTCGCCGAACCGGCACACCATTGACACCTGTTTCGCGCGAAGCTGGTGCGTGGTGATCTCTTCGATCAAGGAGGCTTCATCATGTCCGCTCTTCGGAAACTTCTCCCCTTCGCGTTACTCGTCGCACTCCCTCTTGCCGCGCAGACCACGGGGTCGGTCAGCGGGCACGTGACCGATTCCAACGGCGCAACGCTCCCCGGTGTCACGGTCGAAGCGACGAGCCCCGCGCTCCAGGGGATCCGCATCGCCCTCAGCGACGTGTCGGGTCTCTATCGACTGCCGTTGCTTCCGCCGGGAAGCTACACCGTGCAATTCACTCTGACCGGCTTCGCGGCGAAGAAAAACGCATCCATCCCGGTTTCGCTTGGGAAAGAAACGACCGTCGATGCCGCCCTCTCACCGGCGATGACCGAGGTGATCACCGTCGGAAGCTTCGCACCGCCAATCGATACGGCGTCGAACACCCTCGGCACCAACTTCAACGCCACCCAGATCGAGACGCTGCCGACGCAGCGCAACTACTCCTCCGTCGCGCAGGTCACTCCCGGTGTCTCCACCGACGCCATTCAGTCCGACGACAAGCAGACGCCGGCGATCACGGTCTACGGCTCCTCGGGCGCGGAGAACGCGTTCTACATCGATGGCGTCAACACCACGAATGCAGAATACGGTTTTCAGGGCAAGGAGCTGAACTTCGAGTTCATCGATGCCGTGGAAGTGAAGACCGGCGGATATGAAGCCGAGTACGGCCGCGCCACCGGCGGCATCATCAACGTCGTCACGAAGTCCGGGAGCAACGAGCTCCATGGCGACGCCTTCGGCTACGACAACAACGACTCGCTCCAGGCCAATTCGAAAACCGTCGCCGGCGGCACGCCGGCGACTCTCACTCGGAAGGACTACGGCGCCGATCTCGGCGGCTACATCCTCAAAGACAAGCTCTGGCTCTTCGGCGCCTACGACCAGGTCCGCAACACGCAGGGGAACATCCTTTCTGACGGTCCCGATGCCGGCAAATCCGTAGCGTCTTTGAGCCATCGGAACCTCGGCTCCGCCAAGGTGACGTTCAGCGCCACGCCCAGCAACATGTTCGTCGGCACTTTCCTGCAGGATCCCCGCGCCGATACCGGCGCGATCAACGACGCCAATCACTCGCTCATCGGCGACCCCGTCACCTACCTCGGGCGGCAGGACTTCGGCGGCCGCGATTACGCCATTCGCTACGACGGAGTGATCGGAACCAAATGGCTTTTCTCCGCGCAGGACGCGAGCCACAAGGAGCGGAACTCCGTCGGACCGGCGACCAGTGCCGGCGACGCCATCGAGTACATCGACGCCCGCAACAACTTCTTCCAGACCGGCGGCTTCGGACTCATCCAGCAGAAGTCCTTCGAACGCAAGTTCTACGGCGGCTCGGCCACCCGATTCCTTGGCGCGCACCAGATCAAGGCTGGAATCGAGATCGAGGACCAGACCGCAGACGTCATCAAACGCATGTCCGGCGGGCAGCAGGTCAACGTGTTCGACAATCCCAACAACCCGGCCAAGCCGATCTACAGCCATTTCTACTGGACGACGGCGAACGCCACCGTGGCGAACGCGCCGGTGTCGGCGTTGAACGCGTCGCCGGAGCACAAGAACACCACCGCCTTCGTTCAGGACCGCTGGACGATGAAGAACCTGACGCTCAACGCCGGTCTGCGCTGGGACCGCCAGCGGATCATCGACGCCGCCGGCGTCACGCAGATCGATCTCAAAAAAGACTACGCGCCGCGGCTCGGATTCGTGTGGGACCCCAGCGGCTCCAATCACGCCAAAGTCTTCGGCTCCTACGGCCGCTATTACGAAGAGATTCCGATGGATCTCGTCATCCGCTCATTCTCGTACGAGCGCCAGCCGCGCATCATCAACTACAGCCCAACCAGCGTCATCCCCGATCCGAATGCGGAGAGCGACGCCGGGACGAAGTCAGCCATCCTCGGCGGCTTCACCGAGCCGGCCGATCCCAATCTGAAGAACCAGTTCCTGACCGAGTACATCGTTGGCGGTGAGCGCGAGCTGATGCCCAGCATCTCCGTCGGCGTCAAGGGGATCTACCGCAGCTACGGCCGCGTGATCGAGGACTTCCTCTGCTCCAGCGACGGCACCTACTGCATCGGCAATCCCGGCGAAGGGATCATGAAGAAGATCTTCACGCTCGACTACTCGCAGCAGTTCGATGCGCCGAAACCGAAGCGGACGTACAAAGGCATCCAGCTCGACGCCACGAAGGTCTACTCCAACAACTGGCAGGCCATGGCCTCGTACGTCTACTCGCGGCTCGAAGGCAACTACGACGGCGAGTTCGCGCCGTTCACGAATGTAGGCGCCGATCCGAACATCTCCGCCGCATACGACTACTACGACTTCTTCACCAACGGCCGGGACCTCACCAAGATCACCAACCGCGGCGCGTTGTCGAACGACCGCCGTCATCAACTCAAAGCCTCCGGCATCTACAACACGCCGTGGAAGCTTTCGCTGGGCGTTTCCGCCTACTGGCGCAGCGGCACGCCGGTCACCCGCTACGGCTACTCCGACGCGTATCGCCGCTACGAGTTCTTCCTCACGCCGCGTGGCACCGAGGGACGCACGCCGAGCAACTACGACGCCGACATCCACCTCGGCTACCCGATCGCAGCCGGGCGCTCCAAGGTCAACCTCCTCCTCGACGTCTTCAACATCCTGAACACGCAGCGCGCCGTCCTGCTCGACGAGCGCTACGGCTTCCAGGAGAGCGACAACGCGCTGCCGAAGCCGGCCAACCCCAACTACCTCAAACCGACCGTCCGCACTCCGTCGACTTCGGCGAGGTTGGGCCTGCGGTGGAGCTTCTGAGCGCCACGATGCGCGCGGTCACCTGGGAGTACCATAGGTGTTCCATGGACTACCACGACATCATCACGATCGAACCCGGCAAGCGAGGTGGTAAGCCATGCATTCGCGGACTCCGAATCACGGTGTACGACGTTCTGTCGTTTCTTGCCGCCGGGATGACTGAAGAGGAGATCATTTCGGATTATCCGGATCTGACTCACGACGACATACTCGCAAGCCTAAGCTACGCTGCTGACCGGGAGCGGAAAACAGCGATGTCTCACGCGTGAAGCTGCTCCTGGATCACAACATCTCGCACAAGCTCGTAGCTCGATTGGAGGACGTCTTCCCGGGAAGCACCCAGACGCGCCTCTTGAATTTCGGCCGCACCGGCGATTCGCAGCTTTGGCTTTTCGCGAAGACCAACGGCTTTGTCTTCGTTACCAAGGACCGAGACCTGGCGGAGCTGGCGATCCTGCGAGGTGCGCCTCCAAAAGTCATCTGGCTGCGCATCGGCAACTGCAAGACCCCTGTCGTCGAGCGGATCCTTCGGTCAAGCATTGATGCGATCGCCGACTTTGCGCAAGATCCAGAACAGGCTGTTCTGGAACTCTACGACTAACAGCTCTCGCGAAGATCCGAATCCACAAGTCAAAGGCTAAAGACTCACACGAAGATCCGAATCTCCTTCAGCTCCTTCAGCTTGTCCCGGATCTCCGCAGCTTTCTCGAAGTCGAGGTTCCTGGCGGCGTCCTTCATCTCCTTCGTCAGGCGGGAGATGGCTTTGTCCAGGTCCTCCCCGTCCGTGAGATCGAGACGCGCCTTTGACGAAGGGCCGCCGGGGACTTCGAAGTAGTCGAGGTTGGCCATCTTCACGAGGTCGCTGTCGATGGCTTTGATGATCGAGGCCGGCTCGATGCCGTGCTCCTCGTTGTATGTCTGCTGGATGGTGCGGCGCCTGTTAGTCTCGGCGACCGCGAAACGGATCGAGTCGGTCATCTTGTCGGCGTACAGGATGGCGATGCCGTTCAGGTTGCGGGCGCAGCGGCCGATGGTCTGGATCAGCGACGTCTGTGAGCGAAGGAAGCCTTCCTTGTCGGCATCGAGGATGGCCACGCACGAGCACTCCGGAATGTCGAGACCTTCGCGGAGGAGATTGATGCCGACCAGCACGTCGTAGGTGCCGATGCGGAAGTCGCGGATGATGGCGATGCGCTCGAGCGTCTCCACATCCGAGTGCAGGTAGTTGACCTTGATTCCGAGCTCCATCAGGTAACGCGTCAGGTCCTCGGACATCCGCTTCGTCAGCGTCGTAACCATGACCCGCTCGTTCTTCGCCACGCGCTCCTTGATCACGCCGATCAGATCGTCGACCTGTCCCTTGACCGGCCTGATGTCGATCTGAGGATCGAGCAGCCCAGTCGGACGGATGACCTGTTCGGCGAAGAGACCCCCGGTCTTCTCCATCTCGAACGGCCCGGGTGTGGCGGAGACATAGACGATCTGCGTCAGCTTTCCTTCGAACTCCAGAAACGACAACGGCCGGTTGTCGATGGCGCTCGGCAGCCGGAACCCGTACTCCACCAGCGTCTCTTTTCGCGCACGGTCCCCTCCCCACATCGCACGCACCTGCGGGATAGTCTGGTGCGACTCGTCGACAACGAGGAGAAAGTCTTTCGGGAAGTAGTCGATCAGAGTCGGCGGCGGTTCACCTTTCAGCCGGCCGGATAGATGCCGCGAATAGTTCTCGATGCCATTGCAGTAACCGAGCTCCGCGATCATCTCCAGATCGAACATCGTCCGCTGCGACAGGCGCTGTGCCTCGAGGAGGCGGTCGTTGGCGCGAAGCTCGGCCACGCGCTCGTCGAGCTCGACCCGGATGTTCGTCATCGCCACCATCAGACGCTCGCGCGGAGTGACGTAGTGTGTGCGTGGGTAAACAGCCAGGCGGTCGTATTCGTGGCCCGAAGTACGGCCCGTGATCGGATCGATCCGCGTCATCTTGTCGATCTCGTCGCCGAAGAACTCGATGCGCACCGCATCGTCTTCATAGGCCGGCCAGAGCTCGAGGACATCTCCGCGCACGCGGAACGTGCCGCGGGCCAGATCGTACGGCGTCCGCTCGTACTGCATCTCCGTCAGGCGGCGCAGGTATTCGATCATGGGCTGATCAACGCCGCGCTCGAAGAAGACCAGCATGGAGTGGTAGAGGTCGGGATCGCCGATTCCGTAGATGCACGACACCGACGAGACGATGATGACGTCGCGGCGCTCGAAGAGAGACTTCGTCGCCGCCAGCCGCAGCTTGTCGATCTCGTCGTTCTTCGTCATCTCCTTTTCGATGTAGAGGTCGTTCTGCGGGATGTAGGCCTCGGGCTGGTAGTAGTCGTAATAGGAGACGAAGTACTCCACCTTGTTCTCGGGAAAGAAGTTCTTGAACTCCTGATAGAGCTGTGCCGCCAGCGTCTTGTTGTGGCTGAGCACGAGCGTGGGCCGGTTGACTTCCTCGATCAGCCTGGCGACCGTAAAGGTCTTACCCGAACCGGTCACGCCGAGGAGCACCTGATCGCGCGTGCCGGCCTTCACGCTCTCGGTGAGCTGCCGGATGGCCTCGGGCTGATCGCCCTGCGGAGTGAATGGGGAGACGAGTTTGAAGTTCATGGTGATCCGGTGTAGGGCCGCCGCCCCCGGCGGTCCGCGCAGCCGTCAGGCCGCCGGGGGCGGCGGCCCTACACGCAACCCACTCATTTCACGCTTCGATTCACTTCCCTCAGGGCAGCGATCAGCTTATCGGCTTCGGCGTGATCGATCTTCTCATCCGCGTCGACATCGGTAGCCAGCTTGAGGAATGACTGTGTCTTGTCGAGCTTCAGCTTTCCAGCGATCGCGGCGGCACGCATGGTCTTCATCCCGGCAGCGAAGTCCGCTTTCTGAACAGGCGTCACGGCAACGGTAAAGTGCGTTGTGATGTCGTCCTGCATCTTGCCGAAGATCCAGTCGAGCATCGAGCCGGAGCGCGGGAGAAACGCCCCGGCCGCGAACAGGGCGATGACAAAAACAAGTGCTGCCCATCCGCAGCCGATGGGCACCCATCGGGGGAAGAGCGGCCGCAGATCGGAGCCTGGCGCCGCGTAGTAGTCGGCCGGACGGCGAAACGGAAGCGGAGCTCCTGCCGGTTCAGGCCGCGGTGCCACGGGATACGGTTCATACGGTGTGATGTCGTCCAAATGTGCCCTCGGATTGTCGTTACGGCAGTGGGAAAATGTATCATGCACCGAAGTCGCCCCCGCCGAATCTACTGTTGGAAGGAACTACTGCATGCCCGCGTCGCTGTCGAAAGTGGCGGTGTTGATCCTCGATGACAACCCGCTGGTGCTGAAACTTGGACGCGCGCTCCTCGAGCGCGAAGGATGTACGGTCCTGACAGCGACGAGCTGGATCGAGTTCAACCATGTCCTGGCCAGCAATTCTCCTGACATCATCTTTCTCGACGTCAATCTGCCGAGCATCAAGGGCAACCGCCTCAGCGAAGTCCTGAAGTCGCAGTCGAGCAAAAAGGACATCCCCATCGTGCTGATCTCCGATCTCCCGGAGAAGTCGCTGGAAGAGATGTTCCCCAGCTCCGGCGCCAACGCCTGGATGCGCAAGCCGCTCACGCGCGACAAGATGATCGACATGATCAACCGCTACGTCGGATGACAGACGAGACCCGGATTCTGCGCACCGTCGGTATTCCGATCATCATCGCGGTGGTGCTCCTCTTCATGATCCCCAAGATGTGCGCTCGCGCCGTCACCGTGACGAAGGCGCGCCAGGAGAGCCAGGAGCGGCCTTCCTCCGGATTGCACATCGAGTCCTCCCAGAAGCCGGCCCAGCCGGTGAGTTATCCCGCGGGACTGGATCCGGACCGGATCCGCTATCTGATCGAGATCGACAACGGATTCGCCACTCCGCACACCGCGCACCTTCTCAAGGCACCGCACCTGGGGGCCACCCCGATCGAGCTGCGCCTGCTTCCCGCGCTGCGCAAGCTCGGCTATATGGACATCGCAAGCGACGGCACTCCGACCCTGACGCGCGACGGCCTGCTGCATCTCGACGGTCTCGTCGATGACGGCGCCTCCTGGACGTTCCCCCTGGCAAAACGGCAATTCGATTCCGTGACTTCGGTCGACAACGACGGCAGCACAGCCCACGCCGCGTTCACCTGGAAATGGCAGCCGAACGCCGTCGGCGAAGAGCTGTTGAATTCCCCCAGGAGCCACAACGCCCGAGCCGAATTGAGAAACGTCGGCGATCACTGGTCCCTTGGCTCGATTGCCGGTCTGGATAACGAGCTCAACTAACGGTTGCGGGCCGTCTGGTTGATCAGCTCAGCACGGTCGAGAAGGGCTTGAAATTCACATGCGACTCCCCGGCACCGGTCAACCTCGGCGACTCGGCAACATAGCAACCCGGAAACCGAGCCACCAAACTACAATGCGCGCCACTTTCCCTGCGAGGTACACATGAATCCAGTCCAACCCATCACAGTCGCGCAATACGGCATCGGCCCGATCGGTGCGGAGATCGCCCGCCTTCTGCTCACCAAACCATGGCTTCGCGTCGTCGCTGCGGTAGACGTCGATCCCAGCAAGATCGGCAAGGACCTCGGCGAGGTCATCGGTCTCGACCGCGAGGTTGGCGTCAGAGTCACTGCCGAGCTAACCGGTAATCCTGACGTCGTCTGCCACTCCACCGGTTCCCGGCTGCGCGATGTCTCCGGCCAGCTCAAGGATCTGCTGACGCGCGGCTGTCACGTAGTCTCCACGTGCGAAGAGCTCTCCTTCCCTCTCGATCAGCAGATCCGCGAAGAGCTGCAGCAGATGGCGCGCGCAAAGAACGTGACGCTCCTCGGCACCGGCGTCAATCCGGGTTTCGTCATGGACAAGCTGCCGCTGACCATCACCTCAGTCTGCCAGCGCATCGACTCCGTGGAGATCATCCGTATCCAGAACGCCTCCACCCGGCGCGAGCCTCTGCAGCGCAAAGTTGGCGCCGGCATGACGCCGGACGAGTTCCGCGCCGCCGTCGCTGCCGGCAAGATCAAACACATGGGCCTCCGCGAGTCTCTGATGATGGTCGGCAAGGGCCTCGGCGCGGAGTTCGAGGAGGTCAGCGGCGAGGACATCCAACCAATCATCGCCGAGCGTGAAGTGGTCACGCAGTACCTCACCTGCGCTCCCGGCCAGGTCGCCGGTGTCCATCAGACCATCCGGGGCCGCGGCAAGATCAACGTCAGCCTGGAGCTGCGTATGTACGTCGGCGCCGAGGATGTGGCCGCCGATCGCGTGCTCGTGCATGGAGTGCCGGACGTCGAGATGGTCATCAAAGGCGGCGTCCACGGCGACCGCGCCACCGCGGCAATGGTGGTGAACGCGATCCCGCGCGTCGTCAGCGCCAAGCCGGGCGTGCTGACGATGGACGACATTCCGATCTCGTTCCGGTGATGGAGTAGTGGAGTAGTGGATCAGTGATCGGTGGATCAGGCACAATTGCGCCCCACGCCTGAACCAAAGCCGCGTTCCGCATACCTGTCATCCAGGATGACAGGAAGGGCTTGGCCCTTGTTCCTGATCCACTGATCCACCTGTCACTGATCCACTGACCCACGGACACGCCGAATGTATGCGCAGACAGCCAGAGCGCTCAACCCCGTTACCAGCCAAAGTGCAATCCACCCCACCGGCGCCGATCGCATCCAGTTCCACAAAGCCAGCGTGATCGCCCAGAGACCGTAGACGAAGAGAAACATCCGGCGGTGACCGCGGTCGTCTTCGACACCGGCGGCGATGCTTCCGCCGAGGATCATCGTGGGGATGAGGCCGAAGACGATGTTCAGGATGTGAATCACGAAAGGGTCACGTCCGATACCGCACGTCAATCACTTTGCGCACCACGTCCTTTGCCACCCCCGGGAGGTTCTGGACGCGCGTCAGTACGTCGTTGAAAGTGTGCGACTCACCGCCGTGCTTGAAGCACTCCGCGCAGCGGGGGAGGTTCGTGAAGTCGCGCCGTTCGAAAGCGGCCTGCATCGTGGCGAGGCGCGGGGAGTCGAGGATCTCGTGCAGCGACTGCGTTTTCAGATCGCCGAGGACCTGATCGGCGTGCGCGTCGTAGCAGCAGTGCGTCACGCGGCCGTCGGCGAAGATCACCACCCAGGTGAAGAAGGCTCCCTGCACACAGCCGTAGAACTTTCCGTGCAGGTCGGTATCCTCGTTGACGTCGAGCGCTTCGCAGGTCTTCTCGATGACGCGGGCGTTGCGGTATTGGCGAAGGTTGAACAGCGTGCGGAAATCGTCGACGGTCTCCTCGAGCGTGAGCCGTGAGCGCATCTTCTGGATCTCGATCCGGATGGGATGGCCTTTGGCCTGTTCGAGAAAGGCGCGCGTCAGTACGACCAGCTTGTCGAAGTCGCCGCCGGTTCGAAGCTGCGGGTAGACCTCCGGGTTCACCGAATCGACGCAGATGCGGATCCGTTTCAGCGGCGATGCCAGCAGCTTCGCGCCGATCTCCTCCGTCAAGACCAATCCGTTCGTGGAGAGGCTTGCCTCGGGAAAGAGACGGATGGCGTCGTCGATGCGGGCATAGAGCAGCGGCTCCCCCATCTCGTGCAGCCACTTCAGCTTCAGCCCCGCGCCGTGGATCTCGCGCTCCGCCTTCTCCACCATCGGCCAGACCATGTCCTCGTACGGACGGCGCAGCACCGGCAGCGGGCACATGCCGCAGCGAAGGTTGCACTTCGACGTCAGTTCGAGGCCGACTTTGATGCGGCGGGGGTTGAGTTTCATCTCCCGTCCACTAAGGCCGCGAACACCGCAGCGTATTCCGTCCACGAGTACTTGCGCGCCGAGCCGGCGGCGGCGTGCTCCATCGATGCGCAGTCGCGTGTCGTGAAAAACTCATCGACCGCGCGCGCGAGCGCCGCTGGATCTTCGGGCGGGACGAGGATGCCGTTGCTGCCGTCGATGATCTCCGGAAGGCCGCCGACAGTCGTGGCGATGACGGGCCGCGCGAAGTGGAACGCGGTGAGTGCGACACCGCTCTGCGCCTCGATGCGGTACGGCGCGAGGACGACATCCGCGGCGGCAAAGTAGGTGGCGATCTCCGCGTCGGGGATGAAGCGAAACTCGAAGCGGACGTTGGTGAGCCCTGCCGCGAGCGCGCGATATTCATGCTCCCGTTCCCACCACGCCTCCCCTGCCACGACGAGCATCACATCGCTCGTCAACTCGCGCCAGGCACGAAGCGCGATGTCGAGTCCTTTGAACGGACGGACGTGACCAAAGAAGAGCGCGACATTGGCTGCTCTGTCGATGTTCAACGTGATGCGCGCATCGTTGCGCGATGGGATCGCACCACCAAGCTCGTGTACCGGGAGGAAGGTGCGAACGACTCTCCGTCCTCGCGAGCGTTTCCACGCTTCATCCCCTTCCGTGCGCGCATGCGTCACGAGAACATCGCCACGGCGTAGCACGCGATCCGTCAGCCACCGTTTCCACGCCGCCGGCTCTTTGTCACCGATGTTGTGGCATTGCAGGATGACGCGTGTACGCCGCCGCAGCAGCGCAATGATCGTCAGGTAAGCGGGAGCGAAGATCCACACCCACCAGACCAGGATCACAGCATCGTAGCGGCGCAACCGCCATCCGGCGCGCAGCCACGTCAAGGGGTTCACGACGTCGATGATGAAAGCAGCGCCGGCGCGCGGGAGCGTCGGATCGATATCGTCGCCGCCGGGGTAGAAACGCTTCGGAAACTGCCGCGAGAAGGAGATGACGTCGGCGTGAAGCTCCTCCGCCAGCCTGGTCGTGCAATACGCGATGCCGGCGCGAAAGGGGAAAACAGGGCCGACGATGGCGAGCTTCACGCGCGGCATGGTAACGCCGCAGGAGACCCAATCCGCAGATGGCGCAGATTACGCAGAATGTGAATAGAAACGTCTCCTATTCTGTGTTCATCTGCGTAATCTGCGGATCAAGCTTTTGACTGTCGGATCACGCCGCCGACAGGAAGTTCACTACCGTCGAGGCGAAATACGCCCCCCACGTGCGAACGTCGAACACCAGCGATGACGACATGAAGCACGAGTGCGTGCAATGGCACTCCTTCGCTTTGATCGAGGCCCGTTGCGCGTCAGCGGCGGGCGAGAACCAGAGCTTGCCGAAGTCGTAGCCGGTGTCGCGCACGTTGCCGACGGCGTCGCGAAGCTCGCACATCTTCACTTCTCCCCGCGCGTCGAGCACGCCCGAGATCCGGCCGGCGTGGCACGGCTTGACCTGCGTCTCCTGCTCCAGGATCTCCAACTCCAGGCGGCGCGTATAGATCTTCACGAACTTCAGGAAGCTGTCGTAGTGCGAGTAGGTGTTCCAGTACGTCTCGAGCTTCGGGAGCAGCTCGCGGTACTTGTCCGTCGAGACCGGCTGGATGTTCTTGTCCGGTTGATCACCGCGCAGCATCTCGAAGGAGTGAAACGAGATCGTCGGAAAGTCCTGCCGGACCGCGGCAAACAACTCGTCGAGATCATCGGCGTTGTAGCTGCAGAGGCACGTATGTACGTTGATGGTCAGGTTCCCGTACTTCTCGCGCAACGGCACCAGCGCGGCGTAGGTCTTCTTCGCCCGCTCGTAGTTCCCCGGCACGCCGCGGATCCAGTCGTGCTTCTCGCCCACGTGATCGATCGACAGATTGACGACGATCTGCGTGTCCGGACAGCGCTGCAACGCCGCCTCGGTGGATCGCGCCGTCAGCTCGCTGGCGATGGCACCTGTCGGGATGGTGATCTGCTTGACGTGGTTCTGCGACGACAACATCGCGCAGACGTCCGGCAGGTCGCGGCGCAGGAACGGCTCGCCGCCGCTCATGACCACGAACAAGAGGTCGCCGAGGGAGGAGAACGTCTTCTCCAACTCCTCGAATGACAGCTCGTGCTCTTTGTTCTTTCGGAGCTGCTCCCAGTTGAAGCAGGTGCGGCAGAACGAGTTGCAGTCGTACGTCAGCCCGAGAATCATGTAGACGGGCTTCATCCCCCGTTTGTCGACGAGGTAACGAAGGTACTGCAGCTTGTCTGTGAACTTCATCGCCTGAGATCGCTCAACCCGGCACCGGCGCGTGGTAATCCATCACACCAGCCGCGCCTTGAGCGTGATCTCCGTCGACCGCAGTGCCTTCGAGATCGGGCAACCCTCTTTCGCTGCGACGGCCTGGGCATGGAAGCCGTCTTCGTCGATCCCCGGCACCTCGGCCTCACAATCGAGATCGATACGGGTGATCTCGAACGCTTCGCCAACTTTCTCCAACCGAACCGACGCCGTCGTGTGTACGCGCACCGGCGGATGTCCCGCGCGCGTCAGCCCCGCCGCCAGAGCCATCGAGAAGCAACCGGCGTGCGCAGCACCGATCAACTCTTCCGGATTCGTGCCGCCTGCTTCTTCGAAACGCGAGGCAAACGAGTACTTGCCTTCAAACGCTCCGCTGCCAAGTTTGACCTGACCGCTCCCCTCGCGTAACGATCCCTTCCACTCCGCTTCTGCAGTTCTGACTGCCATCGTGACTCTCCTTCGTTGGTGCTTCCGTGATCAAGCCATGCTAACGCAGCTTCGCCACCGCCCGGTTGTTGTGTAGGGCCGCCGCCTCGGCGGCCTGATTCTCACCCGCGAGAACCTGGCCGCCGAGGGCGGCGGCCCTACACACAGGGCGGCCCTACACACAGGGAGCGCTATTTGCCGGCCCACTTGCTGCTATCGAAGAAGATTGACCTCTTCTGGCCGTTGGCGGTCTCGAGATCGATCCGGTCTGCGGCCTTGTCGTTGCAGCGAATCGGTGACCGCGACACCATCTTCGCGCCGGGGTAGTTTTCCTCGATCCAGGCTTTCTCTTTGGCGATCCCCTCCCGCTCGTCGCTGGTGTTGATCGCGACAGGCGCATCGCAGGAGAGGCCGTTTGACAGAATGGGAACGGAGCCCGACCTCACCGGCCGGGTTTCGGCCGGCGCCGGCGCGGGGGCAGGCGAAGGCGACGGTGCTGGCGGCGCGGGCTGCGTCGAGACACACGCGGTAGCGAGAAAGAGCATGATGGCTGGTAAGCGCATGACATAAATCCTAACGCAGCTTCGCCCGGACTGCTCCCCACACAATTCCGGCGAAATAGGTCGCGTGATGAGCGGCGAAGGCGAACGGGAGCACGAGCCAGTAGCGCATCGGCAGCCGGGTGGTGCGCGCGCCGAGAATCAGCGTGGCGACGAAGTACGGGACGATGGCGATCGGCGCCGCCACGATGGCGATCGCACCGACGAGGAGGAACGCCCAGATCTTGCGGTTCTTCGTGTACGGCGATGAACCGCGGGCAAGCATCTCGCCCGTTTTGACCCGGTAACGCCACCGCTGGCGAAGGTACGGGCCGGGAAATGACCGCCGGCGGTGAAACACGCGGACACCGGAGTGATAGACGACGTTCGGCAGCAGCGATGCCACGAGCGAAGTGTCTTCACCGATATAGCCGACGGTCTCGTCGAACCCGTGAAACGACTGCCTCCGGACGAAGAGATTGACGAGAGCTACGTCGCTCGGGCTGGCGACCGGAAAGATCCCCGGAGGATTCTCGTGGCAGACCAGCCCGCTGCCGATGTACGGTGTGGACAGAAGCGTTTCGGCGATGAGCTCGGCGCGGGTGGAGTCGCGAGGAGCCGGATCGGGCCCGCCCAGAGCAAGGACGCCGGGATGTGCATCCAGCCAGGAGACGGCCGTGGCAAGCCAGCCCTCATCAGCGGCCGCATCGTCGTCGATGAAGGCCAGGATCTCCCCTCGGGCCTCGGAAACGGCTCGATTTCTTCGAGTTGCGGGATTACGATTCGGCTCGATGACGTTCCGTACGCCGGTCCCGACTTCAACTCCCAACGGCGCCGCGGAGACCAGAATCAACTCGAAAGGAAAAGGCGCTTCCTGACGCAGCACCGACTCGATCGCGCGCTCCGCGTCGCCTCCGATCCGCTCCACGGGCATGATGACAGTGACTTTGATTTCGGCGCGCATGTTGCGTGTGGAGTAGATTAGTGGATTGGTAGCTCAGTCGATCAGGAACCCCAGCCGCGAAGTCTTGATTGGAGTCGATCACTGGATCAGGCGATCCGTTGACCGGGAGTCCCCAGGTTCATTCCGACCGAGCTCCGTCGTCCTGATCCACTAATCTACTAACCTACTGATCCACTGATGGACTGAAAACTACATGAAGCTTATCGTTCAAATCCCAGCCTTCAACGAAGAAGCGACGATCGCGCAGACGCTTCGCGACCTCCCGAAGAAAATAGACGGCGTCACAACGATCGAGAGCCTCGTCGTCGATGACGGCTCTTCCGACAAGACCGCCGAAGCCGCGAGGAAAGCTGGCGCGACCCACGTGGTGCTGCTCAAAACGCACCGCGGCCTCTCCTCAGCGTTCCTGGCCGGCATCAACGCCGCGCTCCGCCTCGGCGCCGACATCATCGTCAACACCGACGCGGACAATCAATACGCAGGCGCCGACATCGCCAAACTCATCGCTCCGATCGTCCACGGAACGGCGGATGTAGTCATCGGCGACCGTGAGGTCGCGAAGTCGCCGCATATGTCCGGGTTCAAACGCCTGCTGCAGCGTCTCGGCAGCCGGACGGTCGGGCTGGCGTCAGGGATTCGCGTCAGCGACGTGACCAGCGGCTTCCGCGCCTTCTCGCGCGACGCGGCGATGCAGATCAACGTCTTCAACCCCTTCACCTATACGCTCGAAACGATCATCCAGGCTGGCAACCGCAACCTCGGCGTGCAGTCCGTGCCGGTGCGCACGAACCCGCCGGCGCGCCCGTCCCGGCTGTATCGCGGCATCGGCACGTACTTGCGCAAGTCGGTAGCCACCATCTTTCGGATCTACACGATCTACAAGCCGCTGAAAACGTTCTTCACGATCGGCGTGCTCCTTCTGCTGGCCGGCTCAGCCCTTGGCGCCCGTTTCCTCTGGGCCTTCGCACACGGCGATCGTGGTGGCCATGTGCAGTCGCTGATCCTGGCGTCCGTGTTCCTGATCGCCGGCTTTCAGACGCTGCTGATTGGACTGGTGGCGGACCTCATCTCCGTCAACCGGCGCCTGAGCGAAGAGGTTCTCGTCCGGCTGAAACGCCTGGAGCCGCCTGTCGTCGCCGAACGCCGTCCCATGCCGCAGCAATTACCTCGCGCAGCGCATGCCGCACGCCCTCCGGCGCCGAAACGAGAACGCCCCGAGCCGAAAAACGCCGCAACGCAGTGGGTGTGGCTGCTCGACGAAGAGAAGCTGCAGGATCGCATCAAGCCCGAGCCCATCCAGGAGCCGGATCTCGACGATGACCTGCCTCCACCAACGCCGCCTCCAGCCGGCGAACCACGCCGCCGCCGCCGTCGCCGCGGCGGAGCACGCCCAGGTTCGGAACCGCCTACGACGTAGTGTGCCCTTGATTTCGCGCGAAGCGCTTTGGAGCGCGGTAGCCGTAGCTACCGCTTTCTGAAATTCTCTACGAGATGTCGGACCAGTCGCGAGGCGCCCCCTCCCTCCCAAAGCGGTGGCTGCGGCCACCGCGCACTCCAAGCGCTTCGCGCGAAATCAAGCTGGTTACGCGTATACGCCGATGAATCGCGCTGTCAGCGCGGCGGCCATGGTCAGCTCGAAGGGTACAGTGACCAGCGGATGGATGGCGTTGTAGCTGTGACTGGCGTTCGCGATCACGACGCGGGAGGCGTCGGGAGCATACGTCTCGATCTCGGACGATTCCGCGACCGGCACATTCTCGTCGCGTGCTCCGTGGACGACGAGGATCGGTTGTTCGATCTGCGTCGCGCACTTGAGGATGTCCAGGCGGTTGCGGTTCGCGTCCATGTCGTCGAGCATCCGCGTCGATATCCGCATCATCTGTTTCGTACGCGTGTTCTGGACCTCGATATAGCCGATGCGGCGCCACAGCGCTTTCGTCGCATCGTCCCAGCGCTCGCTGCGCGCAATCGAGCTCCACGTCACGATCCCGCTGAGATTCTCGATGCCCGAGGCCGCGAGCAGCGATATTCCGCCACCCCGTGAATAGCCGACCAGAAACGTGGGGGCGTCGACACGCTGCTGGCAGTAGCGGACGACCTTCTGCAGGTCGGCGATCTGCCCCGAAAACGTATCCTCGGCGAAGAGATCGAGGCGATCGAATGTCTGCGGGTTCTCGCCGATCCCGCTGCGCGCCATGTTGAAGCGGCAGACGGAGAATCGGTTGTTGCGGAGAGTTTCCGCGAGCCAGGGAAAGAAGCCCCAATCCTTGAATCCCTTGAATCCATGAACGAGGACGACGAGCGCCTTCGCTCCCGGCAACACGTCGAGATCGCCGCGGATTGGAAGGCCTTCGTCGCTGAGGATGGTGAATTGCATGAGAGTCGATCGGTGATCAGTAGATCAGTGATCAGAGGAGCAGTGGATCAGGACAGAGGTTGACTCAGTGGTACTTAGAAGAGAAACACCGCCTTCTGACCCACTCATTGCGAATCCACTGATCGACTGATCCATCACACGTTGAAGCGGAAGAGGATCACGTCCCCGTCCTGTACCACGTAATCCTTTCCTTCGCTTCGCATCTTCCCGGCTGCCTTTGCGGCCTGCTCTCCACCGAGGGAAACGTAATCGTCGTACCCAATCGTTTCGGCCCGGATGAAACCGCGCTCGAAATCGCTGTGAATCTTTCCTGCTGCCTGTGGACCCTTCGAGCCGCGAGGAATCGTCCATGCGCGCGCTTCTTTTGGTCCCGCGGTGAAGAATGTCTCGAGCTCCAGGAGTGTGTACGCGGCGCGGATCAGGATGTTGAGGCCCGGCTCATCGAGACCCATCTCCGCCAGAAAACCGTCGCGCTCGCCGGGTGGGAGTTGCGAGATCTGCGCCTCGAGCTCGCCGCAGATAACGACGACCTCTCCTTTCTTCTTCGCAGCCACGTTCCGGACCTGTTGCAACAACGGCGTCTCGCTGCCGAGGTCTGACTCCGCGACATTCGCCACGTAGAGCACAGGCTTCAGCGTGATGAGACTCAGCTCGGCCAGCGCCGCGCGTTCGTCGTCGGTGAGGTCGACTGCGCGCAGCGGCGTCCCTTCATCGACCGCGGCCTTCGCCTTTTCGAGCGCCTCGGCTTGTGCGATGTACTCCTTCTGACCGACCCGAGCGAACCTGCTGACGCGGTCGAGTTTCTTGCTGATGGCATCGAGATCGGCCAGCAACAGCTCGGTCTCGATCACCTCGATGTCACGCTCCGGATCGACCGATCCCTCGACATGCATGACGTTCGGATCGTCGAAGCATCGCACCACGTGCAGGATGGCGTCGGTCTCGCGTATGTTGGCAAGGAACTGGTTGCCGAGCCCCTCCCCTTTCGACGCGCCCCGCACGAGTCCGGCGATGTCGACGACTCTGAGGTCGGTGTAGACAGTTTGTTTGCTCTGCGCAAGTGCCACGAGCTTGTCGAGCCGCGCATCGGTGACCGGAACGATGCCGACGTTCGGCTCGATCGTGCAGAAAGGATAGTTGGCGCTCTGAGCCCCAGCAGCCGTGAGCGCGTTAAAGATCGTCGACTTGCCGACATTCGGCAGCCCGACGATTCCGACAGAAAGACCCATGTGTGTGTTGACTCCTCTGAACCGCGGCGGGGTAACGGTTGAGGAGAAACTGTCATTCCGAGCCGCTACTTCAGCATCCGAATTCCCATCTCCGCGGCGCCCATGAGCCCGACCTTCGGATTGGTGATCAGATTGACTGGAATCGCGGCCAGAACGTGCTGGAAGCGGCCTTTGCGCAGGAAGGCTTTCATGAAGCGGCCGTCGGTGAATCGATCGATGTTCTTCGCGGCAACGCCACCTGCGAGGTAGACGCCGCCGCGGGCCAGGAGGCGGAGGGCCATGTTGCCTGCCTCGGCGCCGTAGATGTCGACGAAGATCTCGAACGTGCGCGCCGCCACTGGATCGCCGGAAGCAAGCGCCTTTGCGATCTCCATCGGCAACGACTCGTCGTACGGCCGCTCTTCACCCGACAGGAAGTTGTGGATGTTCACCAGTCCCAGGCCGGACAGCAGGCGCTCCCAACTCACATGACCGTACTTCGCGAGGAGCGCGAGGAAGAGGCGTGTCTGTTCTTCATCCTGCGGTGCGAAGTCGGCGTGGCCCCCCTCGGAGGGGATGACATCCCACTTCAAGCCGTCGTGGACGAGATTCGCTTCGCCGAGGCCCGTGCCCGCGCCGAGGATCGCGATGGGAGCGAAATTGACGCGCGTCCCGGCGTTGAGGACGAGAAAGTCCGCCGGAGCGAGAATAGGAACGCCGAGGGCGACGGCATAGAAGTCGTTGATCAGAGAGACGCGGCCGATCGAGAACTGCTTCGCGAGAGCCGTGGCGTCCATTTTCCACGAAAGGTTCGTCACCTCGGCGCGATCGGCGAAGACCGGTCCGGCCACGGCGAAGCACGCGGCGTCAACAGGACCGGCCACGTGATCCTTGAAGAACGCGCCGAGCATCTCATCGAACGTCGAGTAGGCACCGCTCTCGTATCGCTGCTCCGCAACGACGGTCCGCCCGGTCTGTGACGCGTCAACGAGTTGCAGCAGGACCTTCGTCCCACCGATGTCACCGGCAATGATTTTCATCGACGCGTAGTGTGGCATGAATCAGTGGAGCAGTGGAGCAGTGGAGCAGTCGATCTGTAATCAGGCGGCCTGATTCTATCGACCAATCCACTGATCCACTGATCCACTGATCGACTTCTCTACAGTCGATCCGTAGTCAGGAAGCCTGATTCTGATCGACCAATCCACTGATCCACTGATCGACTCTCTAAATCGCCTCGTCCGCGCTGGCGCCGTAGACCGCAGGCAAAGACACGTCGAGCATGCGCAGGTAGACCGAGAGTTGTCCGCGGTGGTGGTAGGTGTGATTCATCAGGATCGAGCGGATGAACACGTTCTTGCGGGTCTGGGTCACGACCTCCCCGTTGCTCGAGATGACGAACGGCGCTCGCAGCGCTTCATCGTCGAGCGCCGCGATCGTAGCGGATACGGCCTGGAGGTTTGTGCGGAACGTGTTGATGAACTCGGGATTCTCGGGCATCGGCTGCGGCCCGCCGTTGGTGATGTCGAACCTTCCGGCGTTGATCAACCGGACGGCGATCTCCGGCATGGACACGAGATGCCAGGCTAGGCGTCCGAGCGTCATCGACTTGGGGTGAGGCGTCCATTCGAGCTTGTCCGGAGGCACCCGCTCGAGCATCCGCAACGTTGACTTCCCTTCCTGTTCCAACTCCGCGATCAGTGCATTGGCAAGCGGCATTCACAACCTCCGGCGTCATCTATGGCACAGCCGGGATGTCACCCGGCGGAAAACCGAAACTGATACGGACGGCAGCGTACTCTGGATGCACGGAGCCGTTTTTGCGGCGAATAATCAGCGGTGGCTCGATCCACGGCTCGCGTCCCGGAGGCAGGTCAGCACCACGGATCGCGGCGAAGAGGGAGATCATCGGGGGCTCGCCTTCCTTGAACACCACATCGCGCCGCCGGAGCACGATCAGCCCATTCATCCGCAGCGCCTCCTCGGCGCGGCTGCGTTGCACGCATGGGAAAACGAATGCGAAGACGCCGCCCGGGGCCAGGATGCGGGCAGCGGCCGCGGCGTAATCAGCCACGGAACCGCGAATCTCGATGCGTGCCGGGATCGCCTGCGGATGAGCCGCCTCCGCGGCGCTGCCGGCCGGCCAGTACGGCGGCGATCCGGTGACCAGATCAAAGGGAGGCTCACCCGCGAGGATCGCAGGATCGCGGAGGTCGCCCTCATAGACCGTGAAGCGTGACTCCAAACCGTTGTACTGGACGCTCTTCCGGGCAAGGCGCGCGGACATCGCTTGCGCCTCGACCGTACAGAAACATGCACCGGGCAGGCGCCAGGCGGCGATGAGAGCGACGGAGCCTATGCCTGAGCCGAGGTCCGCGGTGCGGCCGACACGAGGAGCCCATTGGGTGCCGTACCAGGCGGTGAGGACATCGTCGGTCGAATAGCGGTGGCCGCGCTCGTACTGGAAGATGCGAAAATGGCCGCAGAGATAGTCGAGCGTCTCCCCCGCCTCGGGCGCGACGCCTCGCGGAGGCACGGGTCCGGGGCGCCGCCAGCCTCGATAGGCATCGTCAGTACCGTTCGATGAATTCTGCAATAAACGAAACCCTCTTCGCGTCAACACGTATCACAGAAACCGCACATTCTCGCGTCTCGGGAAGCGTTTGCCCGGCGCATGGGCGGAAAACCTCAAACACCTGGAGGTATCATTTGAAGGAAGCAGCTCGAAGACTGTCTCACTCACTCTTCCTGCTTCTGACGATCACGGCGACCCTGCACGCGCAGGATCTCGCCTCGGCCGAGAAGCGCACCACCGTGCGCAAGCTCGACAACGGTCTGACCGTGATCGTCATGGAGCGCACCGAAGCCCCTGTCTTCTCGTTCACCACAATCGTGAACACAGGGTCGGCACAGGAAGTGCCAGGGATCACCGGCCTTGCGCACATGTTCGAGCACATGGCGTTCAAGGGGACCGATAAGATCGGTACGACGAACTACCCGGCGGAGTCCGCCGCGCTGGCCAAGGTCGAAGAGGCCTACGCCGCCTACGACCGGGCCCGCCGCGATCCCGTCAGCCATGACGCGGCGAAGATCGCCGATCTCGAAAAAGGGTGGAAGGCCGCCATCGACGAGGCGCAGAAGTTCGTAGTGCCGAACGAGTTCAGCAAGATCGTCGACCGCGCCGGCGCTTCCGGCGTCAATGCCTTCACCAACACCGACGAGACGACGTACTTCTACTCGATGCCGTCGAACCGCGTGGAGCTCTGGGCCTACCTCGACTCCGAGCGCTTCCTCCACCCGGTCTTCCGCGAGTTCTACAAAGAGCGAGACGTCGTCCACGAAGAGCGGCGCATGCGCACCGAGAGCACACCGACCGGCCGCATGTTCGAGCAGGCTCTGGCAGCGGCCTTCACCGCACATCCGTACGGGCAACCCGTGGTCGGCTGGCCGTCGGACCTTCAGAGCTTTTCGGCTACTGACGCGGCAGCGTTCTACAAGAAGTACTACGTCCCGGCCAACATGGTCGTGGCAATCGTCGGCGACGTCAAAACCTCTGAGGTGATGCCGATCGTCGAGAAGTACTTCGGACGTCTGCCAAAAGCGGCAGCACCCGATCCGCTTCGGACCGTCGAGCCGAAACAGACGGCCGAGCGAATGGTCACCCTCCGCGAGCAGTCGCAGCCTGTTTATTTCGAGCTGTATCACCGCCCCGCGGTGACGGATCCCGACGCGCCAGTCTTTGACGCCATCGAAATGCTCCTTTCAACGGGTCGCACCTCGCGCCTGTACCGCTCGCTCATCCGCGACAAGAAGGTCGCCGCGGGAGCCGCCGGGTTCAACACCTTCCCTGGAAACAAATACCCGACACTCTTCGGGGTGATCGCCATCCCCAGCGCCGGTCACTCGGCTGGCGATCTGGCCGATCCCATCCATGCTGAGCTCGAGCGCCTCAAGAGTGAGGATGTTTCCGCGGACGATCTGCAGTCGGTCAAGACGCGGACGAAGGCCACACTGCTCCGGCAACTCGATACCAACGAAGGGCTGGCCATCCAGCTCGCCACCTACCAGACGGTCTTTGGCGACTGGCGCGAGCTGTTTCACGAGGTCGAGAGGCTCGACAAGGTGACCGCCGCGGACATCCGCCGCGTCGCCAGCGCAACGTTCGTGCCGGCGAACCGCACCACGGCCACGATCGAGTCGTTGAAGAAGACCTCCGCCCCGATTCTGAAGGGAGACTCGAAATGACACGGCTTCGCATACATGCGATCGCAGCGGTGGCGGCGCTTCTGACGTTGCCGGCGATCGCCCAGGTTTCCGACTATCACGACATCAAGACCCCGCCTCTGCATCAGATTCAATTGCCACAGCCGAAACGCGTTCAGCTTGCGAACGGCCTGGTGATTTTTCTGATGGAGGATCACGAACTGCCGCTGATCCGCGGAGGCGCACGGATACGCGGGGGCGGCCGCGACATCGCTGCGGACAAGTCCGGCCTGGCGGCCATTTACGCCACCGTGTGGCGCACCGGCGGCACGGAGTCGAAGACCGGCGATGCGCTCGACGATTTCCTCGAGTCACGAGCGGCGCGAGTGGAGTCGGTTCCGGGCGAGGACTTCACAAACCTCAATTTGAGCGTGCTCAAGGGTGACTTCGACACGGTCTTCCCGATCTTCGCCGACGTGCTGGAGCACCCGGCGTTTCGCCAGGACAAGCTCGATCTGTCCAAGACCCAAGCCATCACGGTCATCTCCCGCCGTAATGATGACGCTATGGGTGTCGCGGACCGCGAGATGCTGAAACTCGGTTTCGGCGAAGGCTCGCCCTATGCGCGCCGCTCCGAGTACGCGACCGTCAACTCGATCACCCGCGATGACCTTCTCGCATTCCACAAGAAGTATGTCCATCCGAACAACATCATCCTCAGCTTCACAGGCGATTTCGACTCCGCGGCCATGGAGCAGAAGTTGCGCGCCGCGCTCGGGTCGTGGCCCAAGGGTGAGCAGGTGCCTACAGCGGCGCCAGCAATTGGCGGCACGCAGGCCAAGCCTGGTGTCTATTTCGTAGCCAAAGACGACGTGACGCAGAGCAACATTTACGTTGTTCACGGCAACACCGGTGTGCTGCGCAACAGCCCTGACTTCTATCCGATCGCGGTGATGAACGAGATCCTCAGCGGAGGGTTCTCGGGACGCCTGATGAATGACATCCGCACGCAGCGTGGCCTTGCTTACGGAGTCGGTGGCGGCGTCGATGCCGCGTATGACCGCCCGGGTCTCTTCCACATCTGGATGGGAACCAAGAGCGGGTCGACTGTCGAAGCGGTCAACGCGTTGCGCACTGACCTGGCCGATCTGGGAACGAAGCCGTTCACCGCCGAGGAGTTGCAGCAGGCCAAGGAGTCGATCCTCAACGCCTATGTCTTCACCGCGGACACCAAGGCGAAGGTCCTGACGCAACGGGTGAACCTCGAGTTCTATGGCTACCCTGCTGACTACTACCAGCAGTATCCAGCCAGACTGCAGGCCGTCACTACCGACGACGTCGCGCGTGTAGCAAAGAAGTACGTCCAGCCGAATCAGGTGTCGGTGCTCGTGGTCGGCAGAGAGAAGGATTTCGACAAGCCTCTCTCAACCCTCGGCGCGGTGACTCCGATCGACATCACCATCCCCGAAGGGAATGCAAAGCCGGCCGCGGCCGGTGCAGCCGCGGCAGCGCCGTCGATGCCGGCATCCAGCAGCCCCGAAGGACTTGCGCTGGTGAAGAAAGTGCAGGACTTCGTTGGCGGCAAGACGAAAATCGACGCCGTCGAGGCAACTCACAGCGTCGGCTCGATGCAGGCGCAGACGCCGCAGGGACCGATGGAGCTCGAAGTCGACAGCCTGGTGAAATACCCCGACTCGAGCCGCCGCGTCATGAAGATGCCGATGGGCGAGATAACGATTGTGGCCACGCCTGATGCGGCATTCATGAGCGGACCGATGGGCCAGCAGGACTTGCCTGGCTCGCAGCGCGATGCTGCACGCAACGAGTCGCGCGCCGACCTCATCAACGTGCTCAAGAATGTCAACAACCCCAAGTACACGTTCTCGGTTGGCGGTACAGAGAAAGTAAGCGGCGTCGATGCGCAGGCTCTGTTGATCAACGCCGACGGCACGTCTTTCAAGTGGCTTGTCGATCCGGCTTCCGGAAAGGTCGTGCGGAAAGTCTCGCAGTCTCCACGAGGCGAAGCCGTGACCGACTACACCGACTGGAAGGCCTTCTCCGGTATCACGCTGCCAACCGGCTTCTCGACCTCAACGGGCGGCCAGCCGAGCGGAAGCGGCAAGATGAGCACGATAGAGATCAACCCGACAGTCGATCCAAAGGTCTTCGAGAAACCCGCAGCGAAGTAGGTAGTGTCGCTGAAAAAGTCCAGTGTAGGGCCGCCGCCTCGGCGGCCCTTTTCTTGTTTGCACGCCGGCCCATGATCTGCCATCAGATTCAAGAATGAAGAGACCCAGGCAACCCACCCTCAGAACACTCGCCTGAGTGCCGACTGCGCGGCCCAGTAGCCACACATCCCGTGTACTCCACCGCCGGGGGGCGTGGAGCTGGAGGCGATGTAGATGCGCTTGTTGGGCGTCGAGTATGGATCGCGGCGAAGAAATGGCCGCGCCAGGACTTGCCGGAGCGTGTTGGCGCCGCCGGCGATGTCGCCGCCGATGAAGTTGGCGTTGTACGACTCATACGCGGAGGTATTGATGGTGTGGCGTGCCAGGATACGTTCCCGGAATCCTGGTGCGAAGCGTTCGATCTGTTGCTCGATGGCGCCGGTCATGTCTTCGGTCGATCCGTGCGGCACGTGGCAATAAGCCCAACCGGTCTGCTGTCCCCGAGGTGCACGCGTGTCGTCGAAGAGGCTCTGCTGCGCGACGAGCACGAATGGCCGATCGGTAGCTCGCCCCTGCCAGATGGCCGCTTCATGATTCGCGATCTCCTCGATCGTGCCCCCCACGTGGACAGTCGCTGAGTGCTTGCACTCTTCGGCGCGCCAGGGGATCGGTCCGTCGAGAGCCCAGTCGATCTTGAAGACGCCAGGACCGTAACGGAACCGGCGCAGGCGGTTCACATACGACGGAGGCACGGCATCGCCGGCGATCACAGCCAGCTGTCGCGGTGTGACGTCGAAGAGTACGGCCCGCGACGGAGGCACGCCGGCCATCGATCGGACGGGAGTGGACGTTCGGATCGTTCCGCCCAGCGAACGGAAGAAGCTCGTCAGTGCGTTGATGATGGCAACGGAGCCCCCCTTTGCGCACGGCCAGCCGACGGCGTGACCGGCCACCGCGAGGACGAGTCCGAACGAGCCGGACCCGGCAGCGTCGAGCGGCAGGAAGGAGTGCGCCGCGCAACCGCCGAGGAGAGCACGCACAGCATCCCCTCGGAAGCGTTTGGTCAGGGACAGTCCGGAGCGAATCCCGTCCAGTCCGAAGCGGGCCAGGAGAAAGGGATGCCGCGGAACGAGCCGGAGAGGGCGGAGGATCTCGTCGAACAACGCCGAGGCATTGCTCGCCAGGGGCTGCATCAAGTGCCGGTACGCATCGCCGTCGCCGCCGAAGCGCAGTGCCGTCTTCTCCAACGATAGCTCCAGCACCGCAGCGGAACCGTCGTCGAGCGGATGCGTGATCGCATAGGGCGATTCCCTCCACTCGAGTCCATGCGAGGCAAGCGGCAACGATTGGAAGAACGGCGAGACCACGGCCATCGGGTGGATGGCTGAGCAGACATCGTGATGAAAGCCCGGAAGCGTCAGCTCTTCGGTCCGCGCACCGCCGCCGGCCGTCGCCTGCGCCTCGAGTACGAGGACGGAGAGGCCTTTCTGCACGAGGGCAATGGCCGCTGCCAGCCCATTCGGCCCCGCACCAACCACGACGGCATCGAATTCAGTCACGAGTCAATAGTCTTGCACGCCCGCGACAATTTGACAGAGTCTCCCGCGATCCTCCCTCCGCAGAGAGAAGAGGTGTACCAGCGATCGGCGGTCCGCACGTGGGATTCGGAGGTGCGCACGTGCGTATCGCCAAAACACAAGCGTTTCGGCCCCTCGCACGGACGACCTCCGAAGGGAGGTGTCATATCCCTCGGTTGTCTGCTGACGTCTGATGCTAATCCCCAACTGTCCCGTTCCCGTTCTCCCTACCTCGGCAGGAAACTCACAGCGGAGTGATGCACTCCAAATTACACTGCGGCGAATGCCCAGTCTGACTGACGAATCTGCACAATCGCGCCGCATCGCCGCGATCGCCCTCGGCAAGCGTGGCGGTGACGGCGCGGTAGCGGCGTTGAGTACAGCTCTGGCCCGCGAAGAGATTGGATGGGTAAGGCCGTCGATGATCCTCGCGCTCGGCAAGATCGGCGGTGACGAGGCGCGCGCGGCTCTGGCAGGGATCGAGCCGCGTTCCGATGCCGAGGCCGAGGCGTTGCGGAAAGCGCGAGACCGGGTCAGCGGGCCGGCAACAGGATTCTCCTGGCACGACGAGCCGAGCAGGGAACGCATCTTCGCCGCCGTTCCGATTGGACTCGAAGATGTCGCGGTCGCCGAGGCGCGCGAGCGCGGTGTAACAGCCGCGTCCGTTCGGTCAGGGATGATCGTCATGCCGGCACGGCCGCCCGCGCTTCGCTGCGTTTACGACATCCGCTACCGCATCGCTGAGGGACCGGCCGGCGCCTATGCGGAGACGATGCGCCGCGCCGTGGTTCGCTGGCGCAAGTGGATTCACAGCGAGTCGGATACGCTTCCCTACCGCTTCTCGCTGGAGAATGTACGGGTCGCGAAGCAGGAGTTCAACGACCTGCTGCGTTTGACCCGCGAGACGCTCTCGCCCCAAGGCCTGGTGGACTCGCCATCCAGCTATGCGGCGATGCTTCGGGTAGAGGCGGATATCGATGCCACGCGGATATGGCTCGTACCGACGTTCGAGGCAGATACCCGTTTCGCCTACCGAGTCTCCGATGTCGGCGCGTCGATCAATCCGGTGGTGGCTGCATGCATGGCGCGGCTCGTTCGCCGCGTGGACGGCGGTTTTGTCGTCGATCCGACATGCGGAAGCGGAACGCTGCTCGTCGAACGGGCGCGGCTCGATGCCGGTGCGATGCTCGCGGGTATCGACATCAGCCCGACGGCGGTCCGCGCGGCCACGGGCAACGTCATCGCCGCCGGTCTGGCCGCGCGCATCGCTGTGCGCCAGGGCGACGGAGGCGATCCGTCCGCGTGGCCGGATCGATGCGACGAAGTGCTGGCCAATCTGCCATTCGGCCTGCGCACCGAGGATCGCAACCTCGACGGTCTCTACCGTCGCGTCGTCGGCAACATCGTGCGAACCCTGGCTCCGGGCGGCCGCGCGCTGTTGTACACAGCACACGCGAAAACGCTCGTCGCTCTCTTGCGCCGCACGAAGAATCTCGAGGTCGTCGAGGAGCGCGCGGTCGAAAGCGGTGGCCTGCAGGTCGGGGTGTGGCTTCTGGAGAAGCGATGACGTTGGACGACGCTCTGCGCCGCCGGCTGGAATCGTTCCTCCGTCCGCTCTATCAGGATCTCGACGGCGCCTCACGCTTCGACGAGATCGAGCGTGTCGCCACGATCGCGCGACTACTGTTTGTCCCGCTGCACGGCATCGACGTCAGGGCATTCGAGCTGCTCCTCCTCTTCCACGGCCTTGGCCGCTGGCTGGAAAAGGTCGGCAATCTCTCTCGCGCGGTGCTGACGCTGGGCCTTACCGAGGGCGAATTGCGAAAGACGGCAGCCTCCATCCGCAGGCTCGAGGAACCGGTGACCGATGCGGAACGCGCGGTAGCCGCGGCGCTTCTGATCGACTCAGCGGGAGTTCGCGGCCTGGCCGAACGCCTGTCGCGCGCGCGGCGCGAAGGAAGCACGGTGATGGATGTGGTAGGGCTCGCGATCGCCGAGATGGCCGTGCCGGAGTGGTTCCCTTCCTCAGCACGGCCCTTGCTCGATTCGCGCTTCGAGACGCGGCGGATGTTCTGCCGCGCCATTCTCGACGAAATCTCGATCAGCGATGTATCGGCTGTACCGCTTACCGGTTAGCTTCACGTGCGCAGTACGCCGGCACGCTCGAACACCTTCGCCTCGATGAAGATGGTTACCAGCGCCGCGTCCAGCAGACCGTCGCCGACCTCCATCTCGAGGATGTCGAGTGCGCGCTCGGTAGAGATGGCTCGTTTGTACGGGCGGTCGTTCGCGGTCAAAGCGTCGTAAATATCGGAGACGGTCATCATCCGCGACTGGATGGGGATCTCCGCCGCTGTCAGCCTGCGCGGATAGCCGCGGCCGTTGAGCTTCTCGTGATGGGCGTAGGCGATCTCGGCCACCGCCGCCAGATCCTTGGTCCAGGGGATCTTCTGGAGGAAGTTGAAAGTGTGCGTGACGTGGCTCTCGATCTCGCTCCGTTCGGTGGCGTCGAGGTTTCCCTTTCGAATCGAGAGGATGCGCACCTCCTCCGGGTTCAATAGTCGCCGCCGTTCGCCACGCATGTCACCGAACTCCTGCTCAGCCAATTGCTGGAGATACTGAAACTCCCCTTCCGGCAATACCGTTGGCTCATTCGACTTGGTGATGAACGCGAAGTCTTTCTGCATGCGCGCGAGTTGCTCGCGCAGAGCCTCGTCGGTTCGCGTGCCGAAATCGGCGAAGGCCTCGCGCCCGTGCTCGAGGAGGTACTCGAGCTTGCGCCTGTTCGCCTCATTCTCGGCGGTCTTCATGGCGAACTCGAACCGGTTGCGAAGTGTTTCTAGCTGCAGTGGATAGAGTTTCTTCTCTTTCACCAGCACCTGTTCGCGAACGCCGACTTTGCCGAAGTCGTGAAGCAGCGAGGCGTACCGGATCTCGCGCACCTGTTCAGAGCTGAAATGAACGTCGCGGTAGCGCTCATCGTCGCGATCGACGACGCGCGCAAGCTCGACAGTGAGGTCAGCCACGCGGAAGGAGTGACCGGAAGTGGTCGGATCCCGCTGCTCGATGGCGGTGACCGCGGCCGTGACGAACCCTTCGAACAGGCGCTCGATCGATTTGTAGAGCAGGTTGTTCTCGACCGCGACGGCAGCCTGTGCCGCGAGAGAGCGCATCAATTCGACAGTCTCGTGGCCGAACGGAACCACCTCCGACGGCACAGTGGCCGCGGTCAGCTTCAACGGCGCTCCCGGCTTTTTGCGGTTGATGAGTTGCAGGACGCCGGCGAGCTCGCCCACATGGGTGACCATCGGGAAGACCAGTATCGATCGGGTCAGGTAACCGTTCTTCTCATCAAAGGAACGGTTGATCGAGTACTCGGCGTCGTCCGGGAGCGCGTATGCGTCGTCGATGACGAGCGTATCGCCGGTCAGAGCCACCCATCCGGCCAGACTGCGGCGGGTGATCGGCAGCACCATCTCCTCGAACGCCTCGACTTTGATCGAGTCGTTCTGCGCCAGTTTCCAGCGCAGCATCTTCTCACCGTTCACTTCATCGAGGAGGTAGAGCGACCCGGCATCAGCGCGCGACAGCTCGCGTGCTTTGCTGAGGATCGTCGTCAGCAGAACGGAGTGGTCGCGCTCGGTGGAGAGCGCGATTCCCACCTCGCCCAGCTCGCGCAGCTCCCGAGTCCGCTCGCCGAGTTGACGCTCCAGCTGGCCGGCGCGCAGCTTCTGATAAAGCGACTGCCATGCGCGCTTGACGGCCCCCATCAACGAGGGCGGCGACGGGTTCGCCGGCAGGTCGAGGTAGATGCTGTCGCTCGTCAGCCACTTCGGTTCTTCATCCAATCCGATGCCGACGATGGCGGTGCGTCCGTCGAACGACGATGGCCGCCCGTTGTTGATGGCCGGATCGAGCAGAATCACACGGAGTGCGCCGGCTTCGGGAGTGAGCTCGTCAAGGCTGGCCAGAGTCATCGGGGCGATAGACTCACGCCGCAGGACGTCGGCATAGCGGCCGATCGGAAAGCTCTCGGAATGGATCAGCGTCAGCGTCTGCATCGAAGTGCCGGCTTAGGCTGCAACCGGGGGGGTCCCATCGATCTTCCATGCGGCCGCGGAACCGCTTACAATCCGCCGCGCCGCCGACGGATTATGGCACCGATCCGGCGAGAATGTTGCTGAGTCAACGGGCGTTGCGTACTGTCGACCGCGTTCGTGGTTTCTCAGGAGGATCATTGGCAGCCTACACGACGGAGACGATCACACAGAAGCATCACGACGCCCTGGTGGGGTGGCAGAAAAAGAACTTTCCCGAGTTCGAGTTTCTGCAGACAAACTGGTCGAAGTACTACAACCAGACGCCGTTCCAGCTCTTCGCCAAAGTCGGCAAGCTGGCATCGGAGAACATCACGTACGGGCGCATGACCGGTCAGCTTCGCTTCGAACAGGCCGGGGACATGGTCGGCAACATGTTCTACACGGCGCGCGACATCATCCGCGCTCAGGCATCCACAGAGCTCGGCTCGATCCAGCAGCATCGCCTGACGCTCGAGGATGCGCCATCCGATCAGATGAAGATGGCCGTGCTCCGGATCATGGCCGAGGAGCTGCGGCACGGGTATCAGATGTTCTGGGTGTTCGACCACGACCCTAGCTGGAAGAAGCCGGGCCATCCCGACGTGGCCCAGGACACGATCGACGAGCTGCTGGCGATGGAGCTGGGAAGCCACGTTCTCGATGCGTTCAACATCCCGTTCGTGAACTTCCTCGACAACGTCGTCTTCGCCACGGTGATCGATCTGGTCGGCAAGTATCAGCTCGAGATGCAGCGGGTTTTCTCGTATGCGCCGATGGCGCGGTCGATGGGACCGATGCTCTCCGAAGAGGGCTTCCATATCGGCAGCGGCCGTGGTTTTCTGCGCGATCTCGCGGTGGCAGCGCACAACGATACGGGCCGGTACTCGATCGCGGAGATTCAGCGCGTGTTGAATGTCTGGGTTCCGCGCGGGGTGGAGATGTTCGGCAACGAGCGCGGCGGCGATACCGCAATTGCCTTCGGTTTCAAGGACCGCAACAACGCCACCGCCCAGAGCGAGTACTACAACGAGGTACGCGAGGTGCTGGAGCAGGCGAATGTCGCCGTGGTCCAGGCGAAAGTGAAGGACACTCCCGCCCCCGAGGCCCGGACCATCGTTCGGGAGGTACAGGACACGCGCGAAACGATCAGCGGCGTGGCGCCGGAGGATCTGCTCTTCGCGCCCGACGTGAAGTTCTTCCGCTCCCGAGGGATGGAAGAGATCGCCTTCATGCCCTACGGCGTCGACGGCGAGATGATCACCGAGAACGGGAAGCCGGCCAGTGGCGAGAAGTACCTGGAGTACCTGAAGAAGGTCCTCCCCGATTACTACATGGCCGGCCGCGAGTTCGCAAAGTATCGCGAAGCACTACTGGGACGCGATGCTCCGTCGCCCGGGCGAAGTTACGGTTGGTAGTGGTTGCGAGGTCGCGGGGTTCCGTGGTCTCGTGGTGGTTGCTGAGTTGCTCAGCTTCCGGTTGCGGCATCACTCACAACTCAGCAACGGGCAACCCAGAGACCCGCAACCCCGGGGACCGCGCGATTGTTTTCAAACTTGAAACTTGCGATTAGTGAGCGTTGGCGGCTACCCTTCGCGCGCATGCTCCGTAAGCTCATCCCGCTCGCACTTCTCCTTCTGGTTGCATGCGGCAAACTGAAGGAACCGACTGACCCCGGCATTGGCGGTGGCGACCCGATCGATCCGACAGCGACGTTCACTCGCGTACAGAACGAGGTCTTTACACCGACCTGCGCGCAACTCGGCTGTCATGACCCGTTGGGCCGGCAGGAGAGTCTCATCCTCTCGCCGGGCCGCGGCTATGCAATGATCGTCGGAGTCGCCAGCGTCGAAATGCCGCAGCTCTCACGCGTGACGCCGAGTGACCCGACGAGCTCGTATCTCTATCGTAAGATCACCGGATCCGGAATCACCGGTGACCGGATGCCGCAGGGCGGTCCGTTCCTCAATGACGCGCAGATCAAACTGGTGCGCGATTGGATCCGCCGAGGTGCACCAAATGACTGAGTTGAAGGCAGAAAGCAAAAGGATGAAAGCAGAAGTCATGAATACGATGACGCGCCGCATGGAGCGATCTGGTCAGCGGAGACGCAGCCTGACGAGTGCGCTCTTCTGCCTTCTGCTTTCTGCCTTCTGCCTTTCCGCTGCCGCACAGGATGACCGTTACACGCCGGCCAAACAGGTGCCGCTCGGCGATCTGCTCCTCTCGCTGCCAACCTCACATATCCCGTCCGAGGGGACGTGGGAGATCAAGTTCACGCACCGGTTCAACCAGTCGCTCGACCAGGGAAGCTTCAGTGACCGCGTGCATTCGCTATGGGGACTCGACAGCAACGTCGACGTAGGAATCGGCCTGTCGTACGTGATCAACCGGGATCTGCAGGCTACGTTCGTGCGAAGCAACGTCAACGACGACATCGAGTCATCATTCAAGTATGTGGTCATGCAGCAGGCGCCTGCGATCCCGTTCTCTCTGGCGTTGCGAGGCGGGATGGACTGGCGGACGGAGCGCGACCTTCGCGATCGCACCTCATTCTTCGGTCAGGCCATCATTTCGCGGCAGTTCGGCGGCCGGGCTGAGATTTTCCTGATGCCAACGTACGTGACGAATGCCGGACGTGCCGTCAACGGTACGACGTCGGCAGCGCTCTTCAAACATGCTGTGAACGTACCGATCGGCGGCGCGGTAATGATCAGGCCTGGACTCAGCATCGTCGGAGAATTCACTCCGAAGAACCGTGACCTCCCGTCAACGATGAAGAAGGGGGATTTCGGTTGGGCGCTCGGACTCAAGCGCGCCATCGGCGGTCACTACTTCGAGATCCTGTTGACGAACAGCAACGCCACGCATACCGACCAGTACGTCACATCGACGTACCAGGGCTCGCCGTTGAACAAGAGTGATATTCATCTTGGGTTCGACATCGAGCGCCGTTTCGGCAGCCGGCACTAGAGAAGTGGGAGGTAGGGCGTCGGGGGTCGAAAGAAGCTGGCAAAACGCTGGGTGGCAATCCCCGACACCCGGCTTCCGGCTACGGAACCTCGGTACCTTCGACGACGAGATCGGCGAGATCGATGTCGGAGCCCGGCTCGCCCGGCTCGGCATTCTTCCGCTGGGCTCGCTTTTCTGCTTTCAACTGCTGGCGCTCGCGCTTGGCTTGCTCGCGCTGACGTTTGACGACGGAAACTTGTGGCCTGCCCATAAACCTCCACATAACGAAAAGGGCAGGATCGCTCCTGCCCTTTCGTCGATAGCAATATCGGCTACTTAGACCGCGACGACGTTTGCCGCCTGGAGACCTTTCGGTCCTTTGACGATGTCGAACTCGACGGCGGCTCCTTCGGGAAGCGACCGGAAGCCGGCGCCCTGGATTGCCGAGAAGTGGACGAATACGTCGTCACCGTTCTCGCTGGTGATGAAACCGAACCCTTTGGCGTCGTTGAACCACTTTACGTTACCTTGTGTTCTCATCTTTGAATCTCCTTTCTGTGCTGCCTTCGGAGATTCAAAACGGTGTTCTTCGTCTCAACTCGGCAAATCACGGATGTACAGCCCAACCGGAGCAGGTAGCAGCCTATTCCGTAAGTGGATGCCGGGCCCAAATGGGCATGATGGCGGAACGTTTGCAGTTACTACACGGCAGTCATGCACTGCCCGGAATGCAACACTCCGTACGAAGCAAACGCGGCATCCTGCTCGAACTGCGGTCTCCTGCTGCTCAATCTCGCCCCTCACCGGCGCGCGGAGGACCTCGGCACAAAGAAACGCCGCGCCGCCGATCAGATGGCGCCCTGCAAGTTCTGCGGCAGCGACATCCCGCTGAACGCGATCCGGTGCAGGCAATGCTCGGAGATCGTCAACGACGATTTCTATCGCGAACGATCTCAGCGTACCCGTTCCCGTATCAACCATGCGAGCTGGGTAGCCTACATCTTCGGCCTGGGCGCGCTCCTCGTGTTCCGTCCTGTCGGGCTCGTCTCGATCGGCGCGGGCCTGCTCCTGTCGATCCTTTACTACGCGATTCCGGTCGAGCCTCCCTCGTCGAAGCAGAATCCGCGCAAGCGTCTCTCCCTCTGGCAACGCATCCGGCAGCAGACGAAGCTGGAACGGGTATCGATCTCGATCCCCAACTTTCCGAAGCGGAAGCTCGTATTCGTCGGAACGCCCCTCATCGCCGCGATCATCGGCTACTCGGCGAACGTCATTCTCCTGCAGCAGCCGGTTGACGACGTGCTGCGCAAGAGCTCCGCGTTCGCCGGGATGGAAGTCTCGGCGCACTATCAGTACTACATGGTCCCGGGGGTGGTGGTCTACGACCTCCGCACCATCGGCATCCGCCAGTCGCCGATCGATGTCCACACGGCGTTCCTGGAGTTTGCGAAGAAGGTGCGCGACAACCGCTACAAGCGTGTCGAGCTGTCCTATCGCGGCACGACCAAGTTTTCCATCGACGGCGCCTCGTTCCACCAGATCGGTGACGAGTACGCAAAGCGGAACTTCAACTACGCGCTCTACAAGGTCCCTCACCTCTTCCACCGCGAAGGATCGACGGCCGCCAAGCCCTCCAGCTCCGATCGCGACGCGCTACTCCAGTTCCATCGCCAGTGGTACGGCGACGATCAACTGACGCGAAGCGTCTCGAACGGGATGTGAGTTCCGGCGGGGCCGGTTTGTCGGGAGTCAGGTGTAAGAGGCCGACTCGGATAGCCGGGCCAGCGTGAGCTGGCCATCGCTGTGCTATCGGTTTTCCGCCTTCAGGCCTGGCGGTTGAGAATGCGGGTTACGATGCTTTGCGAGTTGCGCGCTCGATTGCCTGATGCAACTCCCAGTCAGCCTGTAGCCGCATCCAGAACTGCGGTGAGGTGTTGAATAGTCGTCCCAGTCGAAGGGCGCTGTCGGCGGTAATCGCACGCTTTCCGAGTACGATCTCATTCAACCTGTTCAGCGACATTCCGAGGCGTCGAGCAGCGTCGACCTGACCCATTCCGAGCGGCTTCAGAAACTCCTCGAGCACGATTTCGCCAGGCGGAATCGAAGGTCCCATCCAGTTTGGATCTCTAGTGATAGTCCTCGACGACGACTTCAAAGGCATTTCCCTGCTCCCATCGGAAGGTAACGCGATATTGACCATTAATTCGGATGCTGTGCCTGCCGGTTTGATCGCCTTTCAACGCCTCCAGTCGATTCCCAGAGGGAATCGTCAGATCCTGCAGGCGCACCGCCACATCAACCATCTTGAGCTTTCGCTGAGCGCTCCGCCAGATCTCACGCGGGATACTTCTGGCTGCGCGCGTGTTTCGTTCGCGAAAGATGTCGGAGGTCGCTTCGTCGCCAAAGGACTGAATCAAAACGTCTGGACATACTACACGTTTACCGTGTAGTCGTCGATCTCATTGTCCTTCCGCTATAGCAGCCCTTCCGCCTCCAGCTCCCGAGTCAATGAACGTGCGTCGGTGAACTGGAAGGCGCGCATGCCGAGGGCTCGGGCAGCGAGGACGTTCTCCAGCAGGTCGTCGATGAAGATCGTGTTTTGCGAGGTCGCTCCGATCGATTCGAGTGCGCGGCGGAACACGTCCGGATCGGGCTTGGCGCACTTGAGGCGATGGGAGAAGACGAGGGGCTCGTCCTTGTGGAAGACGCCGGCGAACCGGGTGGGGATCACTTCCGCGTGGATCTCGTTCGAGTTCGAGAGAAAGGCCACGCGATAGCACTCCCGTACGCGATCGAGGAGGTCTTCGATGCCCGGCATCGTACCGTCGAAGAAGTCAGACCAGGCACGGTGAAAGTCGCGGATCGTGCCGCGGTAGCCGGTGTGATCGCAAAGGAAGTCGTAAAACTCGTAAAACGAGACAGCGCCGCGTTCCATGTCGCGGTATGCCCCCGGCGCTTCGAGCAGATCGACAAGCTCGTCGCGCGTAACCGTGGCATCCGCGCAGATCGCCGACAGCACTCGCTCGTACGCGAGTTTGATGACCGTGTTACCGAGGTCGAAGAGGAACCAGGTGGCTGTCATTGTTGGTTATCGAGTTGATGAACCTACATACGGAACACCCCAAACCGCGGGTCATCAATCTTCGCGTTGTACGCGACCGAAAGTCCGAGGCCGAGGTATGTACGCGTATCGGCAGGATCGATCACACCATCGTCCCAGAGGCGCGCGGTCGAGTAGTACGGCGAGCCCTCGGTGTCGTATTTCCGGAGGACTGGATCGGCGATCGCGCGCTCCTCGTCGATGGTCAGCTCCTTCCCTTCGCGGGCGAGCTGATCGCGCTTGACCGTCGTCAGGACTCCCGCGGCCTGCTCGCCGCCCATCACACTGATTCGTGCGTTCGGCCACATCCAGAGGAACCGCGGCGAGTATGCGCGGCCGCACATGCCGTAGTTGCCGGCACCGAACGAGCCTCCGATGATCACGGTGAACTTTGGCACGGTGGAGTTGGCGACGGCGTGAACCATCTTCGCCCCATCCTTGGCGATGCCGCCCCTCTCGTACTCCTTGCCGACCATGAAGCCGGTGATGTTCTGAAGAAACACGAGCGGTACGCGCCGCTGGTTGCACAGCTCGATGAAGTGCGTAGCCTTGAGTGCGCTCTCGGAAAAGAGCACGCCGTTGTTGGCGAGTATGCCGACCTTATAGCCGAAGATCCGCGCGAAGCCGGTCACGACCGTTGGCGCGTAGCGCTCCTTGAACTCCTGGAACCGGGAGCCGTCGACGACGCGGGCGATCACCTCACGAACGTCGTACGACTTCCGGATGTCGCTCGGAATGACGCCGTAGATCTCCTTTGGATCGAATGCCGGTTCCTCCGGATCGATACGGGTCTCCGGCTCGCGCTTGTCGAGAGGAAGGTTCTCGACGATGTTGCGCACGATGGCGATGGCATCGAGATCATCTTCCGCGAAGTGATCGGCGACGCCGCTGATCCTGGTGTGTACGTCAGCCCCGCCCAACTCCTCCGCGGTTACTTCCTCTCCCGTGGCCGCCTTCACCAGCGGAGGGCCGCCGAGAAAGATCGTGCCGGTGTTCTTCACGATGACGGCTTCGTCCGACATCGCGGGCACATACGCTCCGCCGGCGGTACAGGAGCCCATCACGGCAGCGATCTGCGGGATCTCGCGCGCCGACATGACCGCCTGGTTGTAGAAGATGCGGCCGAAATGCTCGCGATCCGGAAACACTTCGGCCTGCAACGGCAGGAAGGCGCCGCCGGAGTCGACGAGATAGATGCACGGAAGAGTGTTCTGCAGCGCCACTTCCTGGGCTCGCAGATGTTTCTTCACCGTCATCGGGAAATAGGTGCCGCCCTTGACGGTGGCGTCGTTGGCGATGATGAGGCACTCCCGCCCCTGGATCCGACCCACACCGGTGATGATGCCGGCAGCCGGTGCGCCGTCCTCATACATGCCATTCGCGGCCAGCGGCGAGAGCTCGAGGAACGGCGTGTCGGGGTCGAGCAGCGCGGCGATCCGTTCGCGCGGCGGTAACTTCCCCTGCTCTTTATGGCGGGCCACGTACTTCGGCCCGCCTCCTTCCCTGGCCAAAGCCAGGCGACGTTTCAGATCGTCGACGAGCGCGCGTAGCGCGGCCGAGTTCCGCCGAAAGTCATCGGAAGTCGGATCGAGGTGCTTTGGTAGAGTTTCCATCTGCGCGGTCAGTTCCTTGGAATCCCTCCGTCGTCGAGCACGATCTCGTGAATGCTCACACGTTCACGGCGCGGCGGATAGCGTCGACGGCGGCAGCCGTCGGCGTCCCGGGCAGAAAGATCTCGCGGATGCCGATCGCCTTCATCTTCGGGATGTCTTTCTCCGGGATGATGCCGCCGGCGAAGACGATGATGTCGCTGGCGCTCTCTTCTTTCAAAAGCCGCATGATCTCGGGAAAAAGTACGTTGTGCGCGCCGGAAAGGATAGACAGGCCGATGGCATCGACATCCTCCTGCACGGCCGCGGCCACGATCTGTTCCGGTGTTTGCCGCAGTCCTGTGTAGATCACTTCCATCCCGGCGTCACGCAGCGCGCGCGCGATGATCTTCGCGCCGCGGTCGTGGCCGTCAAGGCCTGGTTTCGCAATCAGCACACGGATTTTTCGCTCACTCATTTTGCAGAGTCTACCCCGGCGGTGGTTTGTGGTTGGTCCCGAAACCTCGAGAGGATCACGATGTCGTGATAGCTGCCCTCGCGGAAGAAATCCCGCCGCAGGCAGCCCTCCTGCACGAAACCGAGCGTTTCCAGCACATGTTTCGCGCGGTCGTTGTAGTCGAAGACGTTGATGCGAAGCTTGCCGAGGTTCATCTCGTCGAAGGCAAAGCGGACGAGGGTCTGGATGGAATCGCCGCCGAACCCGCGGTTCCACGCCGTCGGCTCTCCGATGAAGAGCCCGAACCATGCCGTCTGCGAGACCCAGTCGATCTCATGAATCGACGCGTTGCCGATGTGCGTCCGGTCGTCCCTCCGCTCGATGGCGAAGTGACGCTCCGTCGGATTCGCGTGCATGGCCCTCTCGAGCCATTCGATCTCGTTCTGGAACGCGATCGGGTAACGGGTCTTCAGCGTCCGGACGATGTTCGGATCATTGATCCAGCGATAGCAGCGCTCGGCATCATCGCGCTCGAAGGCACGGAGAATGACGTGTTCGCCGGCGATCATGAAACGTCGCCTCACCGGCTCGCGACCAGGCTCGTTCAAATCTCGCTCAGTGCGATTGGTCATCGGGGTTGATTATATGGGTCGCGGGGGTTACGAGGCTGTGCTCCCGAACACGGGGTTCGGCCCAGCGCAGCTGGGCCCTACAGGCTACGGCCGCCGCGAGAACAACATCGGCGAAACGTCACGGATGACGATTCGTGGGGCGGACGGGCACCGAACGGTAACCAAGGTACCCACATCACCCTGCCAGCACAACCTTCGGCTTCACCTCGACCGGACCGCCTTCCCGCAGCACGTTCACGACCTCGCCGATGGCCACGAGGCGGTCTTCGGGGTTGCCTAGGGCCAGGAGATCGCCGTTCTTGACAGCAACCGATGGCGTCATGATCACGGACTGGCCGCGCATCAGCTTCCCCTGTTGCGACCAGTCAATTCTCAACTTCGGTAGTGGCAGCTCGACCTCGGAAAGAGACTGGAACCACGGCGCCCCCAGAATCTTTTCGAGCGGCGCCTCTTCGAGCATCTCGGGAGGCAGGGAGTCGGAGACGCGGAACTCTCCGATGGCGGTGCGGCGGAGCTCTTTCAGGTGGGCCGGAACACCGGCCGCGACGCCGAGATCGTGCGCGAGGGAACGGACATACGTACCGGCTGACGAGCGGACGCGGAAGCGAACGGTCGATCCGACCACGCTCGAGATCTCGAACTCGTAAACCGTAATTGCCTTTGGCGTCAGGGCGGCCACTTCACCTCTCCGCGCAAGCTCGTACGCGCGCACGCCGCCGACTTTCTTGGCCGAGAACTGGGGCGGCATCTGCTCGATCGCGCCAAGGAAGGGCGCAACCAGCGGCGCGAAGTCGATGTGCTCGACATTGACCTCGGTCATCTCTCCTGCCGGCACACCTGCTGCGTCATACGAATCGGTGGCCCAGCCGAACTGCATCACCCCTTCGTATGTCTTCTCCATGCCCATCAGGTAGGCCTGCAACCGCGTGGCCTTTCCGACGCATAGGACGAGCAGTCCGGTGGCAAGCGGATCGAGCGTGCCTGTGTGCCCCACCTTCTTGATCTTGGAACGGCGCCGGAACTTCTCGACGACGTCGTGCGAGGTGATGCCGGTCTTCTTGTCAACGAGAAGGAGTCCGTCTACCTTGGGTTGGGGCGTTTGCATGGGCGGGGAAGGATAAAGCAAACGCTCCCCTGCCGCCCGGGTAAAATGCCGCGGCGTGCTGAAGCCAGGCAAAGCAAAGCGAAGCAGGAAGTATCTCGTCTGGATGGACTGCGAGATGACGGGCCTGGATCCCGACAGGCATGTGCTCCTCGAGATCGCAACGATCATCACTGACTACGATCTGCAAATCGTCGCCCGAGGACCGGTGCTGGCCATCCGACCCAGCAAGTCGAAGCTCGAGATGATGGATGCCTGGTGCCGGCGGACTCACGGCCAAAGCGGCCTGCTCGACCGCGTGCGTGATGAAGGGGTCAGCGTCGCTGAGGCGGAGCGGCAGACGCTCAACTTCGTACGGCGTTACTGCTACGTGCGCAGCGCGCCTCTCTGCGGAAACTCCATCGGTCAGGACAAGCGGTTCCTCGCGAAGTACATGCCGCGGCTCGACGGCTTCCTCCACTACCGGATCGTCGATGTCAGCTCGATCAAGACGCTCGTGGCGGAGTGGTACGACGGCAAGTACAAGTCGCCGAAGAAGCAGGAAGCCCATCGAGCGTTGTCGGATATCGAAGAGTCGATCGCCGAGCTGGACTATTACCGGAAGACGGTGTTTATCAGGCCCTGACCGTAGCGCTTGTTGTTTCTGGTGTAGGGCCGCCGCCCTCGGCGGCCGGGCTCTTGTGCCGCGGGAAGATGGCCGCCGAGGGCGGCGGCTCTACACGAGATGCGGGACCTGATCCTGACATTACGATTCCTCGTCGTCGCTCTTCGGCTCTTTGTTGATGCCTGCGAGAAGCTCCTCGATCCGGCCGGCGCGCATGGTGGTCTCATCGAACTTGAAATCGAGCTCCGGCGTGGAGCGGAGGTGGATGCGTTTGCCGAGCTGGGAGCGGATGAACCCGCGGCGCTCCTGCAGAACGCGAACCGTATCCTTCGTCTCTTTCTCATCGAGGCCGCTGATGAAGACCCGCGCGAAGTGGAGGTCAGGGCTGACTTCGACGCTGGTGATCGATGTGAGGCCGAGGGAGAGGTCTTTCAATTCCTGACGAAAGACCTCGACGAGTGCGTCACGGACCGACTCGCCGACACGGGAGGTTCTGCGGGTTTTGCGCATACGTCGAGTCTATCGTGCCCGGTTACAACACCACATCCCGCACATTGCGCAGCACTCTGGCCTGGTAGTGATAGGAGTTGGGCCCGCTTCCGTTGTAGCGGCGGACGGCGTATGGCCAATCGCAGCCGATGTTCTCGCGTTTCGGGATGTTCGTGTATTCAGCCGAGGCGTAGTACGGCGTCGGCTGCATCGTTCCTGGTTGCGTCATGCCCGGCTTGGCGGCGTAGTACCGATCGCCCTCATGGATGTCGCGCGAGCCGGCGTCCACGCAACACTGGAGGCAGTCGGTGAGATAGCGTGGATCGCCGGCGGCGTATTTGCAGAGCCGGAGCGGGCCGCTGCCGATCTCCGCGGTACGGTCGCTGGCTTCGCTGCCACCGATGACGAAGTGGTCGAACTTGTCGCGCAACTCGCCCTGCGCCTTGCTCACATTCTTCGCAGGGTCGTCCATGAAATCGGTAACCTCGTCCGTACGCGGCGGGTGATGAAAGATCGTGAACTGCCCGATGCCGTAGCCGCGCGACGTGATCTGGTTGGCAGTGGCCTTGTTGTTCCGGTCGAAGCCGGCGTAGACGCAGGCATCGGCCTCGTTGTAGTGCCGCAGGTCGCTCTCCTGTTTGAGGATGGCCACGATGAAGCGCGAGGGGACGGAGGTCGACGGCAATGCAGCCACTTTCGCGCGAATGATCTGATTGTCGGCGGCGGCGTTCTCGGAGAGAGGCAGGCGGACGAAGGCCGGATCGTTCAGCATGTCGGCAATGCATTGCGCCAGGTTCTGATCGCAAGCGCCCGACACCTTGGTGACCCGTCCCTTGTTGTACGACGTCACGGCGACCGGCGCGTTGCCGTCTGACCCGCTGCCGTCGTTGTACAGAAGGTCGTATTGCAGCGCGCTCACAGCCCGCGCCGACCCGCCCTGAAACTTCCCGTCGATGCCGCCGGCCAGATAGCCGAGAGAACGCAGCGCGCTCTGCAGGTCCTTCACCTGGCCGGCGGTGGCGGCCGAGCCGCCCTCAGAGAATACGAGGCCAGGTTGCACGAAACTCATCGCCATACGAGTGCCTCCGATTATGGAAGGAGATCTTACAGCACCGCGCCGATACCGTACGCGATCTCCTCCGCGGTGACGTCCGAGAACACTTCACAGCTTCCGATCGTTCGCGGGAAGACCATGACACGCTGGCTGCCGGTGTTCTTCTTGTCGTGCTCGGTCGCGGTGAGGATGGCCTCCCGATCGATGCCGTCGGGAAGCAGCGTGGGATTCCATCGGCGGATGGCGTGTTCGATCCGCGATGCGATCGCGCGGTCGAGCAGGCCGCGGCGCACGGCGATGGCGTTCGCGCCGATCATCCCCCACGCCACCGCCTCGCCATGCGTCAGACCGCGATAATCGAGCGCGGCCTCGATACCGTGCGCGATGGTGTGGCCGTAGTTGAGGAGGCGCCGCAGATCGGCTTCCTTTTCGTCCGCCGAGACGATCTCCGCTTTCACCCGGATGGCCTTGCGTACGATCTCGCCGACATCGAGGTCAGGAGGCGATTCGAGCAGTTCGAAGAGCGAGGCGTCGCCGATCACGCCTCCCTTCAACGCCTCGAAGAGGCCGCTCAGCAGTTCCCGCCTCGGCAGTGAGTCGAGCGTATTCAGGTCGGAGATCACCGCGCGCGGCGGAAAGAAACTACCGATGAGATTCTTCCCCTTGGCGTGATTGACCGCGAGCTTACCGCCGAGCGAACTGTCGACCTGCGCCAGCAGCGTAGTGGGAATGTGGACGAGGTCGATCCCGCGCAGGAAGATCGACGCCGCGAAGCCGGCCGTGTCGCCCACCATGCCGCCACCGACGACGACCGCCGTCGAGTCGCGCTTCGCACCGCGCTCGAGGAGCTGCGTCACGACGTAGTTGGCCGTGTCGAGCGTCTTGTGCGCCTCCCCTTCTTTGATTTCTATGACATCGGCATCGAGCGCCGCAGCGATCTGTTCTCCGAAGCGGTCGCGCAACATGGTCGATGTGATGACGAATGTCCGGCCGCGTCGAGGAACGAGCGAGGCGACATCGTCGAGGAGATTTCGCCCGACGTAAACGGGATACGTGGCGCTGGCTTGGCGGATGGTGAGAAAGGGCTGCATCAAGGTGGAGTCTAACGTGCGCGTAGCGCCGGCGGCCTCGCCGGCTGGCCCGCCGCCGGCTCGGCGGCGACTCTCAACAATCGCCAGCGGGCCGCTGGCGGTCCAGCCGGCGGGCCGCCAGCGCTACGGGGACCCTCACTTCAACCTGATCCCCAGGTCATCCAACTGCTTCTCGTCTACCCCCGACGGTGCTTCGCTCATCAGATCCTGAGCGCGCGCGGTCTTCGGGAAGGCGATGACGTCGCGGAGGGATTCGCCGCGGGCCATCAGCATCACCATCCGGTCAAAGCCGAGGGCGATGCCGCCGTGGGGCGGGGCACCGAAGCGGAATGCGTCGAGAAGAAAGCCGAAACGATCGCGCGCGTCGTTATCGCTGATGCCGAGGGCTCGGAACATCGTCGTCTGCAGCTCGGGAGTATTGATCCGGATCGAGCCTCCGCCGACCTCCAGACCGTTCATGACCACGTCGTAAGCGCGAGCCAGCGTGGCGCCGGGATCGCTCTCGATCTTGCCGGCGTCTTCCAGCCGTGGCGAGGTGAAGGGATGGTGGCGTGCGAAGAATCGTCCACTCTCCTCGTCCCACTCGAACAACGGGAAGTCGATGACCCAGAGGAAGTCCCAGCGGTCCGCGGGGATCAGTCCCTGCTCCCTGGCAACACGCAGACGCAGCGATCCGAGAACGTCCCATACGCGCGTGGTCTTGCCGGCGACGATCAATGCCATGTCGCCTTCATTCGCTTGCAGTGCATCGCGAAGCGAATCGAATCCAGCGTCGTCCAGAAACTTCCTGATCGACGAGCCGCGCTGGGCGTCGAACTTGATCCAGACCAGGCCGGACGCTCCAAGCTTTTTTGCTTCTTCGGTCAGATCGTCGATGCGTTTGCGCGACAGCGCCGCGCCGCTGGGTACGACGATGCCGCGTACCGTCTCCGCCTCGCGGAATGCGGCGAAGTCGATAGTCCTGGCAACGCTTGTGATGTCGATCAGCTCCATCCCGAAACGCGTGTCCGGGCGATCGATCCCGAAACGGTCCATCGCTTCCTGCCAGCGCATTCGCGGGAACGGCGTCGTGATCGGAATACCCTCGGGTGGGAAGATCTCCGCGAACATCCCTTCGATGAGAGTGAAGACGAACTCCTCGTCGATGAACGATGCCTCGATGTCGACCTGCGTGAACTCGGGCTGACGGTCGCGCCGCAGGTCTTCGTCGCGGAAGCAGCGGGTGATCTGGTAGTAGCGGTCGAAACCGCTGACCATCAACAGTTGTTTGAAGATCTGCGGCGACTGCGGCAGCGCATAGAACGTCCCCTTGTTCACTCTGCTCGGCACAAGGTAGTCGCGCGCCCCCTCGGGTGTCGACTTTGTGAGCACAGGAGTCTCGATGTCGAGGAATCCGTGCCGGTGCATGTAGCTGCGCACGCCGTGCGCTGCGCGATCGCGTAGGATCAGGTTGCGCGTCAACATCGGCCGCCGCAGGTCGAGATAGCGGTACTTGAGCCGCAGATCCTCAGCGGCATCGACTTCATCGTCGATCGGGAACGGCGGCGTCTCGGAACGGCTCAGCAGCTCGATGCTGGCCGCGACCAGCTCGACCTCACCGGTCGGCATCTTGGGATTCTTCGTCTGCCCGGAGCGCTCCCTGATCTCTCCGTGGATACGAACGACGTATTCGGAGCGAAGCTCTTTCGCGCTGACGAGGAGCGCATCGCTCGCTCCCTCCGATCGATCGACCACAACCTGAACGATTCCGCTCCGGTCGCGTACATCGATGAAGACGAGCTCTCCGAAGTCGCGATGCTTCTGCACCCAGCCCGCGATGGTTGTGGTTTGTCCCGCGTGAGACTTGTCGAGTGTTCCTGCGTAGATTCGAGTCATGGTTGGTGGTTGCTCTCCGTCAGTACGCAAACAGCAGATCAGTGATCGGTAGATCGGCAATCAGGACAAGCCGCATATTCCTGATCCACTGATCTACTAATCCACTGATCTACTGATCACCGATCTTCTGATCACCGATCAAATACCTTTCCTTATATTCGAGATAGCTCCGCCACGACTGCTCCAGCCGCACGATCTCGTCGATGCGAAGTTCGCGCTTGACGCGGGCGGGAACGCCGACGGCAAGCGTACGCGGCGGGATTTCCATCCCCTCCCCCACCAGCGCACCGGCACCGACCAGAGCTAGCTCGCCGACGCGCGCGCCGTCGAGTACGCGTGATCCCATCCCGATCAGCGCGCCTCGCCCGATCGTGCATCCGTGCACGATGGCCCCATGCCCGATCGTGACCTCCTCGGCGATGTCGATCGGAAACGTCCCGTTCGTGACATGGAGGACGCAGTTGTCCTGGATGTTCGTCCGCGCACCGATGCGGATCGAGTGCACGTCCCCGCGCAGCACCGCGCCGTACCAGATCGAGCAGTCATCGCCGAGCGCGACGTCGCCAACGAGCGTGGCATTCTCGGCGATGAAAACACGCTGTCCGAGGCGCGGCGACTTGCCATCGTAGGATCGGAGAATCATGTTGGAGACTGTATCAGGTGGTTCGGGTGTGGGGAGTGGGTTGTAGAGGGTGCGCTTAACCCTGACGTAACTCCCACACCCCACACCCCACCCCCCACTCCCCCCAGCTACAATCTCCCCATGCCCGAGTCCATCCCGTTTCGTAACCGCTCGCACGAAGTCTCTCGCATCGAGGCGTTCAGCGACGTCATCTTCGGCTTCGCCATCTCGCTGCTCGTCGTGTCGCTGGAGGCTCCGAAGACGTATGCGCAGATGATGGAGATGCTGCACGGCTTCCTGCCGTTCGCCATCTGCTTCTGGCTCTTCATCGACATCTGGTTCGAGCATCACCACTTCTACAAGCGCTACGCCTTGCATGACTCGATGACGATGGCGCTGAACACGTTCCTGCTCTTCGTCATCCTGTTTTACGTCTATCCGCTGAAGTACATGTTCACGCTGTTCACGCAAGGCATCCTCGGGCATCCGGCCGAGATGCCGGCCGGCGGCGCGGCATTCCTCTACACGATCTACGGAATCGGCGTGACATCCGTCTTCTGGCTTCTCGCGGCGATGTACGGTCACGCGTGGCAGTGCCGCGCGCACCTTCAGCTCAATGGGGTCGAAGAGATCGACACGCTGGAACGGGTCTACAACAACTTCTTCATGGGCCTCTTCGGAGTGATCTCCATCGTGCTCGCGCGGACGCCGTTGTTTCGATTCGCGGGGATGGTCTACTTCCTGCTCTGCATTCCGAAGACACTCGTGCCGTGGATGATGGGGATCAAACGGCGTAAACGCGAACAAGTGATGCTGGCGGAAAAGGCATAGGAAAGTGTAGGGCCGCCCCCTCGGCGGCCTTGCCCTGATTCGCAAGATGATGGCCGCCGGGGCGGCGGCCCTACACTCACGACTTCCACAGCCTCCACGTCCACGCGCCCCAGACGAGCGACCAGAGCACGCAGACCGAGGCAACGCCGGCGGTGGCAGCCATCGCACCGAAGCGGTCGGCGGCGATGCCGGCGACGAGGCTGGAAATACTCATCGTCAGCGTGACGAAGCCGTAGTCGGCGCCGAAGACGCGGCCTCGGATCCAGTCAGGCGTTTCGCGCTGAAGACCGTACGTCGATGTCTGCCACTGCGCGCCCCCGCCGAGGTGCGCGGCGAAGACGGCGAATGAGCCAACCAGCAGAGTGCGTGAGAGGCCGAGCGCCATGTATCCCGCTCCGAAGAGGAAGACGGACGCGGCGATGAGGCGGTATTGGAGATCGCCCTTCCGCCCGGCCATGGCACGAATCAGGAACGGGCCGAGCAGCGCGCCCACTCCGCGCGCGGCAAAGAGAAGTCCGATGCCGAAAGCGCCTGCGCGAAAGACTTCCCTGCCGAAGACGCCGAGCATGGCCACCACGCCGGCACCGAGTCCGTAGCCGCCTTTCGACGTCAGCAGCGCCAGGACGCGCGGATGGGCGCGGGCGTAGCGCAGCGTCTCTCGCGTCGACTCGATGAGCGCCGGGCGTTCGTGATGAGCAGCCCGCTCCTCGGCGAATTGTGCGCGCATCCGCCAGAGAATCCCTGCCGAGGCCACGAAGCTCAGCGCATCGACAACAAAGGAGACATCGCGGCCGAAGCGCATCGTTACCAGGCCGCCCAGCGCAGCACCGACGGCGAGCATCGTCCCCCACGTCGATCCCATCAGCACATTCGCCGCGGAGAGCTCGCTCCCATCGACCAGATTCGGCAGCGCTGACTGCGACGCCGGCTCGAAGTACGCCGAGCCAACGGAGATGAGAATCACGCCTGCGTATGCGAACGGCAGCATCGCCGGCGTGCGTGCCAGCAACGGCAGCAGGCACGCGCCGGCGCGGATCAGGTCGACCACGATCATCAGCTTGCGGCGGTCGGCGTGATCGACGGTGTGTCCAGCGACCGGCGTCACCAGAAATATCGGAAGCGACTGGCAGAGCAACATCAGCGAGGCCAGCGTGGCCGAGCCGGTGAGCTGGAGCACGAGATCGAGCAGAGCGACGGTGAGAAACCAGTCCCCCCCGAGGGAGATCAGCGAGCCCAAGTACAGCAGCCGGAAATCGCGGTTGTTGCGGAGGAGCCGCCAGTACATGCGCCGCGCATCGTACCGCTGAGATCCTTGGTAGCGTCCGGAGGCCTGCGTCAGTCTCGAACGTGGACGAGTGTCGCTGTTTCAAATGCGCGAGAGCGCACGGTTTGCGCGCGAAGGAGGGTAGGTCCCGATTTTGCCCGGCTCGGATGGGTGCGGGAGAACTGCCGCCGTGTCCCTCCAACCCTAGAAGGAGAAAGCCCATGGCGAAATGCAAGCCGTACCACTCCGATTCTGATGAATCTGGGCAGAACCGCGAAGTGCATCACGATCACGACGACTGCTACGAGGGCAAGAAAATCGAAGCGAAGCACCTGGAAGAGTGGCACTGGAGACAAGCCGCGCTGCAAAGAGTGCATCCGGCTCGGTTAGCAGACGCGTTCACGGAACGTGATCTCCCAATGGGGTCCGGTTGGTTCGTTCCCGTCCAGGACATTCCAGACGCGGCGTAACTGATCTACTGGCAAGCCGCATCCTGGACATACCGAAAGAGCGCAAGAGAACGGGTTGGCCCTTCAAGGTGTACAATCACATCCGTCATTCCATCTACAGGACGAAACGGTGAAGTGCCTTCTAGCGAGGCGGCAGAGGAGGGTTCTCGTGATGCGCTCGGGTCGCTTGGTACACCCTCCTGGCGGTTGCGTGCGAGGTTGGCCGCTGAGTTCTAAGCTCGTGATTATCCGGTCCTCCTCATTGACGGCGGCTTCCGGCCCATTGAGCAGGCAACGCGCCGTCCGCTCAATCTCGAGGAGCCAGAGCGGGCCATGCTGATTCCGATGGAGAGAGGTTTCGATCCCGCATCAAAGGCACTCTCGTCGTTCGTCGCTTTGGACTTCGAGACGGCGAACCGGGATTTCGGCTCTGCGTGTGCTATTGCGGCGGTCCAGGTATTGTCCCGAGAAGTCGTGCGAAGGCTCAAATTCGTACTGAACCCTGGGCCCGTTACGTTCGAATTTGCGGAAATTCATGGCATCACGCGGGAGCTGGCATCCGCTGGTGTGACGTTTGACCTCGCGTGGCGCGAGATCGAGCCACTGATTCGCGAAACAGGGTTCATTGTCGTAGCACACAACGCGAAGTTCGACAGGAGGGTCCTTCAAGCAACGGCACGCCGCCACACGGTACGCCTGCCAAAGGTGCGATTCATCTGCTCGCGGAATCTTGCAGAAGCAGTCTGGGGTCTGCGCCCAAACGATCTTGCGACGGTTGCTGCGTATCTCGGCATCCCGCTGGTTCATCACGATCCTCTCTCCGACGCCGAGGCTGCCGCGCGAATCGTACTTGCCGCGGAAGACGAAAAGCTCGCTCGGCTTGCGAAGGAGGTACAAGCGTGAAGAACGCGCCTCAGTACTACCGTTACTGGGGAAAGGCACAGGGCGATTCTCCGGAGTCGTGGCATCCACTCGTCTACCACATGCTGGAGGTTGGTGCCGTTTGTGAGATTTTCCTCGAACACGACAGAACGATCGTCAGGTCGGTCACACGGTCGAGTGGTCTCACGGAGAGCAGCGTCCGGAGCTTTCTTCCATTTCTCGCCGCCGTTCACGATCTGGGAAAGTTCGCCGGGAGCTTTCAGGATCTGAAACCGGAGATCGTCTCGAAGCTCCATGGCTCGCGTAGCGTCTCTCCGTACACAGTGAGGCACGATCGGCTGGGCTACGTTTTCTGGAGTGACGTTCTCAGTCGCCGAAGTTGGGACAGCGGCTGGCCACTCGCGGCTGTCGATGACAGGGACGACTGGGACTTCGCCGTGTATCGTGACGCGATGGATCCATGGCTTCGTGCAGCAACTGGACATCATGGACAGCCGCCTGGGATCAGTGCCCTAAAACCTGCGTCACAGTCGTTCTCGGCGACGGCATGCAACGACGCGATACAATTCGTTCGTGACCTGATGAACATTCTCCGGCCGCAACCGTTACTCTTTCGCGACGCGTACTCAGCGGAGTCTGCGCTGAACACTTCGGCCTGGTCAGTAGCGGGCCTTACAGTGCTCTGTGACTGGATCGGCTCAAATCAGAAGTGGTTTGAGTATTGCGCTGACGTCGTCCCGCTTGAGGAGTACTGGACGCGATCCCTCGGTAAGGCCCGGGATGCTGTGAGACAGACGGGCATTCTGCCGAGTCGCGTATCATCGAATCTGGGTATGGGTGCGCTTTTCCCGTCCTTTGAGCCCAGCCCTCTTCAGACATGCGTTGAAACGGTATTTCTCGGTGACGGACCCCAGCTTCTGATCGCGGAAGAGATCACAGGGAGTGGCAAGACCGAAGCCGCGCTCATTCTCGCGCACCGAATGATCGATGCCGGACTCGCTGACGGGATCTACATCGCTCTACCGACGATGGCAACAGCCAACGCCATGCACGGCCGGCTTGACTCGAAGTACAAGCTTCTATTCGATGATGGCGAGCCTGCATCGCTTGTGTTGACTCACAGCGCTCGCCATCTCGACGATGCAGCATCGGACCACTGCACTGTGTGGCTGGCCGACCATAGGAAAAAGGCTCTGCTCTCGCAAGTCGGAGCCGGGACGGTCGACCAGGCCCTGCTCGGCGTTCTTCCTTCGAAACACAATGTGCTTCGCCTGCTAGGACTCCAGCGCAACGTTCTCATTGTCGATGAGGTCCATGCATATGACTCATACGTGAGCCGGATACTCGAGCGGCTGCTCGAGTTCCACGCGGCTCTCGGCGGCAGTGCGATTCTGCTGAGCGCTACGCTGCCGAAGCCGGTGCGTCAGCGATGTGTCAATGCATTCTCAAAGGGCCTTGGGCGCAAGCCTCCGCAACTCGGTCAGGATGCCTATCCTCTTCTGACACAGGTTGGCGGTGATGGCTTGTCGGAGATCCCACTCGAAACGCGCAGCGGCTCACGGCGGCAGGTGAAGGTGGAGTTTCTGGAATCCTATGATGCTGCTGTAGAGGCGATCGTGAATGCCGTGATGCGGGGACGCTCCGCCTGTTGGATTCGCAACAGCGTGGTCGATGCGATCGAGGCCTACGAAACGATCGCGAACCGGCTCGGCGGGCACATCGTCACGCTATTCCATGCGCGCTTCATGATGGGAGATCGCCTGGCGGCTGAACGGGACGTCGTGAACCGGTTTGGTCCATCAAGCGGGCACGCGGAGCGCGGCGGAAGAGCCGTGATCGCGACGCAGGTGATCGAACAGTCGCTTGATCTCGACTTTGACGTGATGGTGTCGGATCTGGCACCGATCGATCTGCTGATTCAGCGTGCGGGACGGCTCCAACGCCACACCCGCACCGAAGAAGGAGACAGGACGGCGGGAGTCGAACAGCGGTCTGCTCCGGTTCTGCAGATTCTCGCTCCGCGCTGGAGCGAAGAGCCGGAGCCGGAATGGCTTACCGCACTGCTGCCCAGAACCGCGCGCGTCTACGGGCACGTTGGTCAGCTCTGGCTTTCAATGCGAATTCTCCTCGACCGCGGCTGCATCGCGCTCCCGGATGACGCGCGTCTACTCATCGAATCCGTTTTCGGAGACGATGCCTGGGACCGAGTCCCTGAAGGTCTTGGTAACGCTTCCCGCAAGTTCGAAGGAGAGCAGAGCGCGAAAGCCTCACTTGCGGGATTCAACGCGCTCGTGCTCCGCGATGGATACAAGAGCACGCCCGCTCATTGGATTGAGGATACAGTGACTCCCACACGCCTGAGCGAGCCGACGACGACGGTGCGCCTGGCGCGGCGTAGCAATGGAACCCTCGCTCCGCTGTTCGATCACGCAAAATATCCGTGGGACATGAGCCAAGTCTCTGTCAGGCGCGCACTGGTCGCCAATCGGTCAGCCAGCTCACCGGAAGAAGAACGAATGGTTAAGGATGCCGAGGAGTTGATGCGCGACAAAGGCAAGTGGAGTTTGACTCTGGTCGTCGAGCCGGCAGTCCCAAGCGGGTGGCGTGGACGGGCTCTCGACGCGGGCGGTAACCCTGTCGAGACCCGATATGACCAACGTCTCGGTCTTCTCATCCGAAAGGAAGTAGATCAATGAGTCCATACAACCTGCTTGCGGAACAATGGATCCGAGTCCGTCGCGCATCAGGATTGTTAGATTGGATTGCGCCATGGCAGATCGCGGAGATCGACGATCCGGCCATGAGGATCGAGAGCCCCCGTCCCGATTTCGACGGCGCGCTGATCCAGTTCCTGATTGGGCTGGTGCAGACGGCAGCCGCACCGGCAACAAAGATAGCTTGGCGCAAACTGCTAGATCACGCTCCCCAGGATCTGCGTGAGAAGTTCGATGGCGTCGCGGAGGCATTCAACCTCGACGGCCCGGGCCCGCGGTTCATGCAGGATCTGACACTGAAATCCTCCGACGTTGATGGGACAAAGCCGGTCAGTGCTCTCCTGATCGATGCGCCGGCTGAATTCTTCGTGAAGCCGGGACTGGTGTGCGCGATAAGCTATCCGATGGCCGCAATTGCTCTGTACACGTTGCAGGCCAATGCTCCGAGTGGCGGCGTGGGGCACCGCACGTCGCTCCGTGGTGGCGGCCCGCTGACAACCGTGATTCTCGGCGATACCCTGTGGCGCACTGTGTGGCTCAACGTAATGACAGAGGATGATTTCATCGGAGGGCCCGGAAACTCAGATCGCGATCAAGCCGGAGCCAAGTTCCCGTGGATGGCGCTCACACGCACGAGCGCGAAGCAGGGTGGCCGGTCAACGACGCCTGAAGACGCGCATCCCCTTCAACACTACTGGGGAATGCCACGTCGTATCCGACTGAATTTCGATGATACGGCCACAGGGCGCTGCGACTTGTCCGGTGTAGAGGCAACGCTCGTTACAAACTACATCACGAAGAATTACGGCACGAACTATGAGGGAGCATGGATTCATCCGCTCACACCTTACACGCTGCAGAAGGAAGGACAACCGCCGAATCCGAAGAAGGGGCAGCCGGACGGCATTCCCTATCGTGACTGGCCGCAGCTCGTGCTTGCGGGCAAAGAACGCCTCCGCGCACGAGTCGTCGCTGTATACGAGAGCGACCGTCGCTTCGAGCAGCAGGCGTCACCGCAGTTATGGGTGTTCGGCTACGACGTCGACAACATGAAACCACGCTGCTGGTACTCGGGCACCACCCCAATTTTCCCGCTCGCTGAAGAGCGGCACCAGCGGGCGTACGCCGGCCGGATGCAGCAATGTATCGACGCGAGCGAGGACGTTCGAAAGACGATGATTCAGCAGCTCAAGGCAGCACTGCTGCGCAGACCGCAGGATCGCAACGGAGATCTGTCGTTCCTGTCTCGGCAGTTTTGGGCTGATACCGAGTCCCGATTTTTCGGCGTTGCGCGACGAATTCACGATGCAATTGTCGATAACTCGGACGACAGTCAGGCGCGGGAGGAATGGCTGGCCGCGATTCATCGCGCCGCGCTTCGGATCTTCACCTTGAACTCACAGGAGGCTGGCGAATTCGCGGATGCCGACGTGAAGCGGATCGCCGTCGCATGGAACAACCTCATTCAATTTACGTCGCCGCGTAGCAAGAAGCTCCGCGGCATCGTCGATCTTGCGCCTGTCCCGGATGCAAAGGATCAAGGAGGAACAGATGTCTGAGCCTTCAGAACGGCCGGTTTCTACAGAGAACGAGGCTGCCGCTGAGGAACTGGGGCCGGTCGTTCGTCGCTGGTGGGCTGCACTTGACGGGCGGCGTGGAGACCGTGCTGACCTTCGGCGTGCTCGAACGCCGGCGGCCGTAGCGTTTCTGCCGGCGTATCACGCCCTTGTCCGCGATCTCCGCCGGGCCGGTGTTCATTTGATTGGAGAAACAAGTGCCGTGATCGCGGGGGTCCTCCCGCACGTCGAGCGAGACGAATCCGTCCGAAGCTTCGCCAAACAGATGGCGTCCGAGCACAACGGCAAGGCTCGGGTAAGCGGACTGCGTTTTCGGAGGCTCCTGGCCGTCGACGATCCAGCAGAGTTGCAGACCTCTCTCGTCAGGACAATTCGACTGCTCGACAGAACGGCCGCGGTAGGCGACCTGGCCGACTCAATTCGCTGGTGGAATGACAGAACGAAGAAACGATGGGCGTTGGACTATTACAGGACCGCGCCGAACGAAGATTGAAGCCCGACGAAAGAATGGAGGCCCTATGAGTGAATTCATCCAGATCCATGCGCTGACCGTCTATCCTCCCGGAAACCTCAACCGTGACGATCTCGGGCGGCCGAAGACGGCGATATTCGGAGGCACGCAGCGCTTGAGAATCTCCTCGCAGAGTTTGAAGCGCGCGTGGAGAATTTCGGACATTTTTTCGGCCGTACTTGCCGGCCACGTTGGTAAGCGCACGAAAGACATCGGCAACTACGCGTACGGTAAGTTGATCGAAAGGAACGTTGCATCCGATCGAGCGGATGAGCAATCAAAACGGATCGCCGAGGTCTTCGGGAAACTCAAGGCAGTGAAGGAGACGGACGGCAAGAAGAGCCCCAAGGCACCGAAGGAAGCCAAAGCCGGCAAGGAAGCCGCAAAACACGCATCCGCGGGAAGGCAGATCGAACAGCTCGCGCATATCGGCCCCGCCGAGTTGGCGGCTCTCGACGCGCTCCTCGACCGCATCGCCTCGGGCGATACGCCTTCGAATGACGAATGCGCCGCGCTCCTATCAGATGCACACGGCGCGGCCGACATCGCGCTCTTCGGCAGGATGCTTGCCTCCACGCCTCAGAGAAACGTTGATGCCGCAGTCCAGGTGGCGCACGCAATCACCGTACACAAGGTCACGGTGGAGGATGACTACTTCACTGCTGTCGACGACCTGAACGACGGTTCTGAAGATTCAGGCGCTGCGCATATCGGAACGACAGAATTTGGGTCGGGCGTCTTCTATCAGTACATCTGCATCGACCGCTCACTACTCGAAAAGAACCTTGACGGGAACCGCGGACTGGCGAGCCTCGCGCGCCGCGGCTTGGTCGAAGCATGTGCGAAGATCGCGCCGTCAGGAAAGCAGAACAGCTTCGCCACACGTGCCCGCGCCGGCTACATGCTCGCCGAGCGAGGTGAAGAGCAGCCTCGCAACCTCGCGATGGCGTTTCTGAAGCCGGTCACCGGTGACGATCCTCTCGAGTCCGCGATTCGGTCGCTCGAAGAAACTCTCGGCAGGATGGACAAGGTCTATGGCCCGTGCGCCAGTGGGCGGTACACATTCAACGTACCAGCGGGAGAAGGCTCACTACAGAAGCTCCTCGACTTCGTGGCTGAGTGAGGAATCGATGCAGGCCTATCTTCTTTTTCGACTCTTCGGACCGATGGCGGCGTGGGGCGACATTGCGATCGGCGAGCGTCGCCACATCTTTTCACAGCCCACGAAATCGGCAATCCTCGGGCTCGTCGCGGGTGCGCTGGGCCTTCGTCGTACGGACGGCGAGCAGCTTGCCGCACTGCACGATGGCTACGGCTTTGGGAGCCGTGTCGATTCTCCGGGTTTTCTTCTCACCGATTTTCACACTGCGCAGACGCCGCCGGAATCGGCGGTCAGGCGTGCGAAGGGCTTCCGGACACGGCGGGATGAACTGAGTATTCGACGGAGCGACCTCGAGACAATTCTCTCGTATCGCGACTACAGCACCGACGCGCTCGCTGTTGCCTGTGTCTGGCCAGTGGAGGGTGCGCCGTATTTGCTCGAGCAATTAGCCGAGGCTCTTCGCCGTCCGGTCTTTGCGCCGTACCTTGGACGGCGATCGTGCTCACCCTCGCTTCCGTTCGCGCCGCAAATCCTGGAGGAGAGCAGCCCGGTCGCAGCGCTGCGGGGCGTGACGTTCCCGGATGACGAGCTTCTGAAAAGCATCGTGAGCAGTGGGACGCGAAGCTACTACTGGGAAGGCGAGATCCCGGACGACATCAAGCATCTGCAGACAATCCGCCGGCGCGATGTCGCCCGAAGCCGGATTCAGTGGCAGTTCGCCGAGCGCGCCGAACACCATGCGGTGGAGGAGAACGCGAATGTTTCTGAGCAGAATTGAGCTATGCGACGACGCCGCGCGGACAGCGCAGTTCTGGAAGCACATCGCGTCAATGAACGACGTTCATCATGTCGTCTGGTCGTGGTTTGCCGACAACCCCGACCGTAAACGCGATTTCCTTTATCGGCACGAGGGGCAAGGGCTCACGACACGTTTTTTCACGCTCTCGACCCGGCTTCCTCTCGATTCGCGTGGCCTTTGGCGCATCGAGAGCAAACCGTTCGCTCCAAAGCTTGCCTCTGGCGAGCAGTTATTCTTCTCACTCCGTGCGAATCCGACGCGCAAGAAGAGTGACGGCTCGGGTAAGGGAAAGCGCCATGACGTCGTGATGGATGCGAAGCTGGTTGCACGGACCGAGGGAGGTGCGCCGAAGCCATTCGCCGAGCTCGTTGAGAGGGAGTGTATCGACTGGCTCGCGTCGCGAGCCGAAGCTTGCGGCTTCGAAATTGCGGAGGGAGACGTCCGCACGGACGCGTACCGGCCGGTCCGGTTCCCGCGCGGCAGGGGTCAGGCCGGCGCCTCGGTCACGATGGTCGACTATGAAGGACGCATTACTGTTCGCGACGTGTCTCTCTTCCTTCAATCGGTGATGCAGGGAATCGGCCCGGCGAAGGCCTTCGGCTGCGGGCTGATGCTGGTCAGGAGACTCTGATGCTCCCGCCGCTGAAGCCGATCGCCATCAAGGAGCGTGTATCGATGCTCTTCATCGAGAAGGGCCAGATCGACGTCATCGACGGCGCCTTCGTGGTCGTCGATGTCACCGGAGTGAGGACACAGATTCCGGTAGGAAGTGTCACCTGCCTCATGCTCGAGCCGGGGACGCGCGTGTCGCATGCGGCCGTTACGCTGGCCAGCCGGGTGGGCTGTCTCCTCGTGTGGGTTGGCGAGGCAGGCGTGCGTGTGTATGCCGCCGGTCAGCCAGGCGGTGCGCGCTCGGATCGTCTGCTCTATCAGGCTCGCCTCGCTCTCGACGACGACGCGCGCCTAAAGGTCATTCGCAAGATGTACGCAGTGCGCTTCGGCGAAGACGCACCGCAGAAGAGGAGCATCGAGCAGCTTCGGGGAATTGAAGGAGCGCGAGTACGCAGCATGTACGAACTACTGGCACAGAAGGTTGGGATCACGTGGAAGCGAAGAAACTACGATCCCGAAGAGTGGGACCATGGCGACGTAGCCAATCGTTGTCTGAGTGCAGCGACGAGCTGCCTATACGGTGTAACCGAGGCCGCGGTTCTGGCGGCGGGGTATGCACCGGCGATCGGGTTTCTGCACACTGGAAAACCGCGTTCGTTTGTCTACGATATTGCGGACCTCGTGAAGTTCGAGACCGTCGTCCCGATGGCTTTCCGGGTCGCGGCTTCGGGAGCTGCCGATGCCGAGAGAGAGGTGAGACGCGGATGCCGGGACGCTTTTCGTCAGAGCCACCTGTTGAGTCGTCTGATCCCTTTGATGGAGGAGGTTCTGGCCGCTGGTGAGCTTGTGCCCCCGCCGGCGCACGAAGAGGCAATGCCGGTGGCTTTCCCTGAAAAGGAGAACATCGGAGATGTTGGTCATCGTACTTGAAGATGCGCCGCCGCGTCTTCGCGGCAGGCTGGCGGTCTGGCTCGTGGAACTGCGTGCCGGCGTGTACGTGGGCGACCTGTCGCGCAAGGTGCGGGAGATGATATGGGATCAAGTCGAAGACGGGGTCGGCGACGGAAACGCTGTCATCGCCTGGTCCGACAACTCAGAGTCGGGGTTTGACTTCCTCACTGCCGGAGTGAATCGTCGAATACCCTGTGAGCTCGACGGGCTAAAATTGGTCTCGTTCCTTCCGCCATCCGAGCGGGTTGAGAAACGGTAGCGTACACCCTGCGGCGCAAGTCACTCGCTCCCAGCAGTTTACAATTGGTCCGTTCCCCACACGCGTGGGGATGAACCGGAAAGACTGCCGCGGGGCCGCCGATGGAGCGCCCGTTCCCCACACGCGTGGGGATGAACCGATCAGAGCGTTGCGCGAGGTTCACGAGGAAAACCGTTCCCCACACGCGTGGGGATGAACCGGACAGCAGCAGCCCTCAACGCCCTAGGGGCGACCGTTCCCCACACGCGTGGGGATGAACCGGGTCTGGGGAGAGCGTCAGTGAGTAGTTAACGCCGTTCCCCACACGCGTGGGGATGAACCGGCCAAAGATCCGGCCATCATCCCAAATTCGGCCCGTTCCCCACACGCGTGGGGATGAACCGCTCCCGTGGTCCGTGGAACCGGCGGACGACTCCCGTTCCCCACACGCGTGGGGATGAACCGGTCGGCTAGATTGTTGCGAATAGCCGGGAGAGCCGTTCCCCACACGCGTGGGGATGAACCGGCCGCGTTCACGAACTGGAGGCTCGAGCCTCACCGTTCCCCACACGCGTGGGGATGAACCGATTTGGGCCGATGCCGGCGAGAAACCGGAGCCCCGTTCCCCACACGCGTGGGGATGAACCGATAGGGAAGCTCACTGGCGCCGAACTCGTAGCCCGTTCCCCACACGCGTGGGGATGAACCGCCGTGAGGGTAGGGGCCCCACCGGCAGTGAACCCGTTCCCCACACGCGTGGGGATGAACCGGTAGTTATTGGTGTCGCTGGATACAAACTTGACCGTTCCCCACACGCGTGGGGATGAACCGGTAGGTATGCGCACATCATTGATGCCCTTCGCCCGTTCCCCACACGCGTGGGGATGAACCGGCATCGACCGGTATTGGCTTACGTCGGGGCACCCGTTCCCCACACGCGTGGGGATGAACCGCTAGATCGTCTGGGACAGCTTTGTTGTCAGCACCGTTCCCCACACGCGTGGGGATGAACCGTTTCTGGCTTTAACTCCGGCCACCTAACCCCACCGTTCCCCACACGCGTGGGGATGAACCGCCATCCAGAAGCAAGAGGCTGCGCGGGTGCCACCGTTCCCCACACGCGTGGGGATGAACCGCAGGTGCCGAGGAGCACGTCTGAGAAGACGTCCCGTTCCCCACACGCGTGGGGATGAACCGTGATTGCAAAGAACGGCGCAGGCGGCGCGCCGCCGTTCCCCACACGCGTGGGGATGAACCGATGTCTGGATTTAACGGATTGTAATTCTCTTCCCGTTCCCCACACGCGTGGGGATGAACCGCGTGAACTGACCCTTGCCGCGTTCGCGATGACCCGTTCCCCACACGCGTGGGGATGAACCGCCTCACGTAGCCGCGCGTCAATGTGGTATTTCCCGTTCCCCACACGCGTGGGGATGAACCGATTTGGGGCAGGTAGTTACCGAAATGGCACAGCCGTTCCCCACACGCGTGGGGATGAACCGTGACACAGACTATCGTGACCCCTGACCCACTCCCGTTCCCCACACGCGTGGGGATGAACCTTATTGGCTGCATCGCCAGTGGCCACCATTTTCCCGTTCCCCACACGCGTGGGGATGAACCGTCGGAGATGCCGGTGAAGGCCAGGATGCCGGTCCGTTCCCCACACGCGTGGGGATGAACCGTGTGCAGTAGCCAGGGGCGAGCAGAGTGGCAGCCGTTCCCCACACGCGTGGGGATGAACCGTACACGCACAGCGTCGACGAGGAGTGGGCTGACCGTTCCCCACACGCGTGGGGATGAACCGTGATCGGTCAGGGATTCGAATGCGTATGCCATCCGTTCCCCACACGCGTGGGGATGAACCGCAGGCCCGGTCCTTCTCCTTTGCGGCAATCGTCCGTTCCCCACACGCGTGGGGATGAACCGGTCAGGGTAACAGTCGGATTGATGCAGCGGGTCCGTTCCCCACACGCGTGGGGATGAACCGGACATCCGTCGAAGGCGCGCAAAAGATTGGACCCGGTCCCCACACGCGTGGGGATGAACCGTAAGTGGTAGTGGTTGTGACTCTGGACACCTCCCGTTCCCCACACGCGTGGGGATGAACCGCGCCTAATGATGTACCTCCGGTCGCCGCAGAGCCGTTCCCCACACGCGTGCGGATGAACCGCAATCGGGAAGAAATTCGCGATTGTCACCGACCCCGTTCCCCACACGCGTGGGGATGAACCGCCTTGTTGACAAAATCTGCACTGTAAATTACCCCGTTCCCCACACGCGTGGGGATGAACCGGGCGGGACGGATTACGTCGACGCCTTCTTCAACCGTTCCCCACACGCGTGGGGATGAACCGCAGCCGCCGCCGACAATCTCGTGGTCGCTGGACCGTTCCCCACACGCGTGGGGATGAACCTCGTTCGCTGACGCCGGACGAAGAGCGACTCCGTTCCCCACACGCGTGGGGATGAACCGCCTTTGACTCTTCAGGATGCCACGCGGGAAATCCCGTTCCCCACACGCGTGGGGATGAACCTCTTACGGTGGCAATGCGGTCTGCCACTGGCTGCCGTTCCCCACACGCGTGGGGATGAACCGAATGGCCGGGCGGCGAGTCCGGCGTGACGATCCCGTTCCCCACACGCGTGGGGATGAACCGTCCAGCTATACCGGGATCGGTAGGGCGGGAATCCGTTCCCCACACGCGTGGGGATGAACCGTTCATGTCGCGCTACCGGATCGTCCGGAAGGTCCGTTCCCCACACGCGTGGGGATGAACCGTACAACGAGGGTTAGGAATGTTTTGGCAGTTACCGTTCCCCACACGCGTGGGGATGAACCGAGCTGGCGATAGTTCTGGCCCAACGCGTGTACCCGTTCCCCACACGCGTGGGGATGAACCGGCGAAGCGCAACCCGGTCTCTAGCCGCCACGACCGTTCCCCACACGCGTGGGGATGAACCGATTCGCGTGTCTCAGATGCTCACGCAGCATCTCCGTTCCCCACACGCGTGGGGATGAACCGAAGGCCGGACGCGAATCGCGCATTTGGCGAATCCGTTCCCCACACGCGTGGGGATGAACCGGTCGCCGATCTTACCTTCACGACGTCCTGGAACCGTTCCCCACACGCGTGGGGATGAACCGTCGAACAGCGTGCCGCCGGTCAGACCACGATCCCGTTCCCCACACGCGTGGGGATGAACCGTACCCACGTACCCATGTACACGATGAGTACGTCCGTTCCCCACACGCGTGGGGATGAACCGTCCGGGCTGGCAGACTAGCGAAGTGGCGCGGGCCGTTCCCCACACGCGTGGGGATGAACCGCGTGGCTTGGCCGGTACCTGCGTACTACGGTGCCGTTCCCCACACGCGTGGGGATGAACCGGTGGGGCCATTGTTTCTGTTGTCGTGCAGATGCCGTTCCCCACACGCGTGGGGATGAACCGGGCCCACAATCGTATGGGCGAGATTTCGCGCGCCGTTCCCCACACGCGTGGGGATGAACCGTTACTAGTGTCTTTGGCCCCCCTGGGACTGGCCCGTTCCCCACACGCGTGGGGATGAACCGCAGTTCTACCCACTGTTCGTGATGCGCGTTCCCCGTTCCCCACACGCGTGGGGATGAACCGGTCCTGCGACCTTCGCCGCGCCGGAAGCCGAGCCGTTCCCCACACGCGTGGGGATGAACCGCTAATGACCACCAAATTTGGGGAGTGGTTTGACCCGTTCCCCACACGCGTGGGGATGAACCGGTGGCGAAGTGCGCGCCCTTGAATGGCTTCGTCCGTTCCCCACACGCGTGGGGATGAACCGGTGCTGATCGTCGACTACATCCAGATGCTAAGCCGTTCCCCACACGCGTGGGGATGAACCGCGTATGGCGGGCCGATCGCGCTGACCCTGAAACCGTTCCCCACACGCGTGGGGATGAACCGTAGTCGATCATCGCAGCCTTCAGCCCTACGGTCCGTTCCCCACACGCGTGGGGATGGACCGTCCGCGCCGGAATCGATCGCCAACACTACCCGTTCCCCATGCCTCCATCCTCGACGCTTCCGGTCAGATTGCTACGGGTTCTCGTGGTCGGCCACACCGCACACGCGTGGGGATGCTTCGGCGCTCGCGAGAAATTACCGTGGTCTGCTCACTAAAACTGTCCACTGGACTGTCACGACAGTTGTGCAGTGCCCGTTTGGAACGCCCGGTGGTGGCGCGCGCCACGGAACCGACGGCATACCGCAATTTCCGGCGTTCTCGATGCCGAGGGCGCGAAACAACTCGTGGCGCGCGCCAACGTTCTCTGAGTTAGACACGTATGGTCGTAACGGGTGC
>JBBRNB010000020.1:0-70427 GCA_038230535.1 Thermoanaerobaculia bacterium
AAGCGCTTCGCGCGAAATGATGTGGACAATCCTCGCCACTCTGAACAGGTTTCGCGCGCCGGAGGCGCGCTTTGGAGTGCGGTGGCGCCCAGCCACCGCTTTGGGAGGGGGGCCCCCCCGGTCCATGGAACACACGTCCTGGTTGCGGGCAACGCCGAGCCTCCGCGGTAGCCTCAGAGTTTGTGCAGAAATCGATTTCTCAACGCTTTCGCACAGCCATGCACTTTGCGACAACAAGTGACGCACGGGAATGGCCCTAGAATCGACGATCGCCATGCTCCGAAGGGTCGGACTACCCCTGAGAATTTGGCCTTGCGAAGTCCCGTCGATTTCTGCACAAGCTCTCAGGATGACAGGCACCCCGCAACCCCTCGACCCCCAACATCACGCCGCCACCGGCTGGCAATGCCTGCACGGGCGGTATCCGTTTTCCATCGCGTCGTCTGCATCACGGAACGGCATGCGGTTCTTCTCCTGGATCCGTTTTGCGTCGCGGCAGGTGGGGAAGCAGAAGATGTGTGTGGTGCGGGAACCGATGTAGCGGATGTGCTCTTTCGCCAGTGCGTCGAGCTGCTTGACGTCCACTCCCTCGCGCTCCAGCAGGGCGCGTTTCATGGCGCTGCCGAAGATGTAGTTGCCGGTGCCGCCGGACGATGGCACGACGCGGTGACACGGCACGACGAACGGGACGGCGTTGCGGGCGATGACGTTGGCGACGGCTCGAACGGCGCGGGGGCGGCCGGCCTGGCGGGCCACCCAGGCGTAGGTGCGCACTTCGCCCCGAGGAATGCGGGTCAGGGTCTGGAGGACGTCGTGCTCGAGATCGTTCGCGGCATCGAGATCGACCTTCGGCGTATCGACTCCCTCCCCGTTCATGGCGGCGACGACCTGGCGGCGGAGCGTGGCGGGAAGCGTTCCCGGTACGAGGACGCGGCAGTATTTCTTCGCGTAGGACTGGCGGACGTCGTCGATCGAATCGGCTTCGGTGATCATCCGGATGCGGCCGTTGGAGAAGGCCACCCAGACATCGTCCACACGGTCGAAGGAATCGGCGACGGCTTCCTTGCAGCCTTCGCGGCACGAGAGCGGCGGAGCGATAGCGAGCGACTTGACGGCGTGAACGAGCTGGCTGACATCCGACTGCGAGTCGTCGCAACTGCGGCAGGTGCGCAGATGCTGCTCGACGGCCGTCTTCTCGATCGGCGCGAGCTCGCGCGTCCGAAGGGCATCGATTCGGGTCAGTACATTCCTACATTGCATACGCCACCCCCTTCTGTTCCAGAGCGTCTCTCAATAGCTTCAACGACCGGAACACTTTCCCGCGGAGCGCCGCCTCGCTCGATCCGACGGTCCTGGCGATCTCCGCATACGACATCTCTTCCATGAAACGCAGGACGATGAGCTCCCGCGCGTCGACCGGCAGAAGGGCCATGGCCCGTCGCAACAGCTCGACTTCTTCCTTCCGCTCCAGCTCCGACCCTTCGAGACTTACGAACGGCCCGAGGCGGCCATCGTCGAACGCCTCCAGCGGCTCTTCGAGCGAGCTGCGTTTGGAACGGCGCTTGTTGAGACAAAGGTTGCGCACAGTCTTGAACAGCCAGGGCCGGAGCAGGAGCGTGGAGCAACGGGCCTCGTCGTACTGGCGAGTCAGCGCTTTGTGGGCGCGCATCATGGCGTCCTGTACGACTTCCTGGGCATCGAAGGCGTTCTGCAGGATGCCGTGCGCGTAGGTGAAGAGCGGTTGCTCGAATCGATCGATGAGCCGCTCGAACGCTCCCGGCTCGCAGCGATGAACAGCCACTGCGAGCTCCCCCCCAGTGCTGCCGGCGCTTTCCGTCATGATCTCGCCGCCGGTCCACGAGTTCTTCATGTATCTAAGAACACGGGTGGGAGGTGTTTCGTTCGCGTCGGTTCGCGGTGAGTCAGTGGATCGGTAGATCAGTGGATCAGTGGATCGGTGGATATGGACCAGGGGAGTATTGTTTCTGATCGACTGATCTACCAATCCACTGATCCACGCTGTTTCTGATCGACTGATCTACCAATCCACTGATCCACGCCACGAAGTAGTCCAAAGGCGCGCCGCCGGCGTTGCGATCGTCAATCTTCGATCTTCAAGGCTCGGCGGAGGATCCTGACGTCGTAGCGTGTGCCGGGAGTCTCACGCGCTTCGCGGTTCTCGATTCCCTTCAGGACGACCACGAGCGCCTCGTGGCCATCACGAGAGCGGACGGCTTTTCTCGGCGTCTTGCCGCCGAGGGCTGGGATGGACATATCGAGCCAGCTCTCGTAGTAACTGGTCTTCTGCTCCACGATCATCGCCTCGACCTCGGGAGGCATCGGCGCACCGTTAAGTATCGGAGGGCCGCCATGACGGGCGGCGGCGGCCACGTCAGCCAGCGGATCCCTTTGCGTCCGGCGATGATCGGCCAGCATCCCTGCGGTAGCCTTCTCGACGCGTTTCCGCAGCGCATTTGAACGGCGGGTGGAGCTCGTTTCGATGCGCAGCTCGCGTTCGGTGGTGAAGACTGCTGCGATAGCAGCGTTCTTCCAACCGGCCGGTACGGGAGCGCCACTCTTCACGAACAGAATCGTACGCGTAACACCGTCATCCTCCTCATCGATTGGCATCGCGCCCCGCAATGACCCGACCGCAGCTTCAACGGACGCGCGATCAGCGGGTGCGAATCGATAGCGATCGGAGGTCAGCCGCACCGGATCGCCGTCGGTATTTTCGATGCGAGCAGGCATCTCTTCGCGCTTTCGGTGCTCATCTACGACGGCCTGCCAGGTACCGATCACCATGAGAGCCGTGTCGAATTCGCGGAGAGTCTCGACTGGCATAGACGCCTTGACGCGCATCACTCTTCGTAGTGCCGCTGCGGCGCGAGCGCCTTCCTCGGGAGACAGAGGGATTGGATAGATTCCACTGAGGATCGACTCATTGCCGAGGTCGGCCACGCGGGCCATGAGTACGTCGCGGGCCACGACCATGCGCGAGGTGATTGTTTCCTGTACCAGACGCTTCTCACCAGAGAGCAGGTCAGCGATGATCATCGACTTTCCCGGGACGGTCTCGAGGACTTCCCACATACCGAGCCACACCAGGCGTTGGGCGTCGATCCATTCGCGTTCGCTCGGCGAGAGGGCATCCGCCTCCTCCCGCGCAAACCATTCAAAGGCGGGCAGTCCCCGGATCTGGTGGTGGTAGACCGACCAGCGAATCAGGAATGGCAGTGAGCCCTGATGACCCTCGAGAGATCCCATGATGTGGCCGGCCTCTTCGAATTCGACGGGAGACCTTGCATGTATCCATCGCCCCACACGATCGACGAACCGCAGATCACGGTCGTGCAGCAATGATCCCATCGGCTCCTGTGCGGGGCGTTGAACCTCGCGCGGGAAATGGCATTTCTTGTATTTGAGTCCGCTGCCGCAGGGGCAAGGATCGTTTCGTCCTGGCGTCATGTGGGCGCAGGATGTCGGATTCGATGAGAGAAGCGCAAGGTGGCGATAGGCGTAGCTACTCGTACCTCAGCGCTTCGATCGGATCCAGCTTGGCGGCCTTGTACGCGGGGTAGATGCCGAAAAACAGGCCGATGGAGATGGAGACAACGAGGCCCAGGACGATTGACCACAGGGGTGTGTCGGTGGACAGCGGGCTGACCTTTCGCACCACCAGCGCGATGAGCATACCGACGGCGACACCGATGGCGCCGCCCATTCCCGAGAGCGTCATGGCCTCGGTGAGGAACTGCATGACGATGTCGCGACGGACGGCGCCGATCGCTTTGCGGACACCGATTTCGCGCGTTCGTTCGGTCACTGAAACGAGCATGATGTTCATCACGCCGACACCGCCAACCAGCAACGCGATCGATGAGATGAGGATCATGGCCAGGGTGATGCCGCCGGTGATCGCCTGGAAGTTGCCGATCAGCTTGTCTGGCGTGAGCAGCCCAAAGTCGTTCGGCTTATTGAAAGGAACCTTGCGCCGCGTCCGGAGAACGACCGTCCCCTCTTCGGTGATCCGGCTAACCCATTCCGGCTTGCGAGGAACAGTGGCGATGTTCACGCCGATGTCCCTCTTGATCCAGGGAAAGTGCGCGTCGAACGTGGTCAGCGGGAGGTAGACGTGTGAGTCAGTCGATTCGAAGAAGCTCGATCCCTGCTTCTCCATCACGCCGATGACGGAGAACTTGTGGCCGGAGATTGTCACTTCCTTGCCGATGGGATCGCTGCGCGGGAACAGCGTATCGCTGATTCCCGAACCGAGAACGATGACCGCCGAACTGGTGCGCACGTCGCCGTCGGTGACGAAGCGGCCTTCGCCGGCGAAGTGGTTATTGGCCACCGCGTAGTCCTGCGTGATACCGCCGATCGTATCGGGAGTTGCCTCTTTGCCCTTATAGATGACGTCCGGCGCACCGCTCGAGTCGCCGGCGAACCAGTAGCGTTCCGGCGAGACGGCCAGCATCGACGGGCATTGCGCCTTGAGGGCCAGGGCGTCCTCGTAGGTAAGGTTCTTGCGCAGGCGTTGCGACTCATCGCCGTTGCCTGGCCCAAATTGCGGATCGGTCTTCTGGAACTGCACCAGCGTCGCCCCGAACGATTGGAAATCGCGCGTGACGTTGTTGTTGAAGCCAACAATGATCGAGACCATGGCGATGACCGTGGTCACGCCGATGACGATTCCGAGAACTGTCAGCGCGGATCGCAGCTTGTATGCCGTCAAGGCGCGGGCGGCGAAGCGGACATTTTCACGTGCTGCGAGGATGTGGTCATGTGCGCGCATGGTGTTTACCTGTCATCCTGAGACTGCCGTAGCCGCGTGGGTGGATGGGTGGTGGAGCGGCGGAGGACGGCGAAGGACCCCCAACCTGAAACCCGGAGAGGGCGGGGGCCAAAATACAAGCTTCCAGGCGAAGGGGAACCCCTCATCCGCCTTCGGCTTCTCCCCTCTGCGGAGTGGAGAAGACTCTCGATGGTTGAGATGTCGTTCATCGGAGAGTTCAATCCGCCCTCAGTGCGTCGATTGGTGGCAGATTCGCGGCGCGTCTTGCGGGAAAGTACCCTGCCGCCACGCCGGTGACGACGGCGATCATCAGTCCGCTGATGACAAGGGACGGTCTCACCAGCGTCGGTAGCGGGAAAGCGGCAGAGATGCCGAAGCTGATCATGACGCCGAGGAGCACGCCGGCGATGCCGCCGCCGAGGGCCAGGAGGATCGATTCAGTCAGGAACTGGAGCTGGATCGTACGGCGGCGCGCGCCGAGGGCCCGGCGGATGCCGATCTCGCGAGTCCGCTCCACGACGGACACCAGCATGATGTTCGTGATGACGATGCCGCCGACTACGAGGGAGATGCCGGAGATGAAGATCATCAGCGCGAATCCTCCCGCCGAGATGCTCTTCCAGAGCGTCTGCAACGCCTCGGCGGATACGACGCCGAATGGATCGTCGGCGCGGAAGCCTGTGCGGCGGCGGCTGCGCATCAGCACCCGCACCTGGTCGAGCGACTTCTCGATGCCGCCTACTCCACCCTCCGCGCGGATGAAGAGGTCGAGTCCCTGCCGCGATCCGAACACTTTCCGGTAGGCGGAGAGAGGCATGTAGAGCTGGTTGTCCTGGCTGCGTCCGAGAACGGAACCCTGTTTCCGGAGCAACCCGATCACGCGGGCTGGCTGACTGCCGATGCGGATCACGCGCCCGATGGGGTCGATCTTGCCGAACAATTGGTCCTTCACGTCGGAGCCGATTACCGTCACCATCGCTGCGTGCGCATCTTCGATATTCGTAAAAAAGCGGCCCTCTTCGATATCGACGTTGCTGATCTCGCCAATGTTCGCTGTGCCGCCCTGGACCCGCACACCGTTGAGTTTCTGCGCCGCCCGTTTGATCGTCTGGCGGGTCGTCTCCTGTGCACCCACAGCCGCGCAATGCGTGCAGCGTTGACGGATCATCTCAAAGTCGTTCCAGTCGATCGTCTTCCGCTTCGCCGCGGCTAGAAACTGCTCCTTGCTCGTAATGATGCCGAACTGGGTGACGATATAGACGTCTGGGCTGAGCGTGAACACCTTTTCGGCTATGTAGTCATTGAGGCCCGCGATGATGGAAACGACGGAGATGACCGTCATCACTCCGATGATCACACCGAGGAGCGTGAGAAAGCTGCGGAGCTTGTGCGCGACGAGCGCGCCGGCAGCAATGCGGAGTGTGTCCATTTTGGTTGCTGGTTGCGGAGTGTCGCGGCCGGCCTAACTCTTACCGCCGCCGGCGGCCGGCGTTCCGTCCTTCTCCTGAAGCTCCTTCACCTTCGAACCGTCCTTGATTTCGCGCAGCACACGGAATGGACCGGTCACGATCTGCTGGCCTTCGTTCGCGCCGGTCAAGAGCTCGATCGAGCTGTCGCCGGAAAGGCCGGTCTTGACCGGCCCGAACTTCACCGCGCCGTTCTGAACGAGGAAAACGCCCTCCTCGTCGATTGGCTTGCCCGGTGTGCTGCCGGGTTTCTCGCGGACAACCAAAGCTTGAATGGGGATAGCCAGCGTCTTCATGCGCGTACCGGTGATGATGTCGGCCGAGGCTGAGAAGCCGGGCCGCACCCCCTCCGGCGGGTTCTGGATCTGGATCTTGACCTCGAAGTTCACCGCCTGGGCGGAACCGCCGCCTGTGAGGCCGGTGCTCTTGATGGGACTGGAAGCAACCTCGGTGACTAAACCCTGGTATGTCTTGTTGGGATAGGCGTCGATGGTGACGGTGGCATGCTGGCCGACCTTCACGGAAGGAACGTCGGTCTCATCGACCGACATCACCGCTTCGACGACGCTCATGTCGGCGATGGTCATCAGCACCGTGCCGGCATTGTTCATGGTGCCGATCACGGCCACTTCCCCTTCTTCGACCGGAAGAGCGGTGACCACGCCGGCGATCGGCGCGCGCATGGTGGTCTTGGAAAGGGTGTCGCGCGCGGCGTTGAGGTTCTCGCGCGCCTGACTGATGCGCTGCTCGAGGGCCATCACGTTGGCCTTTGCGGAGTCGCGCGCGCTCTGCGCTCGTTCGAGGTCAGCGCGCGGGACGATTTTGGAATCGAAATTCTTCTGCGCACGCTGGAAGTCCTGATCCGCGGCGAGGGCGGTTGCTTTCGCCCCGTCGCGGTCGGAGAAGACCGCCTGCAGCGCGGCGTCCGCGCTCCGGGCAGTCGCGGCGAGCTGTTTCTGGTCGATCTGCAGCAGGAAGTCGTCCTTCTTGACGATGTCGCCCTCACGCACTGCAAGATTGACGACCTGCCCCATCACGTTCGCCGAAAGGTCGACCTTGCGCTTGGCGTCGATGCGTCCGTTCGCCGAGACCTTGCTGGTCAGATCCTGCCGCTGCACTTTCCCGTACGTGACTGGCGTGACGTCCTTGCCGCGCTTTGACACGAAACCTGCCGTGAGCACCCCGGCAATGACCAGGACAATGACTCCGATGATGATCTTGGTGCGACGCCTCATGTGCCGGTCTCCCTCGTTGGACGAACGTACAAGGCTATACGGGAAGGAGGGTGAGGGGTTGCGTACTTTGGCCTACGCCTCGTTCCGTTCCCGGCTTCCCTTCCACAACAGCAGCGCCCCGATCGCGAGAGCGGCTGGACAGACGAGGAGAAGCGTGGCCTCCCCTACTCCAACCATCAGCCGGCAGAAGAAGATCGTCCAGAAGCTGCTGGCGAATCCGGTGAGACCGGAGAACAGGCTCCAGACGGCGAGCCCGGCCCCAATCATCACCTTGCGTTTCGTCCGATCGGCCAGACGGCCGAACGGCACGCCGAGGAGCGTGTAGAAGATTACGAAGGAGGTCGCGCCGAGGAGCGAGAGCTGCAGATCGGTGAAGTGCAGCTCTTTCTTGATCGGCGCAAAGAGGATGTAGATGAGCGTGCGGTCGAGAAAATTGAGCACGTAGACCGCGGTGAGGACGGCGAGTGCGTACCAGGAGTAGGCGGGGATTTCGTCGTCGAGCTCGTACATTGGCGGCGCAGTGTAGTGGAGGCCGGCTGGCTCGCAGCGCAGGGAATTCGACCCTTGAAACGACACGGACTTCACAATCGAGAGCCCTTCTCCCCCGCGCGCGGGGGAGCAGGGCTCTCGATGGGGTTCATCGCGTCGTTTCACAGAAGAACTCTCGATACACTCCCTCTATGCGCTTGCGGCTCGCGATCTTCCTCCTCTTTGTTGCCGCTACCGCCTCCGCCGGCGTGGTCGACGAATTCGACGATGTCTCGAAATGGACGGCGGCTCCCTCCGACGGCGTATCGCTGGCGCTCGTGCCCGACAAGGGCGCGATGCGGATGGACTTCGACTTTCGCGGGCATGGTGGATGGGCGGCGGCGCGGCGGAACATGAATATCGACCTTCCGGACAACTATCGCTTCATATTCCGTCTGCGCGGGGAAACGCCGCCGAACACGCTGGAGATCAAGTTCATCGATCCGTCGGGAGAGAACGTCTGGTGGGTGCGGCGGGTGGCGTGGGAGTTTCCGCGTGACTGGGCCGAGGTCATCGCGGACAAGCGGAACATCGAGTTTGCGTGGGGACCGTCTGCGAATCATGTGCTGACGAAGATCGGCGCGATCGAGGTGACCGTGACGGCCGCGGCCGGCGGCAAAGGGAGCGTCTGGGTCGGCCGGATCACATTCGACGAGCTGCCCGCCGATACATCGGCACCGCTCGTCTCGGCGACGAGTACACAAGCTGGGCAGACACCCGGCCGGGCCATGGACGGACGAACCGATACGGCGTGGCGCTCGGCCGCCGGAGGTGCGCAGTCGCTGACGATCGACTTCCGATCGGTACGTGAATTCGGCGGACTGATCGTGCAATGGAGCGGAAGCGACTTCGCCGCCGGCTATGACGTGGCCGCGTCGACCGAGGGCAAGGAGTGGACCATCATCCGCAGTGTGAATGGGGGCAACGGCGGACGCGATTACCTGCAGACGCCGAATGCCGCAGCGCGCTATGTTCGCCTCGATCTGCGCGGCGGGGCCGGCTACGCCATCAGCGAGATTACCGTCGAGCCGCCGCGTTTCGGCGACCGGACGATCAACGTCTACGAGCGGATGGCGCGCGATGCGCCGCGCGGCTTCTATCCACGCGGACTGCTCGGCGAGCTGGCCTACTGGACGATCTTCGGCGTCGATCGAGACGAAGGCGCGAAGCCGCTGCTGTCGGAAGACGGCGCGATCGAGACGCCGGCCGGCTTCACGCTCGAACCGTTCGTGCGCGTCGACGGACGCCTCATGACCTGGGCCGCTGTGACGACGTCACAATCGCTCGAACAGAATTCACTGCCGCTGCCGTCGACGACGTGGCGGCATCCGAAGTTCACGCTGGAGATCGCGCCGTTCGGTGCTGGTTCCGCGGTCTCACCAGTCGCCTACGCGCGCTATCGGCTGCGCAACACCAGCACGCGATCGGAACGCCTCCAGTTCTATGTTGCGATCAGGCCGTTGCGCGTCACGCCTCCGTGGCACGAGCTGAACATCGCGGAGCTTACGGCACCGATTCGTGTGATCAAGTGGAATGGGGATGATTTCACCATCGACGACACGCGCGTTGTGCCGCTGACGAAACCATCAGCGATCACTGCGTCATCCTTCGACGGAGGCGACGCCGGCGAGCGATTGGACGTCACAGGATCGCTGGACCCCATCTCGGTCGGCGATCCTCAACGCCATGCCTCGGCTCTGATGCAGTGGGACCTAACTCTCGCGCCCGGAGAAGAGCACTCGATCGACGTCGCCATACCGTTGCATGCGCATGACTCGCAAGCGATCCCACGCGACGTTGGTCAGCAGCGCGCCAACGCGATCGCCTACTGGCGCAGCATCGTCGATCACGTCCAGATCGACATCCCGGCAGCGCGCGACCTCGTCAACACAGCCCGCGCCAACGTAGCCTACAACCTCCTCGGCCGCGACGGGCCAGCCATCCGCGGCGGCGCGCGCAACTACCGTCGCAGTTGGATTCGCGATGGCTCGCTGGCAGCGACGATGCTTCTCCGCTTCGGCCTGGACACGGACGTACGTGACTACATCCGCTGGTTTGCTCCCTACCAGTTTGCGAGCGGCAAGATCCCATGCTGCGTCGACTCACGCGGCGCCGATCCCGTGGACGAGCACGATAGCCATGGTGAATTCATCTACCTCGTTGCCGAATACGCGCGGCTGACCGGCGATCTGTCGCTGCCGGGCGAGATCTGGCCGCATGTGGAGAAGGCAGCCGATTACATCGACTCTTTGCGTCATCAAACCAAGGGCGAGTTCGAGGGGCTTCTCCCACCATCAATCTCCCACGAAGGTTACTCGGCGAAACCAATGCACTCGTACTGGGACGATTTCTTCGCCCTGCGCGGCCTCAAAGACGCGGCGTGGCTTGCGGCGAAACTCGGCGAACGCGACTCGGCCACCCGCTTCGCGAAGAGCCGCGACGAGTTTGCGCGCGACTTCCACGCATCCATCCAGCGCGCGATCGAGCTGCATCACATCGACTACATCCCCGGCTGTGCCGACCTCGGCGATTTCGATCCGACGTCGACGACGATCGGCATCGAACCGGGGGGCGATCTTGCCAACCTGCCGCACGATGCCGTCATCCACGAGTACACGCGTGCCTGGGACGAGGCGCTGGCGCGTATGGAAGGCCGCCGCGCGTGGAAGGACTACACACCCTACGAGCTTCGTCAGGTGGGCACCTTCGTTCACCTCGGATGGCGCGATCGCGCGCAGCGGCTCCTGGCTTTCTTCCTCGATGATCGCCGCCCGTCGGGTTGGAAGCAGTGGCCCGAAGTAGTCGCCCAGGATTACCGCGCCCCAACCTACCTCGGCGACATCCCCCATCTCTGGGTAGGCTCCGATTTCGTCCGCTCCTTCATCGACATGCTCGTGTATGAACGCGAGGAGGATCAATCCCTCGTCCTCGGCGCCGGCATCCCGGATTCCTGGCTGGACAAAGGCGTTCGGGTGCATGGGTTGCGCACGATCTACGGTCCGCTCGATTTCTCCGCACACCGAGAAGCGGGACTCGTCGTCGTGAAGATCAGCGGCGTGCGCGTCCCACCCGGAGGGATCGTGGTCGAGCTGCACGGCATCAGGCGCGTGATCCGGCAGGTCCCTGCTACGTTGCGCAGTACGCGGTGACGCGCGGCGGCACAGAAGCCGCCGCGCGCACCGCTCCCAACGATCAATTTACAGAATGAATGAGCGGCTGGTAGGTCTTGACGAAGTTTGCCCAGTTCGGCGCGTCTGCAACAAACGAGAGACTGTCATAGTCAGGGTTCAACGGCCTGGTTGGGACATAAACAGCAATTCCGTGCGGACTGTACCTGGAATTCGGGTTGGAGTCGGGAGCTCTGTTCGTCCGGATCACTGCCGCGGCCGCTGCGTCTAGCACCCGGTCAGAAGCGCTCAGGATATCAGCGAGATTTGCGTCGCTCGCGGGGAGAGCATTCGTCAGCGCATTTTTCAACCGTATGACGAAATGAATGAGGTCGATGTAACCGTCGGTTGAAAACTCGGTGGTGTGCCCTCGCGCCACCGTCACTGCCGAATGGTGCTCGCTCAGGACCGGGAGCAGCGCAGAGCCGAGGGCATCGAGTGCGCCGGCAAGGTTCTGAATTCCGCCGAGCGCAATGACGGAGAGTGTCGCAAACGGGTTGTGGCCCATCTCGGCCTCGAACGCGTCGACAATGGCCTTCGCGGCGTCCACCGGTTCCACTCCATTGTCGAAACGCTCCAGCACCTTGCCGTACGGCCAGCCATCGGGAGTCTCTTCGTCTTCAGACGCGACGAGGAACGACCCCGAATTCCTGATCTCGTACGCAACCTCGATCATGGCCATGTAGCAGGCGTCGCATGCGATCACATCGACGACCGGTCCGCTTCCGTTCGCGGATGCGAATGCCTGCGCAACCTCCTTGTCAGTGAGGAAATCCAGCGACGTGAAGTCAGGAGCGATCGATTCGACCGTGTTGATCAACCCGCCGGCGTCGACTGATGCGGCAGGTTCAATGATCTTCTGAATTGGCCCCTTGAACAGGACGGTGGGAGCGCGGTCGACGAGGGTGATGGCAACGCTGCGGCCGACGCTCGGCCCGCTGATCTGGTCGAACGTGAAATCCTGCCAACCATTGCCGTGACTCCAGAGATCGACCACATAGTGAGTCGCCGGCACCTCGTTCTTTCCCCATATGAGAAAGTCGGAGAGCGCTTTCGCGGAGCCCGAATCCACGTTCGGGAGCGTATTCTTCACGACGAAGCCGCCGCCGTTCAGCACCTTCCTCTCTGTGTCAACGCCTGGCAGATCGACCTGCACCGCGACACTTACCCTGTCCGATGAAGCCTTCTGCATCTCCGCGAGGTCTGCGTCGGTACCAATCCTCAGGGTGTTGTCCGCAGCCATGTAAACAAGCCAAGCCCAATCGGTAGTCATGATCAGTTCCTATCCTTTCCAATCCTTTCTATGGCTTTGCGAAAACGGCGTTGGCGCAGAGCTGCTCGTTGCCACCGCGGCTTCTTCCAAGCGGGAGTACAGGCGATGGACCTGGCGCCGCGGAAAGCCGGTAGAAGAGACCGAATTCATTCGCCGGCTTATCCGAGATCTCGAGCGGCTGCGGCGGCATGAAGATGTCCTCCTCGGGCTCATTGCCGATCACGAGCTCGATAACGTCATCGCCGTTCGCTTCAAAGATCATGTCGAGAGAGCGGTCGCGTCCTGCAGAACCGCCCGCGCGATCGGAAATGATCAATGGGGCTTCAGCTTGCAAACGAAGCGGTTCCGAACGGAGGATAAAGTGGTCGCCCGGAACGTCGATCGTCAGCACTGAATCGCGGGCGATGGATTGCCGCAATGCGGGGGTCCCGCCCGCCCCGGCAAAAGTCACCTGCTGCGCAGACGTCCCTGAAGTCTCGAGCCGGCCATGAGTCACATCGATGCGTGCAGCAAGCCGGCCGGTAGGAGGCGCCAACCTATCGAGCAGCGTTGGATCGATGACTTCTGAACCGGGATTGATGCGGTCGAGGTGCGGCAGCCAGTGCACCGACTTGTCGTCGGCGGCCGTCGGACGGTCGAAACGCACATCGTGGCCGTCGATGACCGTGAGCTGCCCATTGACGACGTCCGGGATATCGAGTCTCAGAAACTCATCATTCAGGACAAAATGAGCCAGCGTCCCCTTGACGCCCTCTGGCGCAGACGCCGGCAGAGGGGAGACGAGGCGGACGTTCGCCTTGCCTTTGTTCCTCGGGTGAAAGCGGACATACGGGACCTGATCCTTGACGCCATTGATGTTCTGGAAGCGCCCCAACAGCATGCGCATCGCCGGCACCGAGTCGTTGTCGGCCGAGGGCACCAGCGCGACCGTTCCGTGGAATTCAATACTCAGTTTGAAGGCCATACTCTCTCTCCCTTTCTCATCTGTGTGAACCTGCCGATGCGCCGCCGACTACCTCGAACGCCGACCATCGCGTTTGGCCGGGGAATCCGGGCCTCTCGTTCGCGAGCATCCGCAGTTGTGCTGTACGCAACGCCGCCGCTGGATCCATCCCGGCGGTATATGCGCGGTGAAACTCGATGAGCAGTTGAGACGCCGCGGTGTCATCCACCGGAGCGACCGTTCCGACGACAGCCGGTACTCCCGCGGCGAGAAAGGCACGAGCGAGGCTCATGACGCCCTCACTCGGATGCGTTTTGCCGACGCCGGTACTACAGCCGCTCAGAACGACGAGCCGAACCCGGCGAAGGTCCGACTGTTCGATATCGGAAGCGCGAATCCGTCCGGCGGTACCGACGAGAAGAGCCGACGCGCCTGGCTCTTGCTCGTCGACCACCGAATGTCCGGCGAAGTGGATGACGTTGTAGCCGCCTCCGATTCCGAGTAACGAAGGCGCTTCCGCGTCAGATCCAAGAATCAGACAATGCCGCCGGTATAAACGGCTGATCGCATTCGTTTCCTGAACTGCGCGAGGCAGACGGGGTAAATCAGTTCCTGAGGGAGGCTCAGGACTGGCGATCAGAAGGGCTGATTGCGCACCCGTATCCGCGGCACAGCAGTCGCCGCCGGACCCGCTAACGTAGAGCGTGGCGCTTGGGGCGACGCTGACTACGTGGTCCTCGACGAGATAGCGCCCACGCGCATTCGGAAGCGCCGCAAACGGTACGCGGTGGAGCCCGCGGTCCGGAACGAAGACAATCCGTGTTCCGGCCGGCAGTTCGCCGAGCGGATCGATGATCTCGGCGGCAAGGCTCCGCAGCACGGGTTTCGGGAGGGCGCCGGACAAGGCGAAGGCGCCGCTGATGCGGTCGACAAGCGGCTGAAGAAGGGCCTCGCCACCAGGCCGTTCAATGACCTGAAGGCGAGAGCGGCTCAATACGCACAGGAAGAGCGCAGAGTGGGTGACGGTCTGCGAAACGACAACGACGTCCGGCGCAATGCGCCGCTGAATCTCGATGGCCGTCAGCGGCGTCATCGGTTTTCGCGTGACCGCGTCAAGAAGCTCCCGGGCTCGGGCACGCTCCAGAAGGTCGAATGCTTCCTGCTGATGTCCATGTCGCAGGACGACGGAGGCGAGATCGCTGAAAAGCGCCTCCGCCCGATCGAAGTAGGAGATGCGGAGATTGGCCGGCTTCACCTGTCGCCGTTGTTCCTCCAATTGGGCGATACCGTCGCGGAGATCTCCTTCGGCACCTGCCAGATCGCCGGCGCGCATGCGGGCGCGGCCGCGCTCGAGGAGCAGTTGAGCAACCTTACCTGGAAAGTGCAGACCGCGCAGACCATCGATGGCAGTGGTGAGACAGCGCATGACGCGCTGGTCATCGGCGTCGCGATACGCGAACGCTTCCGCGGCCGCAAGGTCAGCGAGAACCCGCCGCCGGGTGGGCGCATCGGAGATGCGTGGAACAGTGCGTTCGGCTTCCGAAAGATCGGCCAGAGCTTCGTGCCGCCGCCCGCTTTGTTCGAGGACCGTACTCCGTGTGATGAGCGCATCCGCCACTTGCAGCGCGTGCCCGCTTTTGCGTGCAAGTCTGACCAGGCGATCCTGAAAAACGAGCGCGGCGGACGGCAGCGATGCTGCAAGCGCGGCGTGGGTGGCCTCGCTCAGGATGGCATGCAACCGAAGCGGGCTGTCGATGCCCTGGGCAAGGCGAAGGGAAGCATGCCGGTGAACCGCCGCCTGTTCTGTTTCGCCAAGATACGAGAGCGCGCTGGCAATATTCGTGTGCTGGCGGGCCTGATTCTCGAGCTCACCGACCGACTCGAAAGTGGCTAATGCGGCCGCATACAGCGGCAATGCTCCGCTGTCATCAGCGCGGCCAACGCTGATCAAGCCTCGGAGCCAGGCGATGTGCCCGAATAGTGTGCGGTAGCGATCGGAGCGTGATTGATACGTCTCCGAGGCACGATTCAGAACCTCCTCGGCGCCGGGAAAGTCGTATAGATAGTAGCGCGCTGTAACCGCCTGAATGGCGATCAGCGCCGCGGCCGCGCTACCGGCCGGGGCAAAGCGAACGGAGCGGTCGAGATGCTGCATTGCCTGCGCGTAATCGATCCGTTCAATGTCGCGGCGACCATCCCCGTAAGCTTCCAACGCCGTGGCGAGACCGCCGGCGCGAGAAGGACCGCGGTGAACGGCGTCATGAATCTCCGCTACCGCGTCAACGGTCATACCCTCACCGGGCACTCGCGACAGCACGGCGGCAATGGCGTCCGCATCGTCGAGAAATTGCTTCGCCGCTGTCTCATCACCACACACCCACGCCTCCCCCCACCCCGGCAGCAGGACCCGCTCGATCAGGCTGCGGGCGGGAAATCGATCGCGATCAACGAGTTTTCGCAGCCGCTCTCCGTCGCGGGATTTCACGGCGGCGCGGAGTGTCTCAGGGGTGCCCCGCAGCTCTTCGGACGCGGTCCGCGCCGCATCCCGGGAGAGATGCTCGCGCGCTTCCGCAGCCCACGGCGATGAATCATCCGCTGCGAGGTAGTTGCGCCATTCCGCTGCTGCGGCCTCCCGGTCACACAACTGCTCGAGAATGAGAGCCCGGTTGAACGTTGCCATGACAGTCTTCGCCGATCCGTCAAGAGCCTGCAGCGCGCGAGCGAAGTCGTCGAGCGAATCCGTTGCCAGACCGCGCATGTAATAGGCGGCTGCCAGATCACAACGATCGGCGGCATCGTCCGATTGAGCGAGCTGGTTGATCGCTCCATTCCATTTGCCCACAAGAAGGAACGTCAGACCGGCCATACGGCGGGCTTCGGGACTGGACGTGGACGTCACATTGATGAGACGGCCGATACCTACGAGTAGCCGCGGATCATCGTGAATGATTTCCGCAAACCGTGAGGTGTTCCTCTCCTCGAATGCGCGGTACGGCACTTCTACCGACAGCCGCGGCTCAACGGATCGGTACGTTCCCGCACTTGCCACCGTGAAGAGAACGCGTGCGGACGAAGCTCCCTCCACCGCCGCTCGCGCAAGGAGCAGGGCTGCCGCATAGGCGAAGAATTCGCGTTGACGCCTTCCCATCACGCCTGCAAGCGACGCTAAGTCGGTTCCGACAACGTCCGCTAGATTCAGCTCGGCAACAACCGCGATGATCACGTTGACATCGACGGACACGCCAAAGCCTTTCCATCGCTACCGAGCCCCACTGTAGTGGAATACCATCAGTGTACAACCTGGAGACGGTCGAATCGCCCGCTAACAGAACATCATCGCGCTGGTACCCTGCGAAGGATTTCCACGCCTTCCCCCTCTAACGCGGTGAATGGCTGATTCGATGACGGAACATCCTGACCGGTTTCTTGCGGCGCGCATGTTGCGCGGGGATGAGAGCGCGTTCGCGGAGTTTTTCGAGACGCATTTCGCGGCGCTCTTTCGTTTTGCAATGCCGCGGGTAGGGAACGATGCGCAGATCGCCGAAGAAGTGGTGCAGGCGGCGCTTTGCCGGGCGGTGAGGAAACTCGCCAGCTATCGCGGCGAGGCGACGTTGCTGACGTGGCTGTGCACGTTCTGCCGTCACGAGATCAGCGACTGGTTCCAGAAGGCCCGAAGCGTGCCGCCGATGGTCGAGCTGCTGGACGACATCCCGGAGGTGCGGGCGGCGCTCGAATCGCTTGGCGCGGCCTATCGCCCCGAGGAGGCGTTGCGGCGCAGTGAGACGAGCCGGCTCGTGCAGCTCGTGCTCGATAGTCTGCCCGGCCATTACGGAGACTCGCTGGAGTGGAAGTACATCGACGGTCTGTCGGTGGTTGAGATCGCGGAGCGGCTGGGCGTTGGAGTGAAGGCCGCCGAGTCGACTCTGACGCGGGCGCGCGGCGCATTCCGCGATGCCTTCACCGCGGCATACGGCAACCGTTGGAGCGAGGCGGAGGTTTGATGATGGACGAAGCGGGCACCACGAACTCTGACGACGCGATCGCCGCGCTCGTTCGCCTTGCAGGCCGGCGTCCTGCCGTCCCCGAGGATGCAGCTCTTCGCGTGCGGTCCTCGGTTCGCGATGAATGGCTGGAGACGATGGGGCGCCGCCGGCGCACACGCTGGATCGGCTCGGCCGCGGCCGCGGCAGCAATCGCGATCACCGCGGCTGTGATGCGGATGACCCCGTCGCCATCTCCGCGGCGCGTACCGCTGCCGGTAAGGGTGGCTGTGGCCACCTGGCAAACGAATGGCGCGGCCGTCTTCGCGAACGACGTATTGGAAGTTGCCGGCGGCGGCACGGCCTCGCTGGCCTGGGGCAGTGCGATCTTGCGGCTCGACGGAGGAACGCGCGTTCGCATCAGCTCCATACGGGAGCTGTCACTCGAGCGCGGCGCCGTCTATATCGACTCGAATCGGTCCGGCGTCACGATCCACACGCCGATCGGCGCCGTCCATGACATCGGCACGCAGTTCGAGGTACGTCTGGCCGGCGACCGCATGCGCATTCGGGTTCGCGAGGGACGCATCGATCTTCAGCACGGCAACGCCACGCACTCAGCGGCGGCCGGCATCGAGCTCGATTCGGACTCCCGCGGCCTCGTGACGCGGCACAGCATTCCGCGCAGCGGCGCGGAATGGGACTGGGTCGTGCGCGCGGCGCTTCCGATCCGCCTCGATGGCCGTACGTTGGCCGAGGTCGTCGGAACGGTGACGCGTGAAGAGGGAGTGACGCCGGTTTGGTCCGACTCTTCCGCACGCGCCGCGGCATCGATCCGTCTGCACGGCACCGTGCCGCTCTCACCCGACGAAGCACTCGACAGCGCGCTGGTGGCCTCGGGGCTGACAGCCCGCACCGAGGGCGGCCGCATCATCATTCAGAGGAGAAAGTGATGATCCGCCGGCCGGTTTTTGCGGGTGTGGTGTGTCTTCTCGCTTCTGTGGCAACGGCCGGATCTCTTCGCGGCCGAAGCCTCGCCGAGGCGCTGCACATCCTGGAAGGGAGGGGCCTGCGCATCATCTACAGCACCGGTGTGGTCAGACCGGAAATGATGGTCGGGGCGGAGCCGCGCTCGACCGAGCCTCGGCAGATGCTGGACGAGATGTTGCGCGAACATCATCTCCACGCCACGAACGGTCATCTGGGCAGCATCGTGATCGTGCGGGACGCGGTCAAGCCAACGCCTCCGGCAGCGCGAACGACCCGAGCGGCGCCTCAGCAGCAGATGCCGGTGACACTGGAGACGATCGTCGTCACGCCGAGCCACTTCACGATCTTCACCTCAGAGACGGAAGACCATCAGTTTCTTTCACGCGAGCAGGTTCGCACGGTGCCGCACCTGGGCGATGACGTCTATCGCGCATTCGACCGCCTCCCAGGCATCACTGGTCTCGACATCAGCGCGCGATTCAATGTCCGCGGAGGCCAGGAAGACGAAGTGGAGGTGCTGATGGATGGAGCGGAGATCTACGACACGTTCCATGTCCGCGATCTCTTCCGCGCCTTCAGCACCATCGACGCTGAAGCTATCGGAGCTGTCGATGTGCTGACCGGCGGGTTTCCTCTGCAGTACGGCGGACGGCTCAGCGGCGTCATCGACATCTCCTCGCTCAAACCGTCGGAGCGCCATCACACGGAGATCGGGATCGGACTGCTCAATGAGCGCATCCTCTCGAATGGAACCTTTCACGACGACCAGTCGGAGTGGCTGGTGTCGTTCCGCCGCGGCTATCTGAAGGATCTGCTCAAAGTCATCCAACCGAGGAACAAGACAATCATCAATCCGAGCTACTTCGACTTCCTCGGCAAGGCAGAGACGACGGTGAGCGGCCGGACCGTCGTCTCGGGCGACGTTTTTGTCTCCGGCGACGCGCTGCGGATCCGTGACAGTGGCGGCGATGCGCACGGCTCCAACAGCGACCGCTACGCGTGGGTGAATCTGCGTACAACACTGACACCGAAGGTCTTCACGCAAACGGTTGCGTCGGCCGGGCGCATCGGCGCCCATCGCGCCGGCGACTACGGCACGGCGACTACCGCTGAACCGGTGCGGTCAACGACGACCACGCATTCGAATTCGTCACGCTGCGGAACGATTCGTCGTGGGACGTGTCTCAGGGAAACGTGATCAAGGCCGGGTTCACCGTGAAAGAGCTCCGCGCCGCTACGACTACACGGGCCACTCAATCGTTCGTGAGTCGCTGCTGCATGTCAACGACGGCGTGCAGACGGCCGGCCGCAGCGCCGTCGTGCACAGCGACGGCGATGACCTGGCTCTCTACGCCGCAGACCGGATGGCCCTTACGCCACACCTGGTAGTCGAGGCGGGAGCGCGCGTTGATGCACAGAGCTACACGCCCGACGGCACGCATGTAGCTCCGCGCATCAACGCCGCCTACCAGGTAGGCGAGCGCGCCACGCTGCGCGCCTCCTGGGGCCGCTTCTTTCAGGCGCAGGGCCTGAACGAACTACAGGTCGAAGATGGAGTGACGAAGTTCTTCCCTGCCGAACGCGCCGACCATGCATTGCTCGGCGCGGACTATGACTTCGGACGCGGCTATAGCATCCGCGCCGAGGTCTACGACAAGCGCTTCACAAATCTCAGGCCGAGATACGAGAACATCTTCGACCGCGTGGTGATCTTTCCGGAGTTGCACTCTGACCGCATGCGCATCGACGCCACACGAGGGAGCGCACGCGGAGGGGAGCTGATGGTGCGGAAAGTGGGAACCACGCTGAGCGCCTGGGTCAGCGTCGCCCACGCCTCGGCGCAGGACGTCATCGACGCGGCGTCGGGAAGCGTCAAGGTGCCGCGGGCCTGGGATCAGCGCGACACCGATCACGTTCAATCTCGACTACCGCGCAGGCACGCGCTGGAATCTCGAACATGGCGGGCGTCTATCCCAGTGGCTGGCCGGCTGCACCCGTAGACGGTGTGCTGGTCAACGGCGTATTTCATACGGTGCTCGGGGCATACAACAGCGACGGGCTGCGGCCCTATCGGCACATCGACCTCCGCGCCCGCCGCAACATCGCAACCTCGCGAGGCGGCCTCAGTTTCTTCGTCGAGATGTTCAACGTTCTTGGCTTCGCCGATGTGACCGCGTCGGACGGCTACACCTTCAACATCAACAACAACAGCATCATCACCGGACAGCGGCACACCGAGTCGATCCTCGGCATGGTCCCCACGTTCGGGGCTACGTACGGGTTTTGAGAGTGGCAGTCGATCAGATCAGTGGACAGTGGCTGGCGTTGTTCCCTACCACTGATCCACTGATCACTGATCTACTAACCGGAAAAGCAAAATGCGCAAGAAAGTCATCATCGTCCTCCTCCCGTTGCTCGTCATCCCCTTACTCGGCGCGCGGCGCCGTGCGGCGTCGCCGCCTGAAGGACCGACGTTCGACCGCGAGGTCGTTCGCATCCTTCAGCAGAACTGCCAGTCCTGCCATCACCCGGATGACATCGCCCCCTTCTCGCTGATGACGTATCAGGACGCGGTGTTGCACGCTGACTCGATCAAGTACATGACCCAGACCAGGCAGATGCCGCCGTGGAAGCCGGCACCCGGTTGCGGCGATTTCGCCGGTACGCGCGCGTTGGCGCAAAGTGATATCGACACGATCGCGCACTGGATCGACAGCGGTACGCCGGAAGGGAAGGCTTCCGACCTGCCTCCCGCGAAGACGTTCGACGGCGGATGGCCGGCCGGACCGCCGGATGTCGTCCTGTCGATGCCGAAGACTTTCACACCACCGGCCGCGACGGACGAGTACCGCTGCTTCTCCATCCCCGGCGACGCCACGAAGGACCTGCAGGTGGGGATGATCGACTTCCGCCCCGGCGACCGCGGCACGGTGCACCACATCGTGCCCTATCTCGACACCGCCGGCGCGAGCGCGAAGCTGGACCGAAACGGCGACGGCTACAGTTGCTTCGGCGGACCGGGGCTCAACACCTCCACACCACTCGGTGGATGGTCACCCGGCGCACGGCCGGTGCCACTCCCGGAAGGGACAGCCATCCTCATCCCGAAAGGATCGCGCGTGGTGATGCAGGTCCACTATCACCCGCACTTCGGCCAGGTCGCGCCTGACCAGACTCAAATCGGGCTCTATCTCTTCACCGGGATCGTGAAGAAACAGATGCACTACGACTTCATCTACAACGATACATTTCTCATCCACGCCGGCGATCCGGACGCGAAGGTCGAGGCCTTCTCCACCGCGGGCGACGACATCGACATCGTTTCCGTCTACCCCCACATGCACCTGCTCGGTACAAGCATGAAAGTAGAAGCGCTACTCGCGGACGGCACCAGGGCCTGCATGATCGACGTGCCGCAATACGACTTCAACTGGCAGGGACAATACGTCTACAAGACGCCCCTCCACCTCCCCCGCGGCGGCCGGATCCACATCGAAGCGCACTTCGACAACTCGACCGCCAACTGGCACAACCCCAGTTCCCCGCCAAGAGATGTCCGTTGGGGCGAGACCACGACCGACGAGATGTGCCTGTCGCTGATCGGGTACACGACTGTCAGTGGGAAGTGAGTGGAGTGGAGCTCTGGGGTCTGTGGGTTGCGTGTCTCGGGGTTGCTGAGTTGCCTGGTTGCTGAGTTGCCCGGTGCCGGCGCGAGGCACCCCAAGCGGCGTGCTGCAAACCAAGTTAAGATTGCGCCGTGGCTATCCCTTCCGACGTTCGTACGGACGCTGAGACCGCACTCGCGGAGTTCTGTCAACAGAGCTCATCGGCCGACGTGGCTGATCAATCACGGCTGGAGTTCGAGATCCTCGAGAACCACGTCGTCCTGATCGAGCGGAGGCCGTCGTTTCTGAATCACCTCGAGTGGACTTCGGTGCCGAAGGCCAAGTTCCGCTATTCGCCCGCGAAAGAGGTCTGGTCGCTCTACTGGCCGGACACCAATCAGCGGTGGCACCGGTTGTCGAGCGCGAAGACGGCGAAGGACCTTCGCGTGCTGCTGAAGGCTGTGGCCACCGATACGTCGGGCGTGTTCTGGGTGTGACGCGCGGCTTACTTCGAAGCCTGCATGAACGCGCACGAATCGATCGACTGAAGATCGAGCTGCAGCGAGGCCATGCTCTGGATGATCTCGATGCGGAACGGGATGCGGCGGGCATCGTCGGAGATCCAGATCTTCATGCCGCCGGGCCACTTCTTGCCGCCCGGGCCGTCGACGATCTCGAATCCGCCGGAAGCCACCTGCTGGGTTCCGATCGAGAACATGCGGCGGCCGGCGGGGCGGATGATCACCGGATACGACTTCCCATCCGAATAGATTGAAGTCTGCACCGGGCCGTGGATCGTGGCGGCGTTCTGGCGGAGATAGTAGATCGCGCTGACGACGTCGTGAAACGTTCCAGCAGGAATCGGATTGGTCTTGTCCCACTGCTTTTCGGGCGTCTCTTTGTGCAACCTGGCCACGCCGCCGGTGTAGTCGAAAAGAGTCCGTTCCTTGCGCGACTTATCCCTCCAGACGTACGCGTGATAGGTCATCAGCGTCCGCTGTCCGGCCGCATCCATCTGCGTCTCGTACGCATAGAAACCGCTCTTGCCATCCGCGGCGGTGATGAGGAGCGAGCTGTCGATCTCGTTGCGGCCGGCGGAAGGAAATGTGGTCTTCAGCTCGCCGGACCCCGACGTCGGGAACATGATGCCGGCGATCCAGGCGAGACCACCATGTACTTTCCACGTGTAGCGGAACGACTCGACGTTGGCTGGACCGTGGCAGTTGAGGTCGACCGCCCCCGCTGTCGGAATCGCACTGGCGAGCGCGAGTGCAAGAATCGAGTGGCGGATCCCCTTCATCAACGCGTGGGGGAACAGGGTGGAGCGCGTTGATATTGCTGGCTTTCGTGGCAAAACCGCTACATCGCGCTCAGCCGTTCCTCCACTTCGACGATCACATAGTCCGGAGTCGACGAGCCCGCGGTCACGCCCACGGTCCTGACCGCGGAAAACCAGGATGGATCGAGGTCGCTCGCGCCTTGAACGAGATACGAAGGCTTTGCTTCGCGGCAGATCTCCCAGAGATGCTTCGTGTTCGCGCTCTGCTTCCCTCCGATGACGACGATGGCATCGACCTCGGGATCGTGCGCGAGCAGGCGGGCCGCATCCTGATTTTCCTTCGTGGCGTAACAGATGGTGTCGCCACGTTCGACGAGCCGCGAGCGCCGCTCGATGGCCTTGACCACATCCTCGAACTCCTCGGCGTTGAGCGTGGTCTGGTAGAAGACTTTCAGCTTCTCGTATTGCGACCAGTCGGTGGCGTCCGCCTGATCGACTTTCGTGACGATGTGATACGAGGCCGGATCGAGGTCGTTCGTGTAGCCGATCACTTCGCGATGCATCGGGTCGCCGATGAAGATGAGGTGATAGCCGTCAGCCAGAGCCTGCTTCGACTCGCGGTGAATGTCGTATACAAATTTGCAGGTGGTGTCGAGAATCTGCAGTCCCGCCGCCCGGGCGTTGTCATGAAACGACGGCGGAACACCGTGCGCGGAGAAGACGATCGTCGGTTCCTGCACTGCCTCGATCTCGTCGATGGTCCGCACTCCCAGGCGCTCCATCTCCTCAACCACCCTCTCGTTGTGAACTACTTGTCCCAGGATCGCTCCACGCCCGCCCCCGGCAGCGAACCGCTTCACCTTCAGATCGGCGATGCGGACCCCTGAACAGAAGCCGTATTTCTCTGCGCGCTTGACGTTCATTCGAAGTCACGGAACGCGTGGGGAGTGCGGGACATTCTGGGGTGTCGGGTCCGGCGGTGTCTCGGGGTTGCACGTCCCCAGCTTGTTCTTCACCTCGGGCACCATCAGCTAAATGGGTTCGACACCCGCAGCGGAAACCGGCTGAAGTCGCGGTCACCCGTCAGCAACTCACTGACACCGTGCTCGATGCACAACGCCGCGATGTGCGCGTCATGAACCAGGTTACCCGTCACACCGGACTCTTTCACGATTGCGGCCATGACTTCAGCGTGCCTTGCGCTTTCCGAGAGAAGAACGAGCGTCGGAGACGCAAAGATCTCGTTCAGGTCGTGGAGGGCGACGGCAAGAGGGACCGGCGGCGAAAACACCCGTGGGTGCGTGATGACTCGAAGAAACTCATAGACACAAGGCCAGGGAATCGCCCACGGAACACGTCCCTCGGCCAATTCCTGAGCAGACGCCTCGCTGGCAGATGAAAGTTGGAGGTGACAATCTCCGAGTAAACGAGAACGTTGGTGTCTATCGCCTTCACGGCTCAGCGACGATCCATCAGGTCAAAAAGCGCGTCGCGGTCGAGCAGATCCACGCCTGGCTGCTCGACGGCTTTCCAACCGCGAAGTGCAAGTGGTTTGTGGGATCTCTTTTGCGGCGCGAGAGCCTGCCGGAGCAGGTCGTTGGCCACTCCCTGTAGTGTCCGCTGCTCGCGAGCAGCCTTCTCCTTGATTCGTTTCAGGAGATCATCGTCAATCGCAAGCGTCGTGCGGCCCACGCATCAAAGTGTATGAGCTGTACACAAGGATGTCAAAAGCGTTACCTTACCTCGATGAAAACGACGATGTCTTCGAAGGGCCGGATCGTGCTTCCTGCGGCGCTTCGCAAACAGGACCACCTCGAGCCAGGGGAAGAATTCGAAGTCGAGCGTCTCGATCAGCGTACGTATCGGCTCGTACGCAGTAGAGCCTTGCCGAACGAGGGCGTCGTCGATTGGCTGCTCGCGTGCCCGGTGAAGGGCTTCTTCGTGCCAATCGAGTCCGACTGACTCCAGGATCCGCGGGGCTGCTCAGTTGGGATCTCGAGAGTTGAGGAGCGCAAGGAAACCAGTGGCCACCTGGCAACAGACCCACCGCGAGACTCCGCAACCACTAGACTCCGCAACCCCGCGACCCCATACAATCCCCAACCCATGTCACGCCCCCGCGATCCACTATTCACGCCCCGCTTCGCCATGCTGTGGGTGTACGCGTTCGTTACGTTCTTCTCAGCGTTCCAACTCCTGCCGGTCATTCCCTTCCGGATTCTCGATCTCGGCGGGTCAAGGGCCGAGGCGGGGTGGTTCCTCTCTGTCTACACCTTCGCCAGCGCATTCTCGGCGCCGGTGATGGGGAGCCTCGCCGATCACTTCGGACGGCGGCGGTTTCTGATTGCGGCGTCCATCCTCTTCGTGGTCTTCTCCATCGCATACGGCCTCGTGCGCCAACTGCCACTGCTGTTTCTGATCGGCGCGATCCACGGCGCGGTCTGGTCAGGGCTCATGGCCTCGGCGTCCGCAATCATGAGCGGCTACATCCCCGAGTCGCGCCGCACGCAAGGGATGGCGTATTGGGGATTGTCCAGCAGCAGCGCCATCGCCATCGCCCCGGCCGCCGGACTCTGGATCTTTCACCTTGGATGGACGACGTTCTGCATCGAGCTGATCTCGGTGTCGGTGCTGATGGTCTTCGGAGCCCTGCTGTTGCGCCCTGATGAAGCGAGGCCCGTCACACAACGCCTCGCCGTCTCCGATGCCTGGGACTGGCGCGTCATCGCCACGACGCTGTCGTTGACCGTGGCGTCGTTCGGCTTCGGCGGCATGACCAGCTACGCCGCGATCATGGCCATCGAGCGCCATGTCACACCGGCCGCGATCTATCTGACGGCATACGCCTTTGCTCTGGTGCTCTTCCGAGTCTGTTTCTCTCATCTCGGCGACCGAATGGGTCCGAAGCGAATGCTTTATCCCGGCCTGATACTGGTCCCGTTCGCCTTAGGCTGGCTCGGCATCGCGCACACGCGCTGGGAGATGATCGCCTCGGCCACTCTCTTCGGCATTGGCTGGGGGGCAGCCTATCCGGCGTTCGTGACCATCATCCTCGGCAATACCGATCCGGCCAGGCGCGCGCGAACCTTCGGCTCGATCGTCTGGGCTTTCGACACCGGCATCGGACTCGGCTCGTTCACCATCGGCGCCATCGGCCAGCGCTACGGCCTGTCAAACGCGTTTCTGGCCGCGGCGGCGCTGAGCTGTTTATCCATCCCGATCTTCGCCTTGACCTCGCCGCGCCTCGGTGGCACTTCACTTGCTCCTGAACCTGAGCATGCCAACTCCTTCGAATGACGACGAACAGGTATCGCGCAAGGTCATCTACGAACACACCGCCTCGAGCGGCTCCTCGCACTCAGCCATGATCACGATAATCGTCATCGCCACAGCGGCGCTGGTGTTGATCGGGTACATCCTGATGCACGTGCACCGGTGATTCTGCGCGATGTCCCCAAAGGGCTCATCCGCAGATTGCGCAGATTTACACAGAGAGAAGAAGACGTGCCGTTCTCCAATCTGCGTAATCTGCGGATAAATCGTCTCTCTGCTACATTCCGCGGAGCATGATTCGCTCCGCACTCACTGCTCTTCTCCTCACCGCCACCTCCCTGCACGCCGCTGAGCTCGACGCGAAGGCGGCGGACCGCTTTGCCAGGCTGGCGCTGGCGTGTGTGCACAAGGAGTATCCGAACAAGATCGCGCACAGCATGAACAGCGATCAGGACGTCGCGCCTCCTCGGACGCTGACTCCCGCGTTCTACGGGTGCTTCGACTGGCATTCGTCGGTTCACGGTCACTGGCTCCTGGCCCGTCTCGCGCGCACGTTTCCCGATGCCTCGTTCGCACCGGATGCACGAGCGGCGTTGAAACAGAGCCTGACCGCCGCGAACATCGCGCAGGAGGCTGCGTATCTCCGCGCTGACGGACGTGCAAGTTTCGAGCGGCCGTACGGCCTCGCCTGGCTGCTGCAACTCGGCGCGGAGCTGCGCGAGTGGGATGATCCCCTGGGACGCGAGCTGTCGGCAAATCTGCAACCGCTGGAGCAGGCCGTGGACGAGCGCCTGAAGACGTGGCTGCCGAAGCTTTCGCATCCGGTGCGATCGGGCGAGCACAGTCAGACCGCATTCGCACTGGGCTTGATCATCGATTCCTCGAGCGATCCCGCGCTGACAAAGCTGGCGCGCAATGCCGCAGGGCGTTTCTACACGAATGACAGGGCTTGCCCACTGACGTACGAGCCCTCCGGCGAAGACTTTCTCTCGCCGTGCGTCGCCGAGGCGGACGCGATGCGACGCGTGCTGCCACCGAATGAGTACGCGACGTGGCTGACCGCATTCCTGCCGCAATTCCGATCACTCCACGCCGAGGTCGTCACCGATCCGACTGACGGGAAGCTCGCCCATCTCGACGGGCTCAATCTCAGCCGCGCCTGGATGCTGGAAGGCATCGCCTCAGGCTTGCCGAAGAGCGATCCGCGCGTGCGTTCGCTTCACAAGGTCGCCGCGGCACATCGTACGGCGGGCCTGGCCGCGGTTACGGGCGAGCACTACGAAGGCGGCCATTGGCTCGGCTCGTTCGCCGTATATCTGACCACGGGAAGAGGACTCGGGAAGTAGCACGGCTTAGCGTAGCGCCGGCGGCCTCGCCGGCTGGCCCGCCGCCGGCCCGGCGGCGACTTCTCCACAACCGCCAGCGAGCCGCTGGCGGTCCAGCCGCCGAGCCGGCGGCGCTACGAATGGCGGCGCTACGGTCGGTTACTTCCCCTTCCGCAGCGTCGCCGAATTCACATCCAGCTCGTCGATCGGGATGACATCGACGTTCTTGAAGCGCTGCCGCAGAGCCGGCAGAAACTTCTTCGCGTCTCCGACGATGACGACGCTGGCGTCGCTGCCGGCCAGGTGCGCGGCTGAGAACTTCAGTACGTCGGCCGCAGACACGCTCTCGACTCCGCTGATGTAACTGTTGATCTCGTCGAGGCTCAGGCCATACAGCGCCAGCGTACCGATGCGGGCAACGATGCCGGCATTTGTTTCGAGTTGACGCCCGAAACCGCCGATGAGCACAGCCTTGCGCGGCCCTAGCTCGTCGTCTGCGACTGGAGTTGTACCGAGCTTGTTCATCTCGTCGACGATCAAGCCGGCCACCTCCCCCGCCGACTCGTTCTTCGTCTGCGCGGAGGCGCTGAACGGGCCAACGTTGCGGCGTAGGTCGAAGGCGCTGCCCGCGCCGTAGCTGAGTCCGCGCTTGATACGGATCTCCTCGTTGAGCCGGGACGAATACCCGCCGCCGAGGACGGAGTTCGCCACCAGGGATCGGTGATAGGCAGAATCGGCGCGGGAAATCCCCGGCCTTCCGACCACCACCGCCGCCTGTCCGGCCGCGGGCATGTCAACGACCACGACACGGGCCGCGGGAAACGTCGCCTTCCGCGCCGCATCTACACATCCGGTCTCGGGATATGACTGCTTCCACCCGGCGAAATTCTCCTGAGCGGCGTCGAACGCCTTCGCTGGAGAAATGTCGCCGCCGATGATGAGGATGGCGCAGTCCGGGCGGTAGTGACGGCGGCGAAACTCGACGATGTCGTCGCGCTTGATGCGCGCCAGCGACTCCGGCGTACCTCCGAGGTTGTGGCCGTATGGCTCGGAACCGAAGATCACTCGTGTGGCGACGAAACTCGCAAGCCGCCCGGGCTGACGCATGGCCACGGACAACGCGTCCACGTTCTGTTTCCGCAGCCGGTCGATCTCCTCCTGCTTGAATGCCGGATTGCGGACTACATCAGCGAGAAACCCCATCGCCGCCGGCAGCTTTGATGACATGACGTCGAGATCGGCGTACGACTCATCCCACGACGCGCCGGTATCGAGTGTTGCGCCGAGGGCTTCGACGCCGCGCGCGATCTGCTCGGCGGTCCGCGTCCTGGTCCCCTTCGTCAGCAATGATGCTGTCGTGTCGGCGAGACCGGGAAGCTTCTCCGGATCGCGCTCGCCGCCGGTGGTGATCAGCAATCGTGCGGCGACGAGAGGTACGCCTTTCTTTTCGATGACGATTACACGCAGTCCGTTAGCCAGCGTCTTCTCGACCGGCTTCGGAATCTGCACAGGCCGCGGCGCCGCGGGCGGCGGCGGAGTGGTCTCGACCTGCGCAAATGCAGCCGATACCGCAAGAGTCAGCGCGGCGGCAACAAAAAGAGTCTTCATCCCGGCGGCTCTCTTCATTTCGCCTCCTGGGTGTACGTGATCACCACGGCTTTTCCGTCGATGAGGTACTTCTTCACAACCCGCTGCACATCCGCGGCAGTCACCGCCTCGAGGCGCGCCAGTCCCCGGTTGACGTACGTTGCGTCATGGTTCTGTGTGATGGCTTCGCCGAGCGCGCCGGCCTTGCCGTCATTCGTCTCACGCTCGCGCAACGCAGACGTAATGATGAGGTTCTTGGCCTTGTCCAGCTCCGCGGCCGTTACCGGTTTCTCGGCGAGCGCTGCGATTTCCTCGCGCAGCGCGGCGATGCCGTCCTCCGTCTTCTTGCCGCTGGCCATGACCGCCCTGGCCGTGAAGATGCCATTGTCTTCGCGTGTCTCGGAGCCCGCGGAAGCGCTTTGGGCGAGCTGCTTCTTGTAGACGAGCGATTGATACAGCCGCGACGAGTCGCCGTTAGAAAGAATCGCCGCCGCAAGGTCGAGCGGCTCGGAATCATCGCTGCGGGCCGAGGGGATGAGCCACGTCAAAGCGACCGCAGGCAGCGGCACGTTCGCGCCATGCTCGGAGTATTGCTTCTCGTCCGTCCGAGCCGGCTCTTCGACGGTGACGCGCGGAATCACCGTCGACGGCTTCGGGACAGCGCCGAGATAACGGTCGACCCACGTATCGAACTGCTTGGGATCGAGATCGCCGGCTACGATCAGGACGGCGTTGTCGGGGCGGTAGTACAGAGTATGAAACGCCTGCACGTCAGCAAGCGTCGAGGCGTCGAGCTCTTCGATCGAACCGATACCCGGCCGGCGGTACGGATGAACCGCGTACGAGTCTTTGCTGATTGCGTAACCGAGCTTGCCGTAGGACGGCGCCAGAATCCTGAAGCGGAACTCTTCCTTGACGACGTCGCGCTCCGATTTGAAGTTGGCTTCGTCCACCGTCAGCGATCCCATCCTCTCGCCTTCCGCCCAGAGCAGCGTCTGGAGGTAGTTCGACGGAATGACCTCGTAATACACCGTTCGATCCGGATGCGTGTAGGCGTTGTTCATCCCTCCGACGTCCTCGGTGAGCCGATCGAACATCTCCGACTTCATGTGCGCCGTGGCCTTGAACATGATGTGCTCGAAGAGATGGGCGAATCCGCTGCGCCCTTCGGGATCGTTCTTGGATCCGACGCGGTACCAGACATTGACCGCGACCGTCGGTGTGGCATGGTCCTCGATCGCGTAGACCTCGAGCCCGTTGCCAAGCGTGCGATGGCGATAGTTGATCGGCGGGAACGTGACCGCAGATGCGGACGCGGCGATGAGGAGAATGACAATTGCGAAACGGCGTACGACCATACGACGAGAACCTCCAGTGCGTGTCGTCCCAAGCTTAGCGCATGCAGAAACCACGCGTCCTCAGCATCCTGTGAGGATGCCAGTGAGTACGCCTTCGACGTGCCTCGCACCCTACACCGGCAAATGAACAATCGCGCTGAGCCACGCTCCGAGCACTTCGCCGATCACGACTGCCACCACATCGACATAGAGGATTCCTGTTGCGGCCATCGTGGAGCGGATCTTTACCGTGCCCCACACCATGGGATAGAGCAGCAGCGCGCCGGCCAGCCCCCAGCCGGCGCGCATCCAGAAGAAGATGCCTTGACGGACGGCCACTTCGTACCACGCGCCACCGGCGGTGATGGCGATGGTAACGACGATGATCCTGACGATGGTGGCAGCGAGCGTGGCGATGGTGAGCCGTTTGAGCGGATCGATGGCCATGCCGCGCACGACCAGATACCAATGCCCGAGGAGCATGGCCAGGCTGACGCTGCCGAGAAGTGCCACGCTCGACAGCGCGCCGGCGATCGACCAGGCGATCGTTGCATGCGTCGCGTCGCGCCAGGCAATGACCGGCGCCACGACGTAGACGACGCCGAGAAGCGCAGCGGGGATACGAAAGATCAGCCGTTTCGGATAGCGGAGAGTGACGTAGACGATGATCGTCAGGACGACCGCCGCTGTTTCGAACGGCCGGAACTTCTGGACGTGTGCCAGTTGCGCGCAGAGTACGAGCGCCCCGCTGACGATGAGGATGAGGCGGTAGAACTTCACTCCGGCGTTGCGCCGGCCAACGAGGGGGAGAAAAAGGTAGAGACCTGCCGCGAGGTCGATGAGGAAGAGCGCGAGGAGCATTGGTTGCGGAGTTTACTTGTGAGAACCCCTTCACCACAGAGACACAGAGATCACAGAGAAAAACGAATCTCTGTGTGCTCTGTGCCTCTGTAGTGCCATGCTTTTCATTCCACCACCGAGCTTGCGCGCACAAACCGAAACCCGGAAGCGCGCAACTTCGGCGCTTCCTCGGCCAGCACCTCCACCGTTGATGCGTACATGTGACCGATGCCGATTGCGAAGCCATGCGATGCAGCGGTCTGTACCAGCTCGTCGAGTTGACGGCGGATCGCGGTGGCATCCTGCACGTCGTCGAGGAAGACGTTTCGGGATGCGGTCTTCACGCGCATCGTGTGGGCGATGCTGCTGGCAAGGGAGCTGCCGGTGGTTCTCGAATCGATGAAGTACATCCCCTTCGGAAGCGCGCCGAGAACGTCGGTCATCACGCGGCGGTCGGCGGTGGCGCGCGAGCCCATGTGATTGTTCACGCCCAGGGCGAAGGGGATCGCCTCGACGTTGGCGCGCGTGGTCTGGGCAATCTGACCGTCCGACATCGACGTCAGCACCGCGCCGTCGCCGGGAGAGATACGTGGAAAACCTTCCGGCTCCATCGGCAGGTGGCAGAGCAGCTCGAAGCCGCGGTCGTGCAGCACGGCGGCGAGCTCGCTCGATCGCTTGCCGTTCGGGAGGACAGCGAAGTTCACATTCGGATCGATGGACATCGCAGCCTCCAGCGGTTGATGATCGAAGCCGACGTCGTCGAGGATCAGGACGATGTTGCCGTGAGTCACCGCGCTCCTGGTCGTACTCGCAGTGCTCGGGGCGGTGGTCAGAGCCGAAGCTTCCTTGTGCACGCTCGCCGGCCGGCGGATCTCCGAAATGGCTCCGTGCAGGAATCCCCACAGGAAGAAGAGCACGAGGGCGGCGACGGGAAGAAGCAACATCGCAAAGATGTACGAGCCCGCGCGCCGCGGCGTCAGACTCCGGTTCCCTTTCCCCTCCCGTCCAGCCATACCCGTTGCAGATTGTCGCACACCCATGCTAGCCTTTGCTCCCCACCCGAGAACCGCTCTTCCTGCGCGGTTCGCTCTCCGTCTTTCCGCACCACGCAAAACAACTATGAAGCGATTCATGCTCTGCGTGTCTCTTGTTGTATCCACCCAATCGATGATGGCGGCCGTGCCGATGGCCCGCTTCGTCAAGGTCATCGACAGCCGGACCATCGTCGTCGAACACGTGAATGTGGAAGAAGTCGTTCACCTCACGTACGTCGAAGTGCCGCCGGAGGATGAGCAGGCCGCACGCACTTATCTCACCGAGAAGCTGACCGGGACATTCGTGTACGTCGAGAACGGAAAGGTCTACCGCTCCCCCGATGCGCTCTTCATCAACCGGGAGCTGGCGTTTGGCGCCTACACCGCGCCATCGCTGAAGATGCACGTCTTCGGCGTGATCAATCCAGGACCTCGTCCGCAGACACTTCCCGCGGCACTGGTACGAGCACCGCTGCCCGCGCCGAAGGCACCGAAGCCTACGGTTCATCGCAAAGGAAGTAGCGGAACCCGAGCACCACGCAAGAAGAACTGATTCTGTGCAGGGCCGATGTGTGTAGGGCCGATGTGTGTAGGGCCGCCGCCCTCGGCGGCCCTCTTCGCGCAGCCGAGTCAACGAGGCCGCCGAGGGCGGCGGCCCTACACCTTCTGATCGGACACGGTCCCCGAGCCTAAGGAAGTGGACGGAGTCGTGGGCGGAGTGGTGGGGGGCGTGGCCGGCGGAATCGCCGGAGGCATCATCGGCACCGCCAACGGCATGGGGTACCCGAAAACTGCGAGACCTCGAAGCTGCTGACCTACACCGTCAGCGACGATCACGCCGCCGCCTCGGCCTCAGACAACCTCCGCTTCGCCGCCTCCGTCGCCGAATTCGGCATGCTCCTCCGCGACTCGAAGCACAAAGGCGATGCGACCTATGACGAAGTGCGCCAGCTCGCGCGGAAGTCACTCGGCAAAGACTACGAAGGGTACCGGAGAGACTTTCTCACGATGATCGGCCAGGCGGAGAGCCTGGCGCGGAGTGCGGTTGCGATGAAGTAACCACCCCGGGACTTGTGTAGGGCCGCCGCCCCCGGCGGCCTTTTCCCGCCCAAATGCAGGGCTGTCGCCTCTGGCCGGCGAAGGACTGGCCGCCGAGGCGGCGGCCCTACACCTGCTTTCGCCCCAAACCAAAAAATGAAACGCCACCCCTCCCATCCGTCACCCAAACGTTTGACCAAACCGTGCGTTGCATCACGCTCGCCTCCGCTGGCCGAACCGATGATATGACCTGTAGTTCAGCCAATTCCCGTTACTCAATGCGGCGAGGGTCCGCATAACCAGCCCACAGGAGCTTTCGTGCCGCTATGCCGACACTGAATAACGATTCCTCTGTCACCGCCGTACGCTCCGAGCGTTCCCGAATCCTCATCCCCATCGTCGTCCTCCTCGCGGCGATGGCGCTCGCGCCAACAGACGCCAGAGCCGCCAATAGTTGCGTGATGATCACGGTCGGGCTGCCGGTTACCACGAATTGGAGCGACACCTCCAAGTGGACCCTTTGCGGCGGCGGGTATCCCGGGCAAACCGCGGCCGGGGACACAGCCAGCATTCTCAGCCTCCTCGGGGCCACAACCATCAACGTCGATGTGCCTCTCAATCCCGTCATCCTGAAGATCGACGGCTCGACTCCCGTTCAAGTCGCCAGCGGCGCCAACCTCACTCTGGAGAACTCCAGCACGGCAACGAGCAGCAACTCCTTCACCGTTCCCACGGGCGCGACGATGGGGACGGAGTCGGGAGCGAACATCACCAACTACCAGGGCCAGATCCACGTCAACGGTGGCACGTTCAACAGTCTCGGGGCGATCCAGCTCGCCGGGGGCACATTCACCTTCAGCGGTGGGAGTCTGACAGGCAGCGGCACGATCAACCTCACTGCACCGGCACAATTCGACGGCGTCCTCTCACCGATGTCGGTCAGCGCCACGACCATCAACGATTCCGGCTCGCTGAGCTACACCGCCGGAACGAATGTCTTGACTCTCAGCGGCGGCGCAATCATCAACGTCCTCAGCGGCGGGTTCTTCGACCTGCAGACCGATGCGGCAATCAACGGAAGCGCCACCGAGTCCATCAACATCGCCTCCGGCGGCAAGCTGCGGAAGACGTCCGGCACCAGCTTCAACGTCATCTCCAGCTTTGTAAAAAACGACGGTACGGCCGACGCGTCGGCCGGCGGCACCGGCGGATTCGGCTTCTCCGGCAACGGAACACACACCGGCTCATTCATCACCGGAAGCACGCTGCCGATCGTCTTCGCGGGGAATCACACCTTCAACGCTGGCGCGTCATTCAGCGGAGGGAGTCAGATCAAGATCGCCGGCGGCACGCAGACCTTCAACTCCTCCGTCACCGCAAGCAGCGGCTTGAAGTGGGAAGGCGGAACGATCGCCGGCACCGGCCCGCTCAACGTCCCGGCGGCGATGGTGTTCGACGGCTCCGTCTCGCCGATGACCTTGACCGGCGTCCTCTCGAGCACGGCCACCATCACCTACGCTCCGTCGAACATCAGCAACCTGCTGACCATCAACGGCGCTTCGGCCATGCTGTCGGCGACCACGCCCGGCTCGTTCTCCATCGCAGGCGACTTCGACATCCTGGCATCGCCCGCCGGTGCGGGAAAGCTTCGGATCAACAGCGTCAGCAACGTGACAAAGTCGAGCGGATCGGCTGGCTCCTCGATCTATGCGTACGTCGACAATGTAGGCGGCACGCTGGCGAACACAGCCAGCGGACCGCTCAACCTCGCCGGTGGCGGAAGCTCGACCAGCTCGATCAGCATCCCCGGCGCCGCCAATATCATCAACTTTACCGGAGGGACGTTCAGCGACAGCGGCGCCTTCTCAGGATCCGGCACGATCAACGTGGCTGGCGGAACGCTGAACGTCAACATCGCCACATCGTTCGGCAGCAGCAACCCGAACCTTGGAGCCATCAGCGCGGGGACGCTCGGCGGCAGTGGCTCCATCATTCTCCTGGGGTCGACGACATGGTCCGGAGGGACCATCACCGGAAGCAACCCGCTGACCGTCTCACCTGCCAGTGGCTCGCTGACTCTGACCGGAGCGAATGGTCAGATGACGCTTGATGGGCGCACGCTCACCAACAACAGCGTCCTGACATTCAACTCGCCCACGAACAGCCTGCTCCTGGCCAACTCCGCAACGCTCTCGAACACCGCCACCTTCACCGTCACGAGCTCCGGCGGCACGATCAACACCGACGGCTCCGCGACGGTGGTCTCGAATACCAGCACATTCTCCAAGACCAGCGCCAGCGGCATCTTCTTCCTATACCCGACCTTCAACGATTCAGGCAGCGTCAGCATCTCGGGCGGCGTTCTCGACATCATCGGCTCCGGCACCAGCAGCGGGACCTTCACCATGGCGGCGGGCTCGGAGACATGGTTTCCCACGCCCACTGCGGCGCCCTACACCTGGGCGTCCGGCACGACCTTCAGCGGCGGCAAGGTGACCATCGACGGTCCGGGAATCGTGACGACCGTGTCACCGATGACGATCAACAACACGATCCTGGTCGTGAGAGGCGGCACGCTTGCGACGCCCGCCACCATGACCGTAACCTCTCCCGGCGCTCTCGCATGGCAAGCCGGAACGCTCAGCGGCGCCGGCCACACGGTCATCAGCGGCGGCACAACGTTCGACATGACCACGGAGTCGTCACAGCGCACGGCCAGCAACCACGTCATCGACAACGGCGGCAATGCCACGATGGTGTCGCTCACCCAGCAGATCAGCCTCAACAGCAACTCCTCATTCAACAACACCGGCAATCTCGACATCCAGAACGACGGCGCGCTACTGACCGACGCGGTCGGGGCCAACGCATTCAACAACTCCGGCAACGTCAAGAAGAGCGCCGGCGGCTCGGGCTTCCGCTTCGACCCCCCATACAACCAGACCGCCGGCACGACCGACGCCAATTCCGCATCCTCAGGCAGCACCATCATCTTCAGCGCCGGCGGCTCGATGAGCGGCGGCACCCTGAAGGCGACTCAGGCCTCGAACTTCGTCGACTTCTTCAACGGCGGGTTCACCGTCACGGGCGGCACATTTGCCGGTCCGGGCGCCATCCGGCTCAATGGAGGGATCCTCAACATCAACACGCCGGCGAGCTTCCCGCCGATCTTCACGATGACCTCGGGCTCTCTCGGCGGAACACAATCGATCACCATCCCGAGCGCCGCTGCATTCAACTGGAGCGGCGGTTCGATCACCGGCGGCGCAGCCTCGCCGATCACCGTCGCCAGTGGCGGAGCGATCAACGCCAACGCAACGACGAGCACGCTGATCTATGACACGCGTCCGCTGCAGATCAACTCCGGCGGCAACTTCAACTGGACCGCCGGGACGAATGGAATCACGTTCCAGACGGGCGCCAGCGTTACGGATGCCGGCACGTTCACCGTTAGCCCGAATGGAACGCTCAGCAACAACAGCGCCGGAACGTTTGCCGTCACCGGACAGTTCACCTACAACGGTTCGGGGACGCTCAACGTCACGCTGCCGCTCAGCGTACAGACCGGAGGCACGGTCACCTCGTCCGGCGGCGGCAACATCTCACTCATCGGTCCCGCGAGCGTCACCCATACCGGCACGTTCGATGCCCAGGCGGGCAGCTTCATCACCTTCGGCGCGGGGACGCACCAGCTCAACGCCGGTTCCGGCTTCAGCGCCGGCACAGGGACTTACAAGATCGCCGGGGCGACGATGAACCTCGGCACGAACGTTTCCGCGCCGAACGTCACTCTTCTCAGCGGATCGCTGACCGGCACCGGGAACTTCAACTCAACCGGCATTTTCAACTGGAGCGGCGGCACGATCGGCGGCAGCGGCACACTGACGGTCAACTCCGGCGCGGTCATGCAGCTCGACGGTCTGGCCTCCTCCATGACGCTCGACGCCCATCCGCTCGTGAACAACGGCACGCTCAGCTACGTCGCCACCTCGAACGGCTTGACCATGTCCAACGGAGCGGTCATCACAAACTCCGCGACCTTCAACCTCGACGCCACACCGGGCATCGCCATCATCGGCTCCGGCAACGCCATCTCGAACGCGGGCACGCTGCAGCGCAGCGTCACCGGCGCCGAAGGCATCGCCGCGTCCGTCACGAACACCGGCACCATCAATGCCAACGCCGGCCAGCTCAGCTTCAACGCCGGCCTCACCCAATCGGCCGGCGCCACCAAACTGCTCGGCGGATCGATCGCCTCGGCTACCGCCATCTCGCTCGCCGGAGGCACACTCACCGGCAACGGCACCGTCTTCGGCGCGGTCAACAACAACGGCGCCGTGATCGCACCCGGCACCCCGGCCCTCGCCGGCACGATCACACTGAGCGGCCCCTACACCCAGGCCGCCGGCGGTTCGATCAACCTGAAGATCGGCGGAACCTCCAACTACGACATCGTCGACGCCTCGTCCAGCAGCGTGAGTCTGGCCGGGACTCTCAACGTAACACTCTTCAACGCCTTCGTCCCTGCCGGCGGTAATACATTCAACGTATTGAAGTTCTCAGCGCGCGGCGGCGACTTCGCCACCTACAACCTCCCCACCTTCTCCGGCGGTGGGAGCTTCCTCTCCTCTTATGTAGCCGGAACACCGAACCTGCTCCAACTCACAGCCGTCGTCACACAGTCCGACCTCGGCATCACCCAGAGCGCGCCGGCCTCCGTCTTCCACGGTGCGAGCGGCATTTGGACGCTCACCGTCACGAACGGCCCAACTCCGGTTACCAACCTCGCCGTCACCGATACCTTTGCCAATGCCACCTTCCTCAGTGCCACCGGACCCTGCACTCCGTCGGGCGCGACCCTGAACTGCACCTACGCCTCCCTGCCGGCGAATCAGTCGGTAACGATCAGTCTGTTCCTCTCCCCGACCAGCCTGGCCACGATCTCGAACAGCGCGTCGGTCACCGCGGCCGAGTTCGATCCGAACCTGGCCAACAACAACATCGGACCGGCATTCACAACCGTCTCGCAGGCCGCCGATCTATCGCTGGCGAGCACGGCGTCGATCAACCCGGTCAATGCCGGCTCCTCGCTGTCGTTTACTCTGACCGCTTCCAACGCCGGACCCGATCCCGCCGTCGCACCGGTGAGCATCTCCAACACGTTCCCCTCCGGCGTAACGGCCTTCACCTTCTCTGGTTCAGGCTGGAGCTGCGGACCGCTGACAGGCGGCGTGGCCACCTGTTCGACTACGGCGGGCATCGCCGCATCCGGCTCCGCCACGCCTCTCGTCCTGACGATGAATGCACCAGGTTCGGGCCCGGCGGCCGATACGGCCACCGTCTCCTCGACCACAGGCGATCCGAGCTCCGTCAACAACACCGCAACGCAATCGGTCACCGTCACGCCGAAGGCCGACCTCAGTATCACCAAGCTCGGCCCCCCCTCGGCCACCGCAGGCACGCCGTTCACCTACACCATCACCGTGACCAACAGCGGTCCGTCCGACGCCACCGCCGTCATCGTCAACGACGTCACACCGGCCGGCACGACGTTCGTCTCGAACAGCGGCGCCTGCGCCACCGCCTTCCCCTGCTCGCCCGGCACGGTGCTCGCCGGCCAGACGAAGACGATCAACGCCACCTTCACCACCGCGCTGAGCTTCACCGGCACCAGCATCGCCAACGTCGCCACGGTAACCAGTTCCACACCCGATCCCTCTGCCGGCAACAACAGCGCCACTGCCGTCACACCGTTCGGCGCTCCGACAGCCGATCTATCCATCCTGAAAAGTGGCCCCGCTTCGGCCACAACCGGGTCGACGGTCACTTACAACCTGACAGTACTGAATAGCGGTCCCGCGACGGCCACCAACGTCATCGTCACCGACGCGACGCCGGCAGGGCTCTCCTTCGTCTCCACAAGCGGCGGCTGCAGCGGTCCCTTCCCATGCAACCTCGGCAACCTACTCTCCGGTCAAAGCGCGGTCATCACTGCGACGTACACGGTCACCGCGACGTCCGGCTCCGTCAGCAACATCGCCAGCGTTTCCGGGACAAGCGTCGATACGAACCCGGGCAATGACTCGTCGAGCATGGCCACGTCGATCGGCACGACCGCCTGCGGACAGCTGCCGCCATCGCTCGTCGCACCAGCCAACGGATCCACAATCAGCTCGCCCGTCACATTCACCTGGACCGCGGTCGCTGGGGCGGCCAGCTACAAAGTGTTCGCGTCCGCCGGCGGCGCCTCGACCCAGGAGATCGGCAACACCACATCAACCTCGCTGACGGTGACTGTCGGCGGCGGAACGGTAGTCTGGTCCGTGCAGGCCCTTGGCGTTCCGAGTTGCAACACCCTCACGTCAGCCAACGGGACCTTCAACGTCTGCAGCGCCGGCTCCGCGCCAACCCTTTCGGTCGTCGGCACCTCCAGCGCCGGTCAGAGCTACACCGTGCAATGGACGGACATTCCGGGCGTCACCAGCTACGAGCTGCAGGAAGCGTCCTTCGACACCTTCGCCGATTCCCAGACGTTCCAGGTCACCGGCACTTCGAAGGCGTTCACCAGGAACGCCGCGGCTCCAACTCCTTTCTTCTACCGCGTGCGCGCCCTTTCCGCCTGCGGCCAGGGTCCCGGCCCCTTCTCCGCCTCGCAGCGCGTCGTCATCGTCCCCCTCCCGCCGATCAGCGCACAGAGCCCCAGCGCCACGGTCGACATCAACAACAAGCACGTCGTCATCCAGACGGTATTCATCCCCGGCCAGGGCTCGGCCGTTGCCTTCAACGCCACCACCGATGAGCCGTGGCTGAGCGTCTCTCCCTCGAGCGGCATCCTCCCCGCATCCGGGATCACGCTCAGCGTCTCCGCCGATCCGGCTGATCTTCCGAACGGCACCTTCACCGCCACGATCATCCTCACGTTCGGCGCGGCCGGAAAGGTAGGCGCGTTCGGTACGACACCGGTCAACGTCCCCGTCTCCATCAGCGTGGTGACGCCAGTCTCTCCCGCTCCCCTGTCGACGCCGGCCCCGAACTCTCTGATCATCCCCTCGGTCGGCCATCTCGACGGCATCAACTCCCAATGGCGCTCCGACGTCCGCATCACGAACACATCGCCGCAGAAGATCAACTACCTCCTGCGCTTCTCACCCGCCGGCGGCGACGCCACGCAGATCAAGCAGACGCAAGTCTCGATCGCCTCGAACGACACCATGGCTCTCGACGACATCGTCAAGAACTGGTACGGCGTCGGCGCGCTCGGCGACGCCGCGAATGGCGTCCTCGAAGTCCGCCCGCTCAATACCAGCGGCAAAGGCATCCCGCTCCCCGATGACGTCAGCGTCTCCTTCGCCACCATCGCCTCCAGCCGCACGTTCAACCAATCCGCCGGCGGCACGCTCGGCCAGTACATCCCCGCCATCGCCTTCGCGAACTTCATCGGCAAGATCTCCGACAATGCCCGCGCCGGCATCCTGAGCATGCAGCAGATCGCACAATCATCGTCCTACCGCACGAACCTCGGCATCGTCGAAGCATCAGGCAAGCCTGCATCGGTGCTGGTCAGTGTCTTCGACGCCTCCGGAAAGAACCTGCTGGACCTCCCCCTCAACCTCAAAGGTGGCGAGCAGCGGCAGCTCAACGCCTTCCTGGCCGCCAACAACATCACCCTCACCAACGGCCGCATCGAAGTGAAGGTCACCGACGGCGACGGGAAGATCATGGCCTACGCTTCGGTGGTCGACAACGCCACCACCGACCCGCTTCTGGTCACCGGCGTCCCGCTCGCCCAGCCCCCCTCGAGCACCTACGTCATCCCAGGCGTCGCCGATCTGAGCAACGACCTGGCGAGCTGGCGGACGGACCTCCGCATCTTCAACTCCGGCGACGATCCGCAATACGTCACGTTGACGCTCTACCCTCAGACCGGCAGCAGCAGCAGCGACACCATCCAGCGGTCGTTCTCCATCAACCCTGGCGAGGTCAGCATCCTCGACAACGTCCTGGCCTCGCGCTTCGGCGTAACCAACATCGGCGGAGCGATGCACGTCGACACCCTGACCCCCGCCAACCTCGTCGTCACCGGCCGCACCTACAACCAGGTCGACGGCGGAGGCACCTACGGCCAGTACATCGCAGCCGTCACCCCCAACGACGGCGTGGGCAAAGGCGGCCGCACCCTCAACGTCCTGCAGGTCGAAGACTCCACCCGCTACCGCACCAACCTCGGCATCGCCGAAGTGAGCGGCAAGCCCGTCACCGTCGAAGTCTCCGTTTTCCTCCCCGACGCCAAAGTCGCCCCGAAGGTGACCATCCCCCTCGCCGCCAACGAATACCGCCAGTTCCGGGTCCTCCAAGCCCTAGGAGTCGGCACCGCCTACAACGCCCGCATCGCCATCCGCGTCATCGACGGCGATGGCAAGATCACCGCGTACGGCTCGGTGATCGACATGCAGACCCAGGATCCAACCTACGTCCCCGCGCAGTAAGCCTTTCGCCAGCCGCCGGCGCCTATCGTAGCGCCGGCGGCCCCGTCCGGCTGGCGCGCCCAAAGCCAACTACCGGCGTGTCGCGTAACGCGCCGGTGTGCGGGGCGCCCGATCCACATGCGGCCCTCGGCCGCCACCGTGCGGTACCCTGCCCTGCACTGTCGGACACCCGGCCCGCAACGCGGGACACCCGCCCGCAGCGCGGGACACCCGGCCCGCAGCGCGGGACATCCGGCCCGCAGCGCGGGACACCCGGCCCGCAGTGCGGGACACCCGGCCCGCAGCGCGGGACATCCGGCCCGCAGCGCGGGACACCCGGCCCGCAGTGCGGGACACCCGGCCCGCAGCGCGGGACACCCGGCCCGCAGCGCGGGACACCCGGCCCGCAGTGCGGGACACCCGGCCCGCAGCGCGGGACACCGTGCCCGCAATGCCACCGAAGGGTATTCTGCCTACTCGGGATAGATAGCCAGAACCCTCCGCGGATTGTGCGGGGACCTTTCTCCGGATAGTCAAGACCCTTCCGCGCGGGCATCGGCGTGCTCTGCTGCAGTCAATGCTTCCGCGGTTGAGGTGATCGCGCGCAAACCGGCCTCCTCCCAAAACCGATTCCGGAGAAATCCGGAGTCGTGTCCCTCTCATTCTTCGAGAGATCGGTTACCAACCACGTCGGTTGGGCGTCCAACCAAACACTCGGAGGTTCCGCATGCGATTGAGATCGATCACGATCTTCGTATTTTTCACACTCGCCGCAGCAGGTCTGGCCATCGCGCAGACTCCCCCTATCAGCAGACAGATTCCCACGAACGATGGGCCGGCGATCACATTCACAGACACCACGGTGTCGTGCAGCGGACTCTCCCCCGGCGACTCGGTCGCGCTTGCCGGCTACGTGATTGACCGCACGGCCACTTACCAGACCATCACCACCCCGACAATCTCACAGCTCGCCGACGCAAACGGCGTCTTTACGGCGACCATCCCTGGTGGCGTCAAACCTCGATCGATCTGGCTGCTCATCAATGAGACCAGCTCCAGCTACACCGTCGCAGCTCCCGAGAGGTCTTCGAAAAACGAAGGCCCGGCCTTACGTCTCCCCGTAGGCACTCGGTCCTCCACCAGATTGTGAAGCTTGTCCGAGACGAGCAGGTCATGCCGAACGCCCATCGATCCGGATGAGAAGTCGGCTTGCCCTCACACCCCTGTTGCGATCAAAGGGGATTGCACACCGGAAATCGATAGCTTAAACTAGGGCATTCCGTAGATAAGATACCTCGCTGGAGGACGCATGCCTCTTCCTTTCCTGATTCTTCTCGGTGGTGGAGCGGTCGCTGCGGCTGCACGTGGAGCAGCGTGGCTGGCTGAGCAAAGGGTGGACCAGATTAACTCGGTGATGTTGGAAGTCGAGGGACGCGCTCGACAGGTCAATGAAGCATATCGAGATAAGCGGCAATATTGGAAGCTTGAGTATGAAAGACGGTTGTCGGCTCTCAGCGGCGCCTATGAAGCCCTCTTGTCTAGCAACGGGTGGACGGCGAGCGATCTGGCCGATTGCTCGCCGGAGCCGTGCTTGCTGGAACGAATGGGAGATCTATCGGTTGGGCGACCACTGCTAATAGCACCAAATTTCAATCCGCCGGAGAGCCAGCATCAGCTAGCCGGCTTCCGGGCATACGCGCAGGGCCGCAGCATCAGTCAAACAAATCCAAGGATGGGTGGTGCAATGCAAAACCTCGGCATGATCGCGGCGGCGGGATCATACGTGACGCAGCAGACGGATATCATCGGCGATGCGAACAAATACGTCGCGAGCGCAAAGGTGCATATAGAGACCCTTCGCCGCGCCATCGACGGGTTTGATAAAGCGTTTGCGGCAGAGGTTGAGAGGGACCTGCGCAACGCGCAAAGAGCTGAGAGCGTTTTGAACGAACTACTTTGGGAAACGCCTAACAGAGACGATGCAAGATCAACTGGCGCGGTGCTCCAGATTGTGGTCGGATATCTAGGAGAGTTAGTTGAGAAGTACGCGTGACGCAGCAGAAACAGAACGGAGGTGCGAAAGTGTACAGCGACAGGTTTGATCCGCCAAATGTTGGGCACACCGAAGCCTTATCTCGCCTTGAACCGGATGAACTGATCGCCCTAGTGGGGGAACTCGTCGGCCTTGCGGAACCACTGATAGGCCACTTTGCGAAGCTCTGCGCTGAGATCGCGAAGCAAAGACGCTTAGAAATCGAGGCTAAGCTTGTGTGCCGGCTCCAGGAGCTCGCACAGTACTTTGATAAGCTAGATGAACTCCGGGCAAAAGAAGTTGAGGAGCGAGACGTTCAATATCAGGCACTGGTTGTACTCCTTGAGATTGCGAAAGCTTCCCATGATCCCGCGCTGATACTACAAGGGATGCGATGTTTTCAAGAATACGTGAAGAGCAGCCCTTCTCTGACGCGCGACTTCGTTGACGCCGTCAAGGCATTCGACCAGACTATCAAGTGATTCTTGCTGTACCGAGTTCATACACAAAACGCTGATTCATGTTGTCGACCTTTCAAGAAATTGCGGCTCTCACGGGCCGCTCGACACGCTCGACACTCATCTGTGGTTCTCACCTTGCAGCACGAAGGAGCATCGCTTCCCCGCTGGCAAGATGGAGTTGTCTAGAAACCGGCAGACCAGAAGAACGCAGCATGTTCCGATCTTCCTCTTCCGGCCACTATCCACGGGTTCTGCGCAGGCGACCTTACTCCTACGCTCAAGTGCATTACCCAGAACGGTTCGACCGCGCTTCTTCGCGACGACAAGATGACCGCAACCTCTCAGCAGTGATTTTGAGACTTGCACGAGCAGTCCCGGCACACCCACCTACCGGCTCACGCGTCACTACACGGCCGGAAGCGTCGACTCCACTCAGTACGACGGCGTCACATTCAAGTCGCTCGATCTGACGATCGACACCTACACCGGCCTCGCATCGTCGAGCCGCGACACCACCGGGCTGCTCCAGACCAACTACATCTACGACACGATGCAGCGTCTGACTGAAGTGCATCCGCCGGACGACGCCTGGACGAAATACACGTATTTGATTCCGACCAACACGATTTCGATCATCCGCCGTCCCTTCGGGTCGAGCGCGAGCGCCGCTGCGAAGACAGCGAGATACCTCTACTTCGACTCGTTCGGACGAGCGGTGCTGAGCAAAGAGCAGTTCCCCGAGGGGTGGTCCGCAACAAAGACCGCCTATGACGCCCTCGGGAGGGTAAGCAGCACTTCGATGCCTGAGTTCCGTAGCGATTTCTCAAGGGAGAACTTCACCCCGGCCCACATCACGAGCACAACATACGACCGATTCGACCGCCCGCTGACCATCACCATGCCCGACGGGAAGACCGCCACCTTCTCCTACACAGGCAGCCGTGTGACCAATCGCACGGCATGCGTCTCCGCAAGTCTGACGCAGTCTCCTTGTCAAGCCGGCGAGCGGCCATTCACCACGACTGAGACGCTCGACGGACATGGACGCCTGGCCTCCGTCACCGAACCGCTCGACACCCTGGTGACCACCACGTACGGCTATGACGTCGGAAACCGGCTCGCCAGCGTATCCACCAACGCGCCAGAGGGCTTGCAACAACGTTCCTTCAACTACGATCTGGCTGGGCTTCTAGCCTCGGAGCAACATCCGGAGAAGGGGGTCAATGGCAACGGAACGGTCAGCTATCCCGAGTATGACGCTCGCGGCCATCTACGTCACCGGATCGACGGCCCCACCGGCGGTTCTTTCGACACCACATTCCTGTACGACGCCGCCGAGCGCCTGACCCACGTCAAAGACCTCGACCCGTCCACGAACAGTCGGCGTGATCTGAAGGCTTTCACCTACAACACCGTCAACCCCGGACTGGGCAAGCTTCAGACAGCGACGCGTCACAATTACCAGCCGTCCCTCGGCGGCGACATCCCCGTCACCGAAAGCTACACATACGGCGGCCTGAACGGCCGCGTCTCTTCTCGTGGCACGACTGTGAGCGGAGCATTCCCCACCAACACCTTCACGTTAGGCCAGACCTGGGACGACCTCGGGAACGTCGCCTCGATCACCTATCCCACCAACGACGCGATGCCTACAACGCCGGCGAGAACCGCCGGCTATTCATTCACGAACGGTCTCATGACCGGCGTCACTGACTACACAACAGGCATGACCCACGTCGCCAACGGGATGTTCAGCCACGTTGCACATGCCAATGGCCAGAACGATGACTGGACGCCGGATCCTACTGGAATGGCGCGGCCCGGTTTTATCCGAATCACCGGCAACGGAGTGGACAAGCCGATCGGTCCCTATTCGTACGACGCCTCAGGCAACATCAAACAGATCGGCGACAGCACCGGAACCTACACCAGCTATCAATACGACGGCGCCAGCCGGCTGGTAGGATCCTCCTCGTTCACGACCCCTTCGCTCGCCAGCAGCCAGACGTTCACCTATGACTCATTCGGGAACAAGCTCGGTGCAGGCCCAATCCACAGGCATCAGTTCGATCCCAATGGCGACGGACTCGTTGACACTGCCGACATCTTCTATCTGGTCAACTACATATTCCTGGGTGGACCGCCTCCCCGCGGCCAAGCAGGACTTCTTTCCGGCGACGCGAATGAAGACGGTGCCGTCACAACCGGCGACATCTTCTTCTTTGTCAACTACCTCTTTTTGTCGGGACCCGCTCCCTCGGTACCGATACGAGCACTTCCGAGCGGCGATACCATGAAGCCTGACAAGGCCGTGGTTGATAGCGTCACGGTAGGCGCCGTTACCGCGACTGGCAATACCGTCGATGTTCCTGTCTATATCCGAGATATCATTGGGACAACCCTTGGCCGCGATCGCGCCACCGGATCGAAGATTCAGTCATTTAGCATCAAGGTGGCATATTCACCGGCATCCGCCGTTTCATCGGTGACGTTTACCCGCTCCGGGATCACAGCGAGTCTCTCCCCGACAGCGGAATTCAATCCTTCCACGACCCAATCGGTCTCACTCGTAGCCACCTTTCCAGAAGCAACGAGCCCAATTCCGCTCACGGCGAGCGGCACACTCGGAGATATGGTTGCCCATCTTGTCTTTACGCTCAATGGCTCGGCCACACCAGGATCGACGATCTCCCTGTCGCTCGACCCCAGTGTGACCCTCTTAGCTAACGATGGGGGCAGCGCGAGAGAAAGCCCCGCCGATGGGACGCTTGCCCTGGTCGACGGCGCGATCAATATCCCCACGCAGATGCAGGCGCTTCCCCGGTTGGGAGCTACAACGGAGGGAGCCGAAGCCACAAGCGGGAACCGAACCGCGTCTGCATCGAACACTCCTTCGGAAACCGTCCTTGGAATGGACAAGCCGATCCCCCCCCGGCCCGCTCTATTCTTGACGAATGGCAAGCTGGAAACCACCAGCATCCGCCGATCGCCAAGCGCTCTCTTCTACAGCGCAACGACGAACCACGATACATCCCTTACCTACGATGCCGCAGGCGACGTGATCCTCGACGACACCGGACGCACGCTCACATATGATGCCCTCGGTATGACTACCGGCGCCACGGTACCGCTCCCGCGCGGTGGGACACGCACCTTCGCCTACCTCTATACAGCCGACGACGAACGGGTCGCCTTGGCCGAGCCAGTTGGCCATCCGTCGGCGATAACGATCTGGACATTGCGCGGACTGGACAATCACCTGCTGCGCACCTGGACCGAACGCACGTCGAGCGCGCCGCACTCATGGGAATGGAAGGAGGATGAGATCTGGCGCGGAAGCTCGATCCTCGCTTACGAGTCAACCAGAGGCGCTCGACACTATGGCCTGGACCACCTCGGCTCCCCGGTCGTCATCACCGATTCGCTCGGACACCCCATCGGTAACATCTCCTACGACCCCTTCGGCAACGGCGGCGCCACCGGGGCTGGCATGCTCGCGTACACCGGCCAGGAGCGCGACTCCTCCAACGTAGGCACACCCTGGACCGGAGCCCTCCCCGACTACTTCCACGCGAGAAATTACGATTCGGGTTCGGGGCGGTTCTTGTCGGTCGATCCGACTATCGCCGTCCAACGGAACATGCAGCAGCCGCAGGGTTGGAATCGCTACGCATACGTTCTGAACAACCCGACTGGCCTGATCGATCCGAATGGCAAGGAACCGCTGGATCCCAAGCTACTACTCTTCTACAACCGCATTCTGGGAGGTGACTTTTCGCGCGTCGATATTCAGTCAGGTATGATTGGCGATGCAGTTACGAAGCCTCTCTCAAATCTAGGAATGACTGTTGGTCAACAAGTCTTCATGAACTCCGACCTAGGATTTCCATCTACGCAATTCAGTCTTGAAGTGGCTGGTCATGAGCTAACACACACCGTGCAATATGACATGTTTGGGAAAGCGAGATTCTTGGGGCGCTACTTCATGACATACGAGATGTCTCACACCATCGGAGGACTTAGTCCTAACGATGCCTACAACAACATTCCCTATGAAGTGCTTGCGAACTATGCCGAGAAGAAACTGAATGCGTTTTTCACATCGCATCCGGGTATTACATCAAAACTTGAGAACGGCGATGCGCTTACTCGAACGGACTGGAGTGAGGTCAAGAAGTTTCAAGTCTTCAAACCAGGACTTCAATTTATTGACGGCTATCTGGTTTACGCGAGGCCAAAGTGAAGAAGTCGATCGGAACACTCTCATGTCTAATCATGGGACTCACCGCGTGCTTTGCTGAAGGCGGAGCGGAGGTATCGGGACGCATCACCGACGTAAGTGGCAAACCGCTAGAAGCGGTCGAGGTTGTCATTGAGGCGCCTATAGGTTCGGCTTATAGCTTAGATCACAAAACCGTGGCAATCAGTCGCTCCAAGCAGGACGGTTGTTTTGATTCGGCTGGGCTGCACGTGAGCGGATCAGTTTCTCTTACTCTACGTGCATCGAAGGATGGCTTTAAGCCCTACATAGGGAACTTTCAATCCGGGTTCTACACGAACGACATCCGCCTTGAAGCCATCAGTTCCGTGGCAGCAAGTGCGGGTCAATTCGCCCCTCACGACATTCACCAGTCCGGGCGCGCGCCATGCCAACGATAACGACCGTATGCAAAGTCAGCGTCGCGAGGGACGCGGCTCTCGCGGAAAGCGGCAATAACTGCGTCTTATGGCGACAAGGACACGACTCGCTTGATCCGAATCAGTCGCATGTAGATCACGCTGACCCAGAATCGCGCGGATTGCAATAACACAGGACAGAAGGCGCAGAACACGTGCCGCGCGTGCAACTTGCATTAGATTAGGATTAGGTGCTCTCGCAGTTTTGATTTTCGCCGCCGAGGATGGGACCGACATCTCTCGTGCGGTGCCAGCACTGAGATTGATCAGCTCAACGAGCTCCGACGAAAACCATCGTCATTTGGCAGCTTCGGCGTTGGAATCGCAGCACCGTCGCCATCCGGAATCAAAGGAATGAGATGTCACAACTCGCCTTTGTTTCGGGAGGGTACTCGGCTCGTTGCAGCTATTTCTTGCTCCGGGGACCGTACGAGCAGTCGTGAATCTCGCCCTCGGATGAGGTAGGTTCGACCGGAAACCGCTCGTTTAGGGCGAACGGGGAAGCGGAACAGGCGCGGATTCTCGATCAGGATTGGTAGGCGCTTCGTCCCGCCGATCGGATGGCCCGCCTGCCGCTTTCGCTCTCGAATCATGACCTGGAGCGACGACCAGTGCTGCCACCATGGCCAGGCCGGCGACGGCATAGAGAATGCGGTAACGAGTCCGCAGCCTGCTGACGCTCGCGTAGGAAAGACCCTCCCGCATCGTCTGGAGCGACCAGTGAACCTGGAGGAAGTAGAGGACCACGAGGGCCGCGAGCGGACGCGCGACGATCCCCTCGAAGGCCAGCAGGAGAAGAAGGGCGTGCGCGAAGGTGAAAAGAACGAGACTGGCCACGAAGGTGCGGCGCTGCCCGAAGATGACCGCGTTGGTCCGGATGGCGTTGACGGCGTCACCGCGATAGTCGCCGACCTCCTGTGTGAGATGGCCGGCCGTGAAAATCAGGGCGAAGAACGCTGCGATGGCGAGCCCCCGCCGGTCGAGAATGCTTCCCACGGAATAGCCGAGGAGAAAGTGCAGGACTCCGCCGGCGAGATGAGCCGCTGAGCTGAGGAGCGGTCTCCCCTTCCAGTTGAACTGAGGCAGGGAGTAGAGGGCGCTCAACGCGGCAATCGCCAGCGCCAGGCTGAACGTGGTCGTGCCAAGGATGCCGAAGAGAACGAGACTCAGGACCAGAAGGACGGCCGTCAGGCCGCCGATCTCCCTTCGTCCGACACCTCTTACGGTGAAGGTTCCAGCAGCCTTGTTGATATCGGCGAGATCAGCAGTCGAGCCGGACCAGTCGTTGAGCGTGAAGATGTGCGCGATCAGGAACACATTGGCGACGATCAGAGTGGCGAGGGGAATCAGATTCTGCTCGCTCGGATGGTGTAAGGCGAATGCGGCGCCGAGCAGAGGCGGACCCTGGAGAACGAGGATGTCTTGCGGGCGCAGAAAGGAAAGATAGCGAAACGCAGAAGCCTTAGCCGCCGAGATGGGGATCATGGAGGTGCTCGTATTCGTCATAGAGCCTTAGCCAGAGCGCGTAGCCTACGTCTTCTGACCAGTAATATCTGGAGACCGTCGCGGTGAGGTCGTTATGGTAGAGGAGCGGTGGATTTGTTCGTGAAAGAGCGAAGTCGTCTTTGGCCAGCTCGCGGAGCACCGCCCGGATGACCATCGCGTCGGGCGGTGAGCCTCCGGGTAGAGTAGAGGCCCCGAGCCACCGGACGACAGAGACCCAGATCCCCTGTCCTGGAACATTCGTCCGCATCCGTGTCTCGGGCAACTGCAGATCGCAGCCGGAGTAGTGGAGATCGTTCAACCGGAGGATCGGGATGAGCGGCGTCCGCCGGTAGTAGACCCAAATGCGATCGTCATCGATGACAGGGCTGATAGCTTCACAGAGTACACGGCTGGCCGCTGGCCGCACCTCGGACAGGAGCAGCAGCAGGTGCATCTGAATAGCGATGTCAGAAGGGTTCGGATCCCTGCCCGGATCGAGACACTGGTAGGCCTCACGCGGTGCCAGCCAGGTGCGGTACAAACCCTCGCGAGTGCGATACCGATCGATGGTCGACAGTGCAGCCCTCAGCCGCGCGCGGTCGTGAGCGGGAGCGACTCGCCATACCAGGGCCGTGTTGTCGGTGTCTGGTGTGATCACGCATCCAAGCGTCCCGGTGCCGGGACCGTCGGGCCGGCCGTGATAGCGCACCAGTCCGTTCGATTCGATCTGGCTGGTGAGGTGCGTGCGCGCACGCTGCAGGCTTTCTTCGAGACCGCTGCTGTTCGCCACTGGATTCAGCAGATCGATCAGGAGCGCGGTGAGAAACGTGTTCATCTCCGGATGCGGTTCATGAAAGCGCGCATCACTCGTGTAGGACGTGAGCCAGTAACCCGCTGCCTGCTGATGCTCCCGGAGTCGTGCCGCAGCGTTGCGGAAGTCTTCTTCGAGATCCTTGTCGTCTGTCAGCACCGCTGTTCCTGGCGCTCGTCCGGCTCCGGGCAGCGAAGCGAGACCGCCCGCCACCGGTGCGCCGCGCACGGTCAGCGTTCGTTCGTCCAGGTAATGTCCCTCCCCCTTCTCGTAGCTCCAGACCATCACGGTCACATGGTGCTCGCCGGGAGCGAGGCGTGAGGTGTCGAGAGGGATGCGCCAGCCGGAGGGACTGGCCTCGTGCAGCGTGGCGCGAACGTCGGGACGATCGGTAAAGGTGCCAGTTGAGAAGGCCTGATGGCCATCGATCGTGACAGCCACTTGCCAGGGCGTTGCATGGCCGGCCAGTGCCCAGCCGGTGGCGGCGGTCTCCTCACCGGCAGTGACGACGGACGTTGGCCGGCCACCGGTTTCGATCTCGTCGAAGGTGCCACGCGGCTCGATCCACAGATCCGGCGGCGCGAAGCCGCTCTTCAGGCTGGTGACGAATGGCGCGTTCCGCCATTGCCACACCGCGTCCATTTCGTGAGGACCGCTGGCGACGGCGTAGATCGGGAGATCGATCGGCCAGGAGTAGCAGAAGGCGCCAATGGCTTCGATGGCCACCGCGATGCCGACGGCAGCCAGGAAACCGGCGCGTCGCACGCCGCGCAGTCCGGAGACTACCGGAACCAGCATCCAAACGAGGAAGGGCAGAAGGTCCGTCATGTAGCGCGGACCCCAGGAGAGGCCGCCCCGCCAGTCGGTCTTGGCATACAGCAGGAGTTGGATGACCACACCGGCGATCATCAACAACGTGAGTCTCCGCTCTTCGCGGTTTTCCGGCAACCGCCACATCGCCGGGACCAGGAATAGCAAAAAGGGTGAGAAGACGAACAACCCTCGGGTCGGGCTGAACAGCAATCCGGCCAGTCCGGGAAGCAAGGGATGCTCGAAGAAGGTGGTATGGCCGATGACGCCATACCCGCCGGCGATGTCTCCGGCGAAGTGCACGTTATAGAACAGCACCAGCGCGGCCGGCAGGACCGCTGCAGTGGCGAGCAGCACCACCCGGCGCCGTCCCGCCCAGAAGAGTGCGTAGATCCCGAGGGCTGCGCCGAGGAAGACATCCGGCGGACGGTTGCAGGCGATGAGTCCGCAGAGCAACCCAGCGAGGAGCGCGCGCGATGTGCTGCACGGCGCGGTGAGAAGCAACAGCACGGCGATCACAAGGACTTGGGCCATCCCGTGCTGCCACAAAGCCTGGCTGCTGATGATCCAGGTGGTGGTGCCGCACGCATACGCGAAGGTGAGCAGGAGCGCGGCTTGCGCCGTCGTGCGCCGCCGCAGCAGCAGGTAAAGGAGCGATACGGAGAGCGCCGCCAGAAACGAGGCGGCGAGTTTCTCCATGACCTTCGCAACGTAGTCGAGCCGCTCATCCGTCCATCCCCGCAGGTGAAGATACCCAACCGCGGGCACATAGAGCGGCACGACGAGGACCGGCACCACGATCGGATAGAGCGACATAAGGTGGCCGCCGGGCAGCGGCAGTATCCAGTACGCGCCATCGCCCCGCCCCTGAGCGGCGACCTTCGCGATCGGATCCATGAAGACGGTGTGGTACTGCAGGATCGCGAAGGGGAGATAACGCGCCGGGTACGTGTCGCCGGCACTGATCGCGCGCCGATTGGAGTTGTAAAGCAGCAGACAGCAGAGCCCGATGATCAGACTCGTTCTCAGACGCCCTGTGTCACGAACCCCGGCTTCGGGTTGAACAGTGGGTTGAGACGGCCCGGTATGGGGCGGGTTCATTGAATCGCGCTCATCGGTGTGGTTTGTGCGGTCTCCGGGTCCGCATCTTAGCGGAGACGGAGACGGACCGTGAGTGCGCCTCCGTGTCGGCGGACACTCGTCCAAATTAGCAGCGATTGGGTCATCCGATCACCATACCCTTCCCTATCGAGAGCCCCTCTCACCACGAAGTGGGGAGAGGGAGACACGGAGCGAAGCGGAGTGCGGGTGAGGGGTGTAGACGGAGCCCGCATGCACACCCGCGCGATAGAAACCCCTCATCCGCCTTCGGCACCTTCTCCCCTCTGCGAAGGGGAGAAGGGCTCTCGATGGGTGATGGCCTTGTCCTTTCAAAGCCAAATGTTCAAGCTGTTGGTAATTGGATAAGTGAGGTGCCATCGCCGGATGGCGAGCCTCTCGCTCGCTGGAGTATCGTTGCGGCATGACCGATGACGAGGTACGCGCGCAGATCGCCGCGATTCCCCGCTGGTACCACCCGGTCGAGATTCGGCCTGGGATCGTCACGCCCGGCACCAACAATGCGCCGGCCGTGCTCGAAGCCCTCGACCTCCCGGCCGGCTGCCGCGGAATGCGCGCTCTCGACCTCGGCACCCGCGACGGCTTCTTTGCCTTCGAGTTGGAGCGCCGCTGCGCCGAGGTCGTTGCGATCGACTACGTTGCCATGGCGGACAGCGGATTCGGAGTCACCGCAGAACTTCTCGGCTCGCGTGTCACGTATCTGCAGCGTAACCTATACAACCTCACCGCCGCGGACCTCGGAACATTCGATCTCGTACTATTCCTGGGCTTGATCTATCACCCTTCCCGATCCGCTGGGCGCGCTCCGCATCGCTCGCGATCTCACGCGGCAGCGGATGTACCTCGAAACGCTGGTGACCGATTTTGGCGGAGCCATGGACATCTCCCGTTGATGAGATTCTTCGCCGGCTCGAGCTGGGCTCGCGATCCGACGAACTACTGGGGGCCAAACGTCCGCTGCGTCGAGGAGATGCCCGGCGAGACCGAATTCGTGCTGCGGCGCGCGGTGCGCATCGGCGACCGTTGCGTTTTTGCGTGCGAGACCACGCAAAGCCCCGTCACAGCCTATTATCTCCAGATTGCCACCGGCCGCCGCGCTCCTGAAAAAGTCAGGCCATGAACCCAATGGTCCGTCGCTCCATGTGCAAGGCAACTCAATCGTTCCGATGAACCCTCCCCATGCATTAATCGTCACCGGCATGCACCGGTCAGGCACGTCATTCGTCGCGTCGCTCCTCGCGGCATGGAACATTCGGATGGGCGACCGGTTGCTGCCGGCCGGCGGCGGAAATCCTGCCGGCTACTTCGAGGACATCGACTTCCTCGACCTCAACCGCCGCATCCTCGTCGCCTGCACCCCTGCGGAGGACGGCCACCGCGACTGGGGATGGACGGAGAGTGAGACTCTTGATCGCACCCATTTGCCGTCCTATCGCAACGCAGCCTCGGCGCTCGTGGCCGCTCGCGAGAGCTGGGGTCTCCCCTGGGGCTGGAAGGATCCGCGCACCTCGATGCTCCTCGACTTCTGGGACGACGTGCTCGGGGGGAAGGCGCGCTTTCTTCTGCTCTATCGCCATCCGTGGGAAGTCGCCGATTCGATGCTGCGCACCGGCGCCGGAGTCTGGCTCACCCACCCCGGCTACCCGGCACGCATCTGGACGCAGTACAACCGGCGCATCCTCGACTTTCACCGGCGCCACCGCGACCGGACTCTGCTCGCCAGCACCAATCGCCTGCTGCGCGAGCCTGAGGTATTTGCCGCCATGGTTCGGCAGCGCTTTGGTATCGAGGCTGGCGCGGACACGTTCGCCAGCTTGCGCAAGGAAGGTTCGTTCGTCTCGCTACCCGAAGACGATCCGCTGCCGCGCCTCTGGCGCTACACGAACGCCGAGGCGATGGACCTCCTCGCAGCGCTCGACGATGCCGCGGACCTCGGCAACGATCGCCGATGGGAAGCGGCCTCGCGCACACGCGCCTCGCGACCCGCGGAGCAGCCGCGTCTCTCCGTGATCATTCCCTGCCACGACGACGGCGAGTATCTGCTCGACGCCGTTGCCAGCGTCGAGCGGAACGCGCCGGAGGCGGAGCTGATCGTCGTCGACGACGGCTCGACGCAGCCGCGCACCCGCGAGGTACTCGCCGCGCTCCGCGAAGCGGGACTGCGCGTGATCGAACAGCCGCACTCCGGTCTCTCCGCGGCCCGCAACCGAGGGATGGCCGCGGCGGCCGGCGACTACCTCCTGCCGCTCGATGCCGACAACCGCCTGCTGCCCGGCTTCGCCGCGGAGGCCGTGGCGTTGCTCGATTCCCATCCCGCCGTGGGCGTGGTCTACGGCGATCGCCGCGAGTTCGGCGCGCGGACCGGCGACGTCGCCGTGCCCGATCTCGATCTGCCCCAGATGCTCTGGAGCAATTACATCGACGCCTGTGCCGTCGTGCGCCGCGCCGTCTGGAGCGAAGCCGGCGGGTACGACGTCGCATTCCCCGCCTGGGAGGACTGGGACTTCTGGCTCGGTGCCGCGGAGCGTGGCTGGCAATTCGTTCGAATTCCGCGCCCGGTGTTCGAGTACCGCGTCCGTCCCGATTCGCTGCACCAGCGATTTCTGCACAGGACCGACTATCTATCGACCCGGCGCCGCCTCTACGAGAAGCATCGGGATCTCGTATCCCGGCATGCTGATGAGATCCTCATCGCCGCGCACGTCGAACGACGACTGCTCTTCCAGGATGTAGAGGCGCTACGTGCTTCCCGCGACACCATTCAGACCGAAATCGACCGGCTGGCCGCAGGCACGCGAGAGCAGACCGCGGCGCTGAAGGGAATCATCGCCGCCCGCGATGCCGAGCTGGCTTCGATCAAGACGGTCATGCAGTCTCGCGAAGAGCTGGCCCAACCCGCAAACACACCTGCCGCCTCCGTCGCGTCGCCGGAGGCTCCGCTGACGAATTCGACCCGCGTGTTCACGATCGTCGCCCGCAACTATCTCGCTTACGCGCGTGTGCTCGCTGCCAGTCTCGCGCGCCATGATCCGCGAACCCGCCTGCACGTCGTGGTTCTCGACGACCCGAAGCGCAGCATCTCACCGGAACCATCGTTCGAGATCATTCACGCCAGCGAACTTCCATTCGATCCGCCGTCGGATTTCTACACGATGGCGGCGACTTATGACGTCACCGAGCTGGCCACGGCGATAAAGCCGTGGGTGTTCGAGCATCTCTTCGCGCGCGGCGCGTCGGTGGCGATCTATCTCGATCCGGACATTGAGGTCTTCGACTCTCTCGGCCCTCTCGAGCCGCTGGCGCAGGAGCACGGGATGCTCCTCACCCCTCACATCACCGAGCCGTTGCCGCAGGACGGGAAGCGTCCGGACGAACGCGATCTGCTCCTCGCCGGCATCTACAACCTCGGCTTTCTGGCGCTCGCCGCCGAGGCGGCAAAGAGCTTTCTCCCCTGGTGGCGCGAGCGGCTCCGGCGCAATTGCCTCAACGACCCGGCGGAGGGACTGTTCGTCGACCAGCGCTGGATCGATTTCGTGCCGGCGTTCTTCAAGCCGTGGATCGTCAAAGATCCCGGTTACAACGTCGCCTACTGGAACCTGCCGCAGCGCGTTCTCGCGCGCGACGGCGATCGAATCGTCGTCAACGGACGGCCGCTTCGCTTCTTTCACTACAGCGGATTTTCCCCTCGGGCGCCGCATCTTCTCTCGAAGCATCAGCACGCCTCACCTCGTACTCGCCTCAGCGAGACGCCGCTGCTCGCCGAGCTCTGCGCGCGCTACGCCGCGGCGCTGAATGAGGCCGGTTTCGCGGAATGCAGCTCGTTGCCGTACGGCTTCGCGACGACCGCCGCGGGGTTGCCTCTCGATGAGAAAACGCGCCGCGTACTCCGCCGAACGTATCTCGCGGACGAATCGAGCGGCCGCTCTCGGTTGTTTCCGAACCCGTTCTCGGCGGACGGCGCCGACGACGTCGTCCAGCGCCTGCTCCGGCCCTCGCCGCACGCGCCCGGCGTCCCCGGCTGGCTCGGCGAGATCTGGAACGAGCGCGCGGACTTGCGCACCGCCTTTCCGCGCATCGACTCCGCTGATGCCGGTCGATTCCTCAACTGGGTGAGGACGCAGGGCGTTCGCGAGCACCACATCCCTCCTCAACTCGTCCCCCTGCCGTCTGCTCGGGCGGCCGCCCCTCGGCGGCGGAAGATGACTCCGGGCGTCAACGTCTATGGATACGCCTTCGCCGAGAGCGGCACCGGACAGATCCTCCGTTCTGCGGTGGCCGCGCTGGCCGCCGAACGGATTCCGTACGCGGTCGTGCCGTTCACGCACACGAGCAGCCGGCAGCAACACGTCTTTCACGACCTCGGCACGGCAGTTCCATCGTTCGACACGAACCTGATCTGCGTCAATGCCGACCAGGTCCCGCTCTTCTTCGAGAGCATGCGCGCCAAACTGTTACCCGGTGCGCGGAACATTGGTCTTTGGGCATGGGAAGTCGAGCAACTCCCCGCCGCGATGGCTGCGAGCGAGCGCTATCTCGACGAGGTGTGGGGCATCAGCGGCTTCACCGCCGCCGCGCTGGCGCGCAGCCTCACCAAACCGGTGCGCGCGTTCCCGCTGCCGGTAGTCGTGCCGCAGATCCAGCGGCGTACGCGGGCCGAGCTCACGATGCCGGAGGGGTTCCTGTTTCTCTTCTGCTTCGACTATGACAGCGTGTTTCGCCGGAAGAATCCCCTCGCCATCGTCACCGCATTCCGGCAGGCGTTCCCCGATCGTCGTGACGCCGTGCTGTACATCAAGACCACCAACGCCGAACGTCACGTCGCGGAAGAGCAGGAGCTGCGCGCTGCCGCGGCAGGACGGCCGGACATCGTCATCCGCGATTCGTATGTCACGAGCGACCACTACTTCTCGATGCTCGATGCCAGTGACTGCTATGTCTCCCTGCATCGTTCGGAAGGTTTCGGCTTGACGATCGCGGAGGCGATGGCCCTCGGCAAGCCGGTGATCAGCACCGCCTACTCGTCGACACTCGAGTTCACAAACGAGTCGAACAGCTTCCCAGTTCCGGCGCGGCTGATCGAAGTCGGCGACGGCGCACCGCCCTATCCGCCCCACGCGCGCTGGGCCGACCCCGACATCGCCGTCGCCGCTGGGCAGATGGTCCGCGTGTACACCGACCGCAGCGGCGCGGCAGCCGTGGGTGCCAGAGCGCGCGCCGATGTCGAGACATTACACGGCCCATCCGCGCGAGGACCACTGTTGCGCCGGCTGCTGGATGAGAGCCGTCGCACGACTAAAGGGAGGGACCAGATGGAGACAACCGCGTTCGCAGGACCAGCAGAGACGATGATCGACCCGCTCGATCCGTCATCGCTCGATCCATCAGTAGGTCCGGCCGGTCTCTTCGAAGCGGCTGCAATGACTGCGGACTCGCTCCTCGGCTCGCCACGCCCAAACCTCCCCTCCCGGATGCAGCGCCTCATGAATCCATTGCGGCGCCTTGTGCTCCGCTGCATCCGCGTCTATTGGGTGCAGCAACTCGCCATCGACCGCGCCCTCCTCGACGCCATGCGCACCCTGCGCCGCGAATCGCACGCCGAGACCGCCTCCCATGCCGCCCTCGTCGAGCAGCAGAGCGCCACACAGGAAAGGATTGTCGCCGAGACCACGCGCATGCGCGAGCAACTGACAGAGCTCGCCACCGATGTCCGCGCGCTGCACGAGCGAGCCGAGGCGACCGTGACTGATCGAACGACGGCTCGTTCGGATGGCGATCGAACCATGTCCCAGGACGCCGGCGAGCAGAGGAGAATTTGAACAACCGAGCCCGCTCTGCGGGATTGCGTCGACGCGAGCAGGCGGCTGGTGGAGGCGGGAGTTGAACCTGACCGTACCCTCGTGTTTTCAGTAACTTACTGGAAACACTCTATCACTGAACTCTCGAGAATTGCTCAAGATCTCGCTCGGAAGTACGTATTGAGTACACGGCTCCGCGACACCGATACGCTCCCAGGCGCGACGCATGTAACGATTCTGCGTTACCGACACTCTTTAGTTGAACATCTCTCATCGGTCGGAGGTGGCATGTCTACCTGCCGGATCGCGAACCTGAATCTGCTCAAGTCGGCGGTGCGGTTTCGCGGACAGCGGATCCGCGGATCGTGCGTTGCCGCCGACCTCCAGGTCAGGCCGGACTAACTCGCGACTCGTACGTGACTTGCGACAGCCCGACCGTGCCCTGGGCGAGCGATGGCACCGTCGCGAGCGACACGGAGCGGCGAACGGTGTACTGGCGGACGACTCTCAATGTCGAGACCGGCGAGTTGATCCTGGCGAATGACAAACAGCGGAACACTCATCATCGGGCTAATTCACGAGCAACCTCGTGAGCGAGACGGTCGGGAGCGGCGTCGTTTCGATCGTCAGGACGTCATCGACCGCGCGTAGCGACGACACTGGACAGATGGTCATCTCACGGCTCATGTGCAGAGCGCCGCGGGAGTGGAAATACCCGCTCGAAATTGCGATAATCGGCCCTGTCTGAGGCGCCATGAAGCCCCTTCTCATCGGATTACTGCTCGACGTGTCCAGATCGATGGCGAGGCCTCTTCAGCAGGGGAGCACGGCAACGCGTCTTGGCCGACTCGTGGAAGCGGTCGACGATCTGGTGACCCGGGCGCGCAGTTTCGTAGAGGAATCGCCAAACGGTGGCGCAGGACTCTTTGGAATCTTCGCGTATGGATTCGGATTCGGCAATCTCCGAACGCGATTCCAGGGCCGGAGCGTACCCGCCGTCAGGCACCTTCTCTCGATCGGGTCGGACAGCGACGACGTGATCGACGGCGCGACCCTGCTCGAGGACTGGATCCATTATCGCGACAACCTCGCGGCGCTGACCCACGACATGCTTGGGACGACGCCGATGGTCGAAGCCTTCTCGATGGCCGAACGTCTATTGAATGCCTTGCAGGAAACGAGCGTCTATGACGAACAGCCGGTTCTTCTCGTCGTCTCGGATGGCGCTCCGACCGATTCACCCGACCTCGGTCCCGGGCTCGTCCGCGGCATCGCGGAGAGAATTCAATCGAGAGGCCCTGTGATCGTGTCGTGCTTCGTCGGTGCCGAAGACACCACATTGACGAAGACGCTTTACGCAGATCAGGAATCCGGCTGGTCCGCAGGAGCGCGACTCTTGTTTGACTGTGCCTCCCCCGTCGCCAGTCATCCGGCGTTCTACGCGCATCTCACGGAGTACGGCTGGCAGATTCCCGCTGGCGCGCGCCTGTTCACACAGATCAATCAGCCGGAGGCTTTGGCCGAGTTCTCGCAGCTGATCCTCAGTCCCGTCGAGCAGTCGGAGGAACGCTTCATTACAGAACCGCGGAACACACGCCCGGTCGGTCGGAAGCCTGTGTCGATCATGGTCAGCTACAGTCACGCCGACGCGGCTTACGTGGAAGAGAGCAGAGGATCACTTCTGAGCTATCTCCGAGCGCTCGAGCGGGAAAACGTCACCTTCTGGTGGGACCGTCGATTGCGTGCCGGGGACATGTGGGACAGCGAAATCGAAAAGCAGTTGCAGCGCGCGAACGTAGCGCTGGTTCTCGTCAGTCAGGCTTTTCTCAATTCGTCCTATTGTGCCAAGGAGGCGAGAGCGTTCATCGAACAACGTCGCGCCGGCGGCCTCCGAATCGTGCCGGTGATTCTCTCGGCTTGTGACTGGCTGAATGAGCCCTGGCTGGCGCAGACGCACGTTTTGCCTGCCGATGATCGAAACATCGAGGAGCACTACTCGCTGCCTGGGAAGCGGAAGGCCCTCTATCTGTCGATTCTCCATGAGCTGCGCGTGGCGGCCGCGACAGTCGCGAATTAGACGAGCAGGAGCCCTGTGATGTCAGAGCCTGATGCCAGCACGCAGTCGCCGGCCGTCACGATTGGCCTGGCGTTGGATGTGTCAGGATCGATGGAATCGAACATCGCGAACTACCAGGGCGGCGAATTGGCTCGCCTCGATGGCCTGCGAGACGCGATTGAGCTGTTGATGGAGGAAGCTGCTCGATTATCAGGTCTCGCCTCGCCCGCCGAACGTCAGACTCCCATCAACATCTTCGTTTATGCGTTCGGCCTTCGCGTTCCTAATGTGGGCGGGGCCTGTGATCTGCTGCGTCTGATGGATCTGGTCCGCATTGCAGAGCCGATCGCGATCGAGATGGCCCAAGACTACGAGCGACGATTGCATACCAACGAGCGCGCGGTGGCCATCGAGGTGATGGGCTGGCAGGCAGTGGACCTTCTGAACATGAGCCGCGCGGATGCGGAAGCCGTTCTTCGCGCTCGTATCAAGGAACGTGTCGCGAAAGCTGCGATGGAGCGTATCTTCGCCCGCATCGCAGGTCGAACGTTGAAGGATCTGACGCTGAGTGTCGGATCGATGATGGAACGGTGGTCGACGTTTCGAGAGAGTCTATCGACCGGTAATGAACTACTGGGTGGGAACACGCCGATGTGCGCGTGCTTGTCGATGATTCGTGAGCGCTTCGCTCGCGAGCGCGCGCGACATCCGGACTGTTCGCGATTCGTCCTGCTGATCGTTTCCGATGGTGAGCCGACGGACGGCCATCCGGGTCCCATTGCCCGGGAAATTGCCGAGGCGGGCGTAGAGATCGTGTCGTGTTTCGTGGCGCCGCAGGATATGACCGGTTCGAAAGAGCTCTATAACAAGCCGCAAAGCTCCTGGAGCAATGGCGCGATTGCCATGTTCGACATCGCGGCAAGCGCTTCTGCTGCCAGTCCGGAACTGAAGTTCCTACTCGAGCGCGGTTGGCACATTCACAAAGAGTCGCCGCGGCGGTCGTTTTCCGCGATGGTAAATCGGCTACGGGGACGCACCCAGCCCGAGGAATCGCCGCGCCTGTTTGCGCAAGTCAACCACTCCGAGCATCTGCAGGAGTTCATGCAGGTGATTCTGGCGCCGTTGCGATTGGAGTCCGAAAGCGCGGCTTAGCAGCGTGAGGTGTAGGTTGGTGGAGGCGGCGGGAGTTGAACCTAACGTTAAGCTTGAGCGGAAGTAGCAATTGGGGGAATTGGAGCGAATGGTGGAGGCGGCGGGAGTTGAACCTATCCGTACTCTTTTAGATTCAGTAAGTTACTGGAGAGTATATGTCGAACCGAGAGCGCGGCCGCAACCTGCTCGATGCTCACCCACCGGACGGCGCGAACCGCCGAGAAGCCTGGCGTCCGGGAGTACACTGGCCATTGCGGCCGGTCAGTGACGAGCCTGCGCCGACCGAGCCAGGTCCTTTGTCCAGTTTGAAAACGCGCGGAGGAGATCGTCCGCAATGAGGGTGCCGGTGACAGGTTCGGGGAGTCCTCGCAGCATCACATTTCCGCCATCTTCTGTCCAGAAGACGGTGACGTCGCCAGAGTCTTTGCCGGGAGCGTGACCGAGAGAGATCGCCGGAGCAAGACCAGAGGCGTGATGTGCGACCGTGACGGCGGGCAGAACCATGCGGTGATCGAATTCAGCAATTTGAACCTCGCCGTCCCTGGACCGGATCCAGCCGGCGATGAATCGATCTCCGTTGGCGATCAGCCTGAGACCATAATACGTGCCTGCCGGTGGCCCGAGGTGCCGGATGACTGGGTGGTCCGGTTTTTCCGGATCCACCACGACCGCCACGACGCCACTTTCATTGAATGGCACAGCCACAATGGCAAGCTGCTGATTCGGACCACTCGCCGCGGCAATGGACGCCCAGGCACTGGCGTCAAACGCCACACGCGACGTCGATATCCCGCCATTTCTTATGACGCGCAGGATGATCGAAGAGTGGACCGGCTCAGAGGAGGTCTTTTCGATGGTGATCAAGGCGACGCCGCCGGCTCCCAGACGAACAGCCTCACCTCGCTCGTTGCCTCCAAGAGTAGACCCTCGATCGAACTTGCCGAGTGTTTCCTGAACCCCGGACGGCGTCACCACCGTAGCGATCACGGTGCGCTCATCCTTGTCGACCGAAAGCAGTACACCGCCTGGGTCGTCCTGCTCGAACGGCAACCATTCGGTCGGGTTGAGCGCAGGATCGCTGTTGGCGACGAAAGAAGGGGAATCCGGAGCATCCGACGTGACGAACTGAACGCCGTGGCCATTGCAGCGGCTGTACCACCATCGAGCGCCCCGCACGATCAGCGCTTCCCCAAGGCAGGCGGTATCCTGCGTCGGCAGGACCAGCGTGTGATCGTTCGCATCCGCATCGATGCGAACGATCGTCCGCGGTTGCCAACTGTCAGGCTTCCCGCTGACGAGGATGAACTGATTCTCCCCGACCATGCCCACATGACGGACCTCATCATGTCGCGCCACGCGCGCTGCATCCACCTTCTGAAAACGCCCGTCCGCGCAACTTGCGAGCTCTGCCAGCAAGCCGAGTACGACGGCCCAGACACTATTTTTCAGCCGGCACCTCCGTTGAATCCACCGCGCTATGCAGCACGAAACCTTGATCCGGCTTCGCTCCCGTACAGGTCAGGCACGGTTTGACCGCCATCATGAAATCGGGCGAGAAAGTGTCATCGCCCCACAGGCCACCACCTCCCGAACCGCAAACCCCGCCGGTTGTGCACTCCGTACCAAAGCCGCCATAGCAGTACTGAACTCCGCTCGGGTTTCCCGACGAGCACATCTTAACAAGGCTCCCATACATCAACGTACATTTCTCGCACGCCAGAGCGGACGACGCGAACCCGACGACGACAAAGAGCAGTACAGCGATCACTCCGATTCTTACTCTCATCTTTCTCCTCCTCTTATTCCGACCGGCCCTTCAGCGTCCGGCTTTCTCCAGATCCATCGTCTTTCGCTCGTCAGGCCTCAACGTCACGTCGACGATCGCCGCAAGTGCACCGCCGCCTGTGGTGAGAGCCATCCATTCCGATGGTGACGACACACGCACTAGCTTCCATTCCTCCGGAGCAAGCGCAGGAATCGTGAATGCCACCGGACCAGGCAGTCTCGGCAGGTATGGGGACACGTCAATCATCCGGCCGTCGGGTGAGACCAGCCAAAGTCCGCTGAATCGGTCGATCGCGGGCAGCGAGGTGACACGCAAGGTTGCGGGGTTCGCGGGCAGTACGAGTGTCGCGTGCTCGCCGGCGAGCACGCGGTATCCCTGTGCCCCGCTGAAGGAAGTCACACCGCACGAGACCGTGGATCGCGTGGCGACGCGATCTATGAGCTCGAATGATCCGTCGTAGCCGCTGAACGCGACCCGCATGTACGGCACGCCATCCGGCCCGGGAAGAAGACACGTCACCTTCGCGCCGGAAACAGGGGCGCCAAAGGTCTCCATGACGCTGCCGGTGATCGCCAATCCGCTGGTAACCTCCAAGTCGGCGTATTCAACCTCCGTATTCGACACGGTGACGCGTTTCTGGGCCTGTCCTTTTCCCGATACGAACACGACCCACTCTCCCGGAAGCAATCCTTCGATCCGGGCCTCGCCATCGCTTCCGCTTTTCACCGGTGACGCCGTGAGCGGGAAGTCCGTCGTGGGCTGATGCTGCATGCGTGCGATGACCATGGCCCCGGCCAGTGGCTGACCCTCTGCGCGGAGGCGCGCCACGATCACGCCCTGCGCGAGCTTGATCTCCACCGGCTGTGAGGGGTCGGCGAACGGCGTGTTCCCAACCCAGATCATCTGCCGCGTGCTGCGCGGCCGGACGCCGACGAAGTACGAGTCGCGTCGCGGCAGGATGGCGACGAATTCTCCCGATGACGACACCTCTACCGACGGCACCGAGTCCGAGCGTGTCGCGCTGAGGATGTCGATGTTTCCCGAGAGATCCGCGAGGTTCGCGGAAACACGCCCGCGAAAGACCAGAGGCTTGATCAGCGCCTCCATCTTCTTGGTCTCGCCGGCCTTGACCTCGATCTGTTCGCCGAGGACGGGCTGGAAGCCGCGGCCCGCGGTGACTACCGCACCCAGTTGCCATCGTCCTGGCAGCAGGCGGTTGAACTCGACCCGATCCAACTCTTTGACGCCCTCCGCCGTGCGCCTTTCGGCGGCGCCATCCAGCGGATCGAGAGTGAGCGAAAGGATATAGCCGCCCGGAAACTGTTCGAGGAACCCTGGATCGAGTTTCGGCTCCACGATCAGGTTTGCCGGCTTCGGCATTCGCAAGGGATCGACGATTCTCGGCTGCGTCGGATCGGCGCGGATGTTCTCGATGACGGAACGATCACCGTCAGAGGATCGTGCCACGATGGCCAGCTCCGGACCGGCCGGCAAGCGGTTGAAACGCGCCCATCCATCGGGCCCCGTCATCATCGATGCAATTGGGACGGACGCCCCCAGACCGCCATCCGTGCGCGCGGATACGGAGACGATCGCGCTCACCACTCCCGCCCCGTCGTCCCTTACGACGCGAACAGCGGCACTCCCGGACGCGTACAACGTGCGTTCTCCAAGCCATACCGAATCGCCCAGGGCGAGCTCCCTCGGAAAGACGATCGGAGAGAATGGCTCGAAATCGAGAACGAAGCTCGTGCAATCTGCAGGCGCCTGGGACGTGACGTTGCCGCCTTTCGCCACGGCGACGGGAATCGCAATCGTCTCGGGGCGGGAACAGCCATTGAAGATCGCCATGCCAGCGACCGGAAGCCGGAGGCTTTCGTTCGCGGTCTTGATATGGAGACTCACTCCGGCCAGATCTCGAACGGAAGCGGCCGCGAGCGTTCCGTCCTCTCGTAGCGGAATGACGACAAAGCGATCGCCGGCCGTTCCGAAATACGGTCCGGTGAAGCCCGTGGTGTCGAGATAAAGGAGTGTTCCGCCGCTGACCTGCTCACTGACGCGCGGCATGGAACGCGGAGCTCCGTTGCCATCACGTCCAAAGGCCTCGATCGCTGCAGCATCGAATCGAGGGATCGGTCTCACTAGTACCGTGGCCACGGATTTCGAGGCTGCCTTCGTCTGCGGAAGCTCCAGTCGAAGCTCACGCGTGCCGCCGCTTTGGAGAGCCACAGTGCCGAGCTTGACCCCGTGACTGAAGGTACGAGGATCCCACTGTTGCGCGTAGATGTCGTAGTCGCCTGCCGGGAGAAACGACCACTCGATGGCGGTCTTCAGAGCGCGACGAGCCCAGAATTGCGCCTGCCATGCAGGTGGGACCGAAGGCGATTCACCTTTTGCCGTGAGGGTGACTACGAGCTCCGGCGCTTTGCGATCCAACGCCAGTCGAAGCATTGCACCGGGATGCATCACGAGGTCGATCGACTTCGAACCGGCTTCCTTTGGGGACCACCATGTCGTCGCATAACCTGCCGATTCGGCAACAACGTTGTTGCTTGCACCTTCAGACCGCAGTAAGGACCATGTGCCATCCGCGGCGGATTTCGTGTGCCAGTCGCTGCCGAAGTACCGCGCCGCCATCTCGCTCGCATTTCCGAGCGGCGCTTCGACGAACGCGTAGACGTCTCCAATCGTCACATCGGGCAGAGGTTGTCCTCGCTCGTCGCGCACCATGCCGGTAATCGCGCGCATCGCAGGCAAAGCAACGCGGAATTCGTTCTTGCCAGAGGTGCGAATCGTGACCGGGTCAGAGATTTTGACTCCTTTCCCGCGAAGACCCGCGACAATTCGATATTCCCCCTCGGGCACTTCGAGCACGACCTCGGCGCCGCTTCCAATCTTCTCGGCAGCAGGACGACTCCACGGCCTCTCCGGTGGAACGAGTGCGACATAGGCGCCGCCGGCGGACTGTACGTCTGCCGTCTCGACGACGACTCTCACGGGAACGCCGGTGCCCCCTGAAGCGAGCGGAGCGTACACGACGGCAGCGAACGCTGCCGCAATAACCAGGAACTTGGTTGAGGGCATTTTAACGACGGTAGTGTGGAAATCCAGACCTGTCAAACACGAAATGCGAGTGGGAGGTACCGAAGGCGATCCTGAACTCGGCGCGGGTTCGGCCGTGGGGATGTCCGCTCGCACTTGTTCACGCGTACCATGCCCACGTGAGCGCGATCGGCCTACCTCGACCTCTGCTGCTTCAAACGTCCTTTCGATGATGCGACGGTTGAGAGGATCCGGAGAGAGGCGGAGGCCGCGTGGCTGCGATCCAGGATGCGGTCAAGACCGCAACGCTGCAGCTCGTTCGCCCGGCCGGCTCACGACTTCGAGAACGAGCGAAATCCGGGCGAAGACGTCTGGCGATGCGCCTTTGGCTCGAGACAGCGCATCTTCACGTGGCACCGAGCCGCCGCATCGCCGATCGCGCAAGGGAGCTCGAGGCTCTCGGATTCGGCTCTCTCGATGCGCTGCACCTTGCATTTGCGGAGGAAGCCGCGGCAGGATGGTTCGTGACGACTGACGACCGCTCTTGAATCGCTCTCTCCCTTCCCGACCGTTTCGATTCGAGATCTTGAAACCCGATGGCTTTCTACTCGAGACCACAGGAGTAACCCAGTGAGCACCTCATCCTCAATGTCTCTGTGTCAAATCCGCATGGAAGGCTGGAAAGCGCTCACCGAACGCCTCGGCCCATCGGGAGCAATGAGGTTCATGATGCAGTACGACCCCGGCTACGGCGACTACTCAAAGGAGCGTCACGAGCTCTTCGATTCGCTGACGATGGACACGCTGCTTCGACGAAGGAGTATGGGCGGAGCCGGACCCCAAGGCGTAGAAGGCCTTTCTGGGCCACACCTTCGTTTTTAGGATCAACATGCCCGGGGACTTCCCCGCCTGGCGCAATGCCGTACACGTCGGGGAGAAGTCAACACACCCACGGCTCTGGCTCCTTCTGCTCTTGGGCCAAACCTTCGCTTGTTGGCGCGGACCATCCTGCGCTGGTACGCGGGTCGGCGACGCCGATCCGATAAACGAAGATGTGGACCTCCTTCTCCCAATGGCCGTCCCGTCTGTCATTCTCCAGCAATCGAAAGGATCCGGCCAAGCAGCTCGCGGTCGACAAACATGCCCGCGTCCATCAGTTTCGTGATCCAGGGCTTCGCCTGGTCGATTGACCCGCGCTGCTTCGACCGCAGCACGATCCCGAGAGTTCCAATGACTGTCATCCCATGAGCCTGAACCGAATACCCCTCATCCGGCTTCGGCTGTATGATCGATTGTAAGTTGTTGTCATAAATGCACTTTCATATCGATGCCCCTCTCCCCACTTCGTGGGGAGACTGGAGTTTGGACATTTCAGACGGCAGCAAGTGCATGCTGAAGGCGTGCTTTCGTTACGCCACGAAACGTCCAAACTCCAGGCGCCGACGGAGTCGGCGTGTCTCCCCACGAAGTGGGGAGAGGGAGACACGGACCCTGAGCGCAGCGAAGGGGTAGTGCGGGTGAGGGGCTAAAGTTAAGGCCCTTTGGGCTGTCATCCCACGAGGCGCTTAATCAAGTCGAGCCGGCCGATAGTGCCAAGCAGAATGAGCGGTGACGCGTTCGCGACCCACGCCTCAGTCACGACGCATTTCCTCGTTCAGCTCCTCCAGAGTGGCCTGAACGACAGGAATGCGGCGGCGGGCCAGCTCGTCGATGAGCTCCGCCCGGCTGCTGCCGGCGATTTCCGCGGCCTTCGATTGGGAGATCTCACCCTGCGAATACCAGAGCAAGGCAGCCGCGACGCGCATCTCCTTCACGAATTCGGGGGGCGACAAGCGGAGTGCCGAGAGCGTCCCTTCCGGCAGATCGAACGTCACGGTTGTCATGACGACCTCACGAGCACGAAACCTGGGCCTTCCGGCATTCTTCTCAGGATACACCGCTTGGCCGTGAGAGATCGCGGCGTGGCCGCACGCGGATGACCCGATTCCTTTCACCTTGCCGGCGAAGAGCGAGGGGTGAGTAACGTGGCCTGTTTGATCGTATCTGTTGACCACGCAGGCGTTAGACAAGCGAAAGAACAACACTCTTTCAACCGACATCGCTATCCTATCCGCATGAGCAGAACGATCGAAGCCGAATACATCGCCGAAGAGAAGGTCCTCGAGCTCACCGAACCCACTCACCGGCGTGCGCAACCACGAAATGGTGCGCGACACCCTCGATGGCACCTTCGCGCCCGAGCGTCGCGATTGCCCAACAGTCAGCGAGGAAGCAGGACGCGATCTGGCACGAGCCGTTCGCAAAGCGTTCGGTAGAGACATTGCAATTTGATCGGCTGGCGTTCGACGCGAACACAGCTCTATCAGCTGGTATAGTCCTTCTGCTGGAGCATCGACGTGGACTGGAAAGAGATCATCGCTACAGATCCAAACGTGATGAGAGGGAAACCGATCATCGCCGGTACCCGTCTGACCGTTGAGTTCATCATCGGTCTTTTCGCCGGCGGCTGGAGTGAAGAGGACGTGATCCGGCACCACGACGTCACGCACCAGCAAATCCAGGCCTGTCTAGCCTACGCCCACGAGATCCTGAGCGAGGTTTACGAATACTCGCTGACCGGAGTCGCCGCAGCCGATGAAGCTGCTCGCTGACGAGAATGTCTCTGGAGTCCTCGTGGAAGAGCTGCGAGCGCGCGGAATCGACATCGTCTGGGTGAAGACAAACTTTCGCGGCATTTCCGATGATGCCGTCATCGACCTTGCCAGCGCCGAAGACCGTTTCATTCTGACGAGTGACAAAGGATTCGGTGAGCAGGTGTTCCGCGGCGGCCGGCGCGTGGGGGTCATTCTGCTACGACTCTACGATGTGAAGCCCGACGAACTGGTTGCGATGGTCTCGGACACTTCGGCGCTCGGCAGAAGTGACCACTTTGTGCTCGGTTAAAGTGACCACCATCAAGAACACGATTCGGAACAGCGATCGGAACTCCAACGCCGGCCGGCGAAATCATCCTGCCGCGCCAACGGCGCGGCAGTGTCGGC
>JBBRNB010000021.1:0-69194 GCA_038230535.1 Thermoanaerobaculia bacterium
CGTTGCCCAACTCAGCGAAAAGCGTGCAGACTTCGCGTCCTCCAGCGTTAAGTCTGTTCGCCAGCATCGTCAGGCCGCGAAAACCAGCCCTCCGACGCAAGTTCTATCGACCGTCGTCAAAATGGTGAGAAGTGCGGGCTAGGCTAGGCAGCCGCAGCGCCGCGCAGCTCGTCCTCGTCGAGCAGCCGCTGGAGCGCGCGCGTGATATCGCCACGACCAATGGGTTTCCCGTCGATCGCCGCCACGGGCATGACTCCCATCGTCGTGCTTGTGATGAACGCTTCGCTGGCGTCGAACAGCTCGCTCTCGCGTAGCGGACGCTCCTCGATGGGGATCCCAGCGCGGCGAGCAAGAGCGACGACGCGGTCTCGGACGACGCCGGGCAGGATGTGATCATCGAGTGGATGGGTGATGACTGTCCCGCCTCGGATGCCGAAGAAGCTGGAGCTGGCCGCCTCACGAACAATGCCCTCATCGATCAGGAGAACTTCATCGGCGCCTGCTCTCTGCGCTCTCTTCTTGGCAATGGCGTTGGCGAGCAGGTTGACTGACTTGACGTTGCAACGCTTCCAGCGGAGGTCGGGCGCGGTGACCACCTGGATGCCCCGCTCCTTCTTCGCCGTGTCAGGAAACCGGTACGCTCGCGAATAGGCGACGACCGTTGGCTCCAGATCGTCGCGATAGAAGTGCGCACGCTCGGACTCACCGCGGGAGATCTGGACGTAGACGATGCCGTCATCGAACGCCGTGCGCTCGAGCAACTCACGCACGACCTCGGCGAAACGGGCCTCGTCCCAGGGTGAGCGGATCTCGATCTCGCGCAGTCCGCTCTGCATCCGCCGGTAGTGATCGGTGAGATATACGGGCCGCTTCCCGGCAAACTTGAGCACTTCGTAGACAGCGTCCCCGAATTGGAAACCACGGTCTTCGACGCCGATGACGCGCTCGGCTGTCGTGGTGAAGCGGCCGTTGATGTAGAGGATGTCGTTCATAGGGTCACGGGTTCAGTGCCTTCACGATGACAACAGTCCGATCATCCTGTTCACCGGGCCCCCACTCCATAACCCGCGCCAGCACTTCCTTGCCGATTTCTTTGGCCGAGAGATGCCGGTTCCCGGCAACGAGCAACTCCAGCCGATCCAGGCCGAACTCCTCGTCGTCCGTGTTGTGCGCTTCCACGATGCCGTCTGTGTAGAGACAGAGGAGATCGCCGGCGTTGAGCTTGGCAAAGCCGCGCATGTAAGTGGCATCGGGCGTCGGCCCAAGTACCGGCCCTCCGTTCGGAAGCAGCTCGAAGGTCTTCCCATCCGCACGCAGGACGAAGGGGAAGTTGTGACCGGCATTGCAGTAGATGAGGATTCCGCCCGTTTCGAGCTCGCCGTAAAAGAGCGAAACGAACTTCGTCGTCAGCCGGCCGCGGTGGATGATGTGATTCAACTTCTCCATCGTGCGGATGATCTTGAAGTCGCGGTCGGTAGCCATGCGCAGGCCCATGTAGATGTCGCGCACCACGAGCGCCGCCGGGAGTCCGTGGCCGGAGCCGTCCGCGATTGCCAACCCGAGGATGTTGTCGGAGACCGGGATGAAGTCGTAGAAGTCGCCGCTCACGACCTCGGCCGGGACCGTCTTACCCCAGATGTCGAAGCCCGCGTATTGCGGCACACGCTGCGGCAGTATCGATTGCTGGATGCGCTGCGCTTCGACGATGATCGATTGGTAACGGTCAGCCCGAAGTCGCTGATTGACGGTGTACCGGATGAGGTTGAGTGAGAAGAGGATGTCTTCGCGGCTCAGGTTCTCCGCGACGTCGAAGCCGAGGATGTGGGAGTGGTTGTCGCCGGCAGCGACGGCGGCAAAGCGGTGCGTACCGAGCTTCGCCTCGAGCACCGGATCAACGCCTGGATCCGTCGGGTCCATGACCACGACCCCGTTCTCGAGCACGAGCTCGATGGGTTTGTAATCGCGCGGCACGGAGATACCGAGCGGCCCGGCGTTCGATTCACCGAAGCGTCCGACCAGATCGTAGTCGTTCTCGTCGTTGATTTCGTAGATGCGGCCGCCGGTGATCCCGAGCTCGACACGAAAGTTCGTAGCGATCGTCTGTCCGATCTGCTCGATCGTAAAACGCGTCGATTCGGTGTTCTCGATCTGTTCGAGCGTGCGCTCGACCTGGGTGAGGAGTCTTTTGTAATCCATCGTAGGTGCCGCGAAGCAGGCGTTGAAGCTTATCAGACGACTATTGCTTCACGCGCTCGGCGCGAATCAAAGCGATACGCTCGCTCTCGTAACGTTCCTTGAAGGCGTTCATCTCTTCGATGGAGCGGAACTTGTGTACGCCTTTGGGCATGTTCAGCGGCGGGATGAGGTTGCGCCAGGTATCCCAATGCGCCTTGATCCTGCTCGTTAGATTTCGATCGTCGCAGCGGAGTTGCTCGAGATCGAAGGCGTTCATTTCCTCGATGGAACGGAACTTTCGGACAGGCATCACGGGTCCTTCAGGTCGAATCTCGCACGCAAGTTCAACGCATCGATCTTGTCTTTTGCACGCACGGTGTCGCGTTTCATTCGGTACAGGGTCTCCGGTGTGACAAGCCGGACTCTGATACCGCTTATTTCCATCGTCTCGCCGTCGAGGTCTGCGTACGAGAACGCTTCGCCGAGTCTGGAAACCACGTCGATCCCGAACCTCTCGTTCGGCGGGTTGTAGTTGAAACTGGGATAGTCGCCGAGCATGTCGTCGTCTTGAATCTCGTCGATATCCGGATCATCCCAGATCGAGCGCAGCGCACGTTTGATTCGGGCGAGGTTCTCCGGCGCAGGCGGTACGAAAAAGTCGATATCTTCCGTCGTGCGCGGAAGGCCATGGAAGTTCACCGCAACGCCGCCGAACACCATGTACTCGACGTTCTCTCGGTTAAACGCTTCGATGATCGAGAGAACCCGGTTGAAGTCGATCACTACTTCAACTCTACTCCATCCAACTCATACGGCGCCTTCACATCCAGCAAACCCAGCACCGTCGGATAAATATCGGCGATGTACGGCGCTCGCGGCGTGGAAATCTTCCGGTTGTAGAAGAAGATGCCCTTCACGATCTCGGGGTCGACGGAGCAGTGGTCGCCGCTCCAGACCTGCTTGTTCGGCTCGATGAGCTGCTTGGGGATGCCGCCGAGGGATGTCTGCCAGGAGACGCGGTAGCCGTCGTTGTTGGTGACGAAGAGGTCGGGGATCAGGTTGGGGTCCAACTGGCGATAGATCTCCTCGCGCGCCAGCACACGGCGGACGGGATGTTCCATCGTATCGGGGTCGGTCATCGTCACCAGGCGCGCCTTCAGCTCGGTCTTCAGCGCGTCGTACTCGCTGCCCGGGCTCACGATCCCCTGCGCTTCACGGCCCTTCAGATTGATGTACATCTCGCCGAGGCCCATGGCGTAGGCGCGGGTGTGCGACCAGTCGACGTTCTCCCAGAACTGGCCCTGATCGAACAGCATCTCGACGTTGCGGTCCTTCACATGAACACCAGTTTTGAGCGACATGTAGCCGTTCATGACAAGCCAGGTGTTGTAGTTCACCGACTTTCGGAATGATGCAAACCCATGGTCGGAGAGGACGATCAGCGCGGCGTTCTTTTTCTCCGCCGCGGCCATGGCGTCGCCCACGATCGCGTCCATGAGCTGGTAGGAGCGCAGCAGGGCGTCACCCCACTTCGCGTGCAATGCGGGGTCGTACGCGGGATGCGCTGAGTCCATGAGCCTCCAGAAGACATGGCCTACGCGATCGGGGAACTCGAAGCACTGCACCATCAACTCATCGTCACCTTGCAGAAATGCATCGAACATCTTCCGGTCCTGGGCCACGGTGAAGGTCATGTCATCCCAGAACATTTGCTCATCCGCGAAGCCCTCGGAGATCGCCCAGGTGTCGATCTGCCAGCCGAGCGTCTTGTACAGGCCGTAGTCACTCGCGAGTTGTGGCGCCCACTTCGGTGGCGTGGAGATGTCGAAGCCGGAAGGGAGGCGGCGCGGGTCGAAGTTGATCGGCGAGAGATACAGCTTCACTTCCGGTTGCGAGGCGATCAGATGGAAACGGCTGATGCCGTGAATCTTGATCAAAGGATTGAACGGGAAGACGAAGTCGGTCCAGCCGCTCCATTCGCCGGGACGCAGCGTTACGGTCTGGCCGCTCTCCTGAATCGTGATGGAGCTCCGGTCGTTGGCGACGGTGATCGTCATCGGGATGACGATGTACGGCGGCGTGCCGAACAGCTTGTTCGGAGGTCCCTGGATCTTTGTGGCGATGCTGCCTTTGTTGTCCTCGAGCTGCACCACCTCGATCGAGAACTCATTCGAGCCCGAGCGATGAAAGTCGAGCTCCGAGGTAAAGAAGAAAGGTTTGCCCACGCGGCCGGAGACGTCAGGAACGCCGAGGCCGGAGAGCATCTCGCCTGCCGGAAAATCGTGCGCGGGAAACGTCACCGGAACGTGGACGACGCGCGCCTTGCGGCCGGCATTTGCCGCTGCCTCCCAGAAGGGAGTTCCCTGCCTTCGATTGATGACGCCAGGCCTGGTGACCGGGATGTATTTCTTCGTGGCTACAAACGCGCCGGCAGCGGCGATGACCGCGATCGCGATCACGACAATGCGCGCAGTGCGGCGGAAGAGGAGCGCGATAAGCGCGAGAACGACCAGGATCGCCGCAGCGGCGGCGAACGGATTCTTTTCGCCGAGGAGAAACGGTTCCTTCGTTTCGTCGAACGCGGCGAAGACAGGCAGGTAGGTCTTTGGATCGCGGCGGAGGAAGTCGAAGATACCGGTTCGGCCGGGATCGATGCCGGTGGAGAAGGTTGACCACGAAACAGGAGTCTGCGCCGGCACCGTCGGCCGCAACGGCCGGAACGTCCCCTGCGCCCGCAGACGAGCCAGGTTCGGCAGCTTCCCTTCGTTCATCCACTGCTCGGTATAACGGGCATCGACGCCATCAAATCCGAGGACGATGACCTTCTCTCTCGCGAACAACGAGAGCGGGAAAAGCGCCGCCAGCAGGGCGAGAAATCGAACGAATCGCATCGACCGGCATCATACTTGGCCGGCACGGCCGGCGGCGTTGGTTGCCCAAGGCTCCGCCACAGATGGCGCTGACAATTTCCGATCTTGCCAGGAACCAATCGTGCTTAGATCTCAATCGAGGTGCTGCATGAAGACTCGTCAACTCATTGCGTCCATGGCCGTTGTGGCCTCTCTAGCCTGTGGCGGCGGGGAGAAAAAAGGTGGCGCGGACGATTCGAAGACCCTGGTCATCGCGGTGATGTCGTCACCAACGAACCTCGACAGCCGGGTCGGTGCCGACAACGTCTCCAGCCGGATGTTCGATCTGGTTTACAGCGGCCTGATCAAGGTCACACCGAACTTCAGTTACGCGCCTGACCTGGCTACGAAGTGGGAGACTCCGGACGACAGGACGATCGTCTTTCACCTCAACCCGACCGCGAAGTTCCACAACGGCCAGCCGGTGAGGGCATCCGACGTGAAGTGGACTTACGAGTCGCTGATGGTCCCCACCTTCACTACGTCAAAGCGTTCCGGCTACACCTCGGTCGACCATATCGAGACACCCGACCAGCAGACGGTCATCTTCAAGCTGAAGGAGGCGAATGCCGGCATCTTCGACAACCTCACGGTCGGCATTCTCCCGGCCGGCGCCGACACGAACGTCTACAAGACGAATCCGATCGGTTGCGGCCCCTACAGGCTCGTCGAGTACCGTCCCGATGACCGGCTGGAATTCGAGGCCTTCGACCAGTGGCACGGCGGCGCGCCGAAGATCAAGCACATCACCGTCCGCATCATCCCGGACGCCACCACGCGCATCCTGGAGATGCGCCGCGGCAGTGTAAATTTCGAGGTCAACGCCATCCCGTTCGAGAACGTGGCGGAGTTCGAGAAGAACCCTGACTTCACTGTGGTGAAAAGTACAGGCTCGGTCTATCAGTATCTCGCCTTCAACATGAAGGATGCCGCGCTGGCGAAGCCTCTGGTGCGTCAGGCCATCGCCCACGCCATCGACCGCGGCCGTATCATTCGCGACATCCAGCGCGGCTTCGCGCAGCCGGCGGAGACGATGCTGGCCGAGGGGCACTGGGCGCGCGCGACGAATCTGCCGTCGTATGACTACGATCCGGTGAAAGCGAAGCAGCTCCTGGCGCAGGCCGGTTATCCAAAGGGTCTCAACCTCGTCTTCAAGACGTCGACGGATGCCGAAGCGAACTCACGCGCTCAGGTGATGCAGGACATGATGAAGAAAGCCGGATTCAACGTGACGATCCAGTCGAACGAGATGTCGACGTTCTTCGCGGACATCGGCAAGGGCAGCTTCCAGATGTATTCGCTCTCGCGCAACGGAATCTCAGACCCCGATTTCTACTACGTCATCTTCTTCTCGAAGAACATCCCGCCCAACGGTCAGAACCGCGGCTCCTACGCCAATCCGCGCCTTGATGAATTGATGCTGCAGGGGCGCTCGACCTTCGACCGCGAAAAACGCAGGCCGGTCTACCAGGAAGTGCAGCAGATCGTCGCCACTGACCTCCCCTACCTCTCGCTCTATATGCAGTCGAACGTGGCCATCATGCGGAAGAACATCAGCGGGTACGTGCAGTATCCGGCAGGGTTCTACACGTCGATTCCGCAGATGACAATGAAGTGAGAATCCACACCCAACAACGCCCGGTCCTCAAACGACCGGCCGTCAAACGGCGACACCCCCGAGCCCGGTGTGCCGGCCAGGGGAGCCGGCACGCGAGGATGCCGCCGTTTCGCGGCCGGATCCGACGCAGCGTGATCAGAGGGATGTCCGTGGCCGGGAAAGGACCACGACTGCGCGAGCCGGCTTGGGCTACGCGCGAGGAGGAGAGCGCGGGTCGGAAGGAGTGACGACCAGAATCAGAGCGGGTGACGCCAGCACGCGCTCGACTCGTGAAAGGGCTACGAGGCCGATCACGAGGATGAGGAATGTAACGATGATCGCCAATGCCTCTTCCAGCGAGTTGCTGTCGAGGGCGAGATCGTCAGATACGGAAATGATCGGGAAGAGCAGGACCAGGATGCAGGCCATGCCGATCGTGGCGCGGCCCGAACGGCGCGGGATCACCGTGAAGGCGCCGGCTACCAGGGCCAGCCAGAAAGCGTTGAGTGCGACTTCGACCATCGAATTTGCGATTACGGCAGCCGGCCGATCGAGCCGGCCCGCCACATTGTATGACGTTACGGGCCGCAGACAGTTTCAATCAACATGGCACAAACCTGATACGGGTCCATGTTCGCGGCTGGACGCCGGTCTTCGAAGTACCCTCGGCCGTCGTTGGCCGTCGCCATCGGGATACGCACGGAGGCCCCCCGGTCGCTGATGCCGTACCGGAAGGCGTGAATCGGCGCGGTCTCGTGAAGGCCGGTCAGACGTTCTTCGTTGTGCGCCCCGTAGACTTTGATGTGCTCGTCGTGGCGGCGCTCCAGTTTCTTCATCGCTTCTTCGATGACCTTGATGCCGCCTTCAGCACGCATCGCCTTCGTCGAGAAGTTCGTGTGCGCACCAGCGCCGTTCCAATCTCCCTTGACCGGTTTCGGGTAGAGCGTGGCGCTCACGCCGAACTCTTCGCCGATCCGGTACAGCAGCCACCGCGCCAGCCACATCTCGTCGGCGATGTCGGGCGCCGGCACCGCGCCGATCTGGAACTCCCACTGCGCCGGCATGACCTCGGCGTTCGTTCCCACGATGTGAATTCCGGCCCGCATGCAGGCATCCGCGTGCGCTTCCACCACGTCACGGCCGAAAACCTCGTCGGCGCCGACGCCGCAGTAGTAGCCACCCTGAGGAGCCGGAAATCCGCTGGCAGGCCAGCCGAGCGGACGGTTGCCCTCGAGGAAAGTGTACTCCTGCTCGATGCCAAACCATGCCTCGTGCTCTTTGTATCGCTCCGCCACTTGACGTAGAAACGCGCGCGTATTGCTCGGATGGACCGTGCCGTCGGGGTTCAGCACTTCGCAGAGGACGAGCAGGTCCCCATCGCGATGTAGCGGGTCAGGCACCATCTTCACCGGCCGGAGAAGCAGATCGCTGAAGTGTCCGGTGGCCTGTTCGGTGCTGGAACCGTCGTAACCCCATTCGGGGATGTCAGAAAGCGACGTGGTCGGGTCGATGATCTTCGTCTTGGAACGAAGCTTCGCCGTCGGCTTTTGCCCATCGATCCAAATGTACTCCGCAGTGATTTTCGCCAAAGACGTCAACCTCCGTTCGTTGATGAAAACAAGATAGCAGAAGTGGGTGGTTCTGCGGTTCGTTGCTGAGTTGCTGGGTTACTGGGTTACTGGATTTTCGAGACGCCTGCAACGCGCAACCGCAAATCCGGAAATCAGCAACCTGGCAACTCAGCACGCCCCTCTACCGCCCAAGCAACCGCGGCAACGGCGCCCTCTGCAACTCCTCGCCCAACCGGCTCACGACGACGAGATTCTTGCCGAGCGATTTGGCTCGGTACATGGCGTCGTCCGCGCGCCGGAGAAGATCGCTTTTCTCCTGTTCCAACGACTCCGCGAGCTCGGGGTTGGGGATGTGCTGTGCGATGCCGATGGAGGCCGATAGAAGACCGCCGAGATGCAGCGGTGGCATGCTGAACCCCCACTCACGGTCGAGAAACGTGGTCTCCTCGATCGTCCGCCGGATCTCTTCGCAGAGCTCAATCCCTTCTTCCAGCTTGGTGTTCGGCAGCAGGATCACGAACTCATCTCCGCCGTATCGCGCCACCGTGGCGTCGATCTGTTGCACGATCCGTTTCAGCAGGAAGCCGACCTCGCGGAGCACCTGGCTGCCGGCCAGATGTCCGTGGCCGTCGTTGATGGCCTTGAAGCGGTCGAGATCCATGAAGATCAGCACCGCCTCGTTGCCGGAGCGCCGGGCATCCGTCAGCGTCTCGGTCATGCGCACGTTGAACCAGCGGTCGTTGTACAGGCCGGTCAGGTCATCCTTCTTCGCCAGCTCGTGTGCCCGTTTCGCGTCGAGCGCATTCTGCAGGGTGAACGAGGTGTAGCCGGCGAAGATCTCCAGCAGGATCTTGTCGCGGTCGGTGAAGATGCTGCCGTCGAGCCGGTTGATCAGCTCGAGCACGCCGCACACTGTCTTGCCGATGTAAATCGGCACGCAGACGACGGAGTGCGTCTTGTGTCCGAGCTGCTGGTCGAATTCGGCGTAGAAGAAATCGTCTTCCTTCACGTCTGCCGAAACGTATGGCGTCCCAGTCTGGTAGACCTGCCCGACGATGCCGAACTTTGCCGAGAGACGCTGGCCGATGAGTTGGCGGCTGGCGTCGCCGAACGTGGCGATGAAGACGAGCTCATTTTCACGGCGGGAGGCAACTTTGCGGAATGGATCGTCGAGGAGGATCGATCCCGATTCCGACGGCACGAACTCGTTCGCTTTTTGCAGGATCTGGCGAAGGATGAGGTCGAGATCGATGTCGGTTTTGAGCGAGAGTCCTGCCTTCTGGCGCTCCAGAAAGCGTTCCAGTTGAGGGATTTCGAGCGCGTGGAATTGAATCATTGCTGGCCGGCGAGCCACGATTATACGGGGTGATTTACAATCCCGCCTCATGCGCAAATTAGTATTCGCTCTCGCCGCTCTCTCCGCCACTTCCCTCTTCGCTCAGCAGGACTTCAGCAAAGTCGAGATCAAGGTGACCAAGGTCGCCGGCACCGTGTACATGCTCATCGGTGCCGGAGGCAACATCGGCGTCTCCGCCGGCGACGATGGGATCGTCATCGTCGACGACCAGTTCGCACCGCTCGCCCCCAAAATCAAAGAGGCGTTGCACGGCATCACCACCAAGCCCATCAAGTTCATCGTCAACACGCACTACCACGGCGATCACACCGGCGGCAACGAGGTGTTCGGCAAGGATGCCCCGATCATCGCTCAGGAGAACGTTCGCAAGCGCCTGGCCTCCGGCTCGAAAGCCATGGGACGCGAGACACCGCCCGCGCCGAAGGACGCCCTGCCGGTCATCACATTCAACGACAGGGCCACGCTCCATGTGAATGGTGAAGACATCCGCGCCGTCCACTTCCCGCACGGTCACACCGACGGCGACGCGGTCATCTACTTCACACAGTCGAACGTTGTCCATATGGGTGACGACTTCTTCAACGGACTGTACCCGTTCGTCGACGTCGACAACGGCGGCAGCGTCAAGGGCATGCTCGCCAATGTCGACAAAGTGCTGTCGACGCTTCCCGACGACGCCAAGGTCATCCCGGGTCACGGCCCGCTGTCGGACAAAGCGGGCCTGCGCGCCTTCGCCGAGGTGCTTCGCGGCACCACCGCCGCCGTGGCCAAAGCGCTGGCCGCGGGAAAGACCCTCGATCAGATGAGATCGGAAAAGATCCTTGCTGCCTGGGAGGATCAGTGGGGCAAAGGCTTCTTCAAGACAGACGCCTGGATCGAAGTGCTCGTCAACGAAGCGAAGAAACCGTAAAACCGGGGGTGGGGGGTCGGGGAGGGGGTCGGGGGTCGGAGCAAACCTGCTGAATGGCAAGCTCCGATACCGACACCCGGCTACAGATCCGCGCCTGTGCTCGTCAACGAAGCGAAGAAACAACGAGAGCGCGGAGTCGGGGGTGGGGGGTCGGGGGTCGGAGCGAACCTGCTGAATAGCAAGCTCCGATACCCTACTCCCTACTCCCTACTCCCTACTCCCGCTTCACTACTTCTCCCGCAGCAAAACCACCGTCGCTCCCCACCCTCCGCCGCTCCCATCGGCATCGTGGAATGCTTCCACGAAATCGAGCGAGGCCAGCAGTTTTCGGATGTTCTCCCGCTGCATACCGATGCCGCGGCCGTGGATCAGGCGAACCTGCCGGAACCCTTTGTCGCGTGCCTCGGCCAGGTAATCGCGGGCCACTTCGCGGATCTGGTTTGGGCGGAACGGATGCAGGTCGAGCGTGTCGGTGATCGGGATCTCGACGGGCTCGTCGTCGATGTCGTCGGTCATGCGGCGATTCTATGTGCGATACTTTCCCGCCCGAGCTGACAGATGGTTCTCTTCAATCACGCGACCCGCGAGATGACCGCAAAGATCGTCTACTACGGTCCAGGCCTTTGCGGAAAGACGACCAACCTCATGGTCATCTTCGACAAGCTCGACCCGAAGCAGAAGGGGAAGATGCTGTCGCTGGCGACGAAGACCGACCGCACGCTCTTCTTCGATCTGCTGCCGGTCGACATCGGCAAAGTCGGATCGTTCAACTTCAAGATCCAGCTCTACACCGTCCCGGGTCAGGTCTTCTACAACGAAACGCGCAAACTCGTCCTCAGGGGCGCGGACGCGATCGTCTTCGTCTCCGATTCACAGCCTTCGATGGTGGAATCGACCCGCGAGAGCTTCGCCAACCTGATGGAGAACCTCGAGCAGAACAACATCGATCCAAACGACACACCGATCGTCATCCAGTTCAACAAGCGCGACATACCGGGCGTCCTCCCCATCGATAAGTTGCAGGAGGTACTCGGCTTCGAAGGCTATCCCTACACCGAGGCCGCCGCGATCAAGGGCGAAGGGGTCATGGAGACATTCCGGCTCGTCTCCAGGATCACGGCCAAGCACCTTTATGCGCGGCTGAGCGGGAAGCCGGTCTCCGTCGAGAAAATGAAGCCGGCCGCTGCTTCCAAAGCTGAAGAGGTGCCTGATCCGGAGCCGCCTCCACCGCAGATCAACCCGTTCGCCGACTCCGTTCCTTTCCCCGATTCGGAAATTGACAGCAGCTACGACCGGATGGAAGAGGTCTCGCTCGAACAGCTTCTCGCCGAGGGCCGAGAGCGGCCGGCCACGATATCGGGCGACGTCCCCATCCCGGTGATCGACGACATCGAAGAGCTCGGCGTGGAAGAGTTGGTGCCGGTGGACGAGCCTCCGGTAGCAGTGGCGGTCGAGGCAGTCGCAGTCGAAGAGCCGGCGCCACCGCCGCCTCCAGCCCCCGCCAGCGGCCGGCTGGTCATTCTCGAGCAGCAGGTGCAATCGCTCGAATCGCAGCTCGCCTCCGTTCGCGCCGGGCAACGCCTCGAGGTCGAGGAGATCCTTCGCGATCTCGAAGAGCTGACCTCGAAGTTGCGAAAACGCCTCGACGGGTGACTTGCCTACACCGAACCTCCCCTCTAGAATCGGCGAACATCTCATTTGGAGGAGCAAACATGCGCCGGACTCTTTCTGCGGTACTGATGTTGTCCTTTCTCGTCGCCGGTTGCCGGGCGAAGGAAGCGTACGACAAAGCGAAGATTTCCCAGGATCTCGACAAGCGCGGCACGATGGACCTGATGAAGGACGTGTCGAAGGACCGGTACACCCCGCCGTCCGACGGCCGGCTCACGGATGGTCAGATGCAGATGTACCTCAAAGTCCGCGGACATGAGAAGGACATCGCCCAGGTCGCGAGAAAAGAAGCGCAACAACATGCCGACGCCGCGAAGAAAGCAGGCGAGAAGTCGATCTCCGGCATGATGGAGGGCTTCAAGACCATGAGCTCCGCCGCCGAGATGCTCACCGCCGACATCCGCGCCGCCAAGGACCTCGGCTACAACACGCAGGAGTACCTCTGGGTGAAGAGTCAGGTGATGGCAGCCAGCGCCGTGGCGTTGACGGCGAAGGTGAGCGAGGGCATGAACGCCTCCCTCGACGCGTCGTATGCACAGATGAAGAAGTCGTATGACGAGGCCAAAGACGACCAGACAAAGCAGATGTACAAACAGATGCTCGACAACTACGACACGCAGCGCGCGGCCATGAAGAAGGACACAGCGTCGAGCATCGCTCCCGCCGTCGCCTACAACCAGCAGATCATCGCCAAATACGACAGCGCTCTCAACGCCGTCGCCAACGAAGCAGCCAAGTACGAGGAGAAGCCCGGTGAAGCGCAGAAGGCGATGGACGACATGCAGAAAGGCGTCGACAAAGCAGTGGCGGACGCGAAGAAGTCGCAGTAGCGGCACGGCGGACCCAGGAAGCAACAAAGCCGTGACACACAGCGTCGCGCGGCGCGATAGGATGCGCCGCCCATGACCGCACGCCGTTTCCCTGCTCACCTCGCCTGCTCGCATTGCGACGCCACGTTCGCGATCCGCGACCTCATGAATCTCTGCCCCAACGACGGAGCGCCACTCCTCGTGCGGTACGGCATCACGCCCTCACCAGAGCTGCGAGACGAGATCCGCAGCCGCCCCGCCACGATGTGGCGTTATCGGGAAGTGCTGCCGGTCGACGACGGGAACGAGATCGTCACGCTAGGTGAAGGCATCACTCCTCTGTTCCGATCGACTCGGCTGGAGAACGTCTGGATCAAGGACGAGTCGAAGAATCCGACGCGCTCGTTCAAATCGCGCGGCATGGCCGCCGCCGTGACGATGGCGAAGCGTCTCGGCGCGCGCAGTCTCGCCGCGCCCACCGCGGGCAACGCCGGCGCAGCCCTCTCCGCGTACGGTGCGCGCGCCGGCCTGCCGGTGTTCGTGGCCATGCCTCCGGACACGCCGCAATCGATCATCGACGAGTGCCGCGGTTACGGTGCCGAGGTCGAGCTCGTCCCGGGCGTCATCACCGATTCCGGCAGGCGGGTCGCGCAATACATCGCCAGCAATGGCGGCTTCGACCTCTCGACGCTCAAAGAGCCCTACCGCATCGAGGGGAAAAAGATCATGGGGTACGAGTTGCTCGAAGACCTCGGCAGGCTCCCCGACGTCATCCTCTATCCGACCGGCGGCGGTACGGGACTCATCGGTATGTGGAAGGCCTTCGACGAGATGGAACGCCTCGGATGGATCGACTCGAAGCGGCCGCGGATGTTCACCGTGCAATCGAACGGCTGCGCGCCGATCGTCCGGGCATTCAACGACGGTCTCGAGACCGCGCCGGAGTGGGAGTCACCACAGACCGGCGCCTGGGGCCTTCGCGTTCCGCGCGCAATCGGCGACCGGCTCATGCTGAAGGCGTTGCGAGACTCCGGCGGCGGCGCAATCGCAGTCAATGAAGAAGAGATCGAGGATGCGGCGGCGGAGCTGCGGACGACGGAAGGCGTCGATGCTGGTCCTGAGACAGGCGCCGCGCTGCTGGCGCTCAGGTCACTTCGTGCCGCGGGCACGATCACTTCGGATGAGGTCGTCGTACTGTTCAGCACGGGAGGCAACAAATATCGCTGAGCGCAGAGAAAAACCCATTTTCACCACAGAGAGACAGAGGAAACAGAGAAAAGCTCTGTGCTCTCTGTGTCTTTGTGTTTCTGTGGTAAACGGCTTTTAAATTTAAAGCATCCGTGATGCCCTATCACCGTTCAATCCGCGGAACCGCGTTACATTCATGTCAACGCTAGACATCCCAGCCCTGTCTAACGAGCACCGAGAGGGATGACATGAAGACCCGTTTTGCAGTACTGCTGTGCGCCGTTGTGGCGCTCGGCGGACAGGCGCTTGCGGATTGTCCAACAACCGGCGCCGCCGTACCGCAATCGCCCATCTCGACGAATCAGAGCGCCACCACTCCGATCACGTTCAGCTGGACGCCATCGACAGCGAGCGGCGTCACGGGATACGACGTCGTTGCAAGTACCGGCACTCCGACAACGACCACCGTCTGCTCCGTCACAGGCGCGAACGCCAATTCGTGCAGCGGTCCTCCGACCGGCTTCGCTGCCGGTCAGTACTTCTGGGTCGTGAGAGCCAACATTCCCAGTTGCACGGCGCTGCAGTCGGCGACGAAGAGTTTCACCGTCAGTTGCCCCACCAGCGCGCCTGGCTCACAGTCCCCGAGCAGCGGTTCTCAGAACGTTTCGGTAACGCCGGCGCTCACGTGGGGCGCAGCCGCGGGTGCTGACCAGTACGACGTCTACATGTCTGCTTCCGGCTCGGGTGGATGCACGGGCCAACCGGTGTTCACCACCTCGACCACAATCTTCAATCCTCCAACACTGGCCGGGAACACTGCCTATGAATGGCGCGTCGTGGCGAAGAAGTTGGGGTCGGCCTGCCCGACCACAACGAGCGGCTGCGCGACATTCACAACCACTACGCCGGTCTGCAACCTCCCTGGCTCCTTCAACCTCACCGCGCCCATAAACAACAGCACTGTCAGCTCCACACCGACGCTTATCTGGTCAGCTTCGATCCCTGTTGCCGACAAGTACCTGCTGCATGTAAGCACCCAGAACCCGCCTCCGACGTCGGCCAGCGATCCGGTCATCAACGGTACGACGAGGACGTACACCTTCTCCCAGGCGTTGTCGGCAGGAACCTACTACTGGTCGGTCGACGCCTTCGCGGCGTGCAATACATCGACGAGAACATCGAGCGGCGTCTTCAGTTTCACGGTCGCCGCCGCCGCGGCTTGTCCGACGGCGCAGGCAACACTGCTCAAGCCGGCCAACAACACCACCTCGGACACTCCTGTGAGCTTCGACTGGAGTGATGTCTCCGGCGCGACGTTCTACCGGCTCTTTGCATCGATCAACGGCGCTACATCGGCAATCCTTGCGGTCACGCGCGACTCGCACTACGAGGCCAATCTTCCCGCGGGCGCCTCGGTCGATTGGTATGTGGAAGCGGCCGCCGACAATTGCACCTCTATCCCGTCGGCGAAATCGCACTTCACCGTCAGCAGCGCCGCGATCTGCCCCAGCAGTCCAGGCTCGCCGGCTAACGTCCTCCCCATCAGCGGTTCAACCGTGACCTCTCCGGTCACGTTCCAGTGGACGGCGGTTTCGGGCGCAACGAACTACGTCGTATGGGGAACGTCCACCCCGACGTCTACCAGCACCAGCGACCGATTCACCATCGGAAAGACCTCGTTGCCACAGCTCACCGCAACGGTTCCCCAGGGAGCGCTGGCCTGGTACGTCGAAGCTGATTTCGGCGACTGCCCCACATCGACGTACTCCAAAGCTTTCACCCTCACGGTCTCCACCCCTGTCGTCTGCAGTACGACGCCTGCGACGCTCGTCGTTCCGGCGAATCTCGCCACCGGCCTGACGTCGCCGGTCACGTTCCAATGGACAGCGGTTGCCGGGGCTACCGGCTACCAGCTATACATCGCGGAAGCCAACGAGTCCGGCGACCGCGCCGGCACGACCACGGCAACCTCACTGACTACGCTGGTACCGGGCGGCACGCTGACGTGGTGGGTGGTGACGACCTTTGCCGGTTGCCCGGACATCGTCTCCGCCAAATCCACATTCACCGCCGGAACGCAAACGACGTGCGGAACCATTGCGTCGCTCAATTCTCCCGCCGACGGGTCCACCGTCAGCTCGCCGGTGACGCTGTCGTGGAGCGCGGTCACCGGAGCGAGCGGTTACCGGCTCTGGATCTCACTCAACGGCAGCTCTCCGTTACTGGCCGCGCGAACGACCACCGCGACCGGTACGTCGCAGCAACTGCCACTGCCGAGCGGCTCTGACGAATGGTACGTGGAGACGCTGTTCAGCAACGGCTGCGACTCGACCTTCTCCGCGCACCGCAAGTTCACGGTCTCCGTGGCCTTGAATTGCAGTACACACAAGGCCGCCACACTCACATCGCCGATCGGCGGCGCTCAGGCGTCGAGCCCGATTACGTTCAACTGGAGCGCGACCGATTCTACTGCGCTCCAATACCGTGTCTGGGTCGCGTTCGGCAATGACGCGTTCTCCGACATCGGCGACACGAAAGACACCAAGCTCCAGCACACATTCACCAGCACTGGCACCGCCCAGTGGTTCGTCGAGACGTTCTTCGAGAACTGTCCGTCCGTGGCCTCGGCGAAAGCAACCTTTGTCATCCCAACGCCCGGCTGCCCCACACAGGGTCCACAGCTCGTCTCACCGCCGGACGGATCGATCGCCAGCGCGCCGGTCACCTTTGTCTGGAGCGCCATCCCGAACGCCACCGGCTACCGAGTGATCTGGACGCTCAACACCAATGATCAGCCGGTACTGAGGACGACGGATTCGTCGATCACACATGTGATTCCACCCGGCCTCGTGGAGTGGCGCGTCGAGGCTGACTTTGACGGCTGTCCGTCGACGCGTTCCCAAAAGTCCCGCTTCACCATTCCCGCGGCGCCTGTGTGCTCTCCTGATGGGCCTGTGCTCACCGCTCCGGCAGACGGCGCCACGAACCTCGACTCGCCGGTCAAGTTCAACTGGAACCCGGTCAGCAACGCAATCGGGTACGTCGTCATCGTCCGCCATAAGGACGGTGCGCCGACGCAGTTGGCCGAGACCACGACACGCACCGTGGTCACAAAAGCGATGCCCGAGGGGACAAGCGAGTGGTGGGTGGTCGCGCTTTTCAACGGCTGCCCTCCGGCGGAGTCGAAGCATCAAATCCTATCCGTCACCGAAACGAATTGCGACAACCCGCGGCCGATCCTCTTCACGCCCGCTGAGGATGCCACCGGGCTTGCATCACCCATTCACTTCGCATGGTCGCGCATCGAGAAGGCCACGAAGTACAAAGTCTGGGCCTCGGTCGACGGCGATGACGAAAGCGTCATCGGGACCACCACGGTCAACACATTGACGGCCAGCGTGCCCAGCGGCACCATCGCCTGGCACGTTGAAGCATTCTTCGATTCGTGTCCGTCGCTGGAGTCGGCCACAAGCACCTTCACCGTTCGCAAATCGCCACCGCCGTGCGGCACCCCGGATCGGCCGCACGTTAACGCCCCCGCGCAGGTGGCCTCGAACAGCAGCTACAACGTCCGTTGGAGCGCCGTACCAAACGCGACGAGCTACGAGCTGCAGGAGTCGGCGGCCGCCGATTTCTCCGCTCCCACCACTCAGGTCGTCACTGACCTCGTCGCAAGCTTCATTCATACCGTGGCCACGAATCCGAAGAAGTGGCACTACCGCGTCCGCGCCATCAGCAGTTGCGATGACGAGCGCGGGCCATATTCGCGGGTCGTGATCGTGTTCGTCCTTCCTGACACGCCGCACCAGCAGACCAGCGTCGAGATCGGAACGCAGAGCACGATCAGCCAGACGATCTTCATCCCCGGGCGTACGCCGGCAGTGCCGTTCACCGCTCGCACGGACAAACCGTGGGCGACGGTGACGCCGTCGTCAGGCACGCTTGGCCCCCAGGGCGTGACGTTGACGATTACCTCCGATCCCGATGCCTTGAAGCTCGGCACGAATACCGCGACTCTGATCCTCACCCTCAGCGCTGCAAGCAAAGGAGGCCCCAGTGCAAGCGACACCACGCCGCCGGTCAGCGTAGCGGTCTCGGTGACCACCGTGACGCCGGTCTCCTCCGGTGGCAAGAACACGCCGCTTCCGAGCTCGCTGATCATCCCCGCCGTCGGTCACGCCACGGGCATCAACAATTCTCTCTTCGAGTCGGACGTCCGTATAGCCAACACGACGGCGCAGGCGATGAAGTACCAGCTCAATTTCACTCTGTCCCGAACCGACGGCACGCAATCGGGGCAGTCGACGACGATTCAGGTCGATCCCGGCACCACCATGGCGCTCGACGACATCCTGACCAGTTTCTTCGGTAACGGTACCGACGGTTCGAGCTCACTCGGCGTGTTGGAGATCCGTCCGCTGACGACGTCGCAGAGCACCGCCGGCAGCAGCTCCGTGAGCGTGCAGACCGTCGCCTCCAGCCGCACCTACAACACCACTCCGGCCGGCACGTTCGGACAGTTCATCCCGGCCATCCCGTTCTCGCAGTTCATCGGCCAGCCGCCCGATCAGGCGGCCAAGGCCATCCTCTCGCTGCAGCAGATCGCGCAATCGACCGCCTACCGGACGAACTTTGGAATCGTGGAAGGAGCCGGCGAGCCAGCAAATGTTCTGGTCCACGTCTTCAACAACCAGGGCATCGAAGTCGTGGCGCCGATTCCAATCTCGCTCCTGCCCGGCGAACACCAGCAGCGGAACCTTCTCCAGGAGAACAACATCACGCTCACCGATGGCCGCTTCGAGGTGGAAGTGGTGTCACCGACCGGCAGAGTGACCGCGTACGCCTCCGTCGTCGATAACCTCACGGGCGATCCGTTGATGGTCTTCCCGGTGCTGAAGGGTGCCCAGTCGGCCACGCGCTACGTCATCCCCGGCGTGGCGGACATCAACAACGGCATCGCCAGTTGGCGCAGCGATATCCGTCTCTTCAATCCCTCGTCCGCTGCTGTGACCGCGACGCTGACCTACTTCCCTCAACCCGGCAACCTCGGCGCCAGCGGCACGAAGCAGGTGACGATCCCAGCCGGCCAGGTGATGGCGGTCGACAACGCTCTGCAGAGCCTCTACACCCTGACAAACTCCGGCGGTTCCATGCTCGTCACGACGCCCTCCACATCGCAGCTCGTCGTCACCGCGCGGACGTACAACCAGACCTCGAACGGCACCTACGGCCAGTTCATCCCCGCTGTCACCCCAGCCGCCTCGGTCGGCCTGGCCGACAACCGCGTGTTGCAACTGCTCCAACTCGAATCATCCGACAAGATGCGGACGAACATCGGCTTCGTCGAGACCAGCGGCAATCCGGTCACGATCGAAGTCTCGGCGATCCCGTCCGATTCGAAGGTCGCCGCGAAGACACAGATCCCTCTCGCCGCGAATCAGTTCCTGCAGGTGTCGCTCGCACAATTCGGCCTCGGAACGGCGTACAACACTCGCGTGACGGTGAAGGTCCTGAGCGGCACCGGCCGCGTGACAGCGTATGGATCGGTGATCGACCAGGCGACGCAGGATCCAACGTACGTGCCGGCGCAGTAGGCAGGTGGGTGGCTCGTTCGAAGACGGCATTGTCCCCTGGTTATCGTACAGTGGCGGTGGCGCATCTGCGCAATTGACGGATCGAATAAGCAAGGACAGCGACTCATGCCGAGAGTTCGGCATCGATCTACTGAGGGTAACGAGGGCCGATTTTCCATCTCCGTCGGCAGTACTCGACCGTTTCCCGTGGCGTCAGCTGCCGCGTTGAGTTCCCTGACCGAATGAACATGTGCTCGGCACCGACAGAGTCCCTAACGTAGACCTCGCGAGGAGCAGGCCGAACCGATACGCGGCAGACCTCGCTTCCCCCCACGATATGGAAATCGACCTCGATAAGCGGGCTCACGTCTTTTCCGCACGCTCCGCCAAGAAGTGTCATGAGGAAGTTCTCGTAGCCGTCGCGATCTTGTTTTTTCAGCGTCCGATAGTCGCTCTTCAAGCCAATCGCGTTGCCGGTGTCATCGACGCCGATCAGGAGTACGCCTCCGATCTCCGAATTGAGGAACGCTGCCACGGTCCTAACTATGAGAATCTCCAGATCGCGATTCGCCTTGTTGGTACGCATATCCCAGCGCGCCGACGCCTTGAACTCCACCGCGTGTGTCTCGCCCTTGGCAATGAGGGCCGAGATGTCGTCTACCCGCGGACTACCCACCAACGCGTTTGCGACACGCCTCCGCAATTCCTCGGTGAGGTCGGAGCGTCCCTTCGAGATATAGTCGAATGCACCAACCTTCATGCTCTCGACAGCGTCTTCCAACTCCGCGTATCCGGTGAGGATGATCCCACGAAGCCCGGGTCGGATCTCGCGCAGCTGCATAAGCAAGTCGACGCCCGAGACCTCGGCGGAAATCCGCCGATCGAGGATGGCCAGCGCGAAGAAGGATGAGGCGACGAGCGATGCCGCTTTATCGGGCTCCTTCGTGAGATATAGTTCGTACCGTCCATCGAGAATAAGCTCAATAGTTTCGAGCCAAGCATCATCGTCGTCCACGACCAGAATTCGTTGGGTGTCCATTTGAACGTCAGCGGCCGCCGCCCCCATTCGAAGAGAACGCGCGGAGAAGCTCCTGGAAGCCGTCCCTCTTGAAGAGATCGATGTACTGCCATTGGTTGAACGGCTGCGGGACCGGAAGCTCCTCGAGTCTGGCGGGGATGATGAAAATCGATCCAGGGAGGAGTCCTTCTTGCCGAAACATCGCCTGTTTCAGCTCTCTCTGTATGACTCCTGTTGCCTTGACGGAGTAGTTCGAAAGGCAAGAGACAAAGTAGTCCGCTTCCTCGATCGCTTTTTCGATCGCAGGCTGCCACGGAGTTCCCCCTATAATGTTTTTCTTGTCCATCCAGGGCAGAAAGCCGCGGCTCGTCAACTTTTCATGCAGCCGAAACACCTGAGGCCGATCTGGTTTGGCATACGAGAGGAAGATGCGGATTGGCTTGGCCGGGTCGGCCAGGATTTTCCGGACGGAATCGGCGAGTGTCATCGGCTCGCCTTTAGACACGTAGTCCAGTGCACCTCGTCTGCCGCTTTCCACCGCCGATCGATAGCTTGGATCACCAGTGAAGATGATCCCGCGAAGATAGGGCCAAGTCTTTCGCATTCGGGTGAGGATGTCCAAGCCTGAGACACCGCCCACCAGCTTCATGTCCAAGATGACTAGGTCGAAGTGCTCGTTAGCCGCCAGTTTGCACGCCTCGTCGGCGTCAATCGTCGGCGTAAGCTCGAACTCCTTTCCTAACATTTGATCGACGATCCCGAGCCATGTCTCATTGTCGTCGAGAACGAGGAGTTTCTGGAGCGAGGACTGACTCTCGATGTCGCGCGAAGAACGCCGGGCCGCCTGCGCCACGGGCGTTCGCTTGCGCCCGCGACGTTCCGGCGAAGGTTGCGGAGCGGGAGGAGGAGGCAGCAGCTCCAAGGTCGCCTCAGCGAAGACTGCTCTCAGTTCATCCCAATTGAGCTTGTTTAGATAAATGAACGCTCCCAACTCGGCGGCCTCTGCTTTTGTGTTTGCGTCGGGCAAGGCGGTCATGACGACGACCTTACCGGTCACGAGCGATTCCTTCCTGGCCTGGCGGAGGACATCAATTCCAGAGACGTCTGGAAGTCTGACATCGAGGAATACAACATCGAATTCACTCGTGCGCAAGCACTCTATGGCCGTCGTGCCATCCGCGGCGTCGGAGAAAACACAGTCGAAACCGATGAGAACGTTCCGTAGCGTCTCTCGGACGACCTCCTTGTCGTCAACGAGTAGAACTCGCGTCGGCTGCTTCATCCGGCGTCATTCCTCCATTCACTGCCAGTGGTATTGTCACGACGAACGTCGCTCCCCTTCCGGGCTCGCTTTCGACCGAAATCGTTCCGCCTAACGGCTCGAGCTGAGTTCGTACGAGCCACAGTCCGAGTCCGTTACCGTTGCGCTTGGTCGTGAAATCGGGCTCGAAGATTTTCTCCCGGTACTCCGGGCGAATGCCGGGGCCGTTGTCTTCGAATCGAATTACTGCTGCGCCTGTCGATTCGTTCGGCTCCTCTCGCGTCGAGATACACACCACTCCTCCCTCTTTGCCGTCGAGGGCTTGGAAAGCGTTGATAGTGATATTCCGCACAATCTGCACGAACGGGCTCTCGAATATCTCGCAGAGGAGGGGCTCCTCGCCTAGCGAAACTTCCAACCGGACGTTGCCGGAATTCTCGAAGCGCGGAATGGACTGGAGTTCCTCGACAGAACTGCGAATGATCTGGTTCACGTCGAGCTTCTGCTTGTCGCCCCGCTGGGCAGCGGAGAACCCGGCCAGCTCGGTGGCGAAGTCGGTCGCCTGCTTGGCTACGCGCTCGATGAGGTTCAGCATCCGCTCAACCTTATCGTCGACGCCACCAAGCAGCGCCTTGATTCCTGCAACGTTGGCAGGAATGAGCCCGGATGTGTTGTTGATCTCGTGTGCAACGGCTGACACGAGGAAGGAAAGTGCGGCGTTCCGCTTCTGGACCACCAGCTCGTCGTTCGCAAGCTTGTGGATGTTCGCGTTCCAAAGGGCCACGGCCACGTAGTCGGCGAAGGTCTCGAACAGCTTCAGATCGCGCATGCCATACTGAAGATGGTCGCCCGCCTTGTTGATCACCTTTATGACCCCGAGCACTCTCCCCTTGGCCTTGATCGGCGCTATCATTAGCGATTCAATCTCGCCGGCAAACAGATACTTGCTGATCGTCGAGTCGTACTTGCCGTCGTTCTCGTCGGCGTTGCTTTTCAGTACTGCAGTGCCGCTGGCCGCCACGCCTCCTGTGACGCCTTCTCCGAGCGCATAGAACGCCTCCGGAATGATCGGCATCCCAAAACACTGCTTCAGAACGATGCGGTTATCATCCTGCTCATCCTTCAGGAACATCATGCAGATCTCCGCCTTCATCAGCTCGGACATCTTTTTCATCGTCAACTCTAGTACGGCGTCGATCCTCATCTCGGAGCTGAGAAGACGGCCGACTTCGCTGAGCGTGCGCACCTGCTCGACTTGACGATCCTTTTCCCGAAGCAACTGCGCGTTCCGGATCGCGACCGCCAAGTGGCTGGCCGTGATCTCAAGAACGTGACGGCAGTCGATGCTGAAACCGCGTTCCAGCAGACAGCGTCTGTCGAGGTTGGCATTGCTGATGCCCTCCTTTTCGACCGCGTCGTCGTAGTACTTCGACTTCTTATTGATGGCGCGCAGCACGCCGCGGACCCTTCCACCTATCTTTATGGGAACTCCCAAGAAGTGATTAATCTCTCCGAATGGGATTGGTCGAGTTTGCCCTTCCCCGGCCAGAGCGTCATAACGCTTGTCGTGAAGAACTCCGAGGTGAGTGGCGTCGTCCGGGTCGGGCCGCTGGATCGTGACCCCTTCCTCGTAGACCGACCCGGTAAGGCTCTGGCCTGGCGCATACGTCTCCGGCGGATGACTCACGTGCTCGCCTCCCCGGAATTCGGCGAAGTTCTCAAGGAGTCCTGACGTTTCGTCGTAAAGAAAGATTGACACTATTTCGGCGCTGATGATCTCGGCGAGATCGTGAGTGACCGATTCGCAGATGCCTTTCAGCACATGCGTCCCGCGGATTCGGTCGCCCATGCCGTTTAGCACTTTGCCGATCAGCTCGTAATCCTGATGAATCTCTCCACGCTTCCGCTGGAGCCAGTCCTTGGTGATGGCGAGGGAAGCCTGCGCAACGAACTCGTCCACAAGGGCTCGGCGCTCCTCTGTGTAGAACGCCGGCTCGTCACTGCTCACGTTGAGCACGGCATCGACGGGCCTTTCATGAAGGCCGGTTTTGATGGGCGCGATGTACGCGGACCGAACGGTGCGGTAGTAGCGCTTCTCCTCTTCCGGAACGCCCGGTCTGCCTAGAGCGTCTTGCGCGAAATGCTGGAAGTTGCTTTGTTGTTGCAGATCGTCGTACCACATGGGCACGCCGGTCCTGATGACGAGGCCTGAGAAGAACTCTCCCTTCGCTTTCGGCCGCTCGAATGCCCGGCGCATTTGTCGGACTCCCGCGAATCCCTCAAGGCGGTAGTCGCCGTAGGCGACGTCGTAGACGCGGATGTGGCATGTGTATGCGCCTACTAGCGACCGGACGGATTCGCAGATGAGGTCGAGCGTTTCTTTCCGCGCTACGTTGTCGTTGATCCGGTTCTGCACTCGGAACATGTAGCCGAGCTTTCGGTCTAGATGCACACGCTCGAGGTCCTTGAAGGCCTGGTCGACGGAAAACTGAATGGCCTCGAAAGCCGAACGCTCTGCCTTGGGCAGATAACAGAAAACCGAGTACTTGTCGGCTTGTCGTGCTAGCAGCAACTCGTCATGGGCGGTAAGGACTATGACTCGGTAGACGTCGGCCCGAAGCTTGATGTAATCGAGGACGGCCGTGCCCTTTGCGTGTCCAAATGACAGATCGAGAAGGATGACGCGGATCTGCGGATTGGCCTCGATCGTCTTGATCCCCTCTTCCGGCGACCCTGCCTCCACGAAGTTGTATTGTTCTTCGTCAAACAGAAGCACGACTGATGTCCGGTAGATGACATCGTCCTCGATGAGCAGCACCTCCCGCTTCATGAGGGGTCACCTCCATCGCATTCGCGTAGTATCCGTTCGAGGACCGTGTCGTCGAACGGCTTGCTGAGAAGCGTCACGCCCATCTCGTCAGCTTCCTTCCGCACCTCGGGGCTGTAGTGTGCCGACATCAGAATGATCCGCGCGCTGGTGCGATGAGCGCGCATAGCTCGACACGCTTCAAGTCCGTTCATGGCGAACATTGAATAGTCCATAAAGATGAGATCGAAGCTGTCCCTATCGCAGACCAGTGTCACCGCCTGTTCTCCCGACTCTGCTGCTTCGACGACGGCGCAGTCGCAGATGTTTCCGATCAAGAGTATCAGTGACATCCGGAAGTTCTCCTCATTATCTACAACCAATACTCGTAACCGCGGTTCCTCGTCATCAACGCAGCTGCCTTCGCCCGGGACCTTCCCAATGCGGAATGGCGGATCACCGTGTTCACTACCGACAACGTGAAGAAGCGGCCAGACCGCTATCGTTCCCGTCAATGCGAAGGAGATTGAGGCCATCGGCGTGACCGTCGTCAAGTCTCGTCCCTCCTAGAGAGCTCCGCGTTCCTCAGAAAGGCGTGAAGCGGTATCGTGATCCGAAAGCACGCCCCCTGACCTTCTTCGGATTCGAGCGTGATCCGACCGCCATGGCCCTCAACAATCGTCTTGGTAATGAACAATCCAAGGCCGCTTCCGGTGTCTTTCGTCGTAAAGAGGGCTGTAAAGGCTTTTTCCTTCACCTCAGCCGACAACCCTCTGCCGTCATCTTGCCACGACAGAGCAACGCTGTTCGGTAAGATCTCCAGCGTCACGTCGATCCTTCCTGAGTCCGGCCGGCCTTCGGCGTGCCGCGCCCATTTAATCGCGTCGAGTGAATTCGCGAAGAGGTTTGCCAACACCTGACGCAATTGATCGGCGTCGGCCTGGATGATGGGATCACCTTCCGGGTAGTGCACTATGAACGCCACGTTCGCAGCAGAGGCTCGATGGCGCGCCCGCGATTCGAATGCCGTGAGAATCGAATGCAGAGAAAGAGGCTGCTTGTCAGGCGGCTTAGGTTTCGCGGTCAAGAGCATGTTTTGAAGCTTGAAGAGGACATCGGAGGCGGAGGTTCGCACAAGATTGCAGAGCGTGATCATCTGCTCGTCGTTTCGTGCACGCCGCTCCATGACCCCAACGAAATTGAGAATGGCGCCAAGGTCGTGCTTGATATCGTGGCCGGTGGTCTGGGCCAACCGACCGAGCGCGGCGAGCCGCTCGGCGCGCAGCTTCTCTTCCTCGATACGGAGCACCTCCCGATCGTCCTTGAAGACGCCGACGCTGCCGATGGTCGCCCCATCCTTGTCCACAAGGAGGCTTGCCGAGAGCCGGATTGGGATCACGGTGCCCTTATGATCGCGAATCCTTGCTTCATAGTCCCGGATGCTATGAGTTGGCGATGTGTTGAGAGCTCTGCCGATGTCTCGTGCATGCTTGGCGGACTCGTAGTAACCTTCTACGGGTTGCCCGCGCACCTGCCACTCTTCGAACCCCCAGATCCTTTCGCACTCCTTGTTGAAGTTCTCGAGCCGGCCGTTCTTGTCCAGCACGATGATCGGGTCAGGCGAGTTGTAGACGAGATTCTTGAAATGCACGTTCCGCTCGATGAACATCGCATTGCGGATGGCGGAGGCTACCAACGTCGCAATCGTCGTCAGGAGCTCCAGGTCGTGAGCGTCAAATCCTTCCTGGGCCAACTTTGCCTCGCCCGTGGCCTCCTCGTAGTTGTGTCCCCTCTTGTTCAACACCCGGAGCACCCCTAGCACTTCGTCGCCAATCAGCAGCGGGACACCGAGATAGTGCCGAGTCGTTCCAGACGGTAGTTCTTTGGAAAAATCATCGGCGTGGTCCTCATCGCGCGGAATCCTGTTGAGGAGGAGTGGCTGCTTGCTGCCGAATACTTTCCCGGTCAAGCTCTGACCTCTTGCATAAGAACGTTCGATCACCCACAGTCGCGCGGTGGTTTGGTCGTCCGGCCCGCACTCGGCCCGCTTTTCGATTCTCTCGCCCTCTTTGTCCGGCGTAAAAAGCGCGACCTCCTCCGAGTCTAGACGCTGCACCACGAGCCGCGCGACGATGGGAAATAGATGATCGAGCCCCTTCTCTGCTTTCAACTCAGCATTGATGTCGTGCAGCATCTGCAGGCGCCTAGCCAACTCTCCGTAGAGCCGCGCGTTTTTGTGGGCTATCGCGGCCAACGGTGCCAAGCTCTCCAGCTTGCGGAGGTCGTCGGGTGTGTAGTGGATAGTCCGGCGAGAGAAGACGGCCAGCACTCCCAGCGGGCTCTCGCCGATGAGCGGGATGAGCCGCGCTGACCAATATTTTGAGTCGATCGTGGGGCGTATCGCCGCAAGGAGCGTGGGGAGCGTGGTCCTCGCGGGCAGCGATAGCGGCTTGCGCGAGTCGAGAACGCGTCGCTGATACTCGCGCACGAGCCGTTCGGCCTCGGCAATCTCTTCCACTGCCCGCCTCTCCGTCCTACCTTCGATTCTCCGAGTCGCGGCGAAGGTTTGGGTGACCGTGCCGCCATCGACGAGAGCGATGGCGGAGAGATCAGAGGAAGTGAGCCTCATCGCCGTCTGCATGATCGACTGCATCACGCTTTCGAAATCGGTCGCTGTGACGATTAACCGGTCGATCTCGTCGATCGCGCGCACCAATACCGATTCGACACGATCGCGCGTCCGAGCCAACTTCGCCGCTGTCAGGGCAACGCCTTCCAGGATGGCGGCACGAAAAAGGAAACCATAGATCGCCTGTGTCTCGCTGAACGGGTTGATCGAGCTCGCTGCGCCATAAGCCAGCATCGCAAAAGCGGCCAGGACCACGCTCCAAACCGGGCCGAGGTAGCGCGACACCGACATGATCGGGAAGACGTAGAGGAGAAACCAAGAACTCTGCATCCCTCCAGTGGAATGGATCAAAAAGGAGATCGTCAGGATGTCTAGCAGAATCGAGATGGCCCGGATGCGCTTCTGTTCAAGTGCTCCTGAAGGGAGCAGAACGAGCAGCGAGACCAGCGCAGCGTAGACTAGGACGATCCACGAGATCTCCGTCGGGCGCGGGAACGCTCGCGTCAGCTGCGCGAGCGCGAACACCAGCACGGACAAAATCAGACGCGTCTGAACTATTTTAACTACGAGGCTTGGTGTGCGCCGTTCTACCGATTCGCCGGATGTGCGCTCAGGCTTTGACGTCATTGCCGCGGACCCTCCTTCCTTCGATAGTGTATCGGCGACGGGCGGTCTCGGTTTGAAAGTATGTGCGTTCATCGAATGACATCTGCCTGACCTCGCGATGTTGCCCGTCGGACTGGATGATTCAGAGACTCTGTCAGCAGATCGATGGATTTCGCTGCCGAAGCCCGGACCCACCCGTGCTTCGAGAAGCTTAACTCTCTAATGGAGTGCCGCGCGTGACATTTTCCCTACCCTGTCCGCTCATTTTCCCTCCTAACTCATAACTTAAGCTCCGTGACACGCCCCTAGTACGTACCGATCTGGTCGTGCGAGTGACTCCGGCGGTTGTCATGTCGGGCGGAGACTCAAAGCGTTGAGTCACGCAGCCATCGCGAGGAGCAGCAAGCCGGGCCGTTGCCCGAGCAGACCGCTTTTGGCGGCGGACGTGTCAAGATGTTGCTAACTTCTGGAAATCCAGAGGTACCGCGAGACCCTTGGCGACCCTGCAAGCCGCGCGTTGCCGTCGAGGCGAGAGGAAAGCTTACTCATCACTCGCCGGCCACCGATACCTACCCCAGAATCCGTATAATGCGCGCCGCGTTGAATCACGGGAGGTTTTCCTTGGCAGAAGAACAGTACGACGTGGTGGTCATCGGCAGCGGTCCGGGCGGGTATGTCGCCGGCATCCGCGCCGGCCAACTGGGCATGAAGGTCGCCGTCGTCGAGAAAGATCCGTTTATCGGCGGGACGTGTACGCACCGTGGCTGTATCCCGACGAAGGCGCTCCTCGAGAACGCCGATGTCTGGTCGAAGATTCAAAAGGCGAAAGAGTTCGGCATCATCGTCGGCGACGCCAGGCTCGACTTCAAAGCGGGCCAGGACCGCAAGCAGGCGGTCGTGGACAAGAACGCAAAAGGCATCGAGTTCCTCTTCAAGAAGAACAAGGTCGAGCGCATCACCGGCTTCGGCAAGCTGGCCGGAAAAGGGGTCGTCGAAGTCTCGGGTGACGGCGGTGCGACACGCCTCAACGCAAGAAACATCATCCTGGCGATGGGCTCCGTGCCCAAGGATCTGCCTCACATCAAGGCGGACGGCAGGCGCATCATCAATTCCGATCACATCCTCCTGCTCACCGAGGTGCCCAAATCGATGCTGGTCATCGGCGCCGGCGCCGTCGGCTGCGAGTTCGCATCGATCTTCTCGCGCTTCGGCACGAAGGTGACCATCGTCGAGGTCCTTCCGCAACTCCTTCCGATCGAGGATGAGGAGATCTCCAAAGAGTTCACCCGCCTCTTCAAGAAGAAGGGGATCGATGTCTTCACCGACGCGAGAGTCGACGCCGCGGAAGTACATGGCGAGGGGGTGAAGGTCACGGTAACGACCAAGGGGAAACAGCAGACGTTCGATGTCGAGCTGGTCCTCTCCGCCACCGGCCGTCGGGCAGTGCTCGAGAACTGCGGACTGGAAGGGACGAAGGTGGTCGTCGAGCGTGGGATGGTTCAAGTCGATCCGTACATGCGCACCGGCGAACCGAATGTCTACGCAATCGGAGACATTGTTCCCACCCCAGCCCTCGCCCATTGTGCATCCGCCGAGGGAATCGTAGCCATCGAGCAGATGAAGGGACTGACCGTGCGGCCGATCAACTACGACCACATTCCAAACTGCACCTATACCGACCCCGAGGTTGCCTCCGTGGGTCTGACGGAAAAGAAGGCCAGGGAGCGCGGCTACGACGTCAAGGTAGGCAAGTTCCCCTTCACCGCCAGCTCCAAGGCACGCATCATCGGCGAGGCGAACGGCCTGGTGAAGTTTGTGTCTGACAAAAAGTACGACGAGCTCCTCGGCGTACACATCGCCGGTCCGCACGCCACCGAGCTGATCGCCGAAGCCTGCGCCGCCCTCGAGCTCGAAGCGACCAGCGAGTCGATCGCAAAGACCATCCACGCGCACCCGACGCTATCCGAGGCAATGATGGAAGCGGCCGAGGATGTGGCGGGACATTCGATACATCAGTGATTCGGGGAGTAGGGGGTAGGGGGTGGGAGCAGAGGCGCGATCCGCTCGCGAGTGTCTTCTCGCACGCCGCACAACTCCCACACCCCACTCCCTACCCCCCACACCCAACTAACCATGACCGACACCCCCACACCAACCCTCGACACCCACGGTCTCACCCGGGAGAACCTGCTCGAGATCGACTACCTGCTGCGTTTGACGCGGACGCTCGAAGAGCGTCTGGTCGCTCTTTTCCGGCAGGCCAAGGTCATCGGCGGCCTGTATCGATCCCTCGGGCAGGAAGGCGAGTCGGTGGCGGCGGCCTACGCGCTCGACTACGCGCTCGGCGACGTCGTACAGCCGCTGATCCGCAACATGGGATCGATTCTCGTCGCCGGCGCGAAGCCTTCCGACATCATCAAGCAGTACATGGCCAAGGGCGACTCCCCGACGCGCGGGCGAGAGCTGAACATCCACTTCGGTCACCCGGCGCGGGACGGCTTCATCGGCCAGATCTCGATGCTCGGCGACATGATCCCGGTCATGGCCGGCATCGCCCTGGCCGGACGGATGCTCAAGCGCAACCTGGTCGGCCTGGCCTTCATCGGCGACGGGGCTTCGTCGACCGGCGCGTTCTACGAAGGGATGAATTTCGCCACGGTACAGAAGCTCCCGCTCGTCGTCGTCCTCGAGAACAACGGTTACGCCTACTCGACGCCCACGTCGAAGCAGAGCGCGTTGACGTCGCTCGCGGATAAAGCGCGCGCCTTCGGCTGCGCGAGCGAGACCGTCGATGGCAATGACGTGCTGGCCACGTACGCAGCGACGCGGCGCGCCGTCGATCGAGCCCGTGCCGGCGAAGGGGTGACCCTCATCGAAGCGCTGACCTTCCGGATGAAGGGCCACGCGGAGCACGACAATCAATCCTACGTTCCGCAATCGCTGATCGAGGAGTGGTCGGCCAAGGACCCAGTCGTCCGTTTCGAGCAGACGCTGGTGGAAGCCGGCATCGCAACGACCGCCGACTTCGAAACGATCCAAACACGTGCACGGCGCGAGGTCGATTCCGCAACAGACGAAGCCGAACGATCGCCGATGCCGCGGCCCGAAGAAGCGGCACTGGGCCTCTACGGCGGGGATGGGTACTGGGATGCCTGAAACTACTTACCTCGACGCCATCCGCGAGGCCATGATCGAAGAGATGCGCCGCGATCCGCGCGTCTTCCTCATCGGTGAAGACGTCGGCGCCTACGGCGGTGCGTTCAAGACCAGCGCCGGAATGATCGAAGAGTTCGGCGCGGAGCGCGTCATCGACACGCCCATCTCCGAGGTCGCCATCGTCGGTGCCGCATCAGGGGCGGCGCTGATGGGGATGCGTCCGATTGCGGAGATGCAGTTCATCGACTTCATCACCTGCGCGTACGACATGCTCGTCAACTTCACCGCCACCTCGCGTTACCGCGTCGGCAGCCCGTGTCCCATCGTCGTCCGCGGCCCGGCCGGCGGCGGCACACACGGCGGACCGTTCCACTCGCTCAACCCAGAGGCGATGTTCATGAACCGCCCAGGTCTCAAGATCGTCGCGCCAGGAACGGCATACGATGCCAAGGGATTGCTGAAAGCCGCCATCCGGGACGACGATCCGGTGCTCTTCATCGAGCACAAATACCTCTATCGCCGCATCAAAGAAGAGCTGCCAACGGAGGACTACATCGTCCCCATCGGCAAAGCGAACATTCGCAGACAGGGTTCCGACCTCACCATCATCACCTGGGGCTCGATGATCTACGTCGCCGATGATGCGGCCGCGGAGCTGGCGAAAGACGGTGTCTCCGTCGAAGTCATCGACCTCCGCTCCATCATCCCGTTCGACGAAGAGGCCATCCTCGAGTCCGTCGCCAAGACGAACCGCGTCATCATCCTTCACGAGGCTCCGCTCACGGGCGGAGCGGGAGCCGAGTTTGCGGCGCGCATCGCCGAGAAGGCATTCGACTACCTCGATGCCCCCATCAAACGGGTGGCTGCCCTCGACGTCCCCACCCCTTACTCGCCTCCCCTGGAGGCCTTCTATTTACCGAATCGCGATAAAGTTCTTGCAGCGGCAAGAGAACTGCTTGTGTACTGATCAGGAGCAACCCCGCAATGGCCATTGACGTCGTCATGCCCCAGATGGGCGAATCCATCGCCGAAGGAACCGTAGTTCGCTGGCTCAAAAAGGTAGGCGAGAAAGTCGAGCGCGACGAGCCGCTCCTCGAGATCTCCACCGACAAGGTCGATGCCGAGATCCCCTCGCCGGCCTCCGGAACGCTGACCGAGGTCATCGCGCAGGAAGGCCAGACGGTCGGCGTCAACACCGTCGTGGCCCGGATCGCCGCCGAAGGTGAGGCACCAGGAACGAGCGCACCCGCTCCTCCGAAAGCAGCGTCGGCACCCCCACCGACTCCTGCACCAACTCCTGCACCAACTCCGGCGCCGGCTCCCTCACCTGCCCCTGCCCCACAGCCTCAATCTGCACCGAAGCCCGTGGCTCCTCCACCGTCCGCAGCCCAACCAGTGGCAACCCGGCAACCCGAGCCCCCGCCACCGCAAACCCAGCAACCCAGCAACCTGGCAACGCAGCAACCCAGCTCAACCCAACCCCAAACACTCGACGAGCGCCGCCGCACCAAGTCGTCGCCCCTGGTCCGCAAGATCGCCCAGGAGAACAACGTCGACATCTCCCGTCTGCAGGGTTCCGGCGTCTCCGGCCGCGTGACGAAGAACGACATCCTCGACTTCCTGCAGCAGCCCGAGCCCGTGGTTACGCAGCAGCCAAAGGCCGCCGAGGGCGGCGGCCCCACACCGGCGCGTCCGCCTGCCTTCGCCTTCGATCCCGGTCAAGGCTCCCGCATCGAGCCGCTGTCAATGATGCGCAAGAAGATCGCCCAGCACATGGTGCTCTCCAAGCAGACATCCGCCCATGTGACGACAGTCTTCGAAATCGATTTCACGAACATCGACAAGCTCCGCCGCCGCTACAAAGACGCCTACGCCGAACGCGGCGCCAAACTGACCTTCCTGCCGTTCGTCATCCAGGCGGTCGTGGCCGGCCTGCGCGACTTCCCCATCATCAACGCCTCGATGGACGAGTCATCGGTGATCTATCACCGCGATCTCAACATCGGCATCGCCGTCGCTCTCGATTGGGGCCTGATCGTCCCGGTTGTGAAGAACGCGGACGAGAAGAACATCCTCGGCCTCTCGAAGTCGATCAACGACCTCGGCGAGCGCGCCAGGACGAAGAAGCTTTCCCCCGACGACGTCCAGGGCGGCACGTTCACCATCACCAACCCCGGCATCTATGGCGGCCTCTTCGGAACGCCGATCATCAATCAGCCACAAGTAGCCATCCTCGGCGTGGGCGGCGTGAAGAAGCGTCCTGTCGTCGTCGAGACAAAGGAGGGCGACTTCATCGCCATCCGCTCGATGTGCATCCTGGCACTCACCTTCGATCACCGCCTCATCGACGGCGCAGTCGCCGACCAGTTCATGGCAGTCGTGAAAGCATTCATCGAAGCTGGGCAGTACACGTTGTAGCTCACAGCACAGACAAGATTGTCGATGCACAAAAACGACTTTTCTGCCCAGACACCTTGCGTTTGTCGTTGCCGCGAGCCCAACTCTTGTGGCACAGACCCTCTTGTCTGTGCCACTTCAGGAAGGCGCGTTCAGCGCGTCAATGAATCACGGCGACTCCGTACTCACGAAACGACTGATCCCGGGTAACGATAACCAGCCCTTCGGTCATCGCCTGCGCCACCAATAGGCGGTCGAAGGGATCCCGATGATGAAACGGAAGCCGGGTGACCGTGGCGAGGTGACGCGATTCGATCGGAAGGGTCGCCGCACAGAGCGCTGGGATGTCTCTTTCGAGAAACAGGTCGAATCCGCCTTCCAGAGTGAGCTTGCCCAGGCTCGTCTTGATCGCGATCTCCCAGAGACTGGCGAGGCTGATGAATCGCTGGTTGTCCGCTGACTCGATCGCACTCCGGGCTGACATCGATAACGAGGGATCGCCGGCCAGAAACCAAAGAACCACATGGGTGTCGAGGAGAAGCCTCACGACTCGTAGCAGCCAAAATCGGCCAGAGGCATGTCGAAGTCCGGCGCCATTCGGATCCGGCCAACCGCAGCTCCAAATCGCGGCTCGCCGTCTGGTCCCACCTGCGGCGCTACGGGAACCAGCCGGACTGCCTCGTTGCCCTTGACAATGACAACCGGCTCACCCGACCAAGCCGCGTCAACCAGCTCAGCCAAGTGGGAAAGTGCCTCTTCGAGCGGGACCTGTGACACACGAGAAGAGTAGCACGCCAACGTCTGTCAGACCATTTGGAGCAGACTGGTTCGGAAGACTTGACCGTTTGGCGGAGGCGGCGGGAGTCGAGTCTGACCGTACTCTTTTAGATTCAGTGAGTTACTGAGAACAATCACCCGCTGCAACCGCAGAAGGCGCTCAAAATTCCTGTTGGAGGTACGTATTGAGTACGCGGGCGCACAAGGACGGACGGTGGACTGATTCGGCGGCCGGGAATCGCAACCCGTTCCTGACCAGTCCCCGACATCGCGAAGAGGGACGTGTGCTGCGCGTTCGGACTCGGCTCTCTCGTCTTCCGCTCCTTGGGACAGCACCCGGCGGTCACGCTCCCAAGGCTTGGCATGCGTTAAGTTGATTTTCCAGACCCCAACTCAACGCTCACGGGAGGGCGACTTCATCGCCATCCGCTCGATGTGCATCCTGGCCCTCACCTTCGATCACCGCCCTCATCGACGGCGCAGTCGCCGATCAGTTCATGGCAGTCGTGAAGGCATTCATCCAAGCTGGGCAGTACACGTTGTAGTGGAGGTCAGGGGTCGTACTCCGACCCCCGACCCCCTACTCCCGCTAACTAAACCTTCGTCGCTTCAACGATCAGATCAGCGATGCCGAACGTCTCCCCGTCCCGGCAGACCTCGGGATATGGCGTCCAGGTCGGGTCCTGGGAGATGAACGATTGGTTGTCGCCGATGAGCAGTCCCACAAAGACCTCGGTGATGATGCGCGCGCCCACGCTCCCGAGCCGCCGGCCGCCGTGCTCCTTCTGCGATTCCGACAGGATGTAGAACCAGAGCGGCGCATTGTTGCGAAACCGTTCGCTGAGCGAGACCAGTGTCGGATTTTTCGCGTCGTCAGGAGACTTGCCCACCTTCAGATCGTCCTCCTTCAGTGGTTTGAATCCCATGTGCCTTGCCACGCGCTGACCCGATGGCAGTTGCATACGCAGACCGCGGATGAGGTTCCGCTCCGCGAGCGAGGAGGGATTCTTTGCCACCGACGGAGGCAGGTTGCCGAGCGGGTTCACCAGTGACGAGTCGATCTTGTACGCCGGCTGTAGGCGTCCAGCGCCGAGCGGCGGCGCGTTCGGGTCGATCTCGAAGAACAGCTTCCATTCGATCGCATAGTTCGACGGAAAGACCCGGAAGCCGCGAAGGTTCGGGTCGGCATCCGCGAAGATCGGGAAGCGGTCGAGGTTGCGGTTGAGCCGATAGATTGGCCGGATCATCGAGTGTCCGAAGCGATAGGCCGCCACCGAGAACTCCACCGGCATGAACGGCTCGTTCCTCCAACGGAAAAAGAGCAGGTTCGGTTTGTCCACCGTGATCGGCTTGTGGCTCTGCAGATGCGGCAGCACGGCAAACACAACGTCCTGGCCGGCGATCGTCGGGAGGAAATCATTGAGCACCGCCCACTGATAATGCCGGCGCACGGCGCGCTGCACCTCGGCAAACGTCGCGGGACGGCCGCGCCGTGCCGATTCGACATCGACCATCTTGTTGTGGAAGCGAAGAATCGTCCCCTGCAGTTGGGAAACGAGGACGTTCTCGTCATTCCGAGGATCGCCGATGAGGGCGCGCTCTTTCGGTACATTCCGCGGCAGATCACGCGTTCCGGAGTCGTCCGGATTGCCCGTGAGCGGGGTGCCTCTGAGCATGTGAATGCCGTCATCGTCGTAGAGGTAAGGCTGGTCGTCAGGACCACGGCCATAGATATTGTCGAGGTCGAAGCGGGGAGTGCGAAAGTCGACAAGGGCGTCGGGGTCGTTCGTCTTCTGCAGGCTGCTGGCTGGGTCGAACGTCAGATCGTGGTCGATGAACTGGCCAAAGTACGTGTAGCCGGCGCTGATGTCCGGGTTCTCCTCGTCATCGACCTCCGTCTCCGGAGTCTGCGTGTCCTCGTGTGGCGCGGTCATGGCGGCCGCGAGCTTCCTGAGGTCATCTTCGGTGTGCTCGGCGGGCGTGAGCGAACGGAACATCCGCCCGAAGCGCCCTTCGAACTGCTCCGAACTATGTGAGCCCTCCAATCCCCGAAGCCCCACACCGTGCGGGCGTATATGATTCCTGGAGCTGAACTGCGATGCTTTCAAAAGATCCTGTTCCATAGGCGAGAGCCTCCCTTATTAAGGAGTGACGGACAGAGGTAAAACCTTCACCATCAATATTGGAGCATTCGCACGTTGGCAGCCGGCTGTTACACGTCATTCACATGATCCGCCACTTCCTCCTCGCAGCACTCGTACTGGCCGCCTCCGCGGCACACGCGCAGTTCGTCCCGCCCGTCATCAAAAGCATCAAACGCGCCGGGACACCCCGGCAGGTCAACGCACCCATCCCCTTCCCGGCTGCCGATGAGGCGTGGCTGCTCGCGAGATCGAAGCACTTCGTCTTCATCAGCAGCGCCGGCGAGAGCCGGACGCGCGCCGTCGCCGCGGAGCTCGAGACGCTTGCCTCAGCTCTGACACAGGTCGATTCCGCCTTCAGCGCACCGACGGCGACTCCGACGCGCGTCTTTCTCTTTGCTCGCCGTTGGGAAAGCCGGCCCTATTTCGACATGCTGTTGAACCGGCGCGATGCGAACGTCAGCGGCCTCTTCGTCTCGCTGCGGGACGGCGGTTCGATGCTGATCAACCAGGACTACACATGGCGCGGCGGTGACCGGCCGCCACTGCACGAGCTCGTGCACTACCTCATGCAATCCGGTGATGCCCATACGCCGCTCTGGCTGGAAGAAGGGATTGCGGAATACTTCAGCAACGCAACCATCCGCTGGAGATCGATCTCCGCCGGCAACCCGATGTCGAACCACGTCGCCACCCTGCGTCAACGCGCACGGATTCCGCTGCCGCAGCTCTTCGCCGCCGGGCGAGATTCAGACATCTACAACCAGTCCAGCAGCCAGGCCGCCTTCTATGCCGAGAGTTGGGCCATCGTCGACTGGCTGGTACGCGACTCGGGCAACAAGGCCGGTAATTTCTATGCCTTCGTGCGCGACGTCTCCCACGGCGCGACGGTGGAAACGGCCCTGAAGAGTCGCTTTCACTGCTCGCTGCGAGATGTCGATTCCGCGCTCACCACATACTCGATGCCGCGGCAACGGCTGACCTGGGCCATCACGCTCCCTGTACCTGCGACAGACGTTTCGGTTACGGCCGAGCCACTCGACCGCGCATCGACGCTTTACGAGCTCGGTCACTTCCTGTCAGCGATCGAGGAACTGTCTGCGGAGGGGGAACGGCACTACCGCGCCGCCCTCGAAGTCAATCCCAAGCACGCACGCGCGCTCGCCGGCCTCGGCACGCTTCGCGCCGCGGCGAAAATGTACTCTGAAGCCATGCCCCTGTTCGAGCGTGCCTTCGCCGCCGATCCGGATGACGTGGAGGTATCACTTTCCTACGCAGAGGCGCTGATGCAGGACCAGATCGGCGCGCTGGCGCAAACCTCCAACACCAAGGACGATGACATCACACGATTCCGCAAAGCGCGCGCCCTGGTGCAACGCGCGTTGTCGCATCGCAATGACCCTGGTTTCCCGGCCGGCCGCGCCATCGGCAACCTCGGCGCGACCTACAGCGTCGAGAACGACGTCGCTCCCGGGATCGCCGCGCTCGAAGAAGCGTGCAATCTCCTTCCTGCCCGCACCGATTTCTCCCTGCACCTGCTGGCCATGTATCGCCGCTCGGGCGACCGCGCCAAAGCCGATCCCCTCTTCGCGCAGCTCGACGCCGCCCACAAACCGCAAGTTTCCCTCGCCGCTCACGACGCGATCGAGCGCGCTGAGCTGGACCGCGCTAATGAGCTCACACATGAACAACACTTCGACGAAGCAGCAGTCATCGTCCGCGAACTGGCCGCCAATACGGCCGACGAAAGCTCACGCGGCGGCCTCGAGAAGCAGGCAGCCGAGCTGACCCGAGTCGCGGCACTGAACCGTCAGGTCGAGGCGTACAACAGGATCGTCGCCGATGTGAACGCAGGCCGCTACCGCGAAGCGATCAAGGCGTTGACCGGCTTCCTCCCCACCGCCACCGACCCCGACATCGTCCGCGACGCGAAGAAGCTCGAGAAACAGTTAGCGGAGTGGAAGCCGTAGCTCTCGCCGTAGCGCCGGCGGGGAATGCCGCACGCGCACCGTACGTATTCGCCACCGCATGCGCCTCTGTGAGCTCCGCAACCTTCATGTCGTCACCTACGAGAACGGCATGCGACTGCAGCAGAAGCTCGTGGAGTTGCGTCAGCAGGAAACCATCCCCGACCAACTCCTGCTTCTCGAGCATCCCCCGGTCATCACCCTCGGGCGCGGCGGTGATGCCGGCAATCTCGTCGCACCCGCCGCGGCGCTCGAATCGGAAGGCGTGCGGTTTTATGAGACCACGCGTGGCGGCGACATCACCTATCACGGCCCCGGCCAGCTCGTCGGCTATCCGATCATCCACCTCGGCGAAGGCAATCGCGACGTCCGCAAGTACGTGACGAAGATCGAGGAAGTACTGATCCGAACGGTGGCTGAATACGGCATCACCGCCGGACGCGCGGAAGGAAAGCGCGGCATCTGGGTCGGGAACGACAAGATCGCCGCCATCGGCGTCCGCATCGCCCGATGGGTCACGTCACACGGTTTCGCCTTGAACGTGACCACAAACCTCGACCACTTCCGGATGATCACGCCATGCGGACTGCACGGCACCGGCGTGACGTCGATCGCACGTCTCACCGGCCGCGACATCGCGCTCGACGACGTACGCGAGATCGTCATCGCCAGGTTTGCCGAAGTCTTCGAGCGCGAGGTCGTACCGCGCTCCGAAAGTCTGCGCCTCGTCAAGATCGTGGTCCACGACGGCGCGCGAGTCCTCCTGCTGCACCGCCGACCCGAGCGCGGCAACTTCTGGCAACCGATCACTGGCTCGATCGAGGAGGGCGAGCTCCCCTTCGATACCGCCCGCCGCGAACTGGCCGAGGAGACAGGACACAGCGGAGATCCCGAAGCGCTCAATCTGGAGCAGTCCTTCATGATCGAATCGCAGTTCCTGGAAGCGAAATACCCGCCGCCGATCATCGCCAGGGAAACATCGTTCGCCTTCGCAGTCCCTCCCGGCGCGCCGATTCAGATGGACGCAACTGAGCACGACGACTACGGCTGGTTCACATTCGCGGAAGCATATGAAAAGATCCACTGGACGGATGACCGGGAAGCGTTGGTCGCTGTTGCCGGGTTACTGGAAAAACCATGACCGCCACCGATCCCAAAGCACCCATCAACCGCCGCGCCGGCCATCGTCCCGCCTGGCTCAAGGTCCGAATCCCCGGCGATCTCTCTCAACTTCCCGTGTCGAAGCTGATGAACGATCTGGCTCTCAACACGGTTTGTCAGGAAGCGCGCTGCCCGAACATCTTCGAGTGCTGGAACGCCGGCACCGCAACGTTCATGATCCTCGGCGAGATCTGTACGCGCCGGTGCACCTTCTGCGCCGTCGGCAAAGGGAAGCCGCTCGCTGCGGACGCCGATGAGCCGCGTCGTGTCGCCGAGGCGGTCGCGAAGATGGGAGTGAAGCACGCGGTCATCACCATGGTGAATCGCGACGACATGCCCGACGGCGGCGCCGCACATCTCGCGCAAACGGTCCTCGCGGTCCGGGAGGAGACCGGCGCCGCGGTCGAAGTGCTGATCTCCGACCTCGAAGGCAATCGCGATGCACTCCGAGCCGTCATCGCCTCCCGCCCCGAGGTGCTGGCTCATAACGTCGAAACCGTCCCGCGGCTGTACTCCGCTGTGCGACCCGTCGCAAAGTACAAGCGCTCACTCGACATCCTGCGCTGGGCTTCGGAAGAGCGCACGGCGAACATGCTGACCAAGTCATCCCTGATGCTCGGTCTCGGCGAGACAGAGGACGAAATCCTCGATGTCGCAAACGACCTGCGCGACGCCGGCGTCGACATCGTCACCTTCGGCCAGTATCTCGCCCCCACCGGCGATCATCATCCCGTACGCCGCTACTACACCCCCGACGAGTTCACGCACCTCGGCGCGAAGGCAAAAGCCCTCGGGTTCCATCACGTCGAGTCGGCGCCGCTGGTTCGCAGCTCGTACATGGCGCATCGGGCGTTGGGTGGATAGGTGCCTGCAACCCATATAATCCACACGAATGCCGCGGGTCACATTCGTCGATGAGGGAAAGGCGGCGGAGTTTCCCTCGGGATGCACGCTCCTCTCCTGCGCCGCTCAGATGGAGGTGCGCGTCAGTCACGTCTGCGGCGGTGACGGAGCATGTGGAACGTGCCGGGTGGAAGTCATCGACGGCTGGGACAACCTCACGCCGCCGACACCCGACGAGACTTACAAAGAGTTGGAACCGCCGTACCGGCTCTCATGCCAGTCAAAGCTGATCGGCGATGTGATTGTGAAGGTAGCGAAGATTGAGTGAGGCAGAGGGATCGGTGGATCAGTGGATCAGTGGATCAGTGGATCAGTGGATCGGTGATCAGTGGATCGGTGGATCAGTAGATCTGTGATCGGTGATCAGTGGATCAGTAGATCTGGTGATCAGTGGATCGGTGATCAGTGGATCAGATGGATCAGTGGATCAGATGGATCAGTGGATCGGCAGATCGGTGATCAGTGGATCAGTAGATCAGCCTCGGGAGACGCTACGGTCCCGATCCACTAATCGACTAATCCACTGATCGACTTCCACGGATCGACCTCCACCGATCGACTAATCTACCGATCGACTACTCTACCGCTCGACAACGAGGCGTAACCGCATGACCACCATGACCGAAACAACCCCCGCCATCCTCTCCAACCAGCAGCTCAACACCCTCTTCCAGTACACCATCGAGGCGTACAAGACCTTCGAGAAGCTGGCGGAGAACCTGCAGAATCCGCTGACCGCGAACATGTTCAAACAGTTCGCCGCCGACGAGCGGGCCGCCCGCGATCTCATCGAGAAGAAGATCGCTGCCACAGGTACCGCTCGCAGCCGCGTCACGCTGGCGAACGATCTGGCCTTTCAGGAGATCCTGGAGGGTGACCTCTCCTACCGCGAGACCACCGAGTTCCTCATCGCCCGTGAACGGACGATGGAGCGCAAGCTGGCCGAGCTCGGCCGCGGCGCCACAGTCATCGACCGCGGTTTCGTCGTCTACCTCGGCGCATCGAAGCGCGCCCACATCGTCGAGCTGGAGCGCGAGCTGGAATTGACGAAGCTCGATCGCGATTGGTTCAAGCGAGAAGACGCCGAAGCCCGCCTCGTGCGCGGCCCCGCCACCCCATGAACCTCTCGATCACGCAGACTGCCGCCCAACATCTCCAGCGCGAGCTGGAGGGACGCATCCTCCGCATCGCCTTCACCACCGGCTGCGGCGGCAGCGGCTATCGCCTGGCGTTCTCCGACGCGCCCATCGACGGCGACAAGATCGTCGACGTCAGCGGCGTCCGCGTCGCGCTGGACGACATGTCCGCCTCCCGCCTGGACGGAGCCGTCATCGAATACAACGCAGACGACGACGGTTACCTGCTCGATCACCCCGATGCGGTGAGCGCCGTCTGGTGCGGCTGAACATCCGTGTACCGCTCACCGGCAACCGTTCGGGCCTCGATCGTCAGCGTTCATCGTGGAGCTCTTTGACGCACCGTAGCGTTTGCAGCTTCCACCGCTGACATCGCTTGCGCTTGCCCAGATATCGCACCCGGGCACCGAGCATCACACACGTTCTCCGAGAGGTTGATCGCGGCTTTTCAGAGATTGCAACCGTTCGCCCATGGGTCGGAAGCGATTTCTCAAAGCCTGGAAGCGATTTCCCAAAGGTCGCTTGGGATTTCTCAGAGGTTGCTTGGGATTTCTCAAAGGTTGCTTGGGATTTCCCAGAGCTTGCTTGGGATTTCCCAGAACTTGCTTGGAATTTCGCTTCCGTCGCTCGGGTACACGCTGACTTCCCTTGGGCTACCGCTTCCGTCGCTGGAGCGCACGCCGGCATTGCCCGGTTTCTCGATTCCATCGCTCGAGCTCACGCCGCTTTTGCACGGAGTACCGCTTGCATCGCTTGGGCCGGCACCGACATCGCTTGGCGTCACGTCTCCATCGCCCGAGCCCGCACGGGCATCGTTCGGCGTCACGATGACGTCGAATGATTGCCGATGCCTCACGCGGCCTTCACTCGATGACATGAAGGCGGTTGGTGACGCGAAGCTCCGTATTTCGAGCACGCCCGAGGCGTGCAGGCGTGCATGACGGTAGCCGCGGCTACCGCAGGCTTAGAAGATCGCTCGCCCCTTGTTCACCGTCATTCTCAGCAAGGACAGCGGGGGCACTGCGCCTGGGAAAAGAAGCATGGTGCTGAATGTTTGCTGGCAAAATCCGCGCGATTGCCGGTGTCGACGCGCGCAGGCGCGTCGGACAATATAGCCCCTGGCTCAGCCAGGGGTATTCGTCGGTGGTGGATGTTGCGGCCGCGAAGGCGGTCGCTACAACCGCAACCATCGTGTCAGGATCTTGTGGCGGCCGCCTTCGCGGCCGCAGATTCCTCAACCCCGAAGTACCCCGCGCCGAGCGCGGGGCTATCTTGTTTCGCGCGCCTTCGCGCGCAACGTGCCACGACCGGCAGCAGCATCAGAACTTGTGCGGAAATCGCCCGTTCCGAGTTCCCTTCCAGCCTGATCCTGTGCATGAATCGCGCGATCTCCTCACACCCTCTCAGAATGAAAGGTAAGGGAAGCAGTCAATCTGGCATAATGGTGTGAATTACCGAGGAGGAGTCATGAAGCTCCGTCACATTCTCTCCACCGTTCTGATCGTCTCATCGATGGCCTTCGCCATCCCCGCACAGGCCGGCCACTGCATGAAACAGGACATGGCCTGCTGCAAGGAAAACAAATCCTGCAAAGCGAACCACATGAAGTGCTGTGCCGGCAAAGGCGGCAAGCAGTACTGCTCGCACAAAGATGCCTGCTGCAGCAAAGAGTGCGGGACCACGTCCGAGAAGAAGAGCTAGGCCGGCACGGCCGGCGGCGCTGGATGCCCAAGGCTCCACCAGCAGTGACGCAAGGAAGGTTTTGCCGCGCAGGCCCTCACCCTCGATACCCGCTCGCGAACTCCAGGGCGTGGTAGGTGATGATCAGATCCGCCCCCGCCCGCTTGATCGACGTCAGGATCTCGTTCATCACCCGCGGGCCGTCGATCCAGCCGCGTGCCGCAGCAGCTTTCACCATCGAGTACTCGCCGCTGACGTTGTACGCCGCCACCGGCAGGTCGAAGTTATCGCGAGCGGCGCGGATGACGTCGAGATATGACAGCGCCGGCTTGACCATGATCATGTCGGCTCCTTCCTCGACGTCCAGCTCCATCTCCCGGATGGCTTCGCGGATGTTCGCCGGATCCATCTGATAGCTCCGCCGGTCGCCGAACTGCGGCGCTGACTCCGCGGCCTCGCGGAACGGGCCGTAGAAACCGGACGCGAACTTCGCCGAGTACGCCATGATCCCGATCTCGCTCATCCCCGCGTGATCGAGCGCATCGCGGATCGCGCCGACACGACCGTCCATCATGTCCGACGGCGCCACAAAATCGGCCCCCGAGGCTGCGAACGAGACGGCCTGTTTGGCGAGGAGAGGCAGGGTCTGATCGTTATCGACATCCGCTACACCGTTGCGCTCGACGATGACGCCGCAGTGCCCGTGATCGGTGTACTCGCAGAGGCAGACGTCCGCCATCACCGTCATCTCCGGCACGGCGCGCTTGATCGCCTCGATCCCCGCCTGCACCGGCCCCGTCGGATCCCACGACGCCGAACCGATGCCGTCCTTGTACTCCGGCAGCCCGAAGAGAAGGACGGCCCGGATGCCGGCATCGCGCGCCCGCTTCGCCTCCTCCGCCGCCTCGGCCGCACGGAGTTGCCAGACACCAGGCATCGATCCTATCTCCACCTTCGGCCGCGAGCTCGGGACGACGAAGAGCGGATAGATCAGATCCTCCGGCCGGACCACTGTCTCCCGCACCAGAGCCCGGATCGACTCCGTGCGGCGCAGCCGCCGCGGACGCAGCACCGGCGATGTGGATTCATTCATCGGTAAGATCGTCGTCTTTTTCGTACTCATCGCTGTCTCCGTAGAAGAAGGCGCGCGCACACTCCGGCGAGCAGAAGCGCCGTCCCGTGGCCCGGTAGACGCAGTCGGCACAAAAGCGTTTCCCACATGTGATACAGCGCTCCAGCACCACGCTCTCCTCTGGATCGCCGCACCGGATGCACTTCTGCCCTTCTTCGGACATTCCACGCTCCGCGCCGCCGAAATTTTCCGCGCCGCGCGGCGTTGAGTATATCCTCCAGACCCACGCATGGCGGTGTAGCTCAGATGGTTAGAGCGGGCGTCTCATAAGCGCTAGGTCAGAGGTTCGACTCCTCTCACCGCCACCAAGGACTCTACCTCTAGCGTTTGTAGTAGTTCGGCCGACTAGCTCCCGCTGCGATATCTGGTACGAATGCTGAATCGTGCCAGTTTAGGGATTTGGGACTTTCCGTCACTCTCATCCAGAAAGCTGCAATAACGAAGAGGTTACTCGTGCAGGATCCTATGGCATGCGAACGGTGCAGTAACGAGATCTCTATCTATGTGACGGAGTGTCCGCATTGCGGATGGCCAGGCCTCTATCCCAACGTCAACGCTGCGAGTCTGCCCGAGGAACGGCAGGCCCTGCAATCGCGTTACTCGGAGGCGCTCGAAGACGCCCGTGAGGCAGGTGTTGCGGACACCGTCCAGCAATTCGAGGAGGCCGTAGACCGTTCCTGGGCTGTGATGAACGTCAAGATCGGAGAAGCTGAACGGCTCGCGTCGTCCGAATCAGAGCTGCGTGCCACGTTTTACGGAATGGCCGACTCGAGGGTGCCGCGGGCCCGGCCGCCTGCCGGTACGGATTGGAATCGCGTTCGGGAGGTCGTCGACACCGCGCTCTTCACCGACGCTGTAAAACGACACATTCGCTTCGCCGCACTTTCCCTGACCCCCGAAGGGCTGAGGGCGTACGGACCTTGCACCCTGGTCTGTGCAACGCCGATGATTGCGCACCGCGCCTCCGCATTCGAGAAAAATAGCTGCCAGTTTTTCATCGATCGAGGCGGAGTCAATCTAGGGGTCGCCGTTGAGATTCCGCAAGGAGTTCGCAGTACATGGGTCGAACGGGGTAAGCTCGCAGTTGCAAAACTTGCCAGCCGTTTGGTTCCGTCCACCACGAGGGCGGAATTCGCAGACATCTTAGCGACACGCGGAGCGACTACTGACGATGACGAATTCATCGAAGTTCATATTTTCGGTCCGATGACGGTGCGAAGTCTCGAGAAAGTGAGGATAGACGACAGCGCGACCGGGCTAACTCCGCCGGGCATTCTCCTCGATCTGCGCGACAACCTCACGCAGCTCGGCGTAATTGTCGACCAGCCATGATGAAGGCCGCCATTTCCGGTCGTGCAGCCGCCGCGCTGGTTGTCGACGGCGATATGTGGTACAGGATTGACGGCGAGAACCCTTCTGAGGTGAAGCCGGCTGGGCCGCGCGCGTGGCAGTACGTGTTCGGGGTATCTCAAGACGTTCAGTATCTGGAGGTGCATAGCTTCGACGAGGTTCGCCAAACACTCGTCGCTGCTGTCGATGAGGATTATGCGCTCTCCCTGGCGCTCATCTGTCTCGACATCACTACGAAAGAAACGACACGCCGCGTGGCTGCCGATGACTTGGAGACCATCATCAAGCGGACACCGGGTGTCACCGCCTTCCTCTGGAAAGTGTTTGCAAGCCGCCCTCTCACGTACGACGCCTCGATTTACGATGCCTTTCACGCATCCTTAGGTGAGGCGCGACGTTTCTTTGTCGAGCTCAATGCCTGCCAGCCAGCGATCACGACCGTCCGACAGAGCTGGGAGGCGATCGGGCAGGAACTCTTCTCCGCAATTGATCGAGACGAGCTTCTCGCATACGCAACTCACGCCGGCTTCCCTCTCGTGTTTGCCGAGGCTGCGCATCGAAATGTGCGGCCGGATCTTCCAGAGCTGGAGGGTCTTCCCGAATACTGGAAGGTAGGCGACGTCCGTCGCATCGTCTCCCAATGGGTGGACGAGATCGCGTGTTGCCGAACGGCGAAGAAGCGCGTTCTGGTGCTTGAAAACACACACCTTGGAACGGCGGCCGCGACGTGGGAAGAACGACCGACTTTCTTCGGCGCTGCAGACCCCGACCTCGAGTCGCTCCAATCGATCGACTTTCATGCTTCGCTCATCAACAATCTCTTGTTTCGCCGCCGTCTTCTTGTCCCAGACAGCTATTTCTTCACGTCAGCAGGGATCGCGGAACACCTGGCCAGACCAGCGTCGCTGCTTGAAGCGGCCATCACTGCGGGGCTGGTCACGGCTGCCTGTCTTTACAGAGGTCTTGGTTTCGATGCGACCTATGACATCCTGCGGCGGCAGCGCGTTCTCACCGCGCAGTGCAAATTTGTCCACCGGCTGCAGACCGCGGCCGATCGCGCGGAGGTGGACGTCTTCGCGTATTGTTCCACCGAAGGCATCGGAGAGAGTTACGACCGCTATTTGACGATACTCCAAGCCAAGGACCCTCCCGCGGGAGCCCTGCATATCGGCGGTAGCGGACCCCTCCTGCGCCACTGGCTCGCCACACAGGACTGGCGTCTATCGATCATCAATGATGCCCGCGAAGCCACCTTGAAGCGGCGTGGCCACGGCGTTCACAAACGCGAACTGTTGCGCTACTTGGTGAAGGCCGTCATTGGCGTATTCGTTCCTGAAATCACCGGAATCGGTCAACTTCTGAGATTGGGCGGCGAGTTGGTCGAACGCATCCGGGTCTTCTGGTCGTGGACTTCCGAGGGCCATCGATTCAGCCGCGCGAGGGAGCTAGATGCGCTGCTTTACTCGCCGGGCTACGAAAAGGTGCAGAACCTCTTCGTCACCAACGCTCTCGGCTCGTTGCCAGATACCGAGCCGCTGCGGGTTCGGGTGCGCATGCCCTCGACCGACTCCCTCAAACTTCTTCATTCTGACGACATTATTCAACTTCGGCTGGGGCCGGGAGCCAGCTATCAGGAAGCTCTGGTGCGGTGGCACGATGCGCCGGACCGGCAAGCTGAGGTCGAACTGGCGCTTGCAGCGTACGCGGTCGAGATCAGCAAATTGTGCGTCCGCCGTTTGCCAGGTGCGAAACTCAAGGTCGTCGAGCTCACCGTTGGACTTCCATCCAAAAACCCCACGGACGATCGCAATCAGTTCGCCTCGATGACTACGTTCGACTCTGAGCTCGGTAGGAAGGTTCGCCAACTCATGCCTGGCGGAAAAGTCGGGCCAGTGACCACCAATGACCAAACCGATGTCGTGGTCGATCTTCCGAACTGACCGCCGCACATCTCGACATCTCTCTGACTCAAACGCTGACCTCGTTAGCGTGACTTCAATCACGGCCACGTGAGTCTTCCCACCATGGCGGTGTAGCTCGGATGGTTAGAGCGGGCGTCTCATAAGCGCTAGGCTAGGTCAGAGGTTCGACTCCTCACCTCCACCAACCTCCACCAGACGATTTGAGCGTTACGGCGGTTTGCGGCTGCGCGGGTTCGCGGCGACGAGATTGACGGGGTCCCATATCCGACACAAGCGATCAATCGTAGATTTGCACGCTGAATCAACTCAGCAGCGTAGCACCGGCAACTTGGTCCTCGTTCCAGAATCCCACAGTGAAGAGCCGTCGCCTCGGGGCTAGCCGCAGCTCAGATCACCGCGAGGGATACATCTCCGGATACTCCTCCACATACCAATCGCGCAGGCGCGGTAGCGCACCCAACGCGGCCTGGGGGTGGATGTGGTGGACGATGTGGTAGCCGGCGTTGCGGGGGGCGAGGGCGAGCAGGCCTGCCAGGCCGAGGTGATGGTCGTTGGTGGTGGCGATGATGGTGTCGATGCGGCGGTCGGCGGTACGCTCGTAAATGTGCTCGATCAGGACGCGGCGCGCGGAGAGGAAGCCGGCGATGGTGGCCGGCACGAGGTATCCCCACAATAGCGGTCCGGGAAACGCGATCGTCGCGGTGATGACCAGACTCTGAAACAACAGTTGGCCCCACTCGGCACGGGCACACTCGATGACCTCGCGCGACTCGCGGAGATCTTCGGAGCTGCGATCCTGGAGAAAGATGTGTCCGTAGACGTTCCGAAGTGACGGGAGGAACGACGCCAGCGTTCCAACCACGGCGCGGACACTCCAGAACGGCACGAGGATGATGCCGCGCAGCAGGTTCGCCGTCCACCAGCGCAGGTTCTGCGTCCCGTTCTTGTAGTAGGGATCGGTTGGCATTCCGCTGTCTCGGTGGTGGCGAAGGTGGTGGTATCGCATGGCGTTCAACGTCGAGGCGACCGGATATCCGCAGAACACCTCCACGATGCGGATGCCAATCGTTTTCCGCCGGAGCGGCATGTGCGCGGCGTCGTGCAGGATGATTCCGAGCGCGTGAAGGCGGCCGGCGAGGAGTAGCGCGAGCGCGGGATAGATCCAGCGAGGGGTGACGGCGACGGTTATCCAGAGGATCGCCATCAATCCCCATTCCTCGAATGTCATGCGCAGGAGACAGGCCGAGGTGGCTGGCTTCAGCAACTCGCGAGGAACATCGCGGCGCGAAAGGAGCGGCGTCGAATCGGCGTCGAGCACGTGCTCGATGTCATCGACGATGTGCTCGGCGAAGTACGCTGACGCCAGTGCCGGATTCGGAATGTTCATGGAAAGTAAACAGTAGATCGTTTGCCAACCCATACTATTCCTCAGTAACAGGGGCAGCTTGGCGCTCGATCAGGTAGTCGGACTCTCGGCGATGGGGTACTACCTTCCTCCGACGGAGCGGACGGTCGAGGAGGTCGTCGCCGCCGGCCAGTCCAACAGCGACCAGGAAAAACTGACGCGCCTCGGCTTTCACACGATCCGCGTGGCCGGTGACGAGCCGGTCGGGCAGATGGCCGTGAAGGCTGTTCGCGACCTGACCAGACGGAGCGGCTTCGATCTCGCCCGCGTCGATGTCATCCTCTACGCGGGCGGCCTGGCTTCGAGCTCCGTCGTCACGACCGACGATCAGGAGCGCTGGGGAGGGATGACCGATCCCACGCCGCTGTTCCGGTTTCCAGGTCCATCTCTTCAGGCAGCGTTGGGGATTCCCAACGCATCGGTGATCGGGTTGACGCAACTGGCCTGCAATGCCTTTCAGGCCACGCTTCGTGTCGCGCGCGGATTGATCGCTGCCGAGCCAGGCGTCAATCACGTGTTGTGCGTCGCATCTGACCGGTTCCCTGCAAGCGCAAAACGGGAAATCGTCTACAACCTCATGTCCGACGGTGCCTGCGCGGCCGTAGTGTCGCGCGGCGAGGAGCGCAACCGGCTCCTGGCGATGACCCAGATCACCCGCGGTGCTTACTGGGACAGCACCATCAGTCACGACCAGTTGATCGCGGCCTACTTCCCTCTCGCCCGCCGTGCCATTGTCGAAGCGGTGGAGGCGGCGGGGTGCCAGAGTATCGATGAGATCGATCTCCTGATTCCGCACAACCTGAACCTGAAGAGCTGGGGGATTCTCGCCCAGATTCTGGGCATTCCGCTCGACCGTGTCTACACGCGAAACATCGCCCGCATCGGACACGCCGTCGCGGCGGACAACATCATCAACTATGTCGATGCCGTCGAAGAGGGACGGATCGTCAAAGGCAACAAGGTCGCACTGTTCGTGATGGGATTCGGAGCCCATTGGAGTTGCACGGTGGTGGAGGCATGAGCGGCACCATCCTGATCACGGGCGGAACCGGGATCGTCGGAATCGAGGTCATTCGCCAACTCCTCCGCCGGGCGGATGCTCCTGCGCTGCTGATCCTTCTGCGCGGCAGCGATGACGAGGCCGATTCAAAGCTGCGCTGGATCCTGGAGTGGGCTGAAGTGGATGACGAGCGGGCTGCCGGACTGGAAGTCGTACGCGGTGATGTGACACTTCCGAGCCTGGGGCTGCAAGAACCGGGTCTCAGCCGGTTGCGGTCGATTACCGGAATCATTCATGCCGCGGCTGGCACGCGCTTCGATCAGACCGCCGAAGGGGCCTTCCTCAACAACGTCACCGCGATGAGGAACCTGCTCGCGGTGGCACGATCATGCCCACAACTACAGCGAATCGGCGTCGTCAGTACATCGTTTGTAGCCGGACGGCGAGGAGGATTGATTCGCGAAGAGGATCTCGACCTCACGGAAGTCTTCAACAACGAATACGAACACTCCAAGGCGCTGGCGGAATGCGAAGCGCGCGATGCCATGGCCGAGTTTCCGATCGCCATCTATCGTCTGAGTCTCGTCGTCGGACGGAGCGACGACGGACGGATTTCGCGCCTCACCGGCCTCTACCCCATCCTTCGTCTTTTCCATGAGGGTCTGCTGGCGATGATCACCGGTGATCCCGAACAGGCCATCGATCTCATCCCCGTAGACTTTGCCGCACGCGCGGTCATTCATCTCTTCGAGGAATCGTTCGTGCCCGGCTCGACGCTCCACGTCTGCGCAGGCAAGGCCCGATCGTTCACTCTCGGCGAGCTCTTTCCCGCGGTCGATACCTACCTTGCCGCAGCCGATCCGGCGTGGGTGAGCCGCGGTCAACCGCTCCCTGTGATGGTGACGCCGGAAGTCTTTCGCGATTTCGCCGACATCGTGGAGCTCACCGGCAATCCTCGTCTTAGGCAGATCATCCGGCAGACAAACACGGTGATCCGCCAGCTCGAGACCCCGAGGATCTTCGACACGACGGTGTTCGATCGAGCGATGGCGGGGAACGGCATCCGTCTGTGTCACGCTCGCGAGTGGCTCGAGCCGATCGTGGCGCGCGGCGCCGAGACCCATTGGGAACAGCCGCGGCGGACGGAGTAAGCATGACGGACTCAATGATCCTGACACTGCACACCCCGCACAGACAGGAGTGTCGGTGCCACAAAACGGCTCCCTTCCGGCACGGATACTCCTGTCTGTACCCGGTTGTGTCTTCGTTAGCCGCTCCAACGTGTAGGACCGCCGCCCTCGGCGGTCCTGTTCCTCTGCCGCGCGAAGACGGCCGCCGAGGGCGGCGGCCCTACACCGGAACGACATGCGTTGCTAAGCGGCAGGATCGCCGGCTCCGTCGGCGACACAGCGACTCTTCGGTCTCACGCGGCGAAGCACGTCCTGTCTTCAAACGTCAACTTCGGCGTCGACCAGCGTCCGCGACCCAATGACGGCGTGAGAGATGCCAGGACGAAAATACGGCCATGACCGCGCACGATGACGAGCGGCTGATGTATGCGCAGAACTGGGAGGATTCTCAGCTGGAGCGAGTAGCGCTCGCGATTCGTCCGGAAGACGATGTCATTGCCATCGCAGGGGCTGGCTGTACGGTGATGACGTTGCTGGCCGCGGGGCCTCGGCGATTGCTGGCGGTCGATCGAAGTCCGGCACAACTGCATCTGCTGAACCTCAAACTGGCGGCGGTTCGTCATCTGACGAGTGACGACGCGCCGGCATTCGTCGGTGGAAGCGCGGCATCGAATCGATGGGAGACCTTCGAATCTCTCAGCGGGAATCTGCAAAAGGAGACTGCGGACTTCTGGAGGGCAAGACCGGAGCAGATTCGCAAAGGGGTGATCTCGCAGGGACGGATCGAGCGCTACTTCGCGGTCCTGCGATGGCTGTTGCGGCTCGTGCACTCCCGCCGCCGCATCGACCAGCTCTTCGAACAGCCGTCCCTCGAGGCGCAGCAGCGCTTCTTTCACGACAAGTGGGATACGCCGGGATGGCGGCGGATCTTCCTGCTCACGCACAAGCGAGTCCTCGACAGGGCTCTCGATCCGTCGTTCTATCAGTACGTGGAGGGCCGCAATCTACCCGAGGAGATGCGAAGACGTGCCGCGTGGGCGCTGACGCAACTCCCCATCGCGGACAACTACTTTCTCTCCTGGATCTTTCGCGGCCGGTACGGCGACGGCAGGCCGCCGTATCTTCAACCAGCGACCGCCGAAGCGGTGAAGAGAAACGCCGACCGCCTTGAAACGCGTCGCGCCGATATCCGCGAGCTCCTGCATGGTCAACCCGACGCGAGTTGCGACAAGTTCTACCTCTCGAATGTTGCGGAGTGGCTGCGCGATGATGACGTCACGCCCTTCTTCGAGGACGTCCTCCGCGTGGCCCGGGATGGCGCGGTCATCTGTTATCGCGCTCTCATGGTCGATCGTCCCCTTCCGGCCGCCATCGCCCGGCATCTCGATGAGGACACAGCTCGTTCCGCCGAGCTCGGACGGAGCGACCGAGCTTTCGTCAATGCCGCGTTTCACGTCGCCACGATACGGAAGCCGGCATGACGGTCATCGACAAAGATGCCGTACTCGACCGGCTGCGCTCGTGGCTGATCGCTGCGAACCCGAAGGTAGCGGGAATGACACTGCGGCCCGATACCGACATCATCGAGTCGCGCATCCTCGAATCCCTCCAGGTGGTCGAGCTGATTCTGTTCCTCGAGGCAGAGACCGGAGAGCGCATCCTCACCGAGGATCTCGATCCAAACAAGCTGAGAACGCTCGACTCGATTTATGAATCGTTCTTCAGGAATCGGCCGTGACTGACAGCGCGAAAACGAAACTGCTCGAGTCCGCCACCGGGCGGCTGAGTGCTCTGTCTGTCGCGCAGTATGCGAATCCGTATCAGCTCTTCTCCTGGCCGGCACGCGCCCCCACCGACTGGCCTGCCATGAGTGCCGCGCTCCTGCCGCTGTCAGGCCATCCAGTGATGGCAACGCTCACAGACGAGCAGCGCTGGAGTCTTGCGCTTCAGGAAGCGGTGAGCTTCTTCTCGCTGAACATCGCCGGAGAGCGTGAGCTCATGACTGGTTTGGCGCGGCGCATCTATCGTGGCCGCGCCCCTCACCTCTCCGGCTATCTCCAGCACTTCCTTCACGAAGAAAACGCTCACACGGTCGTCTTCGCGCGGTTTTGTCTCGACTATGGCGGGATGATCTATCCCGACAAACAGATCGAATTCCCACGCACGTATGCCGCTGGAGAGGAGGAGTTTCTCTTCTTCGCACGGGTGCTCGTGTTCGAGGAGATCGCGCAGTACTACAACCAGCAGATCGCCAGAGACGGTGATGTCTGGAGATTGGCGCGAGAGATCAACGACTATCACGCCTCCGACGAGGCCCGTCACATCGCCTTCGGCCGCGTCCTGATCGACGAGATGTGGGATCGGTACTCACAGCAGTGGAGCGAAGAGCAGCGGAAGGAGATGGGCGCGTATCTTGGCCGCTACATGTCGACGGTCCTGCGCTCTTATGTCAACCCGGACGTCTATCGCGGCCTCGATCTTCCGCTATCTGTGAGAGACGAGGTGCTGGCATCGGCGCACTGGCGCTCGCTCTGTGATCAATCGACGAAGCACATCTCGCAATGGCTGCGGAAGATCGGCGTATTCGCATGACCGCATTCGTCGAAATCGGGTCACGAATCTCCGTTGAAATCTCTGAAATCACGCGACGCCCCCCCATCGAGAGCCCTTCTCCCCTCTGCGGAGGGGAGAAGGACTCTCGACAGGTCAAGTGTCGTGTCACTTCGAAGGTCCATTGCTGAACTCCGCTGCGGACGGGAGAAGGCTCAGCGTCGTGTCCTTCCATCTATCAATTTCCAACCTGATCTGGATACGTGTCTATGACCGACACTCTTCCTCTCGCGATCGAGGGCCTTTCCTGGAACGAGGATGGGTTCATCGCCCTTTCCGGTCCGCTCCTCGCGCTCTCCGCGGAGGTCGACCGCGTGTTTCTCGATCTGGCCGCGTCCTTCGGCGCTGAACGGCAGGAGCTTGGGCCACTATTGTCCGTCAGCGACCTTCGCAAGATCGACTACTTCTCCTCCTTCCCGCACCTGATCACGTTCCCCTCCTCTGCGAACAGCGACTCCGAGAACCTGCGGGAGTTCGCGGACGCGAATGGCGCCGATGCCGTCGGGAGTCTGCATACTCCGCATCTCGCACCGGTCCGTACCGTGCTCGCGCCGGCAGCGTGTTACGGCGTTTACATCGCACGCGAGAAGACGTCGGTGAGTCACCCAACTTCGGTCACCGTTCGAGGTACATGCTTCCGTTCGGAACAATCCTTCCAACCGCTGGTGCGACAACCGAGCTTCTCGATGCGCGAGATCGTCCACCTCGGCACGCCCGAAAGCGTCGAAGACTTCCTGCAGCAGGCACGTGAGAAAGTCCTGGCCATTGCCAATGCCTGGGGACTCGATCCAGCGATCGAGGTGGCGACGGATCCATTCTTCGATCCAAAACGCTCGCCGAAGTACGTTCACGCCAGGCTCTTTCCGACGAAGCACGAGCTCATCAGCCACACCGTTGCGATTGCTTCGTTCAACAAGCACCGTAACTTCTTCGGAGAGGCCTTCGGGATTTCCTTCGATGGCTCTCCGGTCCACACCGGCTGCGTGGCATTCGGGATCGAGCGGTGGCTTTTCGCCATCCTGCAGCAGCACGGCGCCGATCCTCGGCAGTGGCCGCTCGACGTCACTTCGCACGAGGACCATCGATGAGAAGGCTGATCGCGAAGGGACTGCGCGCACGCCCCACGCGGTTCGCGCTCTGTGTTGGCGGAATCGCGGTGAGCACAATGCTCGTCCTGGTGCTGTTCGCCTCGTATCGTAGTGTTGCCGCGAGCATCCGGCGGTACACCGGACAGCGCGGGCTCGACATCTGGGTCGGAGCAAAGGGGACGGACAATCTCATCCGCTCCTCCGGCGTTTTCGACGTGACGACGCTCGAGGAAGTCCGTCGGGTGACAGGAGTGGCCAGAGTCGATCCCATCCTTCGGGCGTTTGTTACCGCCGAGGCGAAAGGCCGGCGCTTCACCTTACTCGGAGTCAGCTTCCGGGCGCCCAACGGCCTCGGCGGACCGCCGTTGCTGGAGCGGGGACGAACACCGGCGGCGTCAGGAGAAGTCGCTCTCGACCGCTCTGCCGCTCATCGGCTGCGGATCGACCTCGGCGACATGCTCGCGGTCAATGGCGTCAACATGAAGGTGACCGGCATCACGTCCGGCACGAATCTCCTGGCGACGCAATTCGTCTTCGGAAAGATCGAGTTGAACGGACCTGGCGCGCTGCCGCTGGCATCGTTCGGAATCGTCGAAGTCGCCGAGGGCGCGAACGCGGCTGACGTTTACGCGCGCATACGACACCAGTTCCCGAAGCTGGAGGTGATGACCCGCGACTCGATCACCGAAAACAGCCTTCGTGAGATCGGATCGGGGTTCCTGCCGATGCTTCTGCTGATCGCGATTCTCGGCGTCGTATCAGCGGCGCTGCTGGTGGCGTTCCTGATCGAAGGCCTTGTCGAAGAGCGGCGGGGAGAGCTGGCGGTGCTCCTGGCGACTGGTGCCACGCCGTCAGCAATCGGAATCGGTCTGATGATTCACGCCGCGAAGCTCCTCGGCTCCGGCATCGCGGCCGGTGCGCTTTCGGCTCACCTTCTCGCCTTCGTGATCGATCGTGTCGCGCCGGTGATTCCCCTCTCCTACTCCGCCGCCGACTTCCTCATGGTCACGGCCTTACTTTCGATCTCGGGCATCCTCGCCGCGATCGTGCCCCTCATCCGGTTGAAGGACATCGACCCGCTGGAGGCTTTCCGGTCGTGAGCGCGATCCAATTCGATGGAGTCTGGACCACCCGCGGAACGGCTAGGCGGGCCGTGCAGGTGTTGCGCGATGTCTCATTCTCCGTGAACGCTGGAGAGCTGACACTGCTGGCCGGTCCCAGCGGATCAGGAAAGACGACGCTGCTCGGCCTCGCCGCGGGTCTGCTCACACCGGATCGGGGACGGATCGAGATCGGTGGCGTTCGAATCGATGTTGCCTCGCAGCGGGAACGACGGGCGCTACGCTCCGCGTCGATCGGCGTCGTCTTTCAACGGCCCAGCCTGCTCAGCGGTCTCACCGCCCGCGAGAATGTCCGGCTGATGGCTTCGATCGCTGGAATGAGTCCGAGCGACGGCGAACGGGAAACCGATCTGTTGCTGGACATCCTGGGATTGGCAACGCTTCGTGACCGTCTCCCGCACGAGCTCTCCGGAGGTGAAGAGCAACGGATCGGAATCGCCCGCGCGCTCGTCCACCGTCCTGCCGTGCTGCTGGCTGACGAGCCCACAGGAAACCTCGACGGGACCTCAGGCGCCGCCGTCGCCGAGATCCTCCTGCGGCTTGCGTCGGAGCGGCAGGCCGCAGTCATGGTCGCAACGCACGATCTCCGCCTGAAGCGCTACGCATCACGCTGCCTGGTACTCGAGGATGGGACATTGGCGAAATGGTCATGAGCGACGCGCCCTTCCACGTTCGCTTCGTGTGTAGGGCCGCCGCCCTCGGCGGCCATGTTCTTGCGCCGCGCGAGAGTGGCCGCCGAGGGCGGCGGCCCTACACCAAAAGGCAGATACTGCGAATAGGAGCAAAGCACCCCAACAGGATGCATGAGGCGGCGCAACCGCATCACGCCGGCACCGCACATGCCTGAACCTGCGCGATGGGCAACGCCTGCGGACAATGCCGCGCTTCGCGAGCTGTGCAGGCGCAGTCCGATCGTCGGGCCTGTCAGTTATGCGCTCGAGCGCGAGCCCGATTTCTTCGCGCTGACTGCGCTGCAGGGAGACGATGGCGGCCGCGTGGCGGTCATTGCCGAAGGTCAGGACATCATCGCCATGGCCATGATGGCGCCGATGCGTGCCTGGATCGGCGGCGAGATCAGGCAGTCGGCTTACCTCGGCGATCTCAAAGTCGATCCTCGCCATCGCAACTCCGGCGTGGGAGGCCGCGTCGTGCGATTCATCGGGGATGCGTTGAAACGCGAGGAGATCGCCGTGTCGTCGTTTCTGGTTCTGGCTGGGAATCCGATGCTCGAGATGATCGAGTCCGGCGGAGCGCACTTTGGCGTGCGCAACCTTCGCCCGATCCGCAATTCCTTCATTCTCTTCGGCTCACCGCGCCGGCCTTCTTCCGGTGTCTCGGTAAGCCGCGCGTCGCCCGACGACATCCCGGAGATGATCGAGTTATGGAACCGCGTGAATGGCCAGCGCTCGTTTGCGCCGGTTCTCGATGAAACGCTTTTCGGACGCTGGATCAGCTCGTCGCTCACGCTGGATTGCTTCCGGATCGCCCGGCGCGAAGGGCGCATCACCGGCTTCTGTGCCGGCTGGGATGCAACGGCCATCAAACAGATCCGGTTGTTGCGGTTGTCCCCCGCGCTTCGCGTCAGTACGGCTTTCTACAATCTGTTCGCCGCGGTCACACGACGCCCTCGCTTCCCGCGCCCGGGCCAGCAACTTCGATTCCTCTACGTGGCACACGCCTGCGCGGAGCGTCCCGAGGATCTGGAATCACTGCTCATCCATCTCCACAATGAACATCGGCGCGCGGGATACCTCTACATGGATCTCGCACTCGACCGTGCCGGCCCGTTGGCCGCTGCGCTTCGTTCATTCCGTTCGATGAAGATCGACTTCGAGCTCTGTGAGGCCTATACCCCCGGCCTGGAACCGGGAGCGCAATCCGCTCCGGCGGATCAGAACGCGTACTTTGATATCGCTCTGGTGTGAGCAAATACGGCGGCGAGACGCCGCGAGAATCGGCGTCCTGAATCGACCGGTCATGGGTGCCTGTTCCTTTGTCGCCGCCGGGCCGGCGGAGGGCCAGCCGGCGGGCCGCCGGCGCTACGCTTTCTCTTCTTCGATGGTGTCAATCGGCGGCTGGGGCATCTGGAAAATCAACTTAATTCCCTCGCGGGTCCGAAACTGACGAGCCAACTTGCCGGACGCGCGTTAAATTGATTTTCCAGATACCCCAAGTTGCCTCCCCGTGTGTAGGGCCGCCGCCCTCGGCGGCCTTGTTCTTGCGCCGCGCGAGAATGGCCGCCGAGGGCGGCGGCCCTACACCAAAAGACAGACGCCGCGAATAGGAGCAAAGCACCCCAACAGGATGCATGCCCTATACGCCCGGCCTGGAATCGGGAGCGCAATCAGCTCCGGCGGATCAGAACGCGTACTTTGATATCGCTCTGGTGTGAGCAAATACGGCGGCGAGACGCCGCCGAGCCAGGCGGCGGGACGCCAGCGTTCCGGAGTTACGCGCAAGCCCGGCCCTTACGCGCGAATGCCCACGGAACGCTGGCGTCTCGCCGCCTGACCGCCAGATACTACAATGAACCCTTCCGATGAGTTCCGCGAAGACGGTGGTTACATCACTCCTGGCGCTGGTTGGGCTGGTCGTGATCGCCGCAGCGTCGAGCCAATGGGGCATCTTCTGGTTCGGCCTGTTCGGCATCGTTCTTCTGGTGGTGTGGCGAAGCGCTCGTAACGCGAACAAACGGGTAGCCATCCTCGAGAACGAGCTGCAGCAGGAGCGGTGTGAACGGGTCGAAGGTTTCGCCGTCTTCACTTCGCGATTGAACGCGCTCCAGGCGGCGCGGCGTCAGACGTTTGAGCAGCTTCTCGAAACTGTGGAGCCGGTCACGCCGGAGCGGGAGGTTGTCGCAGAGCCCGAGGCGACGACAACCCCGCAACTGGCCGCGGAGCCGGTAGAAGAAACCGTTCCCGAGCTGCCGGTCGAAGAAGAGCCGGCGTATGTCCCTCCCCCGGAGCCAGCACCGCCTCGTCCCACGTGGGCAGACGCTGTTCGATCGGTTCTCAACGTCGAGCAGATGCTGGGAACGAACTGGCTGATCAAGATCGGCGTCGCGATCCTGGTCCTCGGCATCGCGTTCTTCCTGGCGTGGCAACTGCGCGAGTTGGGGCCGCTCGGAAAGATCGTGGTCGGAGTCGTTCTCAGCGGCGCGCTTCTGGGAGCCGGGTTGTGGGGCGAGCGCTCCGGCACGTACCGAATCCTGGGTCGTGCCTCGCTGGCAGGCGGATGGCCGCTGCTGTTCTTCGTCAGTTACGCCGCGTATCACATCCCCGCCGCGCGTGTGATCTCGTCGCCGCTCGCGGCGCTGGTGCTGATGCTGATCGTTGTTGCGGCGATGGTCTGGCACACACTGCGATTCTGCTCTCAGGTCGTGACCGGGCTGGCGTTCACGCTGGCGTTCACTACCGTTGCGCTCAATCGGGCCGACGTATACAGCCTGACGGCGAACGTGATCCTGGCCATCGGGTTCTCCTTCGTGGTGGTTCGGATGAAGTGGTTCCGGCTGGAGATCTTCGGGATTCTGGCCATCTATCTCAATCACTACATCTGGCTGACGCCGATCATCGAGCCGATGCACGGTAAGGTGCATCCCTTCCCGCAGTTCTACGCCAGCGCCATCATCCTCATTCTCTACTGGGCGGTCTTTCGCCTCTCCTACGTGGTGCGGCCGCCGGTCGACGAGAAGACATCCACGGTGGCGGGGGTGCTCAATACGGCGCTTCTGGGGGGAGTGATGAAGTACCAATCGGCGCATCCGGAGTTTGCGTTCTGGGCTCTTCTCGCGCTGGGATCGGTGGAGATCGGATTGGCGCGGCTACCGATCGTCCGCCGCAAACGGCTGTCGTTCATCGCGCTCACCGCGATCGGGGCTACGCTGGTGGTCGAGGCAATTCCATTCCGCTATGCCGCCACGTATGTCGCTCCGATCTGGCTCCTGGAAGCCGAGCTTTTCTTCTTCATCGGTGTGCTGACGCGCGAACGGATCTACCGGCTCCTCGGAGCACTTGCCGCCGGCATCACCGCCATCCAGTTGATCTCCGTCCCCGTTGCGCGACTCATGGGAGCCCGCCTTGGTGACACGTCTGCCACCCATGAGTGGGTGCTCGGCATCATTCTCACCGCGGCGATGATCGCCTTGTATGCGGATGCGAACTGGGCACCGCGGCGCTGGCCGGACCTATTTGCAAACCCCGCCGATCGTACGATCGCGAGGTATCTGACCTTTCTGGCCGCGCTGATGGGCGTCATCGCCGGCTGGGCTATGTTTCCCGATAGCGGCGCCGCCGTTGTCTGGATCGCGCTCGCTGTGATCCTTGCGGCGATCGCGCACCGCTTCACACTCCCGGACCTCACCATCCAGGCGAACCTGATCGCCGTCGCGGCAGGCCTCCGGGTATTGCTGATCAACCTTCCCTCGGGTGCGAGCGCTCTGAACACGCCGCTGCACATCACCTATCGGTTGCTTACCGTCTCCGCAGTCGCGGCCATGCTTTATCTGCTGTCGCGATGGAATCGAAGCACCAGGCTGGCCATCTCCCGATCGTGGCCGGACGGCGCAACGTGGGCCGGCTCGACGCTTGTCACACTATTGATGTGGTACGAGTTGCGTCCGATCAGTGTCGCCATCGCCTGGACGATCGTAGGACTGACGTTGCTGGAGATCGGTGAGGTACGCCAATCGCTCAACCTCCGGCTTCAGGCGTATGTAGCACTGGCGGCAGCCTTCGTTCGTGTCTTCGTCGTGAACATGAACGCCGATCAGATCGGGACGATCAGTCCGCGGGTTTACACAATTCTTCCGATCGCCATCGCACTGATCTATGTGTACGACCGCCTCGAAACCCGTCAGCCGAGGAACGAGGCTGATCATCGGCCATGGCTGCCAGGCGCGTTCGCCTGGGGTGCGCTTGCCTGTGTCGTGACTGTGCTTCGATTCGAGCTTGGGGCAGACGTCGTCGCCATCGCATGGGCGGCTTTGACGCTCCTTCTCGTGGCTACGGGCGCGTTGAGTGGACGGCGCGTCTTCCTGCACATCGGGATCGCCGTCGCCCTCGCTACGTTGTTCCGAGGAGCGCTGCACAACCTGTACGAGAGGAGCTACTTCCCGCCGCCTGGGAAGCTCGACACCTGGATGCTGGTGGGAAGCACCGTCGCCATCCTGCTGGCGTCGCTCCCCTTCGCGTTCCGATCGAGGCGGACTCCGCCAATCGAAGGGAAGCGGGTTCTGACGTGGCTCGATTCGCGGCCGGAGCAGATCCTCTTCTTCGTCCCGCTGCTCCTGACGACGATTCTCCTGGCGACGGAGATGAGGCGAGGCATGCTCACCGTCGCCTGGGGCATCGAGGCGGTCGTCGTTTTCGTGTTCGCGCTCTGGATGAACGAGCGGAGCTACCGTTTGGCCGGGCTGGCGTTGCTGCTGCTGTGCATCGGAAAAGTCTTCCTCTTCGATTTCTGGTCGCTCGGTCTTCGCGATAAGGCGATGACCGGCATCGTGATGGGTGTGGTGCTGATTGGCGTCTCCGTGCTTTACACACGAAAGAAAGAAGCGATTCTGCGGCTGCTATGAGACATCGCCTTCAACTGCTTCTGGTGTTGGCCCTGCTTGCCGCAGGCCTGGTGCTCGCACAGTGGCGGCGGGCTGACGCACCGGCCAGTGCTCAGTCACTCCTTTATCTCGTCGCCGATTCCGAGCGTGAGCTGACCCGGATGCCGTCGAAGTTCACGCGCATTTCGGATCGCGATGAGATCGCGCTGGGCAACCGCATGGTTGACGCTTATCTGCGTGACCGGGCCACGATGAGCGCGGATGACAAATTGATCGAGGCGAGCGTCAACACCATCGGCGCACGCGTCGCGCCGCATGCCCGTCGCAAGCTGCCTTACCAGTTCCACTACATGCCGGACCGGAACTTCATCAATGCATTCGCACTACCCGGCGGGCATGTGTTCATCGGTGCCGGACTGGTGGAACGGATGACCACCGAGGATGAGGTGGCATCGGTACTGGGACACGAGATCGAGCATGTCGATCACTACCACTGCGCCGAGCGCCTTCAGGTCGAGGCCGCCCTTCGCAAGATTCCGCTTGGCAGTCTGCTCGAGATTCCGGTCGCGGCGTTCCAGGCCGGATACAGCAAAGAGCAGGAGCTCGAAGCCGACCGCGAAGGCGTGCTGGTCGCCGCGAAGGGTGGTTACTCCGCAAACGGTGCGATTGAGGTCTTCGAGACATTCGATCGATTGTCCAGGAGTATCGAACACGCGCCCGGCTCGCCGCAGCAGGAGATGGCCAAAGTGGCGGCGGATCTCCTGACCGGTTACTTCCGCTCTCATCCGCTGCCTGCCGAGCGGATCGCGCAGGTCAAGGGGATGATCGCGAAAGATCCAGCGCTGGCTGCTCACCCGGAGCAGGGCTTGAAAGTCACCTACGTCTTTCTGGGGTGGCAGAGCCGGGACGCAGTCACTGCGGAGAAGTTCGACACAGCGATCGATCTCGCCACACGCGCTCTCCGGATGAATCCCGATGCCGTTCCCGCGCTCGAAGGTCTGGCCGAAGGGGCGTACGGTCAGGATCAACTCGCCGCGGCCCAACAGGCTTACCGATCGCTCCTGGCTCGCGACGCCGCGGGCGCTGACAGAGTGGAAACGTGGGTGGAGGCCCGAGCTACAAAACTGGCCGATAAGGAACAGTACGATCGTGAGCTCGCGCTCGTCGGCAACCTGCTCGAAGTGCAGCCTGGGCAGCCACGCCTGCTCCGGCTCGCCGGGTTGGCGCTTGCGAGCAAGGGCGACGTCGAGGGGGCGAAGGCGTCAGGCGAGACGTTGCGGCGTTTGTATCCCGATAACGCGATGCAGTTCGCCGATCAGCCACAGAAGGAAGGTGTGCGTCTCCTGGCCGCCGGAAAGTTCGCCGCGGCAGTGGCGATGTCGAAACTTGGATTGGCTCTCAGACCGAAGTTTCCCGACACGCTGCACGTCCTTGGCGACGCTGAGCTCGCGCAGGCTCATTTCTCGGAAGCGGCGGCGGCCTATCAGGAGATGTTTGATGAACAAAGCGCCGACGCCGCGTGGCTACATTCCTTCACCGATGCCTTAGGCACGGCCCGCCCAGCCTCGGCCGCTGGCGAGCTGGAGGCGCTCTTCAAGGACCACAAACCGCAGCAGCTGTCGGACGCTGTCGTTCAAGTCGAAACTGCCGGTCTGGCGCTCATGGCCGGATCCGACGCTCCCGCGCGCGTCGTTCAACAGTCGGCAGAACAGGGGACGATTGCACCCGAGCTTCTGGCCCGGCTGGCCTGGTGGTATTTCCGCGCCCACCGGAACGCCGACGCCGGCGCGGTGCTCCGGAAAGCACTATCGTCGCGCCCCGGCGACGAAGAGATTCAAAACAACCTCGGGTGGGTAGCGCTTGAAGAAGGCAACGGCACCATTGTGCCCAATCCCAACACGTCGTCGCCTGATTCAATCCTCCAGAGCTCCCCCCAGGTACGAAACGCGCTCGCCGAATGGCAGCAGCATCAAACAGACGACGCGTTGCGCGACTGGCCGGCAATTACGCAGGAGAAACCGCAGTGGCGCAATCCCGCCTGGCGCACCGCGATCTATCCACCGCACGTCAACGCCATCGTGCAGCAGATCGAGAGTGAGCTGCAGCGCAGGGCTGCGGTGAAGAAGGTTCCGGTTCGGTAGGGCGGCGTTGAGAACCCTTGTCCGCAGCTAGCTAGCTCGGTCGAATCAAGCAGAACTTCGGCGTGTGTGATCCCTGCTCTGGTAGAATTTTCTGTACATGGCGATGAATATCAAGAGTGCCAAGGTGGAACGATTGGCGGAGGAGCTCGCGCACTTGACTGGCGAATCCAAGACCACAGTCATCCTGCATGCCTTGGAAGAGCACAAGGAAAGAATGGCGCTGTCGCCGTCTGGAAACCGGCGATTGTCTCAGGTCCTCGATTTCCTCGAAAAAGAGATCTGGCCCACCATTCCGCGCAAGCTATTGGGCCGTCGCATCACAAAAAGGGAGCGCGAGCGGATTCTCGGATCTTGGAGCTCGTGTAGAGTCGCGAATCGCCGTCGTAGCTGATGGCCATTTGCCAGACACCTGCTCAACTGCATAGATGCCGAGGCTCACTTCACCGGCGTCAGCGTCGCGTACGGCGTCTTCGCACACGAGATCGGACAACCGTTCGGATCTTCGACGATCTTGTATAGCAGCAGCTTCCCATCCTTCCAAAGGAAGCCGGCCCGATCCTCTTCACCGATGACGAAGTAGTCGCAGCAAGCTTCGCTCGTATCGAGAGAGGCGTGATACGGCTTGGCCGGACCCTTCCCAACCGTCATCTGCCCGGACTCGGTGAAGAGATAGCTGACGCCTTTGGCATCGCGATAGGTCCCGGCCAGCAGGACGCGCCGCGCATAGGTCTCGGCATCGACGTCGATACGTCGGAAGGTGCCCAGCGAATCCGGCCAGAGTGCGACGCGGATCGTAGCGACGGCGCCATGTGCATCGCGGACAACCGTCAACGGCAGCCGTTCCGCCTTCCCTTCAGGAGCTTCGAGCGGCGAAGCGACGATCGCATGCTCGTCGACTGACTTGATCATCCGCCACGACCCTTCATGAAAGCTGGTGACATCCGCGCGGTTGCCGTTGATGGTGACGGCGATGGCAGGATCAACCTTCTCCGCCCGCGACGGCGACCGAGTGCTCGCCAGCGCATCCGCATAACGCGCCGAGATCCAGTGGCCCTGCAGGTTCGTGATGGTCAGAGCGACAGCGAAGAGGAGATGCATGATGAGGATTGTAGTTCGGTGAAAACGACCACCGAAGAGCTGATCCGCAGGTGACGCCGATGAACGCCGATAAATATCAGCCGGCGCATTCAATCGGCGTGAATCTGCGCAATCTGCGGATAAAGATTTTAGATCACGCGGACGGCGGCTGCGGTTCGGTAGGCGGCGGAACCTGATGGGCGCTCGCGTCAGCCGGTGGGTGGGGAGCATCACCGTGGAAGCTGTCGCGGAAGCCGCGGATCGCGTCGCCGAGGCCGCGGCCAAGCTCTGGAATCTTCTTTGGTCCGAAGAAAAAGACCCCCACGATGAGGATCAACAGGAGATGCATCGGTTGCAGGAGGCCTTCGAACATTGTAGTTGGACGCCAGTCTAGCGAAAACGCGTACAGGAATCAAAAGAGGACGGTTGATCCGCAGATTACGCAGATTTACACAGATGAAATCGGTTGGACCGTCAACACCCGCGCTTCGGAGTCACCGTTTCTGCAACTCCATCCTGGCCGTTTGGGGGGGGCAGAGGGCTGAGCAGGTCCGGGCCGCCGGTGCCGTGAACGCCGGGAGATCCGATGGCTCCGGGGAGATAGTTGGTGCGCAGGTGTGATCGAGCATCGTCTTCGCGAAGGTAGCGTCTCCATTCGAGGAGGGCCCGAGGTCCGCTCCCTTGAAGCTCGCGCCGGTAAGATCCAGGCCGTCGAACACGGCTCCCTTCAGGATCGCGCCTTCGAAGTTCGCGCCTCGCAGCGATCCCTCCGGCTCGGCGTGAAAGTTGTGGCCGGTGAGGTCCTTCCCCGCGAAGCTCCTGCCCGTGGCCGCCGGACAGTTGGGCGCGGTCAGCCGCGACTCTTCACGCGCCTGCGAACGGAGCGTATCCGCCTGCGAAAGGCAGGGAATCACGAGCATCAATACAACCAGGGAGCGCCAACACGAAAGTGTCATAGCCACTCCTGCTTACGGTAACTGTCTGCCGAGCGAACCCGCGGGTAACGCTAACGTATGGAGCGCTGGCGTCCTCGCCGGCTGGCTGGGCGCCGTCTCGGCGCCCGAAATCTGGCGAAAATGGCGGCGGGGACGCCGCCAAGCCCAGCCGGCGAGACGCCAGCGTTCCGTCCGTAGAGAAGGCCTTGGCGTCCATTCCGGGGATCTGTCGCGTGAACCGCGCGAGCAAAGATGACCCAGATATCCGTCAGCTCTACTACATTCGTGGCATCGTGAGAAAGCGCATGGCGGAGATGGGAAACTACTTCAACGATCGTCTGGCGCTTGATGACCTGAAAGCGGCTCGATCGTGGGATGTCCCGCTCCAGGAACTCAGAGGAATCGCGATCGACGCACGCAATTGGACTCAGTTTCGCGCAATGATTAGCGAGGCGATTCAAGAGCGTGGTGGGGATCCCGGACTCTCGTAATTCCGCCGTCCAACGTTCTTCGGCTCAGCGGCTTCGGCCCGTTACGTAGAACATGCAAGACACGTCTACAGGGACGCGGGCCGAGGTCGGTTGCAGCCGTTAGTTGGGAGACCTGGGGTTCCACGCTATAGTGAGATCTTTCCCCCCAACGACAGCTTTGAACTGACCGACGGCAACAAACCACTTCGTGGTCGGGTAAGTTGGGGTCTGGAAAATCAACTTTTCGGACTGGGGTGATCCTGCGTTAAGTTGACTTTCCAGATGCGAACCCAACTTAACGACCCCAACTTAACCTCCTCTTCAGGGCGATTCTTCTGACGTTGCGCGCAACTGCGGCAAGCGGGATTGCGACGACGAGAATGACCAGTCACTGCTGGAGAAAAACTGCTCATTGCCGGTTCATTCTAGCCCGGATTATTCGCACCTCTCGCAGTCAGCCGCGGAAGCGGCAGGCCAAAGGAACGGCCGCGCATCGGCTCCTGGCGGGAGTTGGGCAGTGGCCCGAGCCCGATGCTTCAGTTCACTGAACCTGCCGTAGCCGAGATGGGCTTACAGGTACGAATCAGAAAACTATGCAGCACAATCCCGCACGCGATCAGCAATGACAACCCGGCGGAAACGATGGTGAGCAACTCGACTTCTTCGCCGGTTGGCACCGCGTTCCCGGAATCTGCCCATCCCATCGCCGAAGCAGCAGCAATCCTTATAAGGACAACCGCCATCGCAACTGATATGGCAACCCATAGCACCAGCGCTCCGGCGATGGCCGCTGGTCGAACGCTGCGTCGAACTTCAGAAAGGCTACGCCGGCTGGAGAGGCGCCGAAGTAGCACACCGGACGTGAGTGGAACAGCGATGCCGATCAAAGGGGGGCCAAGTAGGGCGAGCGCGAACGCCCCACGAGCGATCATGTCCACACTCAGATTGTAGTGTCTTTTGTCCCGTGGTTCCAGCGGACTTCGTGCCGCTTGTTGGACGCGTAACTTCTGGATTTAGGAAATCCTCCCACGATTGTCTGATCTTCGGATCCATGACGCTCTCCTTGGTGTGGCTAACGTCCCTTCGGTTCAGCGCCTGCCGGCGGCGTGCTGCGCCGATAAGGAGATTCGCGCAAAGTCGCCAAGTGAGTCAGGACGAACCGATTGTGTTGGAGGATCAACTTCAACACGAACGGTTATCGTCATGGTCACCACCACATTGCGCGAGCGGGTGCGCAGCATCCTGCGAACCCGCGACTACTCTCCCCGCACCGAGGAAACGTACATCGAAGCCGTGGCTCGTTTCGCGCGGCACCTGGGTAGGCCGCCTGATCAACTCGGCGCAGCACAGGTGACCGATGATCAGATTTGGTTGCGAGAGCACAAGCGGTTTCTGCAACGGCATTCAACCAGATCGTCTGCGCGCTCCGCTTCTTTCCGGGCAGGTCATCGGCCGTCCGTACGTGGTCAAGCGCATCAAGTACGCCCGTTGGGAGCGCCGGCTTCCAATCGTACTCTCGCTAGTTGTTAGCCGCCGGTTTCTTGCGACGTGAGCGGTGCGTCTGCCCTAAGTAGCCAGCCCAGGCCTGAGCAAGCTCCACACGTAACGTCGAGCTGACTCTCACCAAACACTACGATCCCTCGCCCACTGCACGCCCCGCAGTCGCTTCCCTCGGCTGGGCGAAGCGGAAGGAGCGGCTGAAGAGCTGCATTGCGGCGCGCCGCGGTAGCCAATGCTGCGATCTGCCACCTTTCGTCCTGCTCCGGCAAAAACTCGCATGGATGATCTTCCTGATCGAGCGTGAAGAACGCGCCGTCCGTGCGTAGAAAGACCGTTCCTGTCCAGCTGCCGTACAGTGGTATCGCTCGATGTTGCTTCGCGACCTCACCCAAGTCTGTGCCTGCGGACTCCTCCAGGAATCGTTCGAGCGATTGCGCGATGATGTGGAGCTTTTCGGGTGGGATGCGCATCGTGCTTACGGCGGCTAAGGTATTACTTGAGCAACTTCACCCCGCTCCCCGAGTCGCGGACAAGGCTGTGTAACACCTTAATGGTAGCAGGACCCCGGGACCGCTAATGTCCGGAGCCGCAATGGCTTCCTCGCGGCCAGCAATCGACCGGGCCGGAGTTACGGGACCGATCACGTCGCATAACCTTCCGACTCCTCCAGCCCGTCCAGCGGACTGCGAGCTCCGCTCGCGCCCAGCCCGAGCACGTGGGTATAGATCATCGTCGTCTTTACGTCGTTGTGTCCCAACAGTTCCTGGACGGTGCGGATGTCGTGTCCCGCTGCCAGAAGGTTCGTAGCGAAACAGTGGCGGAAGCGTGTGCGGACTGACCGGCTTCACAATTCCTGCCGCAAGTGCCGCGCGCTGCACGGCTCGCTGCACGAGGTGCGGCCCGAGGTAGTGACGGCGCACTTCGCAGCCTCGAGGGTCGGTGCTTCGCCGGCCGGACGGGAACACCCACTGCCACTGCCACGAGCGCGCAGCATTCGGATACTTCACCGCAAGCGCATCAGGCAGCCACACGCCACCGAATCCCTCGGCCAGATCCGTGTCATGCAACGTACGCACGCGGACGAGATGATCGCGCAGAGCTCGCATGCAGGCAACGGGCAGCACCATCGCTCGATCCATGTCGCCCTTACCGTTCCGGATCCCGAGGTGTGTACACACCTCAGGAGCCCGCGGCAGGAGGAGATAAGTCGACTCCCGCGCCGGTACAGGACTATGTGCTATCCAGCACGCCCATACCGCCGACGGCCGCCAACGACGAAAATCTCGCGGTCTTCGACGTTGCGCCGAGCATCACAGGCCTGTTTGCGGCAACATGTCGAGAGGCAAATGCAGGGTGTCGTC
>JBBRNB010000022.1:0-68833 GCA_038230535.1 Thermoanaerobaculia bacterium
CTCCGCGGCTCGAAACAGGGGTGCCAGGGTTCCCAGCGCTTACGCGCTGGGCTACGCATATGTCGCCGCTCCGCGGCTCGAAACAGGGGCGTCACGGTTCCCAGCGCTTACGCGCTGGGCTACGCATATGTCGCCGCTCCGCGGCTCGAAACAGGGGCGCCAGGGTTCCCAGCGCTTACGCGCTGGGCTACGCATATGTCGCCGCTCCGCGGCTCGAAACAGGGGCGTCACGGTTCCCAGCGCTTACGCGCTGGGCTTGGAGTTTGGACGTTTCTAGGCACCCCAACGGGGTGCGTGAGGGGTAGCCGGTGGCCACGCCGGAGGCGTTGCCACCGGTTTGCTTGTGTTAGGAAATGCACCCCGGCAGGGGTGCGCGAAGTGTTGCAACTCATTGAATTCGTCGTTTTCTTTGGGGGAGATGCCGTGGTTTTTCACGCACCCCTGCCGGGGTGCCTTCGCATGTGAACGCAATCCGGTGGCAACGCCTCCGGCGTGGCCACCGGCTACCTTCTCGCACGCCTCCGGCGTGCTTTCCCAGCGCTTACGCGCCGGGCTACGCCTTGTGTCGCAGGCAGGGTGCCAAAGGCCAAGGAACGTCCAAACTCCAGCGCACGCCTTCGGCGTGGCCTGCCGATCACTCCGGAACTACGGCAACCAGGTCCATCATCACCAACGCTCCTGCCGGTAAGGCGAGCGCGGCGAATGCGGTGCGCGCCGGGAGCGGGGTGACGCCGAGGCCGGGCAGCCAGGCGGCGTAGATCACGTCGACGGCCTTGAAATCCTTGATGGCGGCGAGCAGTAGCGTCACCTTGACAACGTCGGCGGGGGAGCAGCCGGCGGCGTTGAGGATCGCATCGAGGTTGGCGAACATCTGCCGCGTCTGGGCTTCGAGCCCTTCGGCCAGTTTGCCGCCAGTGTTCGGATCGCGGCCGGTCATGCCGGAGACGAACACCAGATCGCCAACGCGGACGGCTTGCGAGTATGTGCCGGTGGCTGGTGTGGCGGCGTTGGTGGCGATCTTGATCTTCGCGGGCATCAGGCCATCCTCTCCGCGCGTAGCGGGATCTCGAAGTGTGCGCTCACGGGTGCGCCGGCGAGCGGTGCGAGGTCGAGCATGTCCAGGTGGCCGGGGTAGATGATCTGCACCAGCATGCAGTTGCTCGTGTCTTGGAGGTCGAGATCGAAGTAGTGGAACTCGGTGATGTTCGAGGCGTAGATCCATAGGTTGTTCTGCGAGCGGATGTACGAGGCGAAGCTCTCGCTTTCCATCGGCTCGGTGCGGATGTCGAGCGCCACGTCGCGCAGGATCTGCCGCGTCAGCTCGAAGTGCTCGAACGCGTACTGCCAGCTTTGCTCGTACGGGCGCTTCGTCGAGCCGCGCTCGCGCGGCAGGCAACCGGCCTGCTTGAGCCGGATGTTCTCGCGCACGAACTCCGCGAGCTCGCCCTCGGCCGGATAGTCGCCGTCGGTCAGGTGCCGCAGAAACTCCTCGACGCCCCGGCTGCCGATCCAGACCTCGCGGATCAGCTCGAAATACGTCACCGCTGCCGGATTTACGTCGAAGATCGTCAGCCGTTTCGGTTTCCAGAGCGGGATCAGGTTCAGGCCGTACATTCCTCCGACGACGCTGATCATGTGGATGTCGTCGTGGCGCCACGGCTCGACGCTCTCGTAGTGGGCGCGGATCCCGGCGAACTCGGTGAACGAGCCGTCCTGCGCGCCGTCGTCCGTCCCGTAAAAGACGTTCTCCGGATGGTGGTGGTACATCTCCCGATTGAATGCACGTGGGGCCTGTGCGGTAGTGCTCACGATCCCTCCCTCTGACGAACAAGCGGCAGGACGTCGCGGCCGAACCCGACCATCTCGTCGAGCTTCGGCCAGCCTGCGATGATGAATTGTGTAACACCGATCCTGCCGTAAGACAGAAATGCATCGGCAAGATCTGATGGCGTTCCGACCAGTGTGATGGCGGACGAGCCGTAGTAAGGAACCAGTCCGGCCCAGAGATGCTCGCCCAGCCAGCCGCGTTCGTCGGCTGCGGCGAGCGCCTCATGCAGCGTGTGCGAATCGCTACGCTGCAGGATGGCGCGCTCCTCGCGGCCGATCCTTTCGTCAGGCAGCAGCGCGAGCGCGGCGCGCAACGCCTCTTCGCGGGCCGGTCTGACCACGACGCAGAGCCGCAGACAGACTTCCCGGCCTGCCTCGCGCACGGCTGCAACCTGCGGCTGCAGCTTCTCCGGCGTGTCGATCAAGCGTAGCCAGCAGGAGGCCTGCGACATCGCCAGCCGGCGTGCGGCATCGGAGTGGCCGGAGACGTAGATCTCCGGTGCCTTGCGGTCTTCCGCGGCGTACGGCGTGAAGATCTTGCCACCCTCGAGCCGGTAGTACTTCCCCTCGTAATCGACGCCGTGGCCGTTGTGGCTGGTGTCCCAGAACGAGCGGCAAATGGCGAGGAACTCCTCGGCGCGCGCGTAGCGGTCGTCGTGCTCGTAGTAATCGCCGTAGCCGCGCTGCTCCGCGGTGTTGCTGCCGGCTACGAGGTTGATGGCCAGACGCCCCTGAATCAGATTCGACAGCGTGTTGATCTGCTGCACGAACGTCGCCGGCTGCATCAGTCCCGACCGGTACGCGACAATCGTCTTCAGCTTCGAGGTGGCCATGCCGACCGCGCACGCGATCAGGATGGTGTCGGGTTCGTAGCGGCTGAACGACAGCAACGCCGACTCGATCCCCGCCTCCTCGGCTGCACGCGCGAAACGCGACCAGCCGTCCATGTCCGGGATTGCAGCGGGTGAGGTCTCTTTCGTGGTCAGAACGCGCGAGGTTTCCTGCGCGGTCTTCATCGCCACCTCGCCACCCTTTGGAAACATCCAGTGGAACCTCAGCGGCATGCTTCGCCCTCCCGGATGAGAGGCAGCACTTCGCGTCCGAATGTCTCCACCGTGTCGAGCTCCGGCCAGCCGGAGAGGATGAACTGTTCCACACCGATTTCGCCCCACGCGAGGAACGCCTCGGCAATCTCGCGCGGTGTGCCGGCGAGCGTGGTCCACACCGGACCGTAGAACGGCACCAGCCCCGTCCATATGTTAGGCGAATGCCACGCTGGCACCCTGTCTTCGGCCGCATCGCGATGCATGACCGAGTCGTCCTTCAGCGCTACCGCCGTGGCCTGGCCGCCGCCATTGTCCCTAGGCACGAGCGATTCGACGGCATCCACCGCCTCCTCATGGGTCGGACGCGTGAGCAGGCAGAGCCGCAGGCCGACCGAAACGCCGGCGTCTCGCATCTGCTTCACACTGTCCGCGATGGCTTCCGGCGTGTCGGCGACGCGCAGCCAGCACGAGCCGTGTTCGACAACCAGGCGATGCGCGGCTTCGGAATGGCCGGAGATATAGACCTCGGGTTTGCTACGGCCGCCGGCGCGGCCGTTCTTACCGTTCTCACCAAAGGGCGTCAGCAGCTTTCCGTTCTCTACGCAGTAGAAGTGTCCTCGGAAGCCGGCCTCTCCGCCGTTCCGCCAGAATTGGTTGCAGATCGTCAGAAACTCTCCGGCACGCGCGTAGCGGTCATCGTGCGGGAGGAAGTCGCCGTAGCCCCGCTGTTCGGAAAGCGAGCTGCCGGCGACAAGGTTGAGCGATACCCGTCCGCCGAGGAGTTGGGAAAGCGTGTTGATCTGCTGCACGAACGCCGCTGGCTGGGTGAGCCCCGCGCGGCAGGCGAGCATGAACGTAAGCTTCGTCGTCGCGCATCCGAGTGCCGCGCTGACCACGAGCGGATCGGGCTCGTAACGGCTGAAGGAGATCAATACGGATTCGATTCCCGCGTTTTCGGCGGCGTGCGCGAAGTGCGTCCAGCCCGGCAGATCGGGATACGGCGCGGAAGAGCCTTCGATCGTCGAATCGGCGCGATAGCGCACCGCCTCGCGCGGCGTCTGCTTCGCGCCTGGCACGACCTCTCCCGCTTTCGGCAGCATCCAGTGAAAGCGCAGCGCCATCAGCCGTTCCTCACGACACCGGCCGCGGTTGTCCTCATGCGTCCACCGTCCACGGCACATCGGGACGCAGCGCGTTGTTTCGGCGGGCCCACGCCTGCAGTGCCCATGGCGGGGTGTCGATATCGCGGTAACCGCCGAGGAGCTGCTTCGCGATCGGATGCAGAGGCGCGAGAAAACGCGGGTCGGGCGCGTCGAGGTAGATCTCCGGCTTCATCCAGCGATACGAATAGCCGTACATCAACACCTTCGATGTGCGGCCGCTCAGATTCGGCGACGCGGTGTGATAGAGCCGGTTGTCAAAGAGGAACACGTCGCCTGCCTCCGCGGTGAGCTCGGCGATCTCGACCCCAACCGGGTCGACGCCGTCTTTTGGCACGCGCAGCGGCTCATTGCGCAGATGCGTGCCTCGCGTGAGCAGCGTGACTCCCGTGTTCGGTCCGGGGAACGACGTGAGGCAGTAGCAGATCTTGATGCCTACGCGCGGCAGCGCGTGGTGGCCGAGATCTTTCGGGATGCGGATGTCGCGATGCCAGCCGCGGCGGAACGAGATCGTCGGACGCGATGGCCGCTTGTAGATCATCGCCGTCGAGTGCAGATGGATGTTCGGGCTGAGCAGCTGGGTCATCAATGACACCGTTACCGGATGCGACACCAGCTTCAGCAGCGCCTCCTCGGTGAACAGGCCGGGACGGAGATCGAGATGGTTGTACTCCGGCTTTTCCGGCAATTGCGGCTTGCGCAAGAATGCGGCTGCGAGGCGGTCTCCCGCCTCGGTCACCGCGGCCAGAGTCTCCGCATCGAGCACGCCGCGGACGACGAGGAATCCGTCGGTATCGAAGGAGCGGCGCTGTTCATCGCTGAGCCGGACGAATTCCATTCTCATGCCTTCCTGATCACGCAACAGTGTTGCATTTCGCCATTGACGGGCCGGCGAATCCCGGCTTCCGGGAAGAGCTCCTGGATCAAGCCGGTGGTGTGGAAGACATGATGCGTCTTTTGGGTCTCGGGCGGATACTCGGCAATGTCGTCGGTCTCGACGTAAAGGTCCTCACCGTTGACCAGGGTCAGCCATCGGCCGCTCTTCGCTCGCTCCATGATCTCGCGCGCCCGGGGCGACGTCAGCTCGCCTCGCTCCCGTTCGAGGCGCCACCGGAAGTTATCGCCGTGAAATCGTCCCGGCCAGGAATTGTGGTGGGGATCGATGAAGGTGAAGGCGAGCACTCCTCCCGGCACGAGCAGGTTCCGCAACTGATCCACAAGCTCCACCATGTCTCTACGGCTCGTGTTCGGGAAGACGGAGTACGCGACGATGTAGTCGAACCGTGTACCGAAGTCGGGGACGGGCAGTCGCTCTTTGCCGTTCGGGTTGAAATAGAAGCATCGCCGGTCGTAGAAGTACCAGTGCGCGTCGGGGTAGCGTTCACGGCCAGCTTCCACCGCCTCCGGTACGACGTCGAGACACCAGTAGTTTTTCGGATCGATCGTCGAGCGCGGATCGCGGAGGATGTTACCGACATTGCCGCCGAAGTCGAGCACCCTGCGGCCGCGCCAATCCCAGTTGCCGATCTCCTGGGCGAAGTAGGAAAACTGGCCGGTCTTCCGTGAAAGGAACGGCGCGGAGTCCGTCGATGGAGATCTGCGTTCCAATGCTTCGTCCAGGTCCACGGACGGAAAGCAGGTCAGCCGCGAGCGGCGGTTGCAGTTGAAGATGTGCGGTACCCAGGGCTGGCGGCTGAGATGCTCGAGCCCCTGCTGGTGTAACGGATAGAGCTCCTGGGAGTTTCTGGACGTGTCCCATTCATCGAAGTAGCGGCCATCCTCCTCGTAGAAGTCGTAGCCGAGGAGGTAAATCGGATCGCCGCCGAGGAGGATTGCGGTGTGCAGCGCCGTACAGCCTCCGCCCCCGCCGTAGAGACCATCGGCGAACGAGCGTCCAACCATGGTCGAGAGCTCGGTGTTCCCGTGCAGCTCGAACGTTTCTTCGTTGTGGGCGATCTCGAACGTATTGTCGTGCGTCTGCCCGGGGGCGGCTCCCGCCCCGGCGATGATCAGGCCGTTGTAGCTCGCCAGCGCGGCCGCGTGTTTTTGATGCGCGGTAACGTCGACGAAATAGACGATCGAGGGGTAGAAGTACTCGACGATGCGGTTGACGCCGATAGTGATCCGGCCGTTCAGCCGCGCGAAGTCGAAGTCGCGGAGGCTGGTTCCGGTGGAGAGCACGAAGATCGGACGATTGGCGTAGAGCCCGTCGAGTGGATGCCGGCGGACGCTCATCGCGCCGCGGGCTCCGTATTCGGTCGCGTGGTTGAACGGCTTGGAACGTTCCGCCCCTCGATGCGAATGAGGCCGCCGCAGTCGAAGACGTGCAGGCGGCCGCCGTCTCCCGTGGCATGGACCAGGAGGCTGCGCAGCGTGTCCTCATTGCCGCGGAACTTCGTCGGCCGCGAGCCATTGTCGCGTGCAATCGTCAGGTGCAGCTCGTCCATCAAGTGCAGGTGTTCCTTGAAATACGACGTACGGCCGGCGTAAAAGCCGCCGATCACTTTCTTGCCGTTCGTGACCTTGATGTCGCGGCCCAGGACGCCGTACAACTCGACGTTGACGTCGATGTTGCCGCGAATCGGTCCGAAAAGCACGGCGTCGGGCTGTGCTGCAATGCTCCTCTCGACGTATCCGATCCAGCCTGGATCGACATCCACGTCCGCATCGAGCTTGATGAACCATGGCGCAGCCGCCAGCCGGTTGATGTCGCGGATGGAGAAGAGCTCGAAGTTGTGATACCCGTCGCGGCTGTGACGTGGCTCGTGCAGCACGTCGTAGAGGCCATGGAGCTCGTGCAGATCGATTTCCGAGAGAAAGCTCGAAGCCAGATGCACCGTCCCGTAGGGCAATAGCTTCGGAAGGAGACGGCGGAGCTGGACGAAATGCTGTGTCCCTCCGCAGAGAAAGATGTCGAAGCAGCGTTTGTAGTCGCTCACGAGCATGGAGGTGATCGGGGGAAGGAGCGGCGGCGCATGGCCGCCGCTCCTGAAAAGCGCGGTGACTAGTGGCTGGACGGGGGCGGCTGGCTCGGTGGAGGCGCGGGAGCAGTGAGCTGTGCCGGACCTTCGTTCTCCGGTGTCTGTGCGTTCTTTTCGCCGTGCGACCGTTGTTGCGGATCGAAACGGTTGCTCTCACCTACCGCCTGTTTCGGCGTAGTGATCTGGCCTCCCTGAGGTGTAGCAGGCTGAACGACTACGATCACCGGCGCTGTACCCTTTCCGCCGTTCGGCGACTTCGCGGTGATCTGCCAGTTGTTGCCGTTGACCGCTGTCGTCTTCGTCGCGCAGTTCCAGAGGCCGTTTTCAGCGACTGCGACCGGGACGTTGCACGTGAGAAGCGTGCCTTCCTGCCCGTTCTGACCGAGGTAGAGAGAAACCGTCTTGGCGCGCTGGCCGTTCCTGGCATTCGAGCCGTTGTCGAGGAACACGCCGGTCGTGCCATAGATCGCCAGGTTGCCGCCCGAGCTGAACTGCGCGCTCGTGACCTTCACACTGTCCATACCGGATTTGCTCACGCGGAAGATTCCCCACAGGCCCTGCTGCAGGTAGTTCGACGGCGTGGTGCGCCAGACGTAGTCGCCGGCGACCGGATGGGAACCGCCCGCGCTCGGGATGACGATCGGATAGGCCGTATTCGTGCCGTACGAGTCGCGTGCCCCGAGATGCTGCGAGAGGCGGTTGTCGCCGAGCAGCGACGACTTTGAAGCGAACGGCAATTCCTGCCACACATGGCCATGCAACGCCATGACCTGCTGGTTGCCGCTGCCAGCGGGATGGAGCATGTGAATACGCGTCGGTGTGCCGAGAGCCGCGGAGAGGATGGGAGTCATCGGATCCGTGAGCACCAGCCCGTTCGAGAAGCCCTGCCAGATGTCTTTGCGCGTGTTGAAGCTGCTGGCCTGCGCGGCAAAGCGATAGGGCATGGGCTCGGTGCGGTAGTTGACGGCCACCTGTGTCGTGCCGCCGGGCGCGGTGATGGTGGTCTGGGCGATCGTCGTCGTTCCGCCGTACCACTCGACGTCCGCCAGGTCGTCCTGCGTGATCAGTACGAACTCCCGATAGAGCAGCTTGCCGGGGGTCGTGCAGTCGCCGCCTGCGTAAACCGTGGCTGCGCCGTACTGCAGATAGCCGAGTTTCGGGTTGTACACGTCGAGGCACGCGACCGCGCCCTTCGGCTCGATGACCAGGCCACCAACCAGCCCGTGCAGATCCTGTTCGAGCGGGTCGGACGGCGTGAGGTTCACGCCTCCGAGCTCGATCGGATCAGCTTTGAAAGTACCGTCCTGCGCGATGGTCGTTTCACCGGCATACCAGTAGTACGTCCGCTGGCCGCCGATCGGGATCACCTGATCCGGATTGAATCCGACGTTCAAGCCGGTGCTCTTCATGGCGTCGAACGAGAGCAAGGCCGGGGTTGCCCCTGCGTACTTCGAAGGCGCCAGAGCGATACTGTTTGCGAACGCTGCGGTCGATGTCTGGCTGAACGTCGCCGAGCTCGGGTTGAACGAGTTCTTCACCGTGAGTGCGATGCAGTCGCCGGCGTTGGCGCGAACCACCGCGGGCTGACCGGTGTCGTCGCTCGCACCGACCGTATAGACCATCGGAAAGAAATTCGTGATTTGCGTGCCGGTGCTGAATTGGCCCGCCGCCCCTACGCCGCGCGGGTTGAAGATGACCGTGCTCGGCGTGCGTGCGACGATCGAAAGCTTCGTTGGCGCCCCCGGAGGGCAACTGTAGCCAACATTCGGATCAGACGCCGGAGGCAACGGCGTCACCGTCTTGTTCGTGCTGAGGGGCAGCAGGGACGTTGCGGCCGCGGTCGACTTGTACGCGCGGAAAATGCCCCACGTGCCGTCGACGATGCCGTGCTTCTGGTTCGATGCATCCGGCATGTATAGGTAGTCCGAGAAGTTGTGCGCGGCGTCCGTCGACGGGCTGGCGCGCGGCGTACGGAACAGCATCTCGAAGTGCTCGGAGATACCCATCGACTGTGTGCTGCGGTAACCGGAGTCGTCGAACGACGGCTCGAACAGCCACTTCATGCCGCCGACGCTGAAAGCGTGCGGCAGCATGTGCGCGCCGGCGATCACTCTCAGTTGAACCCGGTCGCCTTCGAAGGCGCGGAGCAGCGGCGTGTACGGATCGCCCGGCTCCATCCCTTGTGTCAGCGGCTGCTTCGGATAGATGAAAGTAGAGCTGCCGGAGATTGTGGAGCCCGGCACCGGCTGTGAGTTTGTTGCCGTGTTGTTGCGCGCGAGGTTCGAGGTGAAGACGTACGACAGGTCGGTAACCTTCGGATCCGCTGAGGCGCCTGACTGCACGCGGTACGGCAGCGGCTCGTTGCGGTAGTTGAACGACGTCGTACCGGAGGTCGGACCGGAGCTGATGATCTGCGGCTGCAGGTTGTTGTTCTTGTTCCCGAACGGCGACTCGATCACATTGGGCGGATCGGACCAGCCGGGGAACCCGCCTCCGTTCACCGTGGTCTTGCTCGCGCTCGTGTATGCGAACTGGAAGTCCTGCATGGCCAGGGCGAACTCGCGATAGGTATCGGCTTCGCTGTTCGGGGTTTCGATGACCGCGTTCCACGTCGTCGGGCCGCCGTCATCGCGCGTGTGAAGCTTGTTGCCGCTCTCCGACTGAAACCAACTGCTGTTCGTAGGCTCGATGAGGAGCGCGGCGTAGAGCCCGACCTGCTGGTGGGTTGACGGCCCGAAGTGATCGTGGGTGAAGACCGTGCGCAACGTTCGGGTACCCCACTTCGCCGCGTTGTTGTTGGCGCTGTGATCCTCGATCGGATCGACGAACCAGCGCTGAACCGTCGTCTGCGCCCCCATCCAATCCTTGCACGGAGACTGCGACATCTCGGCAGGTGGGCAGATCGACGACGGCGGCGGCTTCAGCGTCAGCGGCGTACGGCTCCCTGAGACATTGCATTTGCCGATCACCGAGGCGTTCAAAGCCAGACCGCCGCACGCGTTCACATCACCTACCAGGTGCTGCACTTCCTGATAGCTCAGCGTGCCGTCCTCGTAGTTGTACCCGTTCACGGCTCCGTCGGAGGCTGTGACGTCGAACTTCACGAGATGGATGTGCTGGCCGATGATGTCTGTCGGCGTGCGCACCTGATAGTCATCCACCTCGTAGTACGTCGGCACGAGGTTCGTATGCCAGTACACGACCCCTTGTCCGGCATTGGCACGGATGAAAAACGGTTCCTGCGGCACTTCGCTGCGATAGGTCTTCAACGCGTCCTCCCAAAGTGTGAGGAGGCGCGACTGCGGATAGTGCCAACCCTGCTTGTTCAGGACCACATCCGTCTGAATGACCGCCGCTTTGTACTGCGTCCAGTTGGTAATGCCGTCGCACTGCTGGCTCGCCGGTGGTGGATTATTCGGATCCCACGGAACCAGCCCCGGATCAGCGTACGGCGCGCCGGAGGCCGGCGGCCTGCCGTTCGTCCGGAAGCCCGGATCGCTCGCCGTAGGCCCGGTTCCTTCGGGTGTAAACGACGGGTGGAAACAGGTGGCGTGAAACGCCATCGCCGTTTTTTCCTCCGGCGTCCCATCTTCCGGCAGTTGGTAGGCATTGACGTCTTTGAGGTCTTTCGTAAAGTCCGTCGTCGTATGCTTCTCGAGGGACACCTTGGCGTTGATCAGTATGTGGCGCGGGAGACCGCCGTCGAGCACCACGTTGTTCTCGACGGCAAAGTCGAGTGGCGGGTGCGGTGCGCGCGTTCCGCCAACGCCCGGAATGAAGAACGGGAAGCCGGGATTGATGCTCGCCTCAGCAGGGTCGACGACCGCCTTCCAACCGACCGGGCTCGATCCGCCATTCGGATCGGCCACAGCCTGGATCGAGAGCTTCGACGGCATCAGCGGCATCATCAGCGTCGGCATCGGCACGATGGCCGGAATCGGTGTGCCGCTGGCGATCTCGCCGTCCGGCAGCGCGCGCGACGAATACTTCTGCAGCGTCGGGAAATTCGAGGTCTTGAACGGTGAGCCGATCTCGTACACATCGTGCGCACGCCAGAGCGCCCACATGCCGGCCGCGAAGTGCGGGTAGAAGTGGCAGTGGAAGATCGAGTCGCCGACGACCTTGTTCCGGTTGCCCGAGCCGTTGAATACGATCTCTTCCGTGTAGTGGCTGCCCGGGTTGATCAACTGGCTATCGAGATAGGTGCTGCCGTCGCTGTTCGGCGAGTGCAGCCACTGATGGGCGTGCAGGTGATGCACGTGCGAGACGCCGGTGCCGGTGTGCAGCACGCGGAAGATCACGCGGTCGTTGATGTAGCTGTGGTAGACGTTGCTCGGGTCGTCGGGGTAGAGCGTCTTCGTCGCCTTACGGACCGGCGTGATGCCGGACGGAGCGTTACCGGTCACGCCGGCGGTGCAGGGCGCGCTCGCGGCGGCTGCCGAGTTGACGCTCGAGTTGTAGGGCAGGCTGTTGAACGGCGCGTTGCTGCACGGCGCGTTCGACGGCACGTCGACGAGCATCGACGGATCGCCGACGGTCCAGGCGCTAAGGAAGAATTCCTCGAAACGACAGTCGGCGCAACTGTTCATCGGGCCGAGGCCAAAGCGGTTTGCCAGGATCTCGGCACCGATGCCCCCTGTGCCGTAGTTGATGGCGAACGCGTCGCCCGAGGCGCCGAGCGTCGTCGCCAGATCGGGCGTCTTCTGGCCGAAGATCGGGTAGGCCTGCACGGCGTCCATCAGCTCGTGATAGCCGATGGTGAACTCCCGGAACGGATCGAGCCGGTTCGGCTCGATGTTGACCGGGTCGAGATTGGGATCGCCCGGCGGCGGGTTTACAAGCTTGCCGTGTTTCGGCCCGGTGATCACCGCAGTCAGGTCGGTGTAAACAAGGTTGTTCTTGCTATCGAGCATGTTCAGCACGGGGACGCCTGTGTTCGGGCCCGACTTGAACGTTGCCGTGTAGTCGATGAAAGGCTGATTGATCTTGCTCAAGCCGCTGATGGCCGCTTCGAGCTCCTCGTGTGTCACCTGGCTGCGATACCACTCGGCACCCTTCGGTTCGACGTTGACCATGCCGAAGAGGCCTGCGGTGACCTGGGCGCCGTCGTTCGGCTGGTTGTTTCCGCCGAAGGCCGCTCCCTCGCTGTTCAGAATAAACGTCCCCTGCGCCGTGGCGCGGAGCATGTAGTGGATCGTGACACCTGGGGCCACGGTGGAGTTGCCGTTCGACGCGACGTACGATCCGTCGTCGTTGATGGTCTGCGCCACCTCCATTCCGGCCACGTGTACGCTGGCGTTACGAGTCGCGGGCTGCGTGCTGGTGGGGTTTTTCGCCAGCAGGTTCTGGAAGGTGATGGCAAGGCAGTCACCGACGTTCGCCCGCAACACGATCGGCCGTGGGCGCTTGTCGGGGCGGAGCATGACGTTCCCCTGGGTCAACGGCCCGTTCCCCGACTTCGGGACGACGTCGCGCCGTAACGCATACATCATCCCCTCCGGCATCGAGGCGCCGAGGCGGTTGACCAGAAAGGGCTGGTCGATGGCGACCATGTCCACCCAGACCGTGCGCTCACAACCGGCTGGTGGCTGGTTACCTCCGGTTTTTTGCTGGGCACTCGACGGAAGCCCGATCAACAATGCGGCGATGAAGAGAACAAATGACGGCACGCGGTGTTTGAACATACGTCTCCACTCCTTGCGTTTGGCAGGGGATACTTCTCAAAGAGAGCTTAAGTAGAAGACGTGTTTCCGTCCCCATTCGTGAACGTTCACGCAGCCCTTCATCCGATCGTCTCTTTCAGGAGTGATGTTGCATGTTGTGATCAACTGCGGTCTCTGCGAGGACTACATCGGCCGATGTATCGCCTCGGTGAGGAGCCAGACCTATCGCCACTGGCGGGCGCACGTGACGATCGACCGTGCGGGCGACTCGACGTTCGAGCGGGCGCTGGCCGCGCGCGGCGGCGACGAGCGGATCTCGATCACTCGAAATCCCGAGCGCCTCTTTCAGATGGCGAACATCGCCGGCGCCATCGGACGCAGCGGCGCCGAGCCCGGCGACATCATCGTCCTGCTCGACGGTGACGACTGGCTGATCGACCGCGAAGCCTTTGCCCTGATCGATCGAACCTACGCGGAGAGCGATTGCTGGGTCACCTATGGGAGCTGGGTCAGCAACCGGTCCGACCGCCCCGGCCTGTGGCCTCCTTACGCGCCGGGAACGACGGATTTTCGCTCCGAGCCCTGGCTGGCCACCGCGGTCCGCACATGGAAGCGCTGGCTGTTCGATCTCATCGATCCGGCTGATTTTCGCGACGCGCGCGGCAACTACCTGCGGAGTGCGGACGATCTGGCCTGCATGTTTCCGCTTCTGGAAATGGCCACCCGCGCGCGGACGCGGCATATCGAGCGTCCCCTCATGCTCTACAACTTCCTGAGCCATCATGACCCAGGACGCGAGACTGCTCTCGAAAGTGAGCGGAATGCGGATTGGATCCGGTCCCGTCCCCGGTATGTGGCGCTTCCCGCTTTCACAAACGCGCATCCCCAGCCGTCTTCCTGACACCTGATCTAGGAGGTTCGTGCCATGGCGTCCACCACTTCTGGCGGCGACGTTGTCATCGTGACACTCAGCCGCACTTGCGCGAAACAGATGCTCCTCGCGCTCACTCTGGCTCTCGGCGGAACGCCGATCAAGCAGCTTTCTTACGGCAAAGGCAAAGGCAAAGGTAAGGGCAAAGGTAAAGGGACTGTCAAAGCGAAGCCTGCCGCAGTCTACGTTTCCCCTTCCACGAGCGTGAAGGGTAAGGCCGCTACCACCAAGGCAGCGTTGAAGACGACCTGGAAGAAGTGATTTCCGGCGTCGAACCGGCGCGCATGCCCCTCTCTGACGGCATCCGCGACCTGCTCGACGCACTCCTCGCGCGGCGAGAGTACGACCGGGCCGGCGCCTTGACGCTGTGCCGATGCGCGCGCAACCGCGCGGCGGAATGGCCTTTGCGTGCCGCTGCGGCCCTCATGCTGGAGCACACGCTGCTTCGCATCCCTCCGGGGGACGAGCAAGAGCATCGATTCTGGTTCCGAGAGCTCGGCATCGAGGGGCTGGATGTCTCAACGTTTCGAAGCCGTCTCGCGCGGCTCGACCGTGTACATGCGCCCCTACGCGAACCTCGCCCTTCCAGCCGGGCGATCGGCGACTTTCTCCACCTCGCGCGCCGCGACTGCCGCATCACAGTGGCCCGGTGGTTGTGGACCGCGGACGAGATCTTCCAGCGGATCGAAGCCGGCGTAAAGCGTTCCGAGGGCATCCGCAGCCGCCCCGACTTTGGCCACACTGTTGCCAATGAGGAAGCCAGGGCCGCACTCGATTCGGTTCCTCCCCTCGAACGCGACCTGCTCCTCCGCCTCGGGCATCAGGCCACGGTGCGTTGGGTCGCGCGATCCACGAGCAGCGAGATCAACTCCCTCCTCGAATACCCCCTTGGCACCGTGGTGATGGTCGTGAAACCACCCGGCAGCGACCATGAGATCGAGATCAAGCGTACCGGCCTCCGCGGACCATTCCCCCTCGACGCCCTTTACGAGCGCGGAGACTGGATTCTCCCTTCGTCGCACTTTCTTCAGGGCGGATCGATGGAGTCGCACCTCGGTTTGGAGATGTCGCAGTCGAGCGTCATGTCGCGGCTCTACCGCACGGTCCACGGCACCATCGCGCCAATGTGCCGCACGGTGTATCTGGCTACGGTTTTCACAATCCCGTCGCCCGCCGGCGAAGTCGATCTCTTCGACTACTTCACCGATCCCCGCGTCTTTGGCGAACGTTACCCGGCGATGCGCCGGCACATGGGCTGGGCCACATCGGCGATGGCGAGGGCGTCAAATCAGGCGCGCGCGCAGCAACACAACAACCTATCGCTCACGGTCGAGTTTCTCGGCCTCACGAAACCGTCGCAGGCAGTCCAGATCGGTACGACGTCGTTCCGGCTCGACCGCCTGGCGATGTACCTCGCACCGGACGGGGCCGCAAGTTACTTCAAAGAGCTCGGCGTGCCGATCACGAATGACGACGCCCGCCGGTTCGCCGGCGAGCTGCTCGACGAAGTGCTCTGCAACTTCGACCCTCCGAAGGTACCGTTCCGGAGTTACCGAACCTACCTCGACGCCGCGTTCCGCGTTCCCGCCAATCGCAAGCGCGCCAACCACAACTACCTCTCCGCGCTGGAACAGATCGGCCGCTTCTGGGGAACCTTGCTCGCCGCCCGCGGGCACTCGTACGGCGAATCATTCGTCGGCCGGAACTGCGGATTGCGCAGCGTGTTCGAAGATGGCCAGTGGCGCATTCGGGTCATCTTCATGGACCACGACTCGATCGCCTTCGCCGCACGCTACGAGGATCACTACCATCCGCGTCCCTCGGTTCGCGGCGCCGCCATCGACGCCAAATTCATTCTCGGACGCCACATCGGCGATTACGAGGTCAAAGGCGAGATCGAATTCCTGCGTGATATCTACCGCGTCACCAGCGCGCTCGAGCGGCGCGGCATCGCGTCGCTGAAACGGGAGATGAAAGCTGCGTACGACAAAGCGCAGCACGCGGTCCGCACCGTTCCCGAGCTCGACCGTTGCTTCCGCCCCGTGTTCATCAAGGGCCTGGGCGACTGGGATGAGGCCGTCCGCTACTGGCTTGCATCGACGGATGAGGGGTGGCAGGAGCAGGTGCGGGCGATGCTGTTCAGTCGTGGCTACGACACGCCTTACGCCGAGAACTACATCGGGGCTATTGACAAGTACAGCCAGTACCTCGAGTGGATCTCATTCCTGTTTCAGATGCCATAGCGCGCCTTCAATACCTCGTAGACGCAGCTTCGCTCGTAGACCGCGTCCTTGTCACGCCCACCCCGCCGCCACATCTCGTTCCAAAGATGCACGGCCACGGCCGACGACGGCAGGGGCGGTGGGCCGGCGGCCAGGAGCGTTTCCCAATCGCGATAGCCGATCGGACAGAACACCTCGTACGAGCGCACGTAGCGGTGCAGGTCGAAGGTCTCGACGACATTACGCACCAGCGCGGGGCCGGTCTCCCCCCAGCGGATCTGCGTCCTGTCTTTCGATTCGCAAGCGTCCCAGGCGTGCTGCATTGCCGCGCTGCCCGCCGGGGCTTTGATGAAGCCCGCGTTGATGAACTGCTCGCCACGTCCCTCTTCGCTCGAGAACACGTAATCGTCGTCGAAGGACAGCGGTTGCAACGCGACGAGGTCGGTATCGGCCCAGCAGCCGCCGCGCGTCAGGAGGAGGCGGTAGCGAAAGTAGTTCGAGAACCCGCTGAACGACTGATGGTCGCGGTACGTGAAGATCATCGACGACGGCAGGATCTCGTTACCGTCGCAGACCTGTACACCGTCCGGTACGCCGCTGACTTCGCCGTAGGTGTAAAGATCGACCTCGTGTCCGTTGGCAACGAACGATGTGAGCGAAAGCCGTTCCATCGTCGAAAGGTGAGGTCCGACCCAGAGACATTGGATCCGTTCGGTCATCGTCCGATCAGCTCCTCCCAGCGATCCAGCACGCGGTCGGCGGAGAAACGCTCGACGACTTCCGGCGCGCGGGCCGCGAGCCTCTGTCGTTCCTCCTCGTTATCCATCAGGCGTTCGAGATACGACGCGAAGAGCGCAGGACCTTCGCCGGGGACGAGCAATCCGTCGATGCCGTGACGGACGATCGTCCGTACACCCGCACCGCAGTCAACGACAACCGGAACCACACCGCATGCCATCGCTTCGCACAGCGCGTTCGGGAATCCCTCCGTCGATGACGTCATGGCGAAGATCTCAGCGTTGCGTAGCACGGCATGGACGTCGTCCACATGGCCGCGCAGCCGGATGCTAACGCCAGCGCCGAGATCCGCAATCAGTCTTTCCAGCCGGGCGCGCTGATCACCCTCACCCCAGACGTCGAGCCGCCAGTCCGGATGCGCGCCGGCGATGTGGGCGAACGCGCGGATCACGATGTCCAGCCGCTTGAATGCCACGAGACGTCCAAGCGTGACCAGCGTCCGGTGACCGTTGGACTCCGGCCGCGGTAAGCCGGGAGGTGCGAGCACCATGTTCGGTACCACGTGGCACCGTGCGCCGAAGCTCTCGAAGTAACGTGCAGCATCGCCGGTCTGCGCGGCAACGCCGTTCGCTTCGCGGTAGAAGCGGCGGCGGAGAAGTTCGTAAGGGCCAATGGCGGTCCGGTGCGGATCGCAGCGTTCCGAGGCATAGCGCCGGAACGGGAGGCCGGCCGTCGCCGCGAGCATCCGGACACTCATCACGTCGCCGAAGGCGATCACCGCTTCCGGCTGGGTCCGCTGAATCGCTCTTCGAATCAACACGAGCAGCACGATATCGGCAAGAAGATTGTCGTACGCCGGATCGGAGAGATCGAGCGCGCCGAGGATGGCGTCGAGGGAAGAGCGGTCCATCTCGTCGCCGGCGGGATCGCGTCGCCAGCCGATGTCTCGATGCTCGACGCGCGGATCGAGAGCGTACGCGAGCGGCCGGCCGCGCTGCGACGTCGTTAAGATCGTCAGCCGCCACCCGCGAGCCACCCACGCGTTCGCTATATTGACGACCGCTCGCTCCGCGCCGCCGGCGTTGAGCGTCGACACCACCATCGTAACCTTCACCGGAGGCTCCGTTCGTAGACGAATCGCGTTCCTGGATTGTGAAGCGGGTAGGGAAACGACGCCCTGCTACACTCCTGAATCATACAGTCATGGAATCATCCGCCCTGCTGTTCGCTCTTCTCCTCTCCTTCACCGTAGTCGCCCCGGCGCAACCCCGCGCCTACACGTTCCCCGATGTCACGGTGGAGACCCAGACTGGGCAGTCCGTGCACTTTTATCGCGACCTCGTGAAGGGCCGTATGGTGGTCATGAACTTCGTCTTCACCAACTGCACGACGGTATGCCCGACGATGGGTCTAACATTCGCGCGCCTGCAATCGCTCCTCGGCAAACGCGAAGTCGCGCTCGTCTCGGTGAGCATCGATCCCTCGAACGACACCCCGGCCCGGCTCGCGGCCTGGAGCAAGAAGCTCGGCGCAAAGCCAGGCTGGACCCTCGTCACGGGGAACAAGACCGACATCAGTACACTGCTCAAGTCACTCGGGCTCTTCAGCGCCAATCCCACAACGCACGCACCCGTTGTCCTGATCGGGGACGACGCGCACGGACGATGGGAGCGCATTGACGGACTGGCGCCCGCGGGGAATATCATCGCCGCCATCGACCGCATTTCTGCAAAGGAGCGATGATGCACAGACTGCTCCTCATGACGTGGCTCATCGCGTTGCCCGCCGGCACAGGCTCCATTGGCGGGTCGAACTGATCCGGCTGTTCCTGGCGTTGCTTTTTCTGGCCTCGGCAGTGCACGCGGAGCTGACGCCGCAGGAGTTGCGCGGGCGCGGGATCTACCGCACAGGCATGAGCAACTCCGGCACGCCGGTCATGGCCCACCTCAGCGAGAACAGCAATCCGGTTCCCGCCTCGGTGTTGCCGTGCGTGAGCTGTCACGGCCGCGACGGCCGCGGCAAGGACGAAGGAGGGGTGCGGCCGTCGAATCTGCAATGGTCCGCACTCACCAGGCCGTACGCCATGGAGACGCCGGGCAGCCGCGCGCACCCGCCGTACACGGCATCGACGTTGATGCGTGCCATCACGATGGGGATCGATTCCGCGAAGCATCCGCTCCGCCCGCCGATGCCTCGCTACGAAATGTCACGGGGCGACGCCGATGATCTCGTCGCCTATCTGCGCGTGGCCGGCTCGGATCGCGATCCCGGAGTAAGCGACGATGCATTACGCATCGGTGTGCTGCTGCCGCCGCCGGGCGACGAACGTGCCGTTGTGCAATCGACCGTCAGCGGCTATTTCGCGGACGTCAACGCGAAGGGGGGAGTGTTCGAGCGGCGGATCGAGGTCGATTTCACCGACACCCTTTCGGACCGCGATTTTGCCGTGACGGCTGCCTACATCATCGGACGCGAGGAGCAGATCGGACGCAAAGCGGCGGAAATGCAACTGCCGGTGATCGCCGCCTTCGCCGCACAGGGCGACGACACGAATCGCTATCTTTTCGAGCTCCTGGCCGGGCTGGAAGAGCAGAGCATCGCCTTGATCAACGCCCTCCCAACCGAGGCGAAGATTCGCATCACGCACGACGCGTCGACCGCCGCGATCGCCCAACGGCTCACGGAGCGGTTCGGCGAGCGCGTCGCCTCCTCTGGCGCTGCCGTCCTCTTCCTCGGCGGCACTCTCCCGTCACCGCTGCCGGATACACTCCTTCTCCCAGCTCCGTTTACGAGCGACACCCTACTCTCGGCTCACGCTCAGGTGCTCGTCGCGCTCCCCCTCCCTCCGGCCGTACGCCCGGCTCGTGCTGCCGCGCTTGCGTCCTCACAATTGCTCGTACGCGCGCTCCAGCGCGCCGGACGCGACGCCGGCCGCGAATCGCTGATCGACGCCCTCGAATCCTTCCGCAGCGAGGAGACCGGCATCACCCCGCCGGTCACATGGACCTCGACCCATCACACCGGCACCAGCGAATGCGTGATCGTCCGCTGGCCACGGAAGTGAGTCGCCCGGAACGCTGGCGTCCCGCCCGGCTGGCTCAGCGGTGTCCCGCCGCCGCGAAATCGAAGCCAGGGTACGGCTACAGTATCGTGAGAGCCTCGGAGCAGCTCGCGAGAGGCGGTAAATGGTGAGAGCCTCGGTCTACCTCGTCAGAGTCGCCGTCTTCATCGCGATCTCGGGCTTACGGATCCGTTAGGCGCTCGTAGCCGATTGCGACTCGCCGCCTCCCCCTCCGACTCTCGCGCTACGTGCTTGATCACGGAAGAATCTCGAATGCGTGTACGTGTTTCGGGCGAACGATAGTGAAGTGCCGCCGATCAAGCGTGGCGACGACACCTACACCCAGACGCTCAGCCGTGGCCACAACTGACGCGTCAACAGTCCCAAGAGGCAGGTCGTGGTATCTGGCGACAAGCTCTGCGATCCGTATCCAGTCCTGCGGGAGAACCGGTTCCGTCACGAAGTTTCCGGATGCCAGATCTCCGAGGAACCGAACCTCCGAAGTCCACCCAAGCCTGGTCTCCAGGAGATAGACAACTTCCGTCACGACGAGTTGAGGCACAACCAGAGGACCCGCGTGAGATTCCAGCAAAGCGAGGCTCTCCTCGTGATCGCGGTCATCCTCGTCGATGTAGGCATATAGCGGCCCGGAATCGACGATCAGTGCTATCGGCGGGCCTCTTGCCGAATGATTTCTTCGATCCGCCTGGCTGTGTCGCGCCGTCCGCTTCGTCCTGCCTTGGCCGCGATGAGACGCCGGCGGCCGAGGCCGCCCAGATGAGCCTCAATCGCTTCACGCGTGACCTCCGCGATCGTACTCCCGCGGCGCGACGCCTCATCACGTAGTCTGGCATCAATCTCGTCTGGAAGTTTCACTGTGGTACGTCTCACGGTATGCCAGCATATGTTTCAACAACTGCCGCGTCAAGACGCGGGTTGTCGAAGTTGTGGTTTATTACTCCGCGGTCGGTTTACGTTGCAGGCCGAGAATCACTCGGGCGGCGCGAGCTCGACCTGGTAATAGATGTCGCGGAGCGGAATCTCGCATTCGGCGGAGGAGAGGGGTAGCACCGCATCCAGGCCGCGGGCGACGGCGTACAGCCACTGGCCGGCATCGCGCCGGTAGTATTCGACGAGGTATTCGTCCTGCCAGACGAGGACATACTCCTGCAGCGATTCGAGGGCCTGATAAGAGAGAAACTTCCGGCCGCGGTCGAACGCAGCGGTGCTATCAGAAAGCACTTCGAAAATCACGAGAGGGTTCAGCAGAACATCGCGCTGATCATCAGCGAGGTGCGACTGGCCGCAGACGACGGTCACGTCGGGGTAGAAGAACCGCGTCGGTTTCTGAATGCGAACGCGCATGTCGCTTGGGTAGACACGGCAGCGTGATGCGAGGCGGTTTCCGGCACTCCGGACGATGCCGGCAACAAGAAGGTTGTGCCGTTCACTCGCTCCGGACATCGCGAAGATCACGCCGTCGTCGTATTCGCTCTTCGTTTCCGCGGCGCGTTCGAGGCGAAGGTATTCGTCAGGCGTGAAGCGTTTTTCAGCGACCGAAGACATCGGAGTAATTATACGTGCTCGAGTGTCGAACCGCCTCTCGACGATCCATGATCAGGGGCGTGGCGAAATGGCAGTCGCACACACGTATCATTGTCGTTCCCTCATGACATTGGCCCGGCCAGAAAGTGCTGTCCACCTGCAATCCACGTCGCAGGCCAAGATCGCCCTGTTCCGTTCACTCTTTCGTGGACGCGAAGACGTCTATGCACGACGTTTCGAGAGCCGGAAAACGGGTAAGTCCGGATACGCGCCCGCCTGTGCCAAGGGTGCGAGGGATCTGTGAAAAGCCGCGGATCAAATGCGCCGAGTGTCCCCATCGCCGGTTTCTTCCGGTGACTGATGACGTGATTCGGTGGCACTTGTCGGGCCATGACGACGGAGGCCAGGAGTTCGTGGCCGGCGTCTACCCGATGCTCCTCGACGAGACCTGCTTCTTCCTGGCCGTCGATTTCGACAAGACAGGTTGGTGCGAAGACGCGGCCGCGTTTCTGCAAACGTGCCGCCGTCTGGATCTTCCGGCGGTGATCGAGCGCTCGCGATCCGGCCGGGGCGGTCACGTGTGGCTCTTCTTCGACGAGGCTATTCCAGCCGCGGTCGCGCGCAAATTGGGATCGCACATCCTGACCGAGACGATGGAACGCCGCCCGGACGCTGGCCTGGACTCGTACGACCGGTTCTTTCCGAACCAGGACACGCTGCCGAGGGGTGGGTTCGGAAACCTGATCGCACTACCTCTGCAAAAGCAGGCACGAAAACGGGGCAACACCACCTTCCTTGGCGACGAGCTCCTTCCTTATCCGGACCAATGGGAGTATCTGTCGGCCGTACGCAGGATCGATCGTTCCCGAGTCGAATCCATTGTTCACGACGCCGAGCGAAGGGGGCGGATCGTCGGCGTTCGCATCCCACCGATTGAAGAAGGTGAGGAAGACCCGTGGGCGATCCCGCCGTCGCGTCTTTTGAAGCAGCCAGCAATTCTCGGCGGCTTGCCTCGCGTAATGGAGGTTGTTCTCGGGAACCAGATCTATATCCCCAAAGAGGAGTTAGTCCCCGCTCTGCGAAACCGTTTGCTGCGGCTTGCCGCCTTCCAGAATCCCGAGTTCTATAAGGCACAGGCGATGCGGCTCCGCACTTATGACAAGCCGCGGATCATTGCCTGCGCTGAGGATCATCCTGCGCACATCGCTTTGCCGCGCGGTTGCTTAACTGATGTGCTGGAGCTGCTTTCGGACCTGAAAATCACTCCGGCGGTTCGGGATGAGCGCTTTCCGGGTCAGCCCCTCGGCGCGTTATTTCGAGGAGAGCTTCGTCCCGAACAGAGGATTGCCGCGGATGCGATGCTTGCTCATGAGACAGGCGTCCTGTCCGCCACGACCGCCTTTGGTAAGACCATCATTGCCGCCTGGCTCATCGCACAGCGCGGCGTCAACACGCTTGTATTGGTTCATCGGCGTCAGTTGCTCGACCAATGGGTGGAGCGGCTGTCAGCGTTTCTCGACCTGCCGGCGAACGCGATCGGTCAAATCGGCGCCGGGCGCGATAAGCCCAGTGGAATGCTCGACGTGGCCGTAATCCAGAGCCTGTGCCGCAAAGGAGTGGTCGATGATCGCGTTGGCGGCTACGGGCATTTGATCGTAGATGAGTGTCATCACCTTCCCGCCTTCAGCTTTGAACAGGTGGCCCGCAGTGCCAAAGCGCGGTTCGTGGCCGGCTTATCGGCGACCGTCGCGCGCAAAGACGGCCACCATCCGATCATCTTCATGCAGTGTGGGCCGATCCGCCATCGGGTGAGCGCGAAGACTCAGGCGGCTATGCGGCCCTTCGAGCACAAGGTTCTCGTTTGTCCGACATCGTTCCAATCTACTGCCTCGGCTGATTCGGATAAGCGAGCGGAATTCCAGAGTCTGAATCGCTCTCTGATCGATGACGAGACGCGCAATCGGCGCATCTGCGACGACATCGTCCAGGCCGTCCGAGATGGCAGGTCGCCGCTCGTCCTGACGGAACGCAATGATCATCTCGATCGCCTGGCGAGCCAACTCTCGGGGAGAGCTCGTCACCTGCTTGTGCTTCGAGGGGGAATGGGGAGAAAGCAGCGTCAGGATATCGTGAGTCAGCTCTCTGCCATTCCTCACGATGAAGAGCGCGTGCTTCTCTCGATCGCCAAGTACATCGGCGAAGGATTCGATGATGCCCGGCTGGACACGCTCATGCTCACACTTCCGGTCTCCTGGCGAGGGACCATCGCTCAATACGTTGGCAGGCTGCATCGCCTGTACGACAGCAAGCGCGAGGTTCGCGTCTACGACTACGCGGATCTGAACGTGCCGATGCTTGCGCGAATGTTTGACCGCCGTTGCCGAGGGTATGAAGCCCTGGGCTACACGATTGTTCTCCCGGCCAGCGCCGTTCCCGGTTGGCCGGCTGATGTGCCGCTTCCTGCCGATCCCGGTTGGAAGCATGACTACGCCGCCAGCGTCCGCCGGCTCATCCGTGACGGCGTCGATGCGCCACTGGCGAACCTGTTTGTACACGCGGCCGGCCCAATCGCATCCGAAGCCGAGGGCGCCAGCCGGGCGCGAAGCGCAACCGAGGCATTCCTGTTTCGGCGACTGCAGACTTTGGAGGAGACAACAGGGCGCTTTCATTTGAACGCCGAACTGCCGATCGCGTTCGACGGCCGGGGCCGAATGGAAGTCGATCTGCTTTGCGCCGGCGCGCACGTCGCCGTTGAACTGGATGGGGCACAGCATCTGGGCGATGCGGCTGCGTATCGGCGTGACCGTCACAAGGATCAGTTGCTTCAGGAGAATGGCTATTGCGTCTTACGATTTCTAGCCGAGGACGTTGGGAAGGAGCTCGGCGCGGTACTCGATGCGATTCTGAGGGCATTGGCACATCGCCAACGGCAACTGACATGACGACGTCAGGAGCATGATGTGGTCGATCCTGTGCGAGGTGGATCGTCGTTCTATTTCCCAAACGGGAGTTCGGCCCAGCGCAGCTGGGCCCTACGGGCGCCGGTTGGCGCGAGAACTCCCTGGGTAGGGTTGCAGATCGAGATTCGTAGGGCCCAGCCGCGCTGGGCCGAATCCCGTTGGTAAGGACCACGCGGACTGATCGCGAGCCAACATCAATGAGGGTGCATACTATCCCTCATGTCATTGCCGAACCCCGATCTCATGTCGCCAGGCGATTACCTCGACCTCGAGCGAAAGTCGGAGTTCCGAAGCGAGTACATCGGCGGCCGCATGTTTGCGATGTCGGGAGCGAGCCGGCGCCACAGTCTCATCGTCAGCAATTTGCATGGTGAGATCTGGTCCCAACTGCGAGGCAGGCGCTGCGAAGTTCACGCGAACGACATGCGTGTCAAGGTGAGCCCTACCGGGATGTACACCTATCCCGATATCGTCGCCGTCTGTGGCGAGGCTCACTTCGAAGACGGGCAAATCGACACGCTTCTCAATCCGACGGTGATCGTGGAAGTGCTTTCCGAGTCAACCGAGGCGTATGACAGGGGAGAGAAGTTCGCGCACTACCGCCGTCTCGATACGCTGCGCGAGTTCGTGCTCGTCGCTCAAAACAAGATCCGCATCGAGCATTTCCGGCGAGAGGGAGAAGAGTGGATTCTGTCGGAGGTCAGCGGCCAGGACGCAATTCTCCATCTGGGATCGATCGACTGCCACGTTGGCTTGGCCGCGGTCTACGAGAAGCTCGATCTCAATCCGTGATCGGTCACATGCGGGGGACTCCGACGCGATCGAGCTCCTCGTTCAGAACGTCGTCCGCGTCATGGCGCACTTCACTAATGCTGGCCCACGCGAGAAATGCGTCATCGTCGTTCTGAACAGCTTCGCGAAGATAGCGGATGACCGCGAAGCGGTCGCCACGCGCGAGCGCGGCCTGCGCGGCGAGACCGAGCCACGTAGGGCGTGTTGCGGAATCCCGTCCGCGCTCCTCGATCACTTCGGGATCGACGGTGCCGCTGCGCGCGAGATCGAAGATGTTCGAGGTCATCCCGAGCCTCATCGGCGAACCCGAGCTCGCGCAATCGCTCCACGAGCGGCAGACTGCTGTCGCCGTTGAACCACCGCCGCACGAGAAACGTCAGTTGAGAATCGCCGAACATCATGCGGTTTCGGAAGGAATCGAATCGCAGTTCGCTCCTCAGACGCCGATCTCCTCAGTTGATAGCGGAGTCTGCCAATCGACTGCTTCTCCGATATTCGCGAGCGCGGCCAGCCAGAAATGGCCATAAGCCAGTGGAACGCGCCGGACCACCCGATGCATCCGCTCCCGGAGCGCCGAGTCTCCGCGCGCCAGCCGGTAAAGCTCGCGCCAATCGGACAGCTCCCCGCGGTCGAGGATCTGCGCGATCGTCTCTTCGCTCCGAAGATCGAGATAGGCGCGGTTCCACAGAGCGCGGGATGACTCCAACGGCGAGCTCATGGTGCTCCTCCTTTGAGAGCGACACGCGCGACGATCGCAGACGATGCCGGCCGTGCGGCGGTGATCAGGACGCCTGCATCCATGAACGTCAGCTCCATGATCCTTCCCGCCATCCGCCTCGGCGATGCGCAACCTCTTCCTCGATCTCGTCCCAGCCCAGAGGAGCCAACCCAGAATTCATGATCTGCGACCGATGCTTCCACAGATGCGGCCAAGCGCAGTTCTGGCGTCGGCGCTGGTCTTCAGAACGCCGTTTTCTAAGATCGCATCGACATCGATCGTCGTCTCGTCATGCATGATTCAATCTTACTCGTTCGATCGCTCGCGTGTCGTTCATGGCCCGCGAGGCCAACGTCGCCGCGGAACCCGGATGCCTCGACCTTCCGGCATCCAGCGCGCGACCTCCGCGGTCATGCGATGAACCACTTCCTGTGTGTCTGTCTCGCTGACGCCTACACTCGAGAGCGCGGCATCTGCGGCTCGAGACGCTTCCATCAACATTTGCGGAGCATCGGGGCCTTGGACTTGTGGCATCAGGACATCGAGCACCGCCAAGACGGCAATCGTCACGGCGTCCACGGTGGAGAAACTGGCTGACTCCGTGTTGGATGGAAGTCGTTGGTGGTGGCTATCGAGCTCGCTCTCACCCAGCATTGACCCGGGGACGAGTACACGCAGCGAGCGCGCAACCCATGGAGTGTTCGAAAGGAGTCCACGGGCACAGAGCGTCTTGATCATGTTGTTCACGCTCGGAGCGGACGTTCCGAAGTGCGTGTCGATCTCTTCGAAGGATGGAGCGATGCCACGCTTAGCTTAGCCGTGTAGCGGTGGATGAAGGCGAGGTACTGCCGCTGGCGCTCCGTGTATTTCGTGGACCGGATTATTTCAGAACATGAGCGGCATGTCTGTATTCAGGCGGCGAATTCGTCGAGTACACGAACCCATTCGTCGAAGTGTGGGCACTCCGCCCGGATCCGCTCCAGACCGATGCGCTGAACCGTGAGCGGACCATGCACCGTCTTGCGATAGGTCGGAAAGATTGCTTTGATCCTCTTCGACGGCGCGGATGTTGCGCTCTCGTTGATGTCCTCGGGCGTCTCGACGCTTTTGCGAATGGCGGCGAACACGTCACGGCTGGCGGGCGGCGTCATCGTTCGTGGCAGTTCGTCGATGGATGCGAACAGCCACGCTTCGAACTCATGAAGGGCGAGAAAAGGAACAAAGTTCTTCGGCGAACCGAGCTCGTTACGGATGCTTTGCTCGACGTGCGACACCCTCAGGAGAGGCGCCGAGTTCGGCCGCGTGTTCATCCCGGGGAAGTCGGTGGGTAGGCCATAGTAGTCGAGCAAGGTCGTTACCAGCGCGCCGCCGCTCACCTGAAGCAGGCGACGCACGTCCGATTTGAACCTCGCGTAGGTCGTGACACCACCTTTGAAGTTCGCCCCGTTCTTCACCCGTTTTGTGACCAGGAGCGTCGGCCTCAAGTACAACTGACGCGGGTAGAAGAAGGGCGCCAAAACATCCTTGACGAATCGTTCTTCTGTCTGGCCTTCGACGAGAATCAGGACTCGCTTCACGGACGAGCCCCGAGGACATTCTTCTCCCATAGCTCGCCAAGCGCGTAGTCTTCCAGCCAGCCAGTGACGTTTGCTTCACCGAGGTGGCGAAACACGCTCTGCCCGTCTTCCCGGTCCACGGTCCATACGTCGTTCGGTTCGAACTGATTGACGAGCGTCACGGAATGAGTAGCGACCATGACTTGTGTACGCGCGGACGCCGAGGTGAGGAGCGACGCGAGGAGGTTGATGGCGGCCGGATGAAGCCCGAGCTCGGGTTCGTCGATCAGCACCATCGCCGGAAGTTCCGGCTGCAGCAGCAGCGTCGCGAGGCATATGAATCGAAGCGTACCGTCGGAGAGTGATGAAGCGTTGAAGTAAGCGTCGCTTCCGATCTCCTTCCACTCGAGACGAATCTTGCTCTCATTCAGGCGCGATGGCTTCAGGTTGAAGTCGTCGAAAAACGGCGCGATTTGCCGGATTGTGTCGCGGATGTTCGCCATGTGATCGGGGCGTGTTTGCTGCAGCCTGTATAGAAATGGTGCGAGATTCTCCGCCTGTGGCCGAAGGAACTGGTTATCGTCAACGTCACTTGTACCTTTGACGCCGGCGTGGTCATTCGTGTCGTGGAAGTGATAGCCGAGGTAGCTCTCGATGTCACTCAGCGCCTCGCGTGCGAAGATGTGGTTGTGTTGTCGTAGCTTTGATTCGCGTGTCTGGAAGGCAAGCAGGTGATCTTGGCGATGATGACGCTCGTCGTGATGATACAAAGCCATTTCTTCGTCGATCACCAGCGCGTCGTCATTCGTGCCCGCCAGCGAGACCGAGTAAGCGTTTGGTCTTGCAGTTCCCTGCGAAAACTCCACCCGAATCTTGACAGAAGTGGACGTCTTCCGTCCGAAATAGAGAAGTGTGTCGGCCCCGCCTTTGCGAAGTGTGTAGGCGGCGAGGTTCTGAGTCACGATCTCACGGAGGAAGCGAAACACCTCGATGAGGTTCGACTTCCCCGAGCCGTTCCCGCCGATGAACACGTTGAGCGCGCCGAGTCGTAGTGACTGATCTCGGATCGACTTGAAGGTCCTGACGCTAAGAGTTTCGAGCTTGCGCATACTCAGCAGATTCAGGGGGAGTTTACCTCGGGAGGTCGGGCCGCCGTGCGCCGATCAACCTGAAGACTCTGACGAAGGTCATACACGCGGCGCTCCAGCGCTTATGCGATCCACAGGTCATCCGTGAGGCTCGGTACCTTCACACCCCGTGCGAGATTGGGTTAGGCGCTCCAACTACCCCACCAACCGCCCAACCAGCACCAAATCATCCCCCACATCCGTTCGTTGCAGCCAGTTCGCTTCCCGTGCATGATCGAGAGCGACGGCGATCTCTCCTGCCGCCAGCGCCGCGGCCGCGGCTTTACGATGCCGCCACGCGGCGGCCGCGAGCTGCATGAGTGGCGCGAGATCCGATCCGCAGCGGGAACATTCGGGCTCGTTGCGCCAGGGAGCGCGGCAGGTGGGGCATCTCATCGTTCTTCGATGAAAAAGAGGAAGTCCTCGAGCTCTTTCGACAGGCGCGACACTTCGTCATTCTGCCCACTCTGCATCGCCAGGTGAAGCTGTTCATTGAGGACGATCGCCTCCTCGCGGTCGGCGCTGGGCATCTTATCGAGCAGCGACCGCGATCGAGACAGCAGCGCTTCGGCTGCCGGCCAGACATCGATGACCGGCGCATCGCTGCCTGCGTCGAAATCATCATCGTCATCTTCCTTGGTGTCCCCGAACAGCTCCCGCACACGGGCACGCGACTTCGTCAGATCAGGCTCGCCCAGAGCCGCGTTTGCCCGATCGATCGTCGTCTGCTTCGAGAGACCGGTCGTTTTCTCGGTCGCTGTGACCCGGAGGATCCCGTCGAGGTCGAGATCCATCCGGCAGAGAATCTCGTTCGGGGCCGGAACCGGCGAGAGTCCTTCGACCAGGAAATCGCCGATGAAGATATTCCGCAGCGCGTTGAGATCTTCGCCCTGGAAGATGGACATGCGCACGGCCTCCTGCTCGTCCTGGATTGTAAAGAACGATTCCGTACGATTTGCGGGCAGCGGTGTATTCCGCGCGATGACGGCCTTGAAGCAGTGATCTGTCTGGACGCCCTCGAGGTAGCCCACATACGACACGCCGAAGCTCCAGGGGGAGACGTCGACGAGGACGCGCTCGATGTCGTGCCCCTCCAACCGCGCGGCCTGCAGGGCGGCGCCGAGGGCGACGCAAAGGTCGGGATGGAGATCCTGCCGCGGCGTCAGGCCGGTGGCTTCCTGAAGCAGCGACGAGACCAGCGGCATTCGCGTCGCTCCACCGACGAGCAGGATGCCGTCGATGTCGCTTGCGCGTTTCCCGGCGTCGGTGAGAGCGCGGTGGACGCTGTCGAGCGTCTGTTTCAATAGCGGCAGGATCAACTCTTCGAGCTCTTCGCGGTCGATCTCGCGCTCGACATGCTGCGGTACACCGTCGATCTCCACGATGCTCTCTTCGCGGATGACCGCATGCGGCTCGAAGCTCAGCCGTTTCCTCGCCTCCTCGGCCGCGCGGACGATACGGCTCATGGCGCGGCGATCGGCTTCGATGGCTCGTTTCAAAGCGCCGGGAAGCCGCGCCAGAATGGAGTCGACGACAAGCTTGTCGAAGTCGTCGCCGCCGAGATGGTTGTTGCCGTGCGACGCCAGAACCTCGGTGATGTCGCCGTCGATGCGTACAAGCGAGACGTCGAACGTGCCGCCGCCGAGATCGTAGACCAGGAGCGTGCTGGCACCGCTGCGGCCGGCGCCGTACGCGAGCGCCGCGGCGGTCGGCTCGTTCAGAATGCGAACGACCTCCAGTCCGGCAATCGCACCGGCATCGCGCGTCGCTTGACGCTGCCGGTCGGAGAAGTACGCCGGCACCGTGATCACAGCACGGTTCACCGATGTCCCGAGCTTCTTCTCTGCCCGGTCCTTCAGCGCCCGCAGAATCATCGCGGAGATCTCGGCGGGCGAGTACTTCGCGTCGCTGCCCAGCGACACTGTCTCGTCTGTCCCCATCAGCCGCTTGATCGACTTGACGGTTCGCTCCGGGTAGACGATGTACTGATTCTTCGCCGGTGTGCCGACGATCAACCGATCGTCGAGTGCGATACCGGCGTACGAGGGAAGGATCGTTTCTCCCGCATCGTCGATGACCTGGACCTCTCCGTCCAACATCGCCGCCACTTCGGAGTTGGTCGTTCCGAGGTCGATTCCTACAATCGGACCATTCATGTCCGTTTTTCTCCTGATGCGACTTTCACCTCGGCGTATCGAAGGATGCGATCCGCCGTTCGATAGCCGCGCCGCACGACCTCGGTGACCAGACCCGGCTGCACGTCGCCGCGCTTGTCGGTCTCGACGGCGCGCATTGTATTCGGGTCAAACGGTTCGCCTACAGACAGAATCTCATGAACGCCATAGCGCCGAAGTGTCTCGTCGACCCGCTCGAGGGCCAGTTCGCTGCCCCGAAGGAGCGCCTCGACCACCGGTTGGCTGCCGAAGCGCGCGAAGAAACCGTGGGATGACTCCAGATGTTTGCGTGCGTCGTCACGGCCGCGGGCGAAGCGTTCACGGACGTCGAGCAGATCACCGAGCAGTTCCCATTGCGCTTCGCGTCTCGCCGCCGATGTCCTCGCGGAGATTTGACCGGCCGTCGATTCGGAGACCTGTTGTACGAGTTGCGAGACTTCCGAACTGAGGCGGTTGGCCGAACGCCCCTGCAACTGCACTTCCCGCGTCAGCGCGGTCATCTGCGCGAGCAGCGTGTAGAGATCGGGCCCCGGCGTATCGTCTTCGAGAAACGCGGCGACGATACCCTCCGGCGGCTCTTCCGCGGTCTCCATCCGATCGAGAGCCGCTTCGACGCGTGCCAGAACCGTGCGTCTGAATTCAGGATCGAGCATCAGGTCTGTCCAAGTTGGGGCGGCAATGGCTTTTGGAAAAGCGTCCGAAGCTGTTCCCTTCGTCCAGGTTTAGCCGCCAATTGCCTTTGGAAAAACGTCCGATGCTGTACCCATCGATCGCCTTCTCCCCTCCGCAGAGGGGAGAAGGTGCCGAAGGCGGATGAGGGGTCAACCTTCGCGTTGTGTACATAGACCTGATCGGGACAACAGTGATCCAGCATTCAACGAGTCCCACCGCGGATCACAGCCAGCCAGGGAGCGGAGCCGGCATGGTTGCGGCCGGAGGGGAAGAGGTCCACGATCGCGCTTGTGATGCGAAGACGTCGGTCGCCGAACGTCTGGAGACGGAACCGCGACTCGCGGTCACGGATCATTTCATATGCTTCGCGAACGAGCGCGAACTGCTCCGGATCCTTCTCGGGAGGAAAGCGCCGCACGCCATCCAGCCATGCCTTGCGGATCGCATCATCATCATCGCTCTCTTCGGAGATGCCGAGCACGCGGTATGGGTTCATGAGTCGAACAGGCCTCGTTCCCTCTTCGGTATCGACTTGACCTTTTTTTGCCGCGTCTTCTTCGGTTTCTCGCGCGGTTGCGGTACCTCGGCGGCGCGCTCCCGCTCGACGATCGACGAGATCTCGTCCTGATCGAGGCTCAGATCCAGGCGCCCATACCCGAAGTCATGGTTGATCTCCTCGGCCCGTGCGATGGCTTCGCCGTCCTGCAGGCGATGAGCGAGCGTGCGTGCTGCTGCGAGCACACTGGCGATGCGGTTCCACTCTGCCCGGATGCGGATGAGAATCTCCACGCGCAGCAGCAGGAAGCGGTGCAGCGACGTCCCTTTCGTCGCCAGACCGAGGCTCGTGGCGATCCAGGCCAGCTCCGTCATTCCAAGGAGCAGCCCGATTCTTCCGATGGGGAGGAGTTGCGCCTCGTTGGCTTCACCGAGGTGACTCACCGTCCGTTCCAGTATCCACCCGCAGTGCCGGATCGGACTCCCGATCGAGCGCAACAGTGCGATGCCTCGCCGGACGCCTTCGAGCAACTCGTGGGGGGAGGGGTTTGTCGTCGGAAGCGCGAACTGCATTCCCAGCGCCCCTGTCACCTCGGCCAGAACGACTTCCCCGGGCACGCCACGTTCGGAGAGTCTGGATAGCAGATCCGCGGCGCTCCAGGGAGGGGCAGCCACCCACTGAAGCGCCATCAGGTAAGTCGTGGCATCCTCGTTGAGGTCCCCCGTGCGCTCCGCGATCTCGGCGATCAGTTCTGATGCCGCGGAAGCCTTCTTCGAGGCGAGCAGTTGCTCTGCCTTGCGCAACGACAGGCGAAGGCGTAGCCGAGAGTACTCCGGATCGATGGTCTTCAGCTTCCCGCTCTTCTTCAACAGCAAAAGACCCTCGTCGTACCGCTCTTCCTTCTCAGCGAGCCGGAGCAGCCGCACCACCGGCTCCGAGGCATCGGGGTCTGCTTTCCTCCATGCCGTGAGCACGCGCCGCAACTTGCTGGAATTCAGCCGGTCCAGATGAGGGGCGACCCGGCTGAGCACCGCGGGCGATGGACGCGAGGCAAAGATCTTCTCCACGATCTTCGACGTGTCGGGTGCGTCATCCAGCTCGGGAATGGGATGACCGTGCGATGGATCCCTGCAGACGAAGACATCGTCGTCCTCTCGATCCAGCGACAGTACGTGCAGATAGATCTCGGCCGCCTGCCACGGCTCGATCTTCTTCTGCTCGAGGAGCTGATCCGCGTATGCCATCCATAGGTCCGCGGCGACCAGCATGCCGCTGGCCTCCATCAGCAGCGCGGCGTAGCGCGGCATCGCCGGGTCATGCTCGTCGATCCGGAAGAGCGACGAGAACTGCTCAGCGCTGAAGTGAACGCCCAGGACCGGCAAAAGCGCCATTCGTACCTGTTCGCGGGCATACGGCGAGAGCTGGTCGAACGATCGGTTGAGCGTCCGCATCTCCTCGCGCAATCGTTTCCTGTCATCGTCATCCGACGCCGCTTCGATGCTCCTGATCTGCGCCGCGATCGTCGCCCGTCCTCCGCTGATGCGGTCGATCAACCGTTCCGCCAAGCCGGAGCGCCTGGTCATCTTCTTGCCGGTAGTCAGCTCCGACAACACCTCACCCGCGCGCGCCGCCGGCGATCGTGGATCGATTGCCGTAACGTTGGCCGCGACACGCTCATCTTCATTGCGGTGAAACGCATCGATCGCCCGAACGAGCAACTTCCACGATGCCAGTGGAGATCGCCGCCGGACCTCGCCCAGCGCCGCCATCTCTTCCGGCTCCGCCAATCGCGACGTGACGATCTCGAACGACTCCGCGACGATGCGCGCCTCACGCGCCAGCGGATCATCCGCATCGAGCGATGAAGCGCTCGCGATCGCCGAAGGATCGGTAATCCACGCAGTGAGACGCTCCTCGATCGCCGCCCGCCGTTCCTCGGACGCCGTACCCAGCTCGCTCAGAATCCAATCGAAGTCCCCCGCCGCGAGACGCGCATCCTCGAGCAGGCCTGTCCATTGCGAGAGGTGACTCGGAAACCGCTCCCGCAAGATCGCCGCAATCGCCGCCGCCTCCCGCCCCAGCCCTTCCGCAATCAGCATCCTGACGCGCTCACCATAAGCCCGCACCGCCAGCGCCTCAGCCGCCTCCCCAGGCTCCTCCCGCACCAACACCTTCGCCGCCTCCACCGCCCCCCGCGTATCCCCCGCCGCCAACAGTTGCTCGAGCCGCACCCGCGAACTCTGCCCCTGCCCCTGCTGGCGCAACCTCTTCTCGCGTGCGGCTTTTCCCACGACGCAGTCATATCGTGATCACGGGCCGGGGGCAAGGGGAATTGATGGTGTGGGAGCTCTCCTACAGGGCGCTTGACCTTGTCCATCGGGACACAGACAAGAGTGTCTGTGCCACAAGTATCGGATTTTGTAGCACAGACACTCCTGTCTGTGCAGTGCGGCGAAGAGCCGCACATTGCACGCCGAAGGCGTGCGTGACGATAGCCGGTGGCCACGCCGGAGGCGTTGCCAGCGGATTGCCTGAAGTTCACAGGCACCCCGGCACGGGTGCGTGAAATCGAGCCGGCCGTGGCGATCGTTCCATGATGAATGTCTTTGCCATTTGGCAAGATCTCCGGGGTGCCTTTTCATGCGCTCGCGATCCTGTGGCAACGCCTACGGCGTGGCCAGAGTGGGCGGTACCCACTTGCAGCAAATGCCCGCGAGAGGCAGAATGAACATCAGGATGAGAGACGCCAACTGGTGGCGCGCGACGTCCGCTCGGATAGCCGGAATCGGGTTTCTCTCGGTAGCGCAATGAAGGACCTCGTTGACGCCACCTTCACGTGTATCTCGACGCCTCGGGGCCGGATCATTCTAAAGCTGCAGATCTCCGTGCCGGCCGCGGAGGCTTGGTTGTATCCGCAACCGGCACGCTCGGGAGTCCGTCAGCCGCAGTCTGAAGGATCTCGTGAACGGGCAGACAAAGGCAATCGGCTCGTTCAGCAAATACGCGGACGATGACGAGACGTGAGCTTCGCTTCACAAACAAGCAGAGGCGAACCTGCACGCGCTCGAAGCGGCCCCGCGAACCTGGCCTGCTGAAACAGGTGCGCAAGACGCTGGGACTGATGGAGACGAACCTCCGCCATCCATCGCTGGCGACGCACAAATACGAGTCACTCCCTGGGCCGAATGGCGAGGATGCCTTCGAGGCCTATGCACAGAATCTGACCGGCGGGGCCTACCGGGTCTTCTGTGTTTACGGGACGGATCGCAAGGAAGGCCGGAAGCGCATCACTGTGCCACGATCGTTGCGATCACGCCGCACCCATAGGCCCTGACCTGTAGCCTCGTTGTTAGGCGCGGTTGATCCACTCTTCCACCGTTGGTGCAGCGTTGATGCGGCGGCGAAGATGTGAGTGACGAGGCACGGTAAGAGGCGCTACAACGTACGGAATGATAGACGGCGCTCTGCCTTCCCGACGAGTTGAAGGAGCGGGTGGAGACACGAGCCGAAGGTCGCTCACACTACCTACTAGGCTAGCTATGCTGGACTCTAACGACCGCAGATTCTCGTGCTATCCTGCGATCCATCCGGGGTTAATTCATGGACTACCTTCCGCCACGTGCGGCGTCATGCCTGCGCTGCCAAAAGGAGGTTCCTTCTCCTAGTGGGTGGAAGTTCGGCAAGCGTGGCCTCTGCGCTAACTGCCTTCTTGTCGTGATTCCTGTCGTACAGGCATTCTCGGGTGTGCTGGCTTTGGTTGTGGCTCTTGTCGTGGCGATTGCACAGTTCTCTTGGCATCGTGAATCCGTCGCTGACTCCAAGTTACCGGCGTCGTCGCAAACTCAAAGCGCGGCCGTACCTCAACCTACATTCGTCGGCGTCCACTCCCCCACCTCTACCTCGTCGCAGCAGTCACCGCTCGAGCGGTCGGAACGTGGAGAGTATGTCGAGAACCATAGGAGCGACAATGTCAATGGAACGGATGGCGGCTCAGAAGATGTGCCTCTGCGCACTCGCGACGATCACGAACAGCAAGACCAGGGCGCCCTTCGCGATTCTCAAGTGCAAACGCCGAAAGTGCAAGATACTCAAGTGCAAACGCCTCTAGTACAAACGCACCAAGATCAACCAACGATCACGATCTCAATAGACGTGACGCCAGCGCCTATCGAGCGGCATGCGCAACCATTGCACGAACTCGCTCTGCCGCGAGCCCCGAACGCTTTCCGATCGTATCTGACCGGGAGGTGCTCAGTTTTTTCTGTAAGTGTTAGCGAGTCTGGCCAGCCCGACGTCCACGTTTTGGATACGGCTGGCGTGCCCCCGCTATTCGTCAGGCTTGCGATCCATGAAGTCAGCGTGCCATGGCGGCCAGCAATGACCAAGAGTGGGGAGATCACGGCGGAAACCGTCATCGTTAAGTTTTGCTGGTGAGCCTGGGAAGTAAGTCCGGTCGTCAAGCCTTCTTTTTTCGCTAGGTGCTAGCTACTTAAGGCTGCCGGAACGCCGCCGTCTCGGCGGCAAGCCCGGCGGCGTCCCGCCGCCGCTGAGAGCGAGACGCTCTCCGCCTGGCATGGGATCACCATATCCACCGAGAGATAAGAATGGCGAAACTGAAGACTTCGGTCACCAGCAAGGGCCAAACGACTGTTCCGAAGCAGAGTCGCGAGATCCTGGGTATCGGCCCGCATGACGATGTCTCTTGCGAGATAGTGGAACGGAAAGTCCAGCTCTCGTCGGGAGAACCGAAGTTTTTCCGGTGGATTGGTTCGATCCGCCTTGGCTGCGGCTCTGTGTCTGCTGACATCGAGCGGGCACGCTGGCAGCGAGGCATTCTTGACGGTCGTCGTTGATGTATCCCTCTCTACCTTGCCGATGCGCTGAAGGCGCGGGTCGAAACCGTGGCGCGCGCCGGAGGCCGCTCGGAGGCTGACGTCATACGCCATGCCATTGTGGTGGCGGTCGTCGTCCGAAAAGCACCGGAGCCTCGAATGCCCTTTTCCGGGGATGAGCCTTGGTGGCCAGTCGGTGGCCGAGCGCGCGAGTTCCTTGACAGTTTCGGCGAGGGAGGGACAGCACGGCGCTGTTGATCGGAACATGGAAGTAGAGCTTGTGCGAGAGCCGAAGATCCGCGCGGCGCGCAAGGGCCAATCATCCGAGGAAGAAGCTGGCAGATTCTGCGCCACGCCTTGGGGCCGAACATCCCGCTTCGTCGCTCAAGAACTCCTCTCAGCAATGCCGGAAGCGGCGCAGCTGATCGTGGCGCCTATCGGACCACAGGCGACGATCTGGAGTTGACCTGTGTGCTCCCGTCTGTCGCGCCAGCGGCCTTATAGTCGAAGATCATCCGGATGGTGGTGCGACGGTTTTTGGCGTCGCACGGGTCGGGACCGGTCGCGGCGGCATCGGCACGGCGGCGGCATTCGACATTTTCGGGCCTGCAGAGAACATCGCGCTGGGCCTTGCAGACATCATCCGAATTCGAGAGGCCGAGGGAGACGACGTTGTAGCCGTTACGCACGCCGAGTCCATAACTATCGAGCGCGTACATGACGGAGCTTGCTCGCTGCGCGCTCAGGTTCCAGTTGTAGACGAACCGAGCGTGCCCAGTCAGATTCTCTGGCACACGCGAATCTGTATGACCCTCGACCACGATTTGAACGACCTTCTTGAGCTTGTCATGTTTTTTCTCCTGCTCTCGTAGGGTGCTCAGAAGGGCGGCGGTCACTCGTTCGATCTCTGGATAGCTTTCGGGTTTGATCACGTCTTTTCCGGTGTCGAAGTTGAGCGAGAGATTGACGCAGAGATCCTGGTCCGAGCACCGCTTCACCTCGTGCCCCATTTTTTCGATGCTGACGAGGATCTCCTCCGCCATCTTCTGCACCGGCGACTGCTTTGCACGGACGACGTCGATCACGATGACCGCAAACATCAGCACCACGAGGCCGCTGAAGAGGTCGACGTAGGCCGGCCAGGGGGAGAAGCGGCGGCCGCTCATAGCCTCCTACGACGGGAGAAGATGCGGATGGGCCTCCGCAGAAGTTCAACTACTGCTCTTCCAAACCCCCCAGTCCGGCCCGGTCGCTGGGTGGGCGTGTGCTGCTTCGCGGTATCGAGCCGCGAGGCGGTGTTCTGGATCTGGTTGGCGACGTTCGTCAGGTTCCTACCCAGTTGACTCGCAGCGCCGGTGAGCTTATCGGCCGCCTCCCGATAAAGCCTCTCGATGTCGCCTGTGGTCTTCTTCGCCGACTTCACGAACGCGTCTCCCGATTGCGCCGCCTCTTCCAGCGCGGCGAGAGCCTCCTTGCTGTTCTCTCTCATTTCCCGCCGCATTCCGGGGTCGATCTGCTCGACGATGTCTTCGCGCAGTTTCGTCGCTTCCTCCCGCCACGCCTCGTGCCACCCGGCTGAGGCGTTCTGTGCGTTCGCGATAGCCGTGTTCATACCGGCCGACGTTTTCTCATACTGATCCTTGATGTCGGTGAGCTCGCGCATGACGCCCGACATGGCGTTGACCATGTTTTCCTGGAACATTTTTCGCGCGTCGCTGTAGAGGTCTTCCAGTCCCTTTTCGCGCGCGTTCGAGGCTTGGTTGTAGCTGTCGACGAGGGCCTTTGTTACATCGGCGCGCAACTCTGCGGGAAATTGGCGGAACGCGGTCGCTGCCTCGGTGACCGACGTAGCCATGGTGGTCATCGCGCCGTGGTAGCCCTGGAAGGCCTCCGACGCCTGATTAGTGGCCTCGTCGAGTTTCGCCATCACCAGTGTGAAGTACCGCTGAATGCTGCCGGAAAGTGCCTGCGCGCTGAAGAGTGCCGCATGCGCCGTTTCGGCCATTTCTTTGAGGCCCGTGACGCTGGCCGATATCTCGCGGCCACTCAGCTTAAGCGCCTCCGCGGCCTCGACGAGGGCCTCTTTCGCGTTCCACAGCTCGTACTGCTGATTCTCCATCATGTCTGGAATCGGTTCGAGCGCCTTGGCCAGACTGGCGATCACCGGCTGTAGGCCGGACTGGATCGTCGTACCGAGGTTGGCGACGGGGTCCAGGACTTCGATCAGCTTCTTCGTCAGCGGATCGCCGACGCTATCAATGAATGCTTCGATCTTCTTACGCTTTGACGACTCGATTGCGTTCGCGATGAGGTTCCCGAAAAGTGTGAGCACCAGTCCAACGAAGCCGACGGGAAATGCCCGGGAGATACCTTTGAACAACAGGGCGATGGTTTCCGATGCCTGTCTTGCGGCATCGGCCGATGGCAAGCCGGACGGCACCCCAGTCGCGGGCGCCGTCCTTTCGAGCGCCGAGGCGACATCCCACAGACCGAGGAACGTGCCAGCGATGCCGACGATCAGAAAGAGGCCGATTAGGCCGTGGATGTAGTCAGAGCGAATCTCGAACTGCTGCCAGATGGTAGTCGGCGGCTCGTCGTCGAACTTCCATCGCTTGAAATTGTAGAGGCTTCCGAGGACCAGCAGCGCGAGAATCGCATGCGCCCCCGCGAACACACGGGCGTGATCCCAGTAGGCGGCGAACAGCGATTGGAGGACGTCCATCAGGAGAAGGGGATCATTGCGTCGTGGTGGTGGCGGTTGTGGATGGAGGCTTCACGGCGTCCGTTCGGCAGACGACTACGGTTCCGACATCCTGTGCCGAGGCGTCCTGTGTGATAGTTCTCATGACTTCGATCAGCATGCGATCGAGCGCCAGCACCTTGAACGGTTCATCCACCAGAGAGTCGGTGGAGAGCCTTTGCAGATAAGCTACCGCTCCGGCCGGGGAATTGCGGTCCGCGAGGCGTTCTGCAGCGTCGGAATACCCCACCTTTGCCACCACCCGGATCGTGCTCGGATGGTCGCACGGGCGGCCACCGCCACCGCAGCGGATGTGTATCTCGCCGTGCAGCGAGCCCTTCTGGTTGGCGGCGGCTTGCGAAAGCACCAGCGAGCGAACCAGCGACGCTGCGTCCTGCTTTTCGTTCTCGTCGCTCCTGACGGGTAGCTCGGGGAGGTACTGCACGCTTGGCAACGAGTACATCTTCCGACATTGATCGGACGCCCCCGTGGAGAAGGCGAGGTCGATGACCTGATCGGGCGTCGACTCGCGGGCGCCCGCGCAGGCGACGGAAACCTGGAACGGATTGCCCTCCTGCATTTGCTTGACGGAGATGAAACCGCCGGCGTTCGGGTCTGCGTCCAGTGCCGGCTTCCGCAGTTCTCCGCGGATCAACGAAATGCGCGGTGTGTAGCCGGGATAGAGCTCCACCGGCGTGAACGCTCCCAGCGGCTTGTCGGTAGTGTTAAATGATGTGAAATTCTCTCCGAGGAGTGTGACGCGATAGAGACTGGCCCGCTCGTAAAGCGACGATATGAAAATCCTCCCCAGACTGACGTCGCGCGCGAGGACGATGAGGAGCAGCGTGCGCGGTCCGGTGTAAAAGAACGGGTTGACGGCGCGATCGATATCGCCGTTCGCGCGGATCATGATTGTGCCACCGAGCGTTTCCTTGAGGCGCTTCGCGGTCGTTTCCGCCCACTGCGGATCGTTCGGGATCTGCTGCCCCTCGGTGGTGAACTTCCCGTCGTAGCGCCCGAACATCGGTACGATCCATATGCCGGGGTGCGGATTGGAGTCGATAAATTGGCGGAGCTTCTTCGCCACGCACGTCACATCGACCTGCCCGGCACAGCCGGCGCTCTGAGACGCGGACGTATAGGGAACGCCGTCGGTGACCACCACGGTGATCGATTCGTCTTGTGCACGCCCGATCACTTCGTCGAGATTGGTGTTGGCGTGCGTGACCTTGTAGTTGATGGTCTCTTCGTGCGCCGGCAGGTCGATGATGCCGTCGGTGCTGAATGCCTGAATGCGGTTGAGCGAAAACTCCACGCCCGACGCCGGCGATCCGATGGCCGAGCGCTTGACCCACTGCGCGAGGGGACTCATCACAAGCGGGATACTGAATCCGCTCGTCGAACCAGAGGCGTCGAGAAAGATCTGCACGCTGGCAGTCCGCTCCGCGGGACGCTCGTCGCGGACGCAGAGGTCGTACGCGACCGCCGGAGTTCCGGCGGCGGTTCCCTTCAACTCGACGGTACCTGGGGCGGCCAGCGGCGGATTGTCCGTCGTCGGTTTTTCGCCGCCGCATCGCGTGCCGAGCGCCAGTAGCGCCATCGGGATGGAGAGTGCCCAGATTGGCAGCCGTGGTTTCATCGCGCCATCCTCTCTCACGCCTTCTCCAGCCACTGGGTTTCGATGAGGACTTGGAGCGGACCGCGAGTGAACCCCGCTCCCTCCCAGTAGTACTCACTCTTTTGCATGTTGAGGCGCAAACTTCGCGCATCGAACGGAGCGCTCGACCACTGGGTTCCATTCGGCGTTTGCAGACGATCCCGCAGCTCTTTTTCGTCGAAGTCGAGCGCATCCTTGACGAAAGTGTCGAGCGCTGCGTCGCCCTGGAAGAGGTCGTGCCACGCCGCCGTCTTCCCTCGACTTGTGGAATTGATGCCCAGCGGCAGCCGGGGCAAGATGTCGGCGGGCACGCGGTTGCCGATCGTCCTTGCGACGGCGAGGCATCCCTTCGCCACGGCTCCTTTCGGACTGTCGACGATCTGACACGTCGCGCTGATGGCAATGCCGTGCTTCGCCTGAATGGCGGCCGCGAGGTTTGCGGTGAGCCGCGTGATTTGTTCTTTCACCACGGTGGAAGGATCGACCTGCATCGGGTTGACCATGAGCTCGTGGAACCGCCAGCCGTTGCCCAATGGATAGATAGACACTGTTTCGACCGGATCGTGCTGTGCGCGCCGAACGAGATACGACCCAAGGACCGTTTCCAGGAACAGAAAGAGCAACTGGTAATAACGGTCGATGTTCGATCGGAGCGAGGCCCACTCCCCTCGATCGATCTCGCCTCGCGCGATGCGCGCCACCGTATCGACGTACGCCTTCAGATCCGCGCTCTTGTCACCCCGTCGCAGGAACAGGGCTCCGCCGGCGTCAGTCGATCCGATCTGGTCCTTCGAAGAGCCGTCTTTTCCTCGGCCGGCCGAGATGTCGAGCGTACCGCCACCGAGGTCCGCGGTGATCACAAGCTCGTTTTCCTGCGGTTGGCCGAGCGAAGCCACGCCGGCTGTCCCTTCATCGACGAAGCTGACTGTCGCTGCGCCCGGGTCGACGCCGGTAGAGGCAGAGACGCGACTGATGGCGGTTCGCACCTCGTCTTCGAACGTCTCGCGGCGCTTTTTGGTGAAGGTGAGCGGGTAGGAGAAGACGCCTTTGACCTTCAGCGGATGGGCGCCGAGCTGCTTCGATCCGCCGATCAGGCCGTGGATCAGCATTTCGGAGATATATTCGATGCGGACCTGTTTCCAGTGTTCGTCCGACTTGAAGAGGACGTCGCCGTTCGTGACGGCGTTGCAGCACGGCGTCGGCGTGACCCGCGCTATATGATGCTGCTGACAGTGAAACGACTGGAAGCTCGTGCCGTCGGTGGCGCTCTTCGGCGCCAGCCGTGCCGCCGCGGCGTCGATGGCGGACGATGTCGTCAGCGACGCCACCATGTCCAAAAGGTCGGCGCCCGTGAGCGGCAGCTCGCCCTGATTGCCCTTGAACTGGAGAGCGGTATTCGAGCTGCCGAAGTCGAAGCCAACCAAGAACTCCCTCGACTGCGTGGCTGCACGATCTTCTTTGCGCAACAGCAACAGCGAACACGATGCCGATGCCGCGCCGGAGCCGCTCTTGCTCGACAACTCCACAGCAGGGAGCTCAGTCGCCTTGCTCGCCACACGAATTCTCTGTTCGCCGACGCTTCGCGCCGCGCCCGCGTTTTTCGGGAGCACCATTTGCAAACTGTCGTCGGTGGCCAGGTCATACCAACTCCACGAAGGCGGCACCTTGGAGGGATCGGGGTAGATGGCGATGGCCGACGTCTGCGTCGCCGATGGGATGAAGATCCAGGAGACCGCGGCTGGCAAGCCTTTCAGCGAGAGCGTCACCTCGACGGTCTTGCCCACCTTGCGCGTCATGCTGCCTTCCCGATTGGCCAGGCTCGCGTTCTCGATCCGTATCGGCAGCGGGACGGCAATTACCGGCGCCTTCGGATCCGGGTCTCCCGGCCAGAGGTAGTTCGGATAGTTGAGATCGGAGAGGCGGTCGATGGTGCGCGTCGGCGCACCACCTTGAAGCGCGAACATCAGCTCTGGTGGCTCCGACAGCGATGCCAGGGTGCTCACCGCTGGGTAAGAAAAAGTGATCACGCCGCGGTCAGAGTCGACTCTCGGCACCGGCGGAAGTCGCACCGGGCGCGACTTGTCGGCCCACTGCAGCGCGCGGTCGCGCCACACTACGAATTCGCCGTCCACCCACGCGCACCCGAAGTCGGACAGCGCGAACCGCCTCTGTGTGTTGCATTTCGCGCAAACCAGCGAAAAACCCGTCGCGTCCAGCTCCAGATCCACGCGGTTCGGAAGGAGCGGGGCTCCGCAGTTCTGGCAGACAGGAATGAGGTATGAGCCTTCGCCGGTGGGGATGGGGATGGGTGTCGACTTCAGCGAGTAGGGATCGAGAAAGCTGAACGCCGTCAGTACTACGCTACTGTCTGCCGCGTTCGCCGGCGGCTCCACGTCGTGCGCTCTGATGATCGGCGCCAGCTTGCAGGAAAACGGAGTCCGGCCTTTCTGTCCCGTATCGTCGGCCACGCTTTCGAGGCTCCTCACCAACTCCGCTAGGCGGCCCCGCATGCGATTGGTGATGGTTACGGTGTCGGTCCACGGCGCGCGGCCGAGGTTCTCGTCGGGGAGCGGACGGACGAGGAGGACGGGGCTGACGATGCCGATGACTTTCCGCTCGCGCTCAAGCCAAGTGATGCTTTCGAGCACCGGCCTTCCGTCCAGCCGAGGCACCCAGTCGAGGAACGGCTGATTGCGCAACGGCTGATCGACGGTTTTCAGGTCGTCATTGAGATACCAGAGGAGCAGCTTCCACCACGCTTGTCTCTTGTTCTCGACCTCGGACGGGAGCTCGCCGGTCGCTTGCAACGCGGCCAGGTACGCGAGGTCCTCGTGAAAGAAACTGCCGATCGAAAGCGGATTCACTTGTCGGCCCTCCTTCTCATCAAGCGGTACAACAGCTCCGCAGCAGCGGCCTGCAGCACTTCATCCGCGCGTGGCCGCCCCTTTTCCAGAATGGGATGAAGATCGTCGCGCCCTTCTGGCAGGTCCGCGGCGGATAAAGCCTCCCGCAGCGCGCCGAAGTCGATCGTCACAGCCTGACGCGCCTGCAACGCTACGTCGAGCTGGCGAAAGGCCGCAGACATCGCTGCGGAGAGCTTCGGAATGAATCGGTCGAACTTCTCCCCCTCGACGCGGTCCAGCCATTTCTTCCAGAACACAAGCACGCCAGCGCGCAGAAACTTACCCACGTAGGCACCGGCAAGTGGATCGCGGCTGAGAGTCTGCAAGAAGTTGTCTTCCGCGAGAAAGCGGACGGCGTTCTTCGCCTTCTGCGACCGGCTTTGAAGATCGAGGCGGAGGTCTTCGACGTCGTCGGCGTCTTCCGGTATCCCGCCGACGGCCGTCTGCATCGGCTTCTCGTACTCCTGGATGAGGCGGCTGGTCCACCACGCCGCTTCCCAGATCGGATTGTGCTCCGGGGCGAACTTGCGGTCGGCGTCCATGTCCCATATCTCTCCCGGCGGCGAGGTGAGGACCCTGATGGCGAAAAGCTTCTGTCCATCGGCGTCGAAGGCGACGAGGTTGCGTTCGTATTCGGCGTGGTTTTGTTTGTAGCGCGCCATCAAATCGGCGCTGGCGCGCGCCTCGCGGTGAGTCAGGTACTGATCGAGAGCGACGACGCTGATTCGGCCGACGCCGCGTGCGCGGAGAGTCTGCAGAACGGCGGGCGTGAAGCCGGTTCCTGCTCCGCCGAACGTCGAGGAGATTACGACTGCCGCGTCGATGCCGTGCAGCGCCGCGGAGAGGTTTGTGATCAGTCTCTGCGAGTAGTGCGGCCATGCGAATCCGAGCGCCGCCGGCGTGGCATAGGAGCCACCGACAAGACTCATGTCCAGCAACGCGGCCGACGCATAGGCCCGTTCCGGCTTTAGAGGCTTGCTCTCATTGGCGCTGTTGATCAGCGAAGCGATCTTGCCTTGCCCGACCTCGAGATCATAACGCTCGAACGAGAATCTCCGGCTGGCCGAGGTGGAGAGGAGAAAATCGCGGAGCACTTCCCATGGCGGCCGGAGGTCGCCTCTATTCTCCGTTTCCTGATCGATCACAATCGCCTTGATCGCCGGCGTGAGTCCCGACTTCTCGAGCGGCCCGACGCGCAACAAATGCGAGCGAAGAAAGAGGTCCAGTACAGTCTGGCCGGTGCCACCCAACGCAATGATTGCAACATTCGCCATTCAGCACCTCAACCGCGGGCGGCGGTCGCACTCTGATAGCGCCGCGCCGATGTGTAGATGTTCGGAAGGATTTTGTAGACGAGGTACGCCAGGAGAGCGCCGAGCATGGACGCGACGGTCAGGCTGGCGAGCAGCAGCACGGGACTCTCGAGAACGAACGATCCGCGGCTGCCGATCACGGTGCCTTTGGTCTGCCGGCGCATGGCCAGTGCGTTCTGGGTCTGGTCCGGCGTGAGAACGGACTTTTGCGCCGGATTGGTCGTGGCATCGACAACCTTCACGTACAACGGATCGATCCCCACGCTCTTCCAGGCGGCGGGCCACAACCAGAAAATGAGCCCAATGATGATCGCGACGATTGCCGGCACGAAGGCGCCCCACAGGCATCGTTTGAGAATCGACATGTACTTCTGCCGCCGTGCCGCTGAGATCAGCGGAGCGACCGGAAGGGCGATGAGGAATCCGGCGACGAAGAACCCGAGCACCATTCTGTCGGCCGTTTCCGCCAACTTCTGGTCGATGACGTCGAGCCGGGTGATGATTTGCTCGATTTGAGCGGGCGTTCCGGCAATCGTCGTCTGCCGGCTGCATGATGTGGCGACCAACAACAATGCCACCGTCAACGTCGCGCATACCCACAAGGGCTTTCTGAGCATCGTCACCTCCGTGATTGACCGAGGAGCAGGGAGACAGCAAAGACGGCGCTGGGCTCGCCGCCGTCGTGAATAGCTTCAAATTTGTCGGAATTGATCCTGATCGCCGGATCTATTCTAAACTTAATGCGATCCATGGTCCAGCACTCAAGTCATTTCACGGAGCAGGCGGAAGTCGTGCCGGCCGTGGACGTATGCGGCCTGCGTAAGTTCTCGCTTCGCGGCGTCGACCTCACCATCGGACCTCGTGAACGGGTCGCGGTCATCGGTAAGACGGGTGAGGGGAAGTCGGTGCTGCTCCGTTGTCTGCTCGGGCTGTTGCGGCCGGACGGTGGCCGGCTGTCGCTGCTCGGCAGGCCGGTCAGGCGCCGTACCATCGCCACTTTTGGTTTGGGCGTCGCCTTTCAGAGCCCTGGTCTTTTCGACGCGTGGTCGGTGGCGGAGAATCTGCGCGTTGCGTCGCCCCGAGATCTGACCAGAGAGGAGATCGTGGCCCTGCTCGAGTCCGTTGCCCTTCATGCAGTCCGACCGGAATCGGCGGTCACGCAGCTCTCGGGAGGGCAGCAGAAACGTTTGGCGATGTCGCGGGCGATGTTGCGTGGCTCTCAGTTGGTGGTGCTCGATGAGCCGACGAGCGGTCTCGATCCCGCGACCGGCGCCGTCATCGCTGAAATGCTCATCGAAGAATTCCGGCGGCGTCCACGTGCTCTGTTGCTGATCACGCATGACTACGAGACTGCCGTCCGGCTGTGTGATCGCGTGGTCTTGTTGAGCAATGGAACCATCGAAGAGGTTCGTACCGCGTTTACCGGCGATACTGCCCGCGATGCCGCCGCGCTGCGCACCGCGCTGGCGGACGAAACACTTCCTTCCGCGATTCGAGCCGAACCGCCCGCGCGTTGGGGCGTTCTCCCGCTCACGCTCGGATTCCTGACCATGGGGGCACCGATGGCCAGTGGGGCGATGGCGTTGATCGGCGCGATGCTCGTTGCGCAGAGTGCGCACCTGGGCACGTTCGACGTCAGCCGGTTCATCCCCGCGGCCGTGGTGCTCGCCGTGTTCCGCGAGATGGCGCCGCTCGTAGTCGGGTTGCTTCTCGCAAGCCGTATCGGTTCTCATGTCGCCGCGGAGCTTGCCGGGATGAGCTACACCGCGCAGATCGACTCGATGCGCGCTCTCGGCCTTTCGCCAGTCCGACGCCTGCTGTTGCCCTTCCTGATCAGCGCGGCGATTACCTTTCCGCTTTGCATCGCACTCGGCGCCGTCAGCGGCGTCATCACCGCCGCCTTTTACGCAGGCATACCGTCGATTGGCATGAGCATCGGCACGCGCCGGTTTTTCGACCTCGCGCGCGACGCCTTTCAGATGCGCCTTGTCGTAGCCCTTCTCGTCAAGGGCGCCGCCATGGCGGCGGCGGTCGTACTCGCGTCGTATTGGTGCGGCACGCGAAGCGTCTCGAACGCTCACCTCCTGGGCCGTCTTGTCACCCGCGCCGCCGTCCTCGGATCCGGGTCCATCGTCCTTGCGGATGTCATCGGTTCAGCGCTGTTTTTCAGATGAAAGGAGCGAACATGAAGCGTCAAGTCCTTAGTGTTTTTCTGGCAGCGTGCTCGATCGCGGCTCTCGGTTGCCGCAGCGATGAGGAGTCCGCGCCGAAGCCTCTGCATTTCCTAGTGAAGTTCAAGGACGCCAAAAGCCTTCGTCCGGGACAATTCCTGATCTACAAAGGGGTGAGGATCGGCGAGGTGACGGCCGTCGATCTCGACGCCTCCGGTGTCAAGGTCAATCTGACCGTCGATGAGACTCATCGACCGCAGGTCTATAAAGAGGCGAAGTTTACGATCGAGACCCTGACTCTATTGAATCCGACAGGCGAACATCAGGTGGTGATGGCCGATGACGGCGACGTTCGCACGCCGATGGAGGATGGGACAGTCGTCGCCGGCAGCGAGGGATGGCTGAGCGACATTGGCGACAGCATCAAGAAACGCGGGGCGTCGCTCACGAGCGACGCCCCGTCGGAGGGAAGCGATCAGTCGAAGCCGGCGCCTCCCTCAACGACTTCGAGCCGCTAGCGTCTCAAGATCGCCTGCCATCTACAACATTGTCACAGACGATGGTATTGAGGCTACTAGCCGCAGATCCTTGAGGAGAGGATAGGTTGGAGATTGTTGGAGATGTAGAAAAACAGTGCGCCGCCTGATACTCAGCCAGACTCACGCCCGCTTCCGCCATGGACTCGAAGATGCCTGAGCTCGATGTTATAGAAGGACGTCCGCAGGAGTCTTCGCTCGTGAATCTGAGTAACGACGAAGACGAGCACCCACCATACGAGAAGAGCGGTGACCGTTCCGAAGACTAGGCGCCACCATGCCGAACGCGCGACCCGGATACGCATCCGGTCGAAGAATGCCTCAGCAGCCTCCGCTTTGTCGAGATCGGGAGGAACTTCGTCGGGCCGGAACCAGGCGCGCATGCCGATGAGCGTAAGACGCCGTTCATCCGGTGGCCGGCTAACAAGCCATCTGATAACCGCGGCAGCATAGTCGCGCGTAGCGGCGTTTCGCCAACGGCCGGCATCGGCGCCGAAAACTCCGAACGGTGGCGGGCGTTCACTCTGCCCTACAAGCCACGACGGCAGGCGGCGGCGCGCTGTGTCCGCCGTCACGATGCGCTCGAACAGATCCGGCTGGCCCGCACCCGCCCAACCGCGCATATTCCCGGCAGCATCGGTGAATCGTGATCGGTCCATCCCGGAATCGGAGACAAGACGAACCATTGTTTTGACAAAGGAAGCACGTTGATCCGGTGTAACATTGCGGCGCAGCAGTGCGTCCTCCAGCAGCGTATCGCGAACCTTCCGCAGCTGCTCTCGGAGCTCCTGCGTACAGACCGACTCCGCACAATGGTCGCCATCCACCCACCAGTCGATGATGTGAATGGCACTTACGTTGAATCGCGCATCATCGGGTCGTTGCCAATCGACTACCATCTGAACGTTCGACAATGCCCAGAGCTGTGATTCGTGCTGCCATCCATTTCGGTTGGCTACATGTACCTGCCCGCGTAGTAGGCGCGCCAGAGGACTTGCCGCATCGAGCACGTCGGGGCGATTGAACTCCCTGCTGCGCTCAGAAGGTTCTGCGACGTAGGAATGTCGCATGTAGGCGACGAGGAGATTGTTGAATAGATCGTACGACGTTAGCGTCGACGGAACCGCATCCTCCGAGCGGCATCCGGGAGGTGGAATCAGTAGCCTGCTCCAGGCCGGTGTCCCGCGTGTTGCACCCATGAGACGCTGTGCGCTGAAGATCTTTACCGCACCAATCACGTTCTTCAGGGAGACCCAAGGTTGGCGTGCTCCCGGCCATGAAAGGCGCGCCACGCCGAGGGCATGTTGGAGATGAATGACGGCAAGCGTCTCCGCGTCGCCGAATTCGATCGGTTTGCCCTCGCGAGCCGCTACCGTAATTTGTTCGTCCAGTGAGGAATGCGACAACGAGTTGTCGAGAACTCGCTCGGAGTCTGCGAAGCGGCCCGCATGAATTAACTCCGTGCCCAGAATCAGCCCAGGAATGAGATTGCCGGGGTTGCTATCGACGATGGCGGCAAGGCTTTGGAGCCGCCAATTGCCATCAGTTTCGCGCGATGAGCGCAAAGCCTGCGTTACACCGGCCTGATGATCGACGGGGACTTCGTTCGCTGCCGCCGGGCACGGCTCAGGACCGGCTGGTGATACGAGGTATTCAGGCTGAATGCCCTTGCTCCATTCGGCTTCGATTTCTGAAGATTGCAGCGCTTGGTACGGAAGCGACGCCAGCTCCCTGCGCACGACATCGTTGAGCTGCGAAAAAGGAGCGGCTGACCCCAGGAGTGAATAAACAAACCAACCAGCGGCCACGGCCGAGGTCGAGGCCAAAGCGATCACTGTCCAGAATCCCCGACCAGCGAGTCGGCGCATCACGAGGTGCCTCCCAGCCAGCGCGCGGGGAGGCGCGGCAGCCAGCGCAGGGGGGGCTCCAGAAGCCACTCCATCGCCAGCAGGACGCCGCAGGGACGCTCCACCGCACTGCGGCCTTGGGCTGTGTCTATCATCGTATGGCAGAAGTCGTAGTGAAATCGAGTCGCATGTGTGCTTACGGCTCCATGCAGGAATGGGAGGCGGTCTCTTGCAAAATCGAGCGGCGTCTGGTTTGAATACTTGGCGAGTTGATCGGCTTTCGAAAACAGGATCAACACGGGCACGTCAAGTTTGTTGAGATGAGAGACGCGCGAGGCGATCGTGAGCTCGACGCCGAGATCCTCAGGACGCGCGTTTTTTTCGAACCTTAACCAGCGAAGCGCCGGAAGAATAGAATTAAAATTATCTTCCTGATTGCGCCACGGCGCCTGTTCGTAGTCGCTCAAGCGGTTCGTCAGGTCGAATACAAGCACTAAGCCGGCAAGGCGGTTCACCGCTTGACGAACAAAATTGAAATAGTCGGGTGTAAGCTCACCCAGACCTTCTTTTGCCCGTTCTTGCGGGACAAGTCTGCGAAAGAATTCGCCCGAAGGGTCGAGAAAAATCCGTTGGTTGCCGCGGTGTCCGGTGTTGACGATCTGATACCACACCTCTTTTGGAAGAGTGCCTCCCAGTTCCTGTCGCAAACCCGTTTTCGAGTCTAGATTGTTGTATTGGGCACGGCGGCGTAAAATCGTATTCGCCCTCGTAAATCCTTCGACGATTTGTGACTTGCCCGTCTTGCTGGTCCCGCACATCACCACGGTCTGGTAGCCCGCCTCCAGCAACAGATGAAACTTCTTGAGGCCTCCGACTTCCTTCTCGCCGGGATGCTCGGTTCTCGATGAAGGTCTCGAAATCCGTGGAGGTGGTGCCGAGCCTTGACTGTCAACATTGGTCGCCCTCGCTGGAGTGTCGATCGGTTTGACGGTCGCAGTGTCGGCCGGTGCAAAACGGGTCGCAGCCGGGCCGTTCGTCGTCTGCGGAGAATGCGCACCGTCTGTTGCCATCGGCATTGCAGTGGATTTCGCCACCGGCTCGTGTACTGGCGTCTGCTGGGAGCCCGGCTTGTCAGACGGAGTCTTCATCGCCTCGAACGATGACGCTACCTGATGGGGCGCTGCCCCCTGCGCCGGCGGCGTTTTCTCCGTGGCCTTCCGGGTGCGCGCATCGAGCGAGTCGAGCGGAGTTAACGACCCTTTTTGGCATTTGCCACACCAATCGCTCGTCAGGATGTTGCCGCAGCTCTCGCACTTGTATTCGCGTTCGCTCATCCTTCTGCCTCCCGCCGGAACCATTGACGGATTCGATGTTTCTTAACCTTCCGCGCATCTCCCTGGTTTTGGACGGTGTCCAGGCGGATGATCGCGTCGTGTCTTCTTGCTGCCTTGCATCGTTGTATAAACTTCGATCTGGTGAGATCGGATCCTGCCCTCGCGACAGCGTTTGCGAGCAGCAGAGGAACAAGTGGATTGCGGAGCGCGAGCGCAGTCATGCGCTCGACGAGCGAATTGAGCTCCCTTCGACTGAGCGCTGTCAGCAGTTCCGGTAAGGCCTTCGTCTCGATGAAGAGCTTCAGCGTTTGATTGGCGGATTTCTGTTCCAGCAGCCCGAACAGCCGCAGGACCGCCTCGTCCCTGGTGGATGACTCGGCGTACTTCGATATTTCAGCTTTCATCCACTGGTCGTATTGTCCTCGAGGTTTGCGACGCAAATCGCTTTCGAGTTGATTGAGCGTCCGGATGTCTGCCGTTCGTGCGGCGATCTTGTTCCGGGCCAGTTGCACACGAAGCTCGCGAGCATCGGCGCCTGCTGCCGTTTGCATAAGCGCCTGCACGAGCTGATCGGATCGGACCGAGTTTGGCAGGGCCGCGATTCGGGAAGACCAGGCTTTTGCCAGCGCGGCACGTGACGAGGAATCGAGATCGCCGATGACGGTGACGGTCTGTTCCCGGAGCATCGCCACGTTTCGCGCTTCAACTGCCTGCCAGAAAGAGGCGATGAGTGCTGTCGTATCCCGGCCCTGTTCGCGGCTGGAGCGTACCGCGGCCAGAAACAACGGTTCGGTGTCTTGGTCGGCGGGCGACCGACGCATGACGGCAGTGAGCAATTCGAGAAATTCAGTTGAGGATCGCCAAACGGGTCGTACGAGCATCAGTGCAGCTCGCGTGCAGATTCCGAGCGCCAGGTCCTCCGCGAGGGCACGCTTCAGATCACTCACGACGGAATCCATGGCGCCGCGCAAATCAAGAGCGCTCGACGTGAGTCGATCGATCCGGGTGGCGAGCCGTTCCGACCCCTGAGAGTCGCCGCGACGGTCGGTTCCTTCTGCCATCCGGAGCAAGGCCGGTAACCAGACACCGGCCGTCTCTCCGCCTTCTGCAAGTGCAAAACAGAGAGACGCTTGCTGCGCGCTGGGCAACCGTGATCCTTGCTGCTGCAACAGCGCGCTCGCGGTCGCGCGCATCGTACGAGGCTCATTCTCCAACCATTCCAGGACCCGACCGGCAAGCCGCGACACGCGCTCGGAGTCGAGTGGGGCCAGGAGCCGCATGAATGCGCCGGCGTCTGCTCGAAGATAGGTCGCTGCCGTTCCGATAAGATCACCGAGATCGGCGACGTCTTTCGGCCGCTGCTCAACATAGGGCAGGAGAACAGCTGCGGCGTATCGTGTTGCGCGCTCCTTCTGTTCCAGCGCCACCGCGGTCGCCTCGGCCAGAAGGAGGCGGTCACCCCGTGCACATATCCACTCTCGAAGAGCGTCCAGACCGCTGTCACTCTCGAGGAGCCATCGCAACAACGGGCGGCTTGCCGCAGAGCGGTCCTCCATCGCTTTTGAGGTGACCGCCATCAGTACATCGCCGCCGATCTCTACTGATTGTAGGTGCTTCGCCTGAAGAAGCCATTCGAAAAGGACGCCGCGCGCCCGCACCGATTCCGCAGCCGCATCAGTGGAGGCCATGAAAAAGACCGTCACGGCCGAAAGGCCGGCACGCGCCGCCATCCGCTGAAGCCACTCCATTCGAGGGGGATCGCGAAAGAGCACGCGCGTTCCTCCGAATCCCTTCACCATCGATCCGAATTGGCGGGCCACAGCAAGGCGATTGCTGCCTGCGGTAATCGCGCGAATGATATAGTCCCAGACGATGTCGAGCGCTTCGTCCGGCGCCTCCCACCGTCGACGGCTGTCCTGCCCGGCTGCTGTCATCAGCTCCGAGAGCAGCCCCCGTACAGTCTCCTCGGACTCCTCGACATTCGACCGCGCCTTTTGCAGTGCCGTCTCGTAACCGAGCCATTCCAGGAGCTCCCCGTCGCGGATCGTGTAGCTCCTCGCTCGCTCATGAAAGTCGCGATAGTCTTTCGCAGACGATGTGTTCAGAGCTACGACTCGGCGGGAGGGAATCGTGTAATCCCTCGTGCGCTGATAGTCGGTTGCATCGCTTGTGATATCGACGAGATACGCCGAAGGGTCCTCGGCCAACGCCGACGCGGGTTGAGGAGTGTTCGCCACTGCGAAGTGGACTCCGGAGATACCGCTCGAGTCGTGCTGCGTCCAAGCCAGCGACTCCCGGTCGGAAAAAGGCAGCATAGACCACGCCAGCAAGGTGAGTTGCTCGAACAGCTCCCCCTGCGGCAAGAGCACGCGATCGTTCGATGCCAGCGCCGCGATAACGGCTCCTACTGCGGCTTCGCCTGGTTGCGTCGCCCCCGCCTCCAGCAATTGTTTGTTGACAAGCGACAGGCGAAACGCAAGACGTTCTACGGCCGCCTCGGCCGGGTCCCCGTCAGGTAACAGGCATTCCAGCCGGGGAAGGACCGCATTCTCCGGCGGCGGTGCCGCGCCGAGGGTCAAAGGGCGAAACTCCTCCTCTCCTTCATCGCGAAAGCGCGACTCCACCAGGATCCATGGCAATCCGCCGAGCGCGGCAAAGATGGTCTCGTCGATGAACAACGTATGCACAAACACCCGATTCTGGGTCTCGCCGCGCCGGAAACCACGCGGATAGCGCCGCACGAACGCCCAGCGACCATTGGGGATGCCGAAGAAGCTGTAGAAAACACGGTCATTGCGCCGGTCGTGCAGGAAATCGCTGATCCCCAGGTTTTGCGCGACGAAAACACGCTCGGCCTGTCGAACGTCCGCGGAAAGTCCGACGACGGCGTATCCACCTCGCCCGGGGATGTCGTCGGTGTCCATGACCAGGGCCTGATCAATCGGAAGGATCGTCATAGCCCCTTCTTCAGTGCTAATAGAATGATCTTGCTTTGAAGAGGTTGCTGATCTCCAGAGGGTGGCGGCAAGCTCAAATCGAGCTGCGGCGCCTCCGGTCCTGCGGCTACGGAGTCTTTCCTGTCTTCTGCAAAGTGCTCCGTAAGCTCCTTCAGAACGGTGTCATCGATCTCCGTCAGGTCGCCATCCACCCTAATTGTCGGCGGCTTTTGTTTGTCATGGATGCGCCAGGCGAGGTAGTCGATGAGCAGCGCACGCATGGTCGTCCTTAGCGCTGAGTCGCTTTCTGCCACGGCACTTCCATCTTTGAAGCGTTTCATAAGCGACTCGGCGGGCTCCGGCAGACTCGATTTGTTAAACGCCAAATCAAAAAGTGGTCGGATTATGTCCGGTCGGTTCATCAATAGTGATTTCAACGCACTGGAGGGTTCTGTTTTCGCTTGCTCCAGGTAAGAATCCACGGCAGGATTGGCTGCGAGGGGTGGCGACGGGTCTTGTTCGGCGCCGGTTGCCGGCTTATCAGTAGTACTGGCAGCCCCTGCTGACGCCGTCGTTGTTGACGCGGACGTCGTTTCGACAACCAGGGCAGTGGATTTTGTGCGGCGAACGTAGACATAAGCGATTATTGCGAGCATGGCCACCAGCACGGCCAGAACAACAGAGAGGCGGATTACGGCTCCATTCGAGCGGACAGGGGACACCTGTTGTACAACGTGCTGATCCGGCGGGGGGGAAGCGGATTGCGGCACCAACCCGGCCAGGCGCTGATCGATATAAGCCTGCAATCGCTCATAAAGCGCATTGTGTTGAGCATCGAGCTCCGCGAGAGCGTCCTCACTCAATGGCAGCGAGCCGGTGCTTTGTGACGGAGGCGGCGAAGACTTATCGCCATTCTTTCGGTTCTTGGACATTGTCATACTCGCAAGTTCGTCGGAATTCTGATCAGCGCTGGCAAAACGGACGGCATCGGCCGCCTGGGTCGATCCAGTGCGCTTCTGGTAAACAGCCTCCTGGAACTGCTCCAATTTCCGTAGCCGTGGATCGGTGAGCATTTGCGTCAGGTCTTCGCCGCTATCGAGCAGGAGATTTACGTAGTCACTGACGCAGCTGCTTAACGGTTCGGACGCGACGGTGGTGGGCAATTCGCCCGTGACCGTGGAGAACACGGTATCGACCGGATAGCCGATCGACGCGTCGACCGCCCAGGCGCTCTGCGCCTTCAGTCCATTCGGCAAGGCAGTCCATGCGTTCGCGCAATCGACAATTTGTGAGTAACCCTCAGAGACGGGCATCCTCCGCGGAAGGCGTCTGCGCGCTGCGAGGCCTTCCAGGCAGCCGACGAGAAACTCGCACAGAAAGTATCGCGACAGCGGTCGAAGCGCGGCAAGGTCCAATGGCTGTATCTCGACGGAACGTTCGTCATTCACGAGAGCGAGATACGGCGCCAGCCGGCGCTTGGCATCTGTATTCAGTGAACTTAGGGACGGGAATGCCGATGCTGCTGCGACGAGAGCCGGGACTCCACCCCACGCTTCCGAATCGTCGACATTGATCACGCGGGCGTGATTGATGTATGCGTCACGTCCTGCGGCATCCTCAACATCACCCATTGAGACGACAGTGCAAACCATTGCCCGGTCATTTGACCGGAGCGCGCAGAAAGCCCAGGCTCTTCCATGATGGGGCGGGAAGAGCTTCCTCAACAGGTCATCAACGTAGCGTAGCGCCTCGTCGGACAACACCTCGGCCGCATCGCGCTCACGGAGGGGCCTCGGGATCGCGCCAGTCTGCGAAGACTCGTCGAGTGCTGCGTTCGAATAGAGACGATGCCAGACATTGGCTGCAGCCGTGGTGGTCTCAGACGTAGCGGCCTCCCATCTGGTCGAGCAGATAGACGAGCGGTTCCTTTACGCGTACGCCACGATAATCGTCGAGTGATAGACCTGCTGCTGGAGACTGTCCGAGCGCCGACACCGCAAAATACCGGCAGGGATAGAACGCCGCTTCGATGGCCGCGACCACGAAGCCGCGTCCGCATTCGATCAAAAGCTGGCGTACTTCGCGATCCAAAGCTTCCGGCGTTGCATGGCTGTCTTCCCGAAGAATGGTCCAATCGGCGCGATCCCAGAGAAGATCACACTTCGTGACTGTAACCGCTACAGGAATTCGCTCGCCACGAGCAGACAGACGCTCTGTAAGTGCATCCATCATTTCAATTTCGTTCGCAGTTGCCTCATGCGCGCCTCGCCCTGGCTCATCGAGCATCTGTGCAAGCTTTGCTCCGTCGAGCGTCAGAATAACTGCCGAGGCCAGATCGAAATATTGAAAGAACAATTCGTGCGTTTCCTTTGAAAGCACCTTGATGTCTCGCCACAGCTCGCCGGAAGCATCATGAAAGGCAATGATCCACGACTGTGAGCCGTCTCTAGTGTCGATGACCTGCCAGGCGAAGTTTCGAACTCCGGCATCCGTCGTCGGTGTGGCCGCGTACAATTTGCCGCTTTGGACGAATTCGTTCATGACCGCGCGCAGATTTTTGTCGGAATCCGTCAGCGATTTGCGGATGACATAGCCGGCCTCCCGCGGGTCCCGAATGCTCTTACTCACGCTCCACAGCAGGCAGGTCTTCCCCGATGCGGTGTCGCCAATCATGGTGACGACCCCCTGATCGCCAACTGCCGCCAGCGAGGAGATTTCCTTTTCACAATTGGGGCAGAAGACCGCCAATGGGTCACGCTCGTGATCCTTACACACCAGACCGTCTCGCGCCCTCATCGAGGAAAGCGGATCCTTACGGCTGATTCCGCTGAGGCGCTCGCACTCTTTGCATGAAGCGAGCATCACTGTTTCCAGGTGGACCTTCCAACAGTTTATACAGAGGAAGTGCATTCGTTACCTCGCCAATCAAACGGGCTGATTATGTATGTCGTCGGGCGACCCGCCGCTGTTCGGGCGCGCTGAGCGTTGCCACAGCACTCGCAGAAGTAACAACACAACCACGAGAACTAAGAGAGCTACTAGGAGGCCACCGAAGAACCAATAGCGATCTATGGCTGCTTCCGCCATTTCGCGCGGCGGGACTCTGGCCGTATCGCAGCCCCCATCTTCTCTTGGCTTGCAGAATGTTGCGATGAACTCTTCTGTGAGTTCTTTAGCGAGCGCGCCCTTTTCTACAATCAATTTCAAGTGTACAGGCTGGCCCGGGACGAGCGTACCTCTCCAAATAGGCTCGCCACCCGGAGTTAGCTCCCTGTGCTCCTCTTCGACGATGGCATGTTTCAGTTTTCCTTTGCTGAGCTGGCCGTTAAAGATCACATTCAGCTTGAAGTTTGTGCGATTAATGGCCGTAACGTGAATGATCTCCCACGTGCCGAAAGGCTCTGTTGCGATCTGCGCTTCGAGGTACTGAGTCGACGGGTAGTGAGCGACGAACCAGGGCACGAGTACCAGGAGCGCGCCCGCGAGCACGTGCTGCGTCAACTCGCGTAAATATTTCATGCGCCACCCTGCAGCACGGCGATCACCGACACCGCATTCGTGAATAACGCCGTCATGCCCACCCAGAGCAACACGGCGTCCGGATGTCGCTGGTTGTCGTACGCAAACGCTGCTACGCCGATCAACCTCGACCCCTTCCGCTCCACGAAATGCGCGAACAGATACAGAGTCCCGTGGAAAAGCATGAGAACGCCCGCGGCCACCATCGATGCCGCGGCACCTCCCCGCCCCAAGGTTGCCGCTTCGCCGAAGAACGCCAGGTCCAGGACGATGGCACCTAAGACCATCTCGGAGGTTCTTGACGTGAACGCGGTCTGCAGGTTCGGAAGCCGCCCGTATCGCCTCTCGAGCGTCCGGGTGCCGTAGTGCAACGCCGCGATCACGTAGAACACGGCTACCGGAATGATGACTGCGGCCCAAAGCGTGATTTGCATCAAAGAATCCGTTCTCGTCATCCTCACAGGATGTGCGGAGACCGGCTCTTCGCTCGCGTTCCTCAAATGAGGACGCATTTGGCGATACCCCACCGGGTGGACCGCGACGCTGCCTGTGATGGATGACCTATTGATAGGAGTGACGCGAGTGTGGAAATCCCTACCCACCGCACACAAAATTGTTTAGAAACGCCCCGAGCGAGGGGTGGTGACCGGCGGGTCGAGTACTGCGGTAGGCTGGTGCTAGTGCTAGTTGAGTCTCTCAACTGAGGCCGGGGCGCGCGATCTGTCGCGTAACGAGCCTCGGCGCAGGCGACTGAAGCGACGAGGTGAGTTGGCCTGGCGGGTACGGCATCGTGAGGCCATCCTCAGCCTTCGCCGCCACACACTCAGCGTGATCCTCGGAACCATTCGGCTGGCGCAGGGAATACTTCGCGTGTTCGTCGCGGTTTACCCGACGTTTCGGTTGGCATCCGGCAAGGCTCGGCGTGTACTTCGTGATCGTCGGGAGTGTCCTCTTCAAAGGACTGAGTGATCTTCGGAACACTTCGAGCGTTCTTCGGAACACTTCGAGCGTTCTTCGGAACACTTCGAGTGTTCTTCGGAACACTTCGAGTGTTCTTCGGAACACTTCGAGTGTTCTTCGGAACACTCCGAGTGATCTTCGGAACACTCCAGGCGTTCCTCGGAACACTCGGAGTGTTCGGAAGAACACCTCGAGTGTTGATGAGAACACTCGGAGTGTTCCGAAGAACTCGACTGTCCTTCGAAGGGGACGCACTTGCATAAGGAAAGACGCTGATTTGCATAAAACGGTGGCTATCGAAGATTGTTCGCAGAAGAGCTTGACAGCGTCAGCCGGATGATCTATAATACGCGATAACGCTATTCGGGGTGCATCCGGCATCCCTACCTTCGTGAGAGACGGCGCTTTCTGGCTGTTCTCGGGCAACGTGAGGCATCAGGCGGCGGATGTCGAGCTGCAACAACTGATGCGCTTACGGGGAGCTGTTTGAGGATGTCGCTCCTCCCTGCCTCCGATGGACACGGTTCTCGCGTGGTTATTTGCCGCGTGTTTGCCGTGAATGGAGGCGCCCGAGGGACGTCCCTCGGGATCGATGGGCGCGAATCGGCGGCGCGTGGCCGTTCGATTCATCCGAGTGGGAGCGCATTGGCCATGCGTAACCGTTCGGACTGACATCCGCTCGAGGGCGGAAACGAGGTGCATCATGTCAAACAACGCAGTAAGTAATGAGGGAGCCGTGGCGGCGCCGCAGGATCAGGCGCCGGGCACGCCGGTGACAATCGCGCCGGATGATTTGATCGCGCAGTTGCGCGTGTTGCGAGCACAGATCCCGGGGTATCAGCAGTTGCCTGTCCTTGATGCGGCATCGATCCGGCGCGTCGCGCACGTCAATGCCGACTTCATGCAGGCTTCGTTCAGTGCCATCGGCGAGTCGTCCATCGTCGAGACCGCGGTGAAGCGGTCCTCGAATGATTTGCGTCAGGATCTGGATGTTTCCGGACGCTGGATGCAGGTCGAGGATGAGCTGAAGGCGATGCTGAAAGGTGTCGCCGCCGGCAATCTCGATCGCCGGCACCGCCTGGGCCTGGTGGCCCTGCAGGCGTACAGCATCAGCCGCCAGCTCGTGCGGCAGAAGGACAACGGCAATCTTTTGCCGCACGTCCAGACGATGAAGCGCCTGAACAAGTTCGGGAAGAAGCGGAAGGTGGCCTCGCAGGCACCGCAGCCGTCACCGACGCCGGAAGCTCCGTCGCCGGTTCCGACTCCGCAGAAGTGATGTTGCTGTAGATGTACGGCCGGGCGTGCTTCGGCACGCCCGGCCATTTTCTCTGTTGGGTTGGGAGATGACGTATGAAATCAGAAATGAAACTCAAACCGATCGATGCCGAGGGGATGCTTCAAACGCTGTCTGACATCCGGAAGTCGATTCCGTTCCTGAAACACGACGCCCCGCCACCCTCGGATGAGGGAGTGATGGGGCTCTACGGGGGCGGCCCGTTGGACCCCGACGACCTGGAGGAGTTCAACTACATGGCTGTTCAGGACGCTCTCGAGGCGTTCACGGAGGAGTTATCGACGGCGCTCGATGAAAAGCGTGCCGAAGCATTGAAGATTGCGCTGAACATTTACTACACCGCCGAGGAGATGGTGAAGGATCCAGAACACGCGAACTTGATTCCGCACGTCGAAGCGATGCGGGCGGCGTATCTGGAGAGTTACGGGGTGGAGATTCCGAAGAAGAAGTGAGGTTCTGGGTTGCTGGGTTGCTGGGGACAGTCGATCAGTACTGTCATGCAAAACTGTCATCCTGAGAGCCTGTGAGGACTTGCCGTGTCTCACATACCTGTCATCCACGTGTCACCGCAATGCCCTTAACTTTAGCCCCTCACCCGCACTTCGTGTCTCCCTCTCCCCACTTCGTGGGGAGAGGGCATCGATGTGAAAGTGCATTTATGACAACAACTTACAATCGATCGCCTTCTCCCCTCCGCAGAGGGGAGAAGGTGGCGAAGCCGGATGAGGGTCCTAAAGTTAAAGCCATTGCCCTGTCATCCAATCTGTCATCCTGAGCCTGCCGCAGCCGCGTGGGCGGTGGGAGGGCGGAGCGGCGCAGGACGGCGAAGGACCCCCCAACGACAGGCCGGGAGGGAGGGGGCCGAACGAAGACCACGGATGGCAGCAAAGCCCACCAACCTACCCGCAACAAGGGAGGGGGTCCTTCGCCGTCCTCCGCCTCTCCGCCCTCCCACCACCCACGCGGCTGCGGCAGGCTCAGGATGACAGGTTGGATGACAGGTATGTGAGACGCCGCATTTCTTCACATCCTTTGATGATGACAGGAAACACGGCACACTCGATTTCTGCTCAACCTCGGCGGGAGAAGGACTCTCAATCGGAAGCAATCGTGTCAACGCCCAGCAATCAATCCATCCCCAGCTCGCGTCGAAGTTGGCCGGCATCGAATCGGGTGGCCGCGGGGAGACGGTTCTCCTGGTTCTCCATTTGCCGCAGCAGAAGATCGAGCCTGTCGCGGGACTTCGCCGAGCGCGCGGCGGCGCGGGGAGTCTTCCCGCCGAGGGCGGGAAGCGGCGTGTCGACCCAATCGCGGTAGTGGGCTTCCTTTGCTGCGCGGAGAAGATTGTGCTCGTTCGGAGTCAATTCGCGATCGGGTGCCGCACGCTGTTTTGGTGCGCGAGGCAACGTTGAAGGTTCCGTCGTCGTGCGCGTGCTTCGTCGAAGGTGTTTGCCGCACGCGTCGCGGACACGGCGTTTGAGAGCATCGGCGCGGCGTTCTGAGTTCGTCTCGATACGCAGGGTGTTCGGACCGACGATCGCGCGGCCGATGACGGTGTTCTCCCAGCTTTTGTGGATCGGATTTCCCAGGCGGACGAAGACGAGCGTGGTCTCACCATTTGCGGTTTGGACGTCATCGGTCCCGTCCATTTCCGTGAGACGCCTCTCGATCTCGGAGCGTACGCTCATAGCAAACGGAAATGAGTCGGTGACAAGCAGAAGCAGGTCGCCGTCGGTGTTCTGCAGCAATGGAGGAATCGATGCGCGCCTGATGCGCTCCTGAACAGCCTCGTGCCAACCATCGATCATGAAGCGCCCGATCTCCGGATCGCGCAGACGTTCCACGGGCACATTTCCCTTGCTTACGTGCAGCTTCGAACGAAATGTCCCGATGACCTCGGAAGCATCCTCGGGAGTGAGGGTATGTCCGAACATCCCGCCGAGGAGGGAGTCGCCGCGGAAATCGATGACGCGGGTGAGCAGGGCATCGCGCGCCACGACGCTCCTGGACGCGGCGACTTCCCGAACGGAACGGATCTCGCCGGTGAGCAGGTCGCGCACGTCGATCATGCCGGGCTCGACTCTCGTGACTTCCCAAACGCTCAGCCAGGCGCGCCGCTGCGCGTCAAACCATTCGCGCTCTTCGTCTGACAAACGGCCTTTTTGTTCCTCGAAGAAAGAATCCGCGATTCTCTTTCCACCCACGGTCGCCGTCCATGCCGCCCAGGGGAGGAAGAGTTGGAGCGAGGACTGATCGGCGTCGAAGTTCTTTGCCGAGGGACCGACCCAGGAAGGACCAAACCGGCTGGAGCCGAATTTCCCGATGGCCTGGACCAGCCGGAAGTCCATCTCATGAACAGCCGCGGTCCCGGTTGACCCTTCGCTCCGGGGCCGGTCCGTATCGAGGTGACACTTCTTGTACTTCTTGCCGCTCCCGCACGGGCAGGGATCGTTTCTACCGACGGTCCGCTTCGGAGGGGCGATTTCGATGATTTCATCCTCGTCAGGTGCGAAGAAGTCTTCCACCTCGATGGACGTGCCCGTAGTTCCGTACGGCGCCGTGAGCGTCACGGTCAGACCATCGCCGGCGGTGAACGACTCACAAATCGTTTCCGGATCCTCCTCATCGAAAAGATCGAGGTGAACGGCAAGGAACTCGAGAAACGCGGTAGCACAGGCAGTCACGATCCGGAATTCGCGCTCTGTCGGCGGTTTCGGAATGGCGTTCTTGTCAACTGCCATCAAGGTCGGGTACGCCTTCGTCGCGGCGACCGGCCAGCGATAGTGCGAGATTTCCTTCAACATCGGCGCCGGGATATCTCTCTTGCGGTCGAATGAGAGGGAGAGCAGCGAGGTCTCGCGATTGGGGCGCGCCGCGAGAAGCTCTTCCTCGCTTGCAGGTGCCGGGGGCGCGGCCGCGAGCGCCTCATAGGCTTCGAGCGATTGGAAGAGCAACAACCCGAAACTCTCGCCGGCACCGCCGATCACGGAGAGACAGACTCCGTCGACCGCGAGACTGGGGATGTCGACGCGGACGAGCTGATCTTCTGAAACGTCACGCCACGGCGCGGCGCGGAACAGACTGCCCGCCGCGGAGAAGAGTCGGGCCACCACCGCTGGCGAGTTACCGCCGGCCAGATACGATTGAACCATTGCCAGAGGTCCGGCGCCGGCGAGCGTTTCGATGAGCTCGGAGAAGGCCTCGTCGAGCTCCGGTACCGGCGCGACGACTACAGTCACGTCGACCACTCCACGAAGCTCTTCAGCGAGGTTCCCATCAGCCACACGAATCTGAGACGGCTTCCTGGACGATCCCTCAATCGGTTGTTCCATCGCTTCCAGCAGTGCCTCGGTGATCGAAATCGGTTCACCCGGATGGCTGATCTTTGAGCTGAGAATGACTCCCCGAGGCAGCTCCATCCACAGAATGACCTCGGGATAGAACGACGAGCCGCCTTCGCGAACCTTGTTCGGAATCTCATAGCGGCCGCCGATCCATTCGCAATCACGGCGTCGAGAAGGAAAGGGAATGAGTGAGCGCATCGGGGATTGAACTATAGCGGGGTTGCCGGGCGAGGTGTCGCTGTCTCGTGGCCGCGTGGGGGACAGTCGATCAGGACCGTTGCGGTCAAACCTGTCATCCTGACGAGTCTGTGCAGAAATCGCCCATCCTGTGTTCCCTGTCATCCGCACCCTGTCATGCCAATGGCCTTGACTTAAGCACCCCTCATCCGGCTTCGCCACCTTCTCCCCTCTGCGGAGGGGAGAAGGACATCGATTGTAAGTTGTTGCCCAAAATGCACCTTAACACCGATGCCCCTCTCCCCACGAAGTGGGGAGACTGGAGACACGAAGTGCGGGTGAGGGGCTAAAGTTAAGGCCATTGCCCTGTCATGCTGAGAGCTTGTGCAGAAATGTCGCGCTTGGTATTCCTGTCATCCTGAGAGGATGGGTAGAAATCGCGCGGTCCACATACCTGTCATCCTGAACCTGCCGGAGCCGCGTGGGCGGTGGGCGGGCGAAGCGGCGGAGGACGGTGAAGGACCCCCTCCCTGGTGGCGGGTAGTGCGGTGGCCTATGGATCAATTCCCCCAACCTCCCCGCATGTAGTAGGGGGGGGCGGCGTCCTCCGCCGCACCGCCCACCCAAGCACCCACGCGGCTGCGGCAGGTTCAGAGCTTGTGCAGAAATCGCGCGTGCCACATACCTGTCATCCTGAGCCTGCCGTAGCCGCAAGGGTGGTGGGTGGGTGGTGCGGCGTAGGACGGCGAAGGCCCCCCTGCCTGAAACCCGGAAAGGGCGGGGGGGCGAAGGTGGTTGAAGGGCCGCCCCCGCCCTTCCCGGGTTTCAGGAGGGGGGTCCTTCGCCGTCCTCCGCCGCTCCACCCACCCATCCACCCACGCGGCTCCGGCAGCCTCAGGATGACAGGTATTTGAGACCGCGCGATTCCTGCACAAGCTCTGAGGCGCATCCTGAGAGCGTGGACCACTCCATCCTCTCGACCTTCATCCGGCGGTGCTCCCGCGATCGCGCTCACAACGTCGGTGGGGACATCAGCCCGGCTCCCGTAGGAGATCGGATACGATGATCCAGAGAGTGGTTGCGAAGCAGCACGAAATTGGCCCGCGAATGTGCCGGCACCGATATACCGCTGATTACAAGAGCGCACCAGGATCGATGGGGCAGCGTTGCCCCTATCCGGCGTACTACGAAGGGTTGAGAGCGAGAGCCGGCGAAGCAAGGGTCGCAGGTCCGATGGCCTTGCCCATCGATCGGGAGGGCGTTTGTCTCTTTCACAGCACGGAGATTGACTGGAAACGGACGAATGGTTTTCAGCAACGCTTTCTCGAGCTGGTGGAGATTCTCAACGCCGATGACGGGCAGAAAAACTATGACTTCGCGGAGTTTGTGTTTGTCGGAGGCGGCGAAGGCATCCTTCGCATTGCGAACGTGACTTTCCGCCGGTCAGCGCTCTTCACCGCGGCGGTTTTTCCTGACTCGCTGGTTGTCGAACACGCTGATTTCCAGGGCGGTATCGTGTTGGACTACGCGCGATTCCACCGCGATCTGAAGATTCTGGATTCGAAGATTGGAGGGCTCGACTGCTCTCACGCGAGCTTCGCCGGTCTTGCGTTCTTCAGCAGGGTCGAGTTTCTCCACTACGCTCTCTTTGATGATGTCCGATTCAGCGGCACTACAGGCGGAGTCGTGGTCAAGTTCGAACAGTCCCGGTTTCATGGAATTACGAGCTTTTCCGGAGCAGTGTTTACTCTCGGTGCTGAGTCGTCGACCGTCTTCTGGGACTCTCGCTTCGATGATTTCGCGAACTTTCAGAACACGCGTTTTCAGTGTCATGTGGCTTTCGAGGATGTGGTGTTCGGCTTCGTGACCGAGTTCGTCGATACCTCGTTCGATTCGATCGGCTCGTCGGCGCGATTTCGTGGATCCGCGGTGGAGCTCAAGCGCATCGAGGTGCCGGTGGACGCTCTGCTCACATTCAAGAGTACCAACCCCCGGGACAAGATGTTTCACCATGATGTGCAGATCAGTTTCAAGGAGGACCCGGCCGGGACCATTCGATTCGACAATGTCGACTTCAGCAAGATCGCGACGTCGTCTCGCCTGCTCCTGACTCGCCTGTCCAAGCTCGGTAGGGTGGAGATTGGGGCAGGGTGTATCAAATACCGTCATCAGACCGGCATCCGCTCGATCTCCGTCAGCCAGAGCAACGCCTCTCTCGTCATCGAGCTCTGCCAGACCTTTACCAACTATTTCACCCAGAGCAATGGTCTGAACCTCGGCTTCGAAATCGTGGACCGCGACGAGAGCAGGATCAGCTTCTTCTACTTCTCTGACGAGGACATCTCCGAGGAGACATTCCTGGAGCGTTTGGCCCAGACTGAGCGAGGATTGTGGAACCTGCTTTCTGCCCGCACCGATCGTCAGTTGCCGATCCTCGGGGAAGCCGCGGGAATGCTGTCGACCGGCAAGGAGGACGTCGTCATCAACGCCGTCGACGGGATTTCTGCCCTGCTGGGAACGTTTTTCCGGGTCGGGGCAAGAATCGCCCTCGGCGTCTGGAAGGCAGCCGATACCCGGGCACTTCTGAATGCGATCCGGTTCAATGACGAGGGAGCAGAAGATCGTGCTTCCAGTCTGCAACGGGTTCTCGTCGAGAAGTACTCAGGCCAGACGCTGTTCGGCATCAACAGTCAGCAAAACAACCTTCTGCTGCCGATGGTGGCGGAAGGTTCGGCGAAGCTGGCATCCGGAAAGGTTCGCATTCTGTTTCTCGGGGCGAACTCACTCGATGAGCCGTTAGACCTGGAGAGGGATGTCAGGAATATTCGGACTAGTCTCAGGCTCGCCAGTGAACGAGACAATCTCGAGTTCCACCAGGAGTGGGCTGTGACGGTCGATACTCTGACCCAGGCGATGCTGGAGAATTCACCGACCATCGTTCATTTCTCCGGACATGGCCTGGAGTCCGGCATCATCCTGCGAGAGGGGCAGACCGAGTCAAAGGTGGTGTCCGCCGATGCACTGGCCAACCTTTTCCGGCTCTTCAGCGACACTGTCCGTTGCGTTGTGTTGAGCTCCTGTTACTCCGAGCATCAGGCGCGAGCGATCCGGCTGCACATCCCGTACGTCATCGGGATGAACGAAAAGATACCGGACGATGCCGCGATCGCGTTCGCTACCGGTTTTTATCAGGCAATCGGTGCAGGCCGTGAGATCCCCTTCGCATTCGAGTTGGGAGTTGCCAAGATCGGGCTCGAGGGGGTTTCCGGCATGAGTATCCCGGTGCTGCTCTGATCCAAGCTCAACGCCATGCCAGAGCCGCGACTGCTTGCACGTGTGCGCCGGCTTCGCTGGAGCGGCCGTGCCGAGGAGGCGATTGCGCTCACGGAAGAGGCGATGTCGGAGTTGCCTTTCGACAGGCACTGGCGCCGAAGAGCAGCATTGCTCGTCGAGCGTGCGCTATCGGAAATACAGATAGGTCTGGCTTCCGCAGCGCGTGAGTCGCTGAGGCGTGTGTCGAGCTTTCTGGAAGAGAGTGGACGTACGTCGACCGTCTGGTATGCGACGGTGATCGACAATCTCGGATTCGTCGAGCGTGAGGCACGAGCTCTCGAAAAAGCGTCCGAGTACCACGACCGGGCCATCGCCATCTACGAGAGGCTCCATGTTCCCAGGCATCTGGCGCGCTCGCTCACGAACGCTGCCATCGCAGCCAAGGACCGAGGCATGCTGGGGAAAGCGAGGGCCTTCATCGAACGAGCGATGACTGTAGTGCCCGAGAACGACTTTGATCTTCGCGGTCATATTTTCGCGACGGCGGCGCTTCTATCGCAGCTCAAACAGGAATTCGAGGATGCCCGCCGGCAGCACCTCATTTCCCTGATCGCGTACCGGCGCGCCTCCGATCCGGAGAACGAGGCACTCGAGCTTCACAATCTGGCGATGGTCGAACATCTCCGCGGCCGGCCTGCTGTGGCGGTGCGGCTTCTGAGAAGGGCCATGGCGTTGAATCGCCGGTTCGACCTCACACCGGGGACCGCTCGGGATCTCCATACTCTTGGGCTCTTGACCTTCGATGGCGGCGACCGCCAGGGGGGATTGCAACTCCTGCGGCAGGCCTGGAAGGCGTTGGCGGAGGTGAACGATCTCGAGGGAATGCTCTGGTGTCAGCTCGATCTGGCCCGTATTGGGGCCGCGGCCGGTACGTTGCAGGAATCGCGAGACCTGCTCGACCGTGCCATCGCTCGCGCGGAAGGTCTCGGTGATCCGCTTCTCGGGTACCAGCTTCATCTCGTTCGCGGCGAGGTTCGAGAGCAATCGGGCGATCTTTCCCTGGCTATTGCAGATTACGAGACCGCGGTCACCTTCGCAGAAACGTTCCGAGCCGGCATTCTGGATGAGGAGGACGCGCTGGCCTTTTTTCGCCCCGCGCAATTGGCGGCATACGAGGCGCTGATTCGAGTATCTATCAAGGTGGGCGACACCACGACGGCGTGGCAGGCGTGCCAACTGGCGAAAACGCGAGAATTGCATCGGCGCCTTCGTTTCGATACGGCGATCCGTCCGCGTGGGGTTTCGGACTCATTGAGAGATCACGAGCGTTCACTGATGGCAGCGTATCGGACTCTTATGGCCGAGTGGCGCGCCCGTCGCGAAGCCGGCATGCTTCCTCGCATCGAGCAAATCGAGGGCGAGCTCGGAGCGGTCTGGGACGAGATGGCGACCGGCGACCCAGAGTACGCCGGCCTTCGGCGCAGTCAGGCGAGCCCCTATGCCGCAGTGAGGGAGATTCTCGCCGCCGGCTCGGCTTCGGCGCTCGGCAGAAGTGACCACTTTGTGCTCGGTTAAAGTGACCACCATCAGGAACACGATTCGGAACAGCGATCGGAACGCCAACGCCGGCCGGCGAAATCATCCTGCCGCGCCAACGGCGCGGTAGGTACCCCAACGGGGACCCCAACGGGGTGCGTGAGGATAGCCGGTGGCCACGCCGGAGGCGTTGCCACCGGTTCCGTCATGTAAGGAAAGGCACCCCGGCAGGGGTGCGCGAAGTCGGGCAGGCTCGATCGTATTGAACGAAGTTGAATTCGACGGTTCGCGCACCCCTGCCGGGGTGCACTTTCATGCCCCTGCAAACCGGTGGCAACGCCTCCGGCGTGGCCACCGGCTATCTTCGCGCACGCCTCCGGCGTGCTTTCGTTGCGCCGAGAAACGTCCAATCTCCAGGGCGAACGAGGTTCGCCCCGGCGACGCCACTCAGCATTGTCCGCAGCTCATCCTCCACCGCCGTCCAGCGGTTGGCCTCCTCGAGCTCGATATTTTCTCCGCGTTACGGAACCTCCTCGAGATGCTCTCGGTACCTCCACGGGAGTTCTTCGTAGATCCTCGAGATGCTCTCGGTACCTCTGCGGGAGGTTCTTCGTGGATCCTCGCGATGCTCTCGATAGCTGCGCGGAGGTACCGAAGGGCTGCGCGGAGGTACGGAAGGGCTGCCGCGGAGGTACAAAAGGGCTGCGCGGAGGTACAAAAGTGCTGCGCGGAGGTACCGAAAGGCTGCGCGGAGGTACAAAAGTGCTGCGCGGAGGTACAAAAGAGCTACGC
>JBBRNB010000023.1:0-68708 GCA_038230535.1 Thermoanaerobaculia bacterium
CAGTGTAGGGCCGCCGCCCCGGCGGCCAACGGCCGTGAGGCCGTGTGCTTGCTTCGAACTATCGCGCCGCGTGCGGCGCTGGCCGCCGAGGCCGACAGACAGCGGCGCCCTCGGTTCCCAGAGAATCCAGCCGACGTTTTCATATGCCGCATGAGTGATGCGTACCACGGTCTCAACCCTCGGCTGTGAAACCTTTCCGCTGAGGATGTAACTGAGGCTGCCGGCGCGACAGTGTAGGGCCGCCGCCCCGGCGGCCAACGGCCGTGAGGCCGTGTGTTTGCTTCGAACTATCGCGCCGCGTGCGGCGCTGGCCGCCGAGGCGGCGGCCCTACACTGCAGCGGAAAACACGCGATTTGTGCACACCCTCTGAAGGCTACCGCGGAGGCTCGGCGTTGCCCGCAACCAGGACGTGTGTTCCATGAACCGGAGGGGGGTGGAGTACGACATACTCGCAACCGCCCGTTCTTTGAGAATCACCGCGCGGTTGGATTTCTGCACACCCTCTGAGGCCGGGGCGGCATTGGCCCGGGCTCTCCTCTTGCGATCCCTCCGCGGAATGGAGAGCGAGTGTCGCGCCGTCGGTGGCGAGCTCGGTCCATCCGGGAGACTCGAATCGCAGCGGGAGTCCTATCACGTCCCGGTAGAACGCGACGGCTCGCTTCATGTCACTGACGAAGACGATTGCATAGTTCAATCGCATGGCGGCCTCATTGCTTCGCGAGTTGCTTACGACTGGCTTCGATCTGCGGGATCAGGATGTCGCGAACGTAGTGCCACTCCGGTTGCAGATGCAGGGCGGCGCGAGCCTCGTCGCTGGCGGCCTTCAAGTCAGGCGCGCTCTGACTGAGGTGCGCGTAGGCGAGGGACATCAGCGCTTCTGCTTTCCCCCAATCAGGCAGGGGCGAACGTGGCGTGAGAGGGCCGCTGACGTCAACTTGCCGGTGATAGGTCTCGATGGCGCGTTCCGGGCTTCCGCCGTAGGCCGGCGGCGCGAACAGGAAGACTCCGCCTCTGACCCACAGGACGCGCGGATTGGAAGGCTCCAGCTCTTCTGCTTTTTTCAGCAATCGCGCCGAGCTTTCAAGGTGCGACTTCATGGTCGATGGATTGTCGCGGTAGAGATTCGAAAGCCATCCGTGGATGGAAGAGGCTGCGGCATACGCGTCCGCAAAGTCCGCCTTCTTGCGAAAGGACGACTCGAAATCGGTGACAGCGAGCTCCAGGTTCGTCTTCAACTCATCGTGAGTCATGCCGGCGTTCGCGCCATTGATCGCCACACGCCAGCTCGCGTATCCGGTCCAGTAGCCGGCCAGGTAGCCGAGAGCGGGATCGTCGCGCAGCGGCGCAATCTGCGTACGCAGCGATGCCAATGCCGCCAAGTCTCCACGATAGTCGGCATCCATCAGTCCGGCCTTCGCTGCGATGAGTTGGTCTTTGACCGGCTGCTCACCCGCCCCGGCCGGGACACTGCAACAAGCGAGAAGTAGAAGTAACGCGAGCACACTCTTTGATGTCATTGGTCTTCGCCTCCTGACGCAATCCACGCTATGTCGCAAAACGCAGCGGGGCAACGACGATTCGGCGATTCAACCGCGGAGATCGGCGAACGAAGGTCTACGCGGTCTCGATCGCGCTAAGCTGGCGGGCCATGCGACGGAGAGTGATGCAAGCGGCCGCGATCATCGCCGCATGGATGCCGATACTCCTTTTCTGGGTAGTGCTGGCGATTACCTTCGGCCGCATGACATCCGCCCAGGCTTTCCCGCTGGCCGTGCTGACCATCGGCAGCGCCGCGCTCCTCGGAATCGCGGTCTGGCGGTTTTGTAAGGCGATGCAGTGGCCACAGAAGCTGCGCGCGGGGTTCTACGTAAAGCATTTCCTCGTGGCTGCGCTTTACGCCGTGGTGTGGGTTGTGGGCGTGACGGTGGTGGAGACGCTCGTCACTGGCAAGTCCACCTGGCGAGGGCTCATCTCTTCCGGCGTCATCGGTTGGCAACTCCTCATGGGGCTCATTCTCTACGGCGTCATTGCCGGTATCTCTTACGCAATCCAGAGCCAGCGCCATGCGCACGAGAATGAGCGGCGCGCGCTGCAGGCCGAGGCCGGGCTGACGGCGGCGCGCCTCGAAGCACTGCGAAGCCGCCTGCATCCCCACTTCCTCTTCAATGCGCTGCACACGGTCGCTGCTCTGGTGCGGCACGATCCCGCGCAGGCCGAGAACGCCATTGAGAAGCTAGGGGACATGCTCCGCTACACCCTGCTGGAGACAGGCGGCGGCACGGTGCCCTTCGCCGAGGAGTGGGAGTTCACGCGAAAGTACCTCGAATTCGAGCAGATTCGTTATGGAGACCGCCTTACCGTCACGACTGAAATCGATGAAGGATGCAACACATGCAGAGCGCCTTCATTCGCGCTGCAGACGCTGGTCGAGAATGCCGTGCGTCACTCCATCGCCACCCGTACCGAGGGAGGCAGGATCGAGATTGCGGCGCAGTCGGACGACACGCATCTGCGGGTGCGCGTTCGCGACGATGGCGGGAATGGTCTGCCTCCGGCGCAGGACGGAAACAATTTCGGGTTGCCCGCGCTGCGCGAACGTCTGCAGGCGATGTATGGCGATGAGGCGCAGTTGACGATCGAAAGCAGCGCGGCGGGCTTCGCGGTGTCGTTTACCGTCCCGCGTGGGGCATCCGAGGACCTCGATGACGAATGACGCGAAGGTCCAGATCGCCAGGGTTGTCATCGCGAGGGTTGTGATCGCCGACGACGAGCCGCTGGCGCGCCGCATGTTGCGCGAGTGCCTGAGCACCATCGACTGGATCGGCGATGTGCACGAAGCGGGCGACGGTCTCGCGGCCATTCGCGCCGTCGACACGCTGCGCCCCGATCTTCTCTTTCTCGACATCAAGATGCCAGGAGCCTCGGGGATCGCCGTCGCGGAGCAGATCACACACCGGCCGTACATCATCTTCACCACCGCGTTCGACCGCTACGCCGTCACCGCGTTCGAGATCGGCGCGCTCGACTACCTTCTCAAGCCCTTCGGGCGGGAGAGGGTGCTCTCCGTGCTCACCCGGGCGCGTATGGCGATGGATCACGCTCTCACGCCTATCGTCGCCCGCGCCAGCAGCGTACTGTCGATCGCCAAACCGCTCTCACGGGTATTCGTCAAGGAGCGAGGGCGGATGATCGCCATCCCTCTCGACCAGGTCGAACATCTCGAAGCGTGCGACGACTATGTAGCGCTCTGTATCGCCGGACGCCGCCACCTCCTGCACGCCCGTCTGCACGATCTCTACGCGCGACTCGATCACGCCCGATTCATGCGCGTACACCGTTCGCATGTCGTCAATCTCTCCTTCATCAACGCTCTGGAACCGCGCGACGGCGCCAGACTGACGATCGTCCTGTCCAGCGGAGCCCGAATCCCGGCCAGCAGGTCAGGCTCGGCAGAACTACGCCGAGTAGAAATCAACCGCGGCTGACTCTCTGAGAACCCTCCAGTACCCCGAAAGCGGTGGCGCCAGCCACCGCTTTTGGACGGGTCGAGTACCGACAACCAGGCAACTGGGCTGCGACTACCGGTCCGAAAGCAGATGATTCACCACAGCGACACAAAGAACGCAGACATTTCTGTGCTCTCTATATCTCGGTAATGAAAACATCAACCTTTGAAGGAGAACGAATGAAACACAGTCTCACGATCGCGGTCCTCTCACTTGTCGCATTTTCCGTGGCAGCCCAGGATGCTCCCAAGCGCCCGACGCTGAGCGAAAGCGTCCAGTCGATGTATCAGGGGGTCAAACGCAACGTCACCGAAGCTGCTGAGCAGATGCCGGACGATCAGTACGGCTTCAAGCCCTCCCCGGACGTCCGAACGTTCGGCGAGATCGTCGGTCACGTCGCCAACGCGCAGTACAACTTCTGCTCCGTGGCCCTCGGCGTGCCCAATCCCAACAAGGTCAACTTCGAGACGGTGAAGACGAAGAAGGAACTGGTCGAGGCTCTCAAGCAGTCCAACACCTTCTGTGATGGCGCCTATGTACCGGGAGCGGAAAGCACTCTCGATGCGCCGGAGTCGTTCAATGGCAGACCGGTCACGAAAGGCTATGCGTTGATCTTAAACGTCTCCCATGACAACGAGCACTACGGAAACCTGGTCACGTATCTTCGTGTGAGAGGCATGGTTCCGCCTTCGACGGCACGCAACAAGCCCACGCCTGCCCCCGCACCAACACCGAAGTGAGCACGTAGCGACGCAAGGACGCGGTCACGTTCCAGCGGAACGTGACCGCGTCCTTCAGAGCGCTACCAGACGATGCAGCGCTTGTCCTCAACGCGAACCATCGGGTCGCCGGCTTTGCAACTGAACGCCTTCGCGAACTCGGGCATGTTGGTCAGCGGAGCATTGGCGCGGAATCGGTCGAGCGGATGCGGATCGGTCGTCGCCTGCAGGCGCTCGGCCTCGGGGCGTCCGGCCGCTGCCCAGCCATGGGCGTATCCAAGGAAGAGGCGCTGCTCAGGCGTGTAGCCGTCGATGACTTTGCGCTCTTTCCCCTCCAGCGATTTCTCGTACGCGGCGTACGCGATCTTGAGTCCCGCCAGGTCGGCGATGCTCTCGCCGGAGACGAGTTTGCCGTTCGTGTGTACGTCGCCGACCGGGAACTCGTCGAACTGTCTCTGGATGCACTCCGCCTGTTTCTGGAACGCCGCCAGATCTTCGGGCTTCCACCAGTTTGCCAGGTTGCCCCTGGCATCGAACTTCGCCCCCTGATCGTCGAAGCCATGCGTCATCTCGTGACCGATGACGGCACCGGCGGCGCCATAGTTGTAGGCGTCGTCGCGATTCGGATCGAAGTAGGGCGGCTGCAGGATCCCGGCCGGAAAGACGATCTCGTTCCTGGCGGGGTTGTAGTAGGCGTTGACGGTGGGCGGCGACATGCTCCACTCGATGCGGTCGACAGGCTTGCCGATCTTGTCGAAGTCGCGGCGATTCTCGAACGCTCGTGTGCGAAGAAGGTTCTGGGCGTACGGCCCACGATCGACAGTGAGCGCTGAATAGTCGCGCCACTTGTCTGGATAACCGATCTTCCGGGTGAAGGCGTTGAGCTTGGCCAGGGCTTGAGTCTTGGTGGAGTCGTTCATCCAGTCGAGACTCTTGATGTCCGCGCCCAATGCGTCGCCCAGGTTGTTGACCAGTTCCAGCATCCGCTTCTTCGCTTCGGGTGGGAAGGCCTGCTTGACGTACTCCTGTCCAAGGATTTCACCGAGAGCCCGGTCGGTCGAGGCGACGCAGCGCTTCCAGCGGGGGAGCTGCTCTTTCACGCCACGCAGAGTGGTGCCGAAAAATGCGAAGTTCGCGTCGACGAACTTCGACGAGAGCGACGCCGCGGAAGCGTTGACGAGGTGGAATCGAAGGTAATTCTGCCAGTCCGGCAGAGCAACCCCGGAGAAGTCTTTTTCCACTTCCTTGAAGAAATCGGGGGTGGAAACGTTGACCGCGGCGGATGCGGAGACGCCGGCAGCCTTGTAGTATTGCGCCCAGTCGAACCCCGGTGTCAGCGCCGCGGCCTGTTGCAGGGTCATGCGGTGATAGGTGGCCTCCGGGTCGCGCCGCTGCACACGGGTGAGCGATGCCGTGGCCAGCTTTGTTTCGATACCAATCACGCTGGCGGCCGCGGCCGCCGCGGCTTCAGGAGTGTCGCCGGACAGCTCGAAGATCCTGGCGACGTACTTTGCGTACTGATCGCGAATCTCTTTCGACTTGGCGTCGTCCTTCAGGTAGTAGTCGCGGTCGGGCAATCCCAGGCCGCCCTGGCCGGCGGAGGCGATGACTTCTTCGCTGTTCTTGCGGTCCTGCGTCGAACCGAAGCCGAAGAGAACGCCGATTCCGATTCCCTGGAGGTGGGCGACGTCGGCCTGCAGGTCAGCCACGCTCTTGATGGCAGCCACGCGGTCGAGCTCCGGCTTGAGCGGCTTGAGGCCCTGCGCTTCGATCGCGGCCTCATCCATGCAACTGGTGTAGTAGTCGCCGATCTTCTGTTCGTTCGATCCGGGCTTGCCCTTGGCTTTGGCGCTCGCCTCGAGAATGACCCGCAACATGTCCCGATTGTGCTCGGCCAGAACGTTGCCGACACCCCATGATGAATAGGCCGGCGGGATCGGGTTTTTCTTGAGCCAGCCTCCGTTCGCGTACTGATTGAAGTCGGTGCAGGCCGAAACGCTGGTGTCGAGGTCGGTCTTGTCGTACGAGTTTCGGGGAGCGTCAGCGGCGAGGAGCGTAGTACCGCTCGCGAGTACCGCGGCGGCGAGGATGAGAAGACGAGTCTGTCGCATGAGAGAACCTTTCTTTGCGGTTGGATTCAAGACAGGGTCGGGCGACCGGACGCTATCACGGGGGCGAGGTCCCGGCTGTGAACGTTCGGGTGAATGCATCTTCCGGCCCCAGACGGTAAGCTTGCCGGATGAAGCTACGACTTTCGGTCCTCGTCATGGTTTCTCTGCTCGCCATCTCCGCGCACGCCGCGGATGAGGTGGCCCGGCTTCACGCACTCTTCGATAGGACCTGGGAAACGCAGCTCAAAGAGAGTCCGTTGTTCGCAACGTCCGTCGGAAGGCATGAGTACGACGACCGATTGCCGTCGGTGACTCTCGCTGACCTCGAGCGGCGGCACACGCGTACGAAGGCGGCGCTCGCCGAGCTGGCGGGTATCGACCGCTCGAAGCTGCCGGCCGCGGAAGTCGTGAACTACGACATCTTCAAGCAGCGCCTGGAGGATTCGGCGGCATCATTCGAGCTCGGCGACTATCAGGTTCCCTTCAACGCCGACTCGGGATTTCACTCCGGCTTCTCGCGCCTGCCAAAAGATGTCCCGCTTTTCACGGTCAAAGACTACGAGAACTACATCAGCCGGCTGAAGGCCTGGCCTCGCTACGTGCGCGAAGAGATCGCGCTGATGCGGATCGGACTGAAGCGTGGGATGTCTGTTCCGCGGGCGACGCTCGACGGCTACGATTCGACGATCACGGCACACATCGTCGACGAGCCGGCGAAGAGCGTCTTCTGGGTACCGTTCGAGAAGTTTCCATCCTCCGTGCCTTCCTCGGAGCACGCCCGGTTGCGGCAGGAGGGGCGTGCCGCGGTGATGGAAGGAGCAGTCGCCGGTTACCGCGAGTTCCTCGACTTCTTCCGCAACGAGTACCTGCCGCAGGCGCGCACAACGCTCGGCGCATGGGATCTTCCCGGCGGCCACGCTTACTACGCGCTGAAGATCCGCGAATTCACCACCCTCAATCTCACGCCCGATGAGATTCACAAGATCGGATTGAGCGAAGTGGCTCGGATCTCAGGCGAGATGGATGCGGTGATCAAGCAGACCGGGTTTCAGGGAGACTACCCGGCATTCCTCGCCTTCCTTCGTACCGATCCACGCTTCTACGCGAAGACACCCGAGGAGCTGCTCGAGAAGGCATCGCGCATCGCGAAGAGAATCGACGGGAAGCTGCCGTCGCTCTTCAAGACGCTTCCGCGGCTTCCGTACACAGTGGAGCCTGTCCCGGCGGACATCGCGCCGAAATACACCAGCGGGCGCTACGTCGGGCCGGCGCAGGGGAGCACGCAGCCGGGCATCTACTGGGTCAATACGTACATGCTGGAAAGCCGGCCGCTCTACAACCTCGAGGCGCTGACGCTTCACGAGGCGGTACCGGGTCATCATCTTCAGATCGCGCTGAGCCGGGAGCTGAGTGATCTGCCGAACTTCCGCCGCTACTCGTACATCTCCGCGTTTGGAGAGGGCTGGGGACTCTATTGCGAATGGCTCGGCCTCGAAGCGGGGATCTACAGCAATCCGTACTCGAACTTTGGCAGGCTGACCTACGAGATGTGGCGAGCGTGCCGGCTGGTGGTCGATACGGGGATCCATTCGATGGGATGGACCCGCAAGCAAGCCATCGATTACCTGGCCAGCCGTACCGCGCTTCCGCTCCACGAAGTCGAGACCGAGGTCGATCGTTATATCTCATGGCCGGGCCAGGCGCTCGCGTACAAGCTTGGGGAGCTGAAGATCAAAGAGCTCCGCAAACGCGCAGAGGCCGCTCTCGGCCCCCGCTTCGATGTCCGCGAGTTCCACGACGTAGTTCTCGGCAGCGGCGCTGTGCCGCTGAGCGTCCTGGAAGCGAATGCCGACCGTTGGATCGAGTCGCAGCGCCCGCAGGCGGCGCGTTAAAAGGATAGCGCGATGAAGAGATTCTGTTTGGCATTCACCTTCCTCATCCTGGCCGGCTGCGCGACATCGAAGCCGGCGAATGTCGTCTTCCTCGGCAGCGGCATCGAGCTACAGTCGGTTCCGGGCAGCTCGATGCGCGTCTGGTCCAGCCGCCCGGGCATCCTCGGCGACTATCACACCTTCCTCTTCGAGCCGGTTGTCGTTTCCCTCGGCAAAGCTCCCGCGGACAACCAGGCCAGCCCCGAGGAGCTGAAGAATCTGAGCGAGCACCTTCGAATTGCGTTCACAGCGGAGCTGCGCAACGGCGGCTACACAGTCGTCGACGTGCCGGGCGATGGCGTGCTCCGCGTTAGCGCCGCGCTAACGGAGCTCGTCCCGGTCGACCCGGCGAAGAACGTCGCCGCGAAGTTGGTCGGCACGGTAACCGGCGCCGGCCTCTTCCTGCCGACAGTCGACATCGGCCAGGCAGCGATCGAAGTCGATATGCGCGATTGCATGACCGGCGCGCGCGTGGCGGCCTTCGCCGACCGCAAGGCCGGCCGCGCCTACTTCACCGGACTGAGTCCTTACCGCCGATGGGGAGACGTCGAGTCGGCATTCGGCGCATGGGCCCGGGAGTTCCGCGCCCGCCTCGATCAGATCCGGGTAATGAAGGAGAAGAAGTAGATTGTGCGGCAGTGGATTGGTGATCAGTGGATTGGTAGATCAGTGGAGCAGTGGGTCAGTGGATTGGTAGATCAGTGGAGCAGGAACACCTTGTTTCTGATCCACTGATCCACTGATCCACTGATCAACTGATCACTGAGCCACTGATCAACTGATCCACTGATCAACTGATCCACTGATCAACTGATCAACTGACCACTGACCCACTGATCAACTGATCAACTGACCACTGATCCACTGATCCACTGCTCCACATCCGTGGAGCACGAACGTCAAACCCACCGATCCACCAATCTTCCTCACGTGCTAAGGTAGGCGCATATCATTGAAGGAGGCATCTATTGGTGCAGAAGAAAGACGTCCAGAAGGCGGCTAAGAAAGTCGTCAAGGCAGTGGCGAAGAAGAGCGCGGAAATGTACGCGGCGGCCGGGAAGGCTGCAGCCCCGAAGCTGAAGGCGCTCAAGAAAGCCGCCGAACCAAAGATCAAGCAGGCAAAGAAAGCGGTCAAGAAGCAGGTGGCCAAAGGCGTCAAGCAGGCGAAGTCCGTGGCCAAGGATGTTCTCAACTCCAGCGGCGATTCTCTGAAGAAGGCTGCGAAGAAGATCTGACGAATCAGGTTGTCAGGCAGCGGCCCGGCAACCTGGTCGATCTCTAGTATTGCGGCCGATGCAGACGAGCCCGATCGCGCTGCGCAAAGCGGCATTCCTGACCGCAAGCGCCACGATCGTCTACCTGATCGTCCGCCATTTCGTGGCCGTTTACTCCGGGCTCGATCGGACGCTCGACGCTGACGAGGTCGAATACCTTCACGCTGGCTGGCTGATGCACCAGGGGCTGCGGCTCTATCGCGATTTCGTCGAAGACCATGCGCCGTATCTGTTCGTGATCCTGAAGTGGATGGTTCCCACGGCCACCACGGCGGCGTTCCCGCGGCTCGACCTTCTCACCTACGTGGCGCGTGCGCGGATCTTCGTGTCGATATTCGGCTTTCTGGGCCTGGGCACCGTTGCGCTGCTGGCGTATCGCGCGGCAGGAAGTCTCATCGCACCGCTCGTCACCATCGCGGCGGTCATGGCATCCTGGTGGATGTGGTTTCGCGCGATCATGCAAGTCCGCAATGATCCGCCGGCGCTGTTCCTTTTCTGGGTAGGTGCCCTGCTGTTGCTGGGAGGGTGGAAATCGGAACGGCTGCGTTTCGCACTCGCCGGCATCGGGATCGGACTCGTCGCGGTTGCGGCGCTGTGGAATCCGAAGTGGCCTTTCGAATCGCTCGTACTGGGTGTGGTCTATCTCGTCATCGCGTACCAGGCCTTCCGCCGCGGTCTGAAGATGCTCGCGCTGGCCTTGCTGCCACCGGCTGCCTGTCTGGCCGCGGCGCTGGCCTGTATCGCGGCCACGTCATCGTTCAACGACTACATCTTCTTCACCTTTCGCTTCAACAAGCTGCTCCTGGATTGGACAGCCGCCAACCCTTACCTGACGAAGCTGACGGAATTCGCGTATCACACCGGCCGCGCCTACATGTTCTGCTCACCGGCCTTCAAAGGGGTCTGGCCGATCGCCGCGGTCGTGGTGACGATTGTGTTCCTGGCGGTACCCGCGGTGCGGCGCCGCCTGAACGGCATCGACGTCAACATCCATGTGGTGTTCCTTGCGCTGGCCGCCGCGTCGACCCTGGAAATACGTTTCCTCTATGCCTACCCGAACATCTGGACGCAGTATTACGTGATGTGGGCCTTCATCGCCGCCGGTCTCTACGGAACGACGGCGGCGGAGATTCTTCGCCTGATACCGCGGGAGGGGATCCGTCTCACCGCGACGGTTACGATCGCGCTGATCACTGTATTCGGCGTCGAACAGGCGATGCCGCTGCGTGACGGTGTCGCGGGATTCCCGACGCGGTCGTACCTGCAGCGAAATCTCCGGCCCGGCGAGACTGTCTGGATGGATCAACATCCGATCGGTGTGCCTGACGCCGGATACTACTGGTTCGCGCCCAACGACCTGGTGCCGTTCTCGCTCGCCTACGCGGCACGGCATCCCGGTGAGACTCCACTCCCATCGACTACCGACCGCGACCTGCCGCTTTGCCGCGCCGAGCGCGGACTGCAGCCGGATCTGCGCTTTGTCTCTACCCGTCTATGGTTTCGCGGTCTGCCGGAGTCGCAGCGTTGCCTCGACCGCATGATCGCGGACGGCCGCGCCGTCCGTACGCCGGCCGATACATGGGACCTTCATCCGGATGTGCGATGACCGCGGAACAGGAAACAGCGCGGCGTCCGCTTTGGCGCGATCCGCTGGCCGCGTTTGCCGTGGCCGTCATTCTCATCGTTCAGGTGGCCGTCGTCTGGCGCGCATTGCCGCGCGCGCTCGATCACGACGAGGGTGAACATCTGCGCGCTGCGGCGTGGATGGCGTCGGGGAAGACGCTGTATCGCGACTTCGCAGAGAATCACACGCCCTTCCTCTACATGATTCTGGCGCCGCTCGCGCCCGCTGCCTCGGACGACATTCCCGCCACGCGTCATTACGCGATGGCCGCTCGCGCCTTGTCGGCCCTTGCCGGGATTGCCGCGGCCGTTTGTATCGCTGCAATCGCGGCGTACCTGGCGGGAGATGCGGTGGCCGGCCTGCCGGTCCTTGCCGCGCTCCTGGCGACCAGTTGGACGTGGCTCCGTGCCGTAGCCGATGTGCGCTCGGAACCGTACACGCTGCTGCTCTTCTGGGCCGGCACCCTGCTCGTGGTGAAGGCCTCATCCGCCTCGCGCCGCGCAATCCTCGCCGCCGGCGCCGGCATCGGACTCATCGCCATCGCCGATCTGTGGAACCCGAAGTGGCCGCTGGAGAGTCTTGTGGTGCTCGGGTTGTACATCGTCTATCTGCGTAGGGATTTCGCCGTGTGCAGGGCCGCCGCCCTCGGCGGCCATCTTAGGACGGCGCTGGAACCCGGCCGCCGCGGGCGGCGGCTCTACACCGGCATCCTCGCCTCGCTCGCCATCGCCGGTGGTCTGCCGCTGCTCGCGTTAGTCATCGCGCTGCGAGTCACCACACTTCGCGATCTCGTCTTCTTCTCATTCACCTATGCCTCCGCGGTATCGCGGTGGTATCGCGGCGCGGTCACCGCGACCTCGGCGGGTGGTTTCGCCTTTTGTCCTCCGTGGCTCCTGCCGTGGGGCGCCGCGATCGCCGCGGCGATCGCGGCCTGGCGCCGGCGCAACATCATGTTTGTACTACTGCTCGTCGCCGCGGCCACAGCCGAAGTGGTTCTTCTCTATCCCTATCCGCATTTGTGGCCGCAGTATCTGGTGATGTGGGCATGCGTCGTGGCATTGCTTTATGGTGTCGCAATCGCAGCGGTGGCAAGGCAGCCAGTCGTGCGCGCCATCGTCGCCGCGGCGATCGTGATCGGGTTTGTGGCACATGAGTGGACACCATTGATGCGGAGCGCCGGCGAGCGGAGTTGGCAGACGATGGCTGCGCTTCAGCAGCGTCTCGGTCCGGGTGAGGCGGCATGGGTCCGCCCCGAGGAATTGCCGGCAGCGGCGCCGGCCGGGGCGTACTACTGGTTCGCGTTTGCCGATCAGGTCCCCTTCTCGCTTTCCTATGCGCGCACGGCCTCGGCGAGCGGGTTTCTCCCGGCCCTTCGCGATGAAGATCTGCCGCCGTGCAGGATTGCCGCCGGCCTCGACACCATGCACGTCCGTCTGCTCGACAGCCGCGCCGTTCAGAATCTGCCGGCCTCGAAGCGCTGCATGGAAGATCTGGCACGGCGCGGTGTACTGCGCCGGATCGCCGGCACTCCGATATGGGAAGTGGTGCGATGAAACGACTTCTGCCGATCCTTGCCGTCCCCGCGATCATCGGCCGTCTGTTGCAACTCGCGGGACTTCATCCGGTGGTATGGGATGAGATCGAATTCTTTCGGGCCACCGATTGGGTTCGCCAGGGACTGGTCCCCTATCGCGATTTCTGGGAGCACCACACGCCGCTGCAGTGGTTCCTCTACGCGCCGATCGCAGCGCTCACACACTCCCCCGGCGCGCCGGCCATCATCTTCATGCGCTTCGCGCAGCTCCCGATCTGGATCGCCACGTTTGCCCTCCTGATGCGATGGATGGAGCGCGCCGGCATTGCACGCTGGGCGCGGTGGACGGCGATCGCCGTCGCGCTCTGCAGCTCGCTCTTCATGCTCCCGGCTGTCGAATACCGCGTCGACGCCCTCGGCTGCTTTCTGCTGATCCTCGCCATCTACCTCGTGCAGAGGATGGACGATGGCGTGATCTACGCCGTCCTCGCCGGCAGTGCATTCTGCCTTGCTGGCTTCGCCAACCTTCGCCTCGGCCCGGTCATCGCCATCGCCGTGCTCCTGATTCGTATCGTGCGCGCCCGCGAACAACGATGGAGCGGCAACGTTCGTGCGAACTGGCTGTTCGCCGGCGCGGCGGCGACGTTCCTGCTCGGAGCGATTTACTTCGTGGCCACGAATTCGGCTGCCATCGCTTTTCGGCGCATCTGGAGTGAGAACTTCCTCGCCGACAGGCTCGCACCGGCGGTGCCGGGGATGTTTCTCTTTCGCCTGGCCGTGCAGTTAGGCATTCACCGCTTCGTCGACAAGATCGAGCTCGATCCATCGGGCATCGACCCTGCCGGCATCATCATCCTCGTGGCTGGAGCGGCCGGTGTTGTGCGCGTTCTGGCCCGGCGCTGGCGCGCGCCCGGCGACCGCTTCTATCTGGCCTTTCTCGCCGCCGCGAACCTCCTCTTCATCGCGGCTATGAAATTCATCTACAACTATCACTTCGAGATCGTGGTCCTGACGTTCATCCCGTTCGTGGCCATGGAGATCGAGTCGCTTGTGCCGAGTCGGGTGGCGATGCGGGGGCTGGCCGTGTTGCTGTGCATCAGTGCCGCGGCCGGCATCTTCCGAGGCAAAGAAGGAGACACGCGCTACCAGGATCAGATCATGCGCGAGGTCGACCGCGAGACCTCGCCAGGATCGAAAGTGTGGGACAGCGTTGGCTGGCCTCTGCGGCGCAGTCCTGCGTATCGTTACTGGTTCCTGCGGATGATTGTGAACGAACTGGAGCAACGGGGCACATTCGAGCCTTACACGGCAGCCGGGCTTCTCACTGATCCGCCCGCTGCCGTAATCGCTGATCACGATACGCGCGGCTGGATGCTGCGCCATCGTCAACTGGGCCAGGCTGTCGTCGCGCACTACCTCCCTGCCGATATCGATCTGTGGCTTCCGGGAATGAGCGGCCGGCTGCGCAACGGCGATCGCATCGAATGGATCGTGCCGGCAGACGGCAACTACACGGTCTATGCGTCACCGCGGCTGGTGGCGCATCCCTGGTTCCGGCAGCCGCTCTTCTTCGACACTCCGATGTGGCACGACCGCGCTTCGGTTGCCATCCGGCCCGATGACGCGGTTCCGGTGTCTGTTGCCTTCACAGTCAACGGCACAGCCATCCCTCCCGGCACGCGGAGGATGACGCTCCACCGTCACGACCGCCTTTCCGCCACCAGCAACGCGCCGATGCCGATCGGCATCATGCTGCCGTCCGTTCCCCGCGAACGTCTCTTCATCCTGCCACCACCCGGCGTGACGCTCGAGGCGTCGGCATCGCCGCGCTGGCACATTCCGGATTTGTCGGTGCTGGGGTATTAGCTGAACGAAAGGCTTCTCACAACCTGCTAACGTGACAACCGAACCCATGACCCATCGATCCATCGGCATTCTCGGCGGCGGCATCTCCGGCGTCGCACTCGCGGCATTTCTCGGCGATGACGTCGAAGTCGTCGAGCGCCGCGGCCGGATCGGCGGCCTGTGCGGCACCATCGTCGAAGATGGCTTCACGTTCGACGCCGCCGGCCCCCACATCATGTTCAGCAAGAACAAAGAGGTGCTGAGCCTGATGGTGGCCTCGCTCGGCGACAACGTGCAACAGCGCCGCCGCGAGAACAAGATCTGGTTCAAGGGACGGTTGGTGAAGTATCCGTTCGAGAACGATCTCGCCGCTCTGCCGCCCCAGGACAACTTCGACTGCATCTACGGATACATCGTCAACCCACAGGCGGAGAGTGTCCCGGCAAACCTCGCCGAGTGGTCCTACAAGACCTTCGGCGCCGGCATCTCGGAGAAGTACTTCATCCCGTACAACGAGAAGATCTGGAACTACCCGGCCACGAAGCTCGGGCTGGAGTTCGTGGAAAGGATCCCGAAGCCGCCGATGGAGGATGTGCTCAAGTCGTCGATCGGGATTCCGACCGAAGGCTATCTGCATCAGCTTCATTTCTACTACCCCATCGAAGGCGGATACGAGTCGCTCGTTCACGCCTTCGCGGCGAAGGTGCGCGGCGATATCCGCACCAACTGGCGCGTAGCCTCCGTAGCCCGCGACGGCAAGCGCTGGCGCGTCACCTCGGCGGATGGCGAGGAGCGATCCTACGACACGCTTGTCTCCACGCTGCCGATTCACGAACTGCTGAAGGTATGGATCGACGCGCCGGACGAGGTACACAAACTCGCGGCCACTCTGCGATACAACTCGCTGATCAACATCCTCATCGGCTGCAACGAAGACCGCGGCTACCCCTACACGGCCCTCTACGTCCCCGATCCACAACTGCTGTTTCACCGCCTGTCGTTCCCGAAGGCGTTCAGCGAACGTTGCGTGCCGGAAGGCTCATCGTCGGTGATGGCCGAGATCACGACCAACGAAGGTGGCGACGGCGTCTGGGAGATGCCGGACGACGAGATCATCGACCGTACGATCCGCGAGTTGGAGATGACCGGCCTCATCGATCCGGCCACGATCGTCTACCGCAAAGCCGTGCGCTTCCTATACGGCTACCCCGTCTACGACCTCGACTACCGTGCCAACGTGACCGCCATGCGCAACGCCGTCGCCGCCACCGGCCTCCACCTGCTCGGCCGGTTCGCACAGTTCGATTACATCAATAGCGATGTGTGTATCGAGAGAGCGGTGGCGCTGGCGAAGGAGTTGGGCGGTTGATGCGACGGGTGGTGCGCAGAGTACGAATCGGGGCAACCTGTCGTCCTGAGCGAAGAGCAGCATGGGCACCGTGGCCAAGAACCTACCGCGAGGGCCGAAGGGCCGTTCCGGCGCGCGAAGGCGCGTCGGACAATTTAGCCCCTGGCTCGGCCAGGGGGGAATCGGTGGACGAGCGGATGGGCGACCGCGAAGGCGGCCGCTACAAAGGCAGCCTCCTGGTCAATCACCTTGTAGCGGCCGCCTTCGCGGCCGCAGGTCCACCATCCACGAGTTACCCCGCGCCAAGCGCGGGGCTACCTTGTTTCGCTCGCCTTCGCGCGCGACCGATCGGAACCAAGAACGGCGGCGTCCTCATCGACACAATCCACTGATCGACCAACATGTACGAATCGACCACCTACCAGTACTTCGAAGACGTCAACTGGGGCCTGCTCCGCCTCTGGGGGGACCGAAAGGACCTCGACGTGCTCGACGTCGGATGCGGCTTCGCCACCACTTCGCAGCACATCGCCACACGCGGCAACCATGTGACCGGGATCGAGTCGAGCGCTGAGGCAGTCGCGTTGGCGCAACAGCGGATAGACGAAGTCATCCACGCTGATCTCCAGCAACTCGACGATGTGAACCGCCTCCTCGACGGCCGCCGCTTCGACGTCATCATCTTCGCCGACGTCCTCGAACATCTGGCCTGGCCGATCGGCGTCCTGCGCGGCTATCTCGATCTCTTGAAAGACGGCGGCAGCGTCATCGTCTCGCTTCCGAACGTCGGCCTCTGGTCGGTGCGTCTCAGTCTGTTGTCCGGCCGTTTTCGTTACGAGGAGACAGGCGTCCTCGATCGCACCCATCTTCGCTTCTTCACGCGGCGCACCGCGAGGGAGCTGATCGAACATGCTGGTCTCGAAGTGGTCCGGCGCACGTACAATCCTGGTCTGGTCCGTCCGTTCGTTCCGCTGGCGAAGAAGTTTCTCGGTGGCGGCGATTCACATGATCCGTCAGCACTGCTCGACTCGCCGGCATACAAGATGTATTTGAAGGCGATCTATCCGATCGAGCGCGTGGTTGCGTCAGCGTGGCCGGGCGCGCTGGCATTCCAGATGATTTTCGAGGGGAAGAGGGCGGTGGATCGGTAGATCAGTGGATCGGTAGTCAGTGGAGCAGTTGGTCGAGTCGGTGGATCAGATGATCAGTGGATCAGTGGATCAGAGGCAGGAAGCTACCGGTTCTGATCTACTAATCTACTGGCGCACTGACCCGCCTATCCACTCTACTAATCTATCTACTGGCGCACCGACCCACTGCTCCACCGACCCACTGCTCTACTGATCCACTGAGACACTGACCCACTGATCCACTGATCCACTGATCCACTACGCATGAAACTCACCGTCTCCATGATCACGCTCAACGAAGAGCGCGCGGTGGCCAAGGTCGTCGCGGACATCCGGCGTGTCGTGCCGGAGGCGGAGATCTTCCTCGTCGACTCGAGCAAAGACCGCACTGCCGGGATCGCGACGGAGCTCGGCTGCCGCGTCTTCAAGCAGTTCCCGCCGAAAGGGTACGGTCCGGCCATGGACCGCGCCGTGCGCGACGCCGGCGGCGAGATCGTCATCACGCTCGATTGCGACGACACCTATCCGGTCGAAACGATCCCGACGCTGGTTTCCCTCATCGATGAAGGCTACGACCTCGTCAACGCCACCCGCCTGGCGAAACGGCCGAAGGCGATGCCGTTCGCAAACTATCTCGCCAACCGGATCTTCGCCTGGACCGCGCGGCTGCTCCACGGCATCCGCACCACCGACGTGCATAGCGGCATGCGCGCCTACCGCAAGTCGATGCTCGACAACGTCTCATGGGACCCTCACGGACCGGCACTCCCCGTCGACATGCTCATCATTCCCTACCGGATGGGCTATCGCGTGACTGAGATCCCAATCGAGTATCGCGACCGGATCGGAGCCTCGACGTTGCAGAGATGGAACTCGACCGTCTGGACGTTTAAACGCCTTTGGCGAGCGCGGAAGGTCAAGCGTCTCGGGTGACGGCGAATGTTCAGTGTTGAATGTTCAATGTTGAATGTTGAATGATCGGAGCTGCGTGACCCCCTCATTCAACATTGAACATTCAACATTCAACACTCAACATTCCGCCTCTCCGGTCGTTGCCATCCTCGCCGGCGGCTTCGGCACCCGCCTCGGCGCGCTGACACAAGGCCTGCCAAAGCCGATGATCCCGATCGCCGGCCGGCCCTATCTGGAGCGGGTCATCGATTCGTTCGCCCGTTGCGGTCTGCGCGACATCGTGCTCCTGACCGGTTACCGCGCCGGCGTCATCGAAGAGCACTTCGGCGACGGATCCCGATTCGGTGTCCGCATCGCGTACAGCCGGGAGAAAGAGCCGCTCGGCACCGGCGGGGCCATCCGCGAGGCACGCGCGCTCCTGGGCGAACGTTTCGTGATGACCTACGGCGACGTGCTCCGCTACTTCGACTACGATCGCTTCGTGAATGAGCACAACGAACCGTGTCTCGCCGTCTATCCGCGCCGCGATACCGGCAACGCTGATATTGCCGGTGGCCGGATCGTCCGCTTCGACAAGCGCGCACCTGATCTGCCGTACATCGACGCAGGCTTTTCTCTGATGCCATCGACGATCATCGACCGGTTGCCGTCATCCGGCGTCTATTCATTCGAAGAGACCATCTTCCCGCGCCTGGCCGCCGAGGGGGGATTGGCTTGCGAAGTGGCCGGCCTCGACTTCTTCGACATCGGTACGCCGGAGGAATTGGCGCGCACGCGCGCGGCTCTCGAAGGAGAAGCAGTTTGAGAATCGTGGTCACAGGCTCGGCCGGCTTCATCGCCACAAACCTCCTGGAACGCCTTCTGGCCGAGGGACACGAGGTCCACGGCATCGACAACTTCTTCCTCGGCAAGCGCGAGTACGTAGCGCGCTCGCTGGAGAAACCGGGATTCACGTTCCACGAGTTCGACCTCCTCGACCGCGATCGCCTGGTGGCGCTCTTCCAGCGTCTGCGGCCGGATCTGGTGTGGCATCTCGCTGCGAACAGCGACATCAGCTACGGCACGAGCTACACCGACTTCGACCTCAAAGGCGGCACGCTGGTGACGTACAACCTGCTCGAGGCCATGCGCGTGTCGAGTACGAAGAAACTCATCTTCTCCAGCAGCGGCGCCATCTACGGCGAGCCCACCATCCTGCCGACGCCGGAGAACTACGGACCTCTGTTCCCGATCTCGTTTTACGCGGCCAGCAAGATCGCCTGCGAGACCCTCATCACCGCCTTCGCCGCGTCGTATCAGATGAAGTGCTGGATCTTCCGGTTCGGCAACATCGTCGGCGGCTATCCGACCCACGGCGTGATTCACGACTTCGTCCTGAAGTTGCAGCGCGACCCGGCCCGTCTCGAGATCCTCGGCGACGGCACGCAGTCCAAACCATACGTCCACGTCGAGGATTGTCTCGACGGGATGATGTTCGGCCACGCCACGGCGGCCGATCTCGTCAACTGCTACAACCTCGCCGTCTCCGATTGGACGTCGGTGAACCAGATCGCCGAGTGGACCATCGAAGCGATGGGACTCGATCCCGCGAAGGTCGAGGTATCACGCACCGGCGGCTCCCGCGGCTGGCCGGGAGATGTCCCGAAAGTCCGCCTCGACACCTCGCGTATGACGGCGCTGGGCTGGACTCCGAAGATGGGGAGCAACGAGGCCGTGAGGCGTTCGATCGCGGAGACGGTGAAGCAGTTCAGTTGACCTTTTCCTCGCCGTGCAACTGCGTCGTGTACACGTCAGGGAGCGATGTTCGTCTGTCGTGTAGAATCCGGCCGCCCGAATACAACGCTGTTGAACCGGTCACAGGGGATTGATCGTGAAAACTCGCCTTCTGCTCAATGCAGTCATGGCTTGGTTGACTGCCGCATCGCTCCACGCGGCTACGTATGTGGTGAAGGTAAATGCCGACGGATCCTTCGCTCCACCCACAACGTACATCTCGAATGGCGACACAGTGGAGTGGTCTCTCAGCGGGCCCGGTGACTCCATCATTCCGGTGAATTGGAATGGCGTCTCCGCCGGAGTCTGCTCCGCGGTCAAGCCGTACTCAGCGGCCGACCCCAACGATCTCACCGGGCCAATGCCCCTCGCCGCGTCGGGAATCTACACACTCAGCCCGCTCGACAACGGATACGTCGTGGTGCCGGCCAGCAGCGTTTGCTCTCCGGGCCAACCACCCAGAGCGGCCGTCGGATCACAGATGCTCTGCCCGGGAGGCGCGATCGGAGCAACCATGGATTCGACGTGGCAGGATCCGAGTCTGGCCGGCGTATTCATCCGGCTTCTCTGGAAAGACATCCAGTCCGCGCCGGGAACCGCTGACGCGAGCTTCGACTTCTCCATACTCGACCGCGAGATCACCAAAGCCGTCAGGAACGGCAAGCTTTACAGCCTGGGGATCAAGGCTGGCAACGACGGAACGCCGGCGTGGCTCTTCGCCAACGGCGTGACGCCGCTGGCGCTTCAGGACAGCGGCAACGACGATCCCGGCTGTGGGAGCAAGATGACCCTCGGCAACCCGACCGGAACCAACTACCAGAACCGCTACTTCGATCTCTTGAGAAAAGTGGCCAGCCACATCAAGTCGCGAGCCGACTGGTATCGGTCCCTTGCCTACATCAAGCCTTCAGGCGCCAATCTTTTCTCGCACGAGAATCGCCTGCCCAAGCGATGCACGTCGGGTTGCATCTGCAACACGCAACTATTCGCCCAGGATGGCTATACACCCGCGCGGATCTACGCGTTTTACCAGGCGCAGACCGCGCTGCTCGCCTCCGAGTTCCCTGGCAAGACAATGAGTTATGCCCTCATCCAGGAGGGATTCCCTTTGATCAACAATGCCGGCGGCTATGAGAAGAGCGACGGGAGCTCATCGAACGGAGCGCTGCCCGGTGGGACGGAGCAGACCCAAACGATCATCGACAACGGCCAGGCCAGTTACGGCACTCTATTTACCGTGCAGCACAATGGACTGGGAACCAGGAAAGTGAACAACTGCCTCACAGCTCCCAATGGTCCTGGCTGTCCGAACCGCTGGGTCCTTCAGGAGGGGGCCGAAGGTCAAGTGACCGGGTTTCAAACCAACAACGAAACGGGCGTCGCGAATGCCGCCGACACCGACTCCGCGCTACAGAACGAATTGATCAATTCTCAGGGTGTCTTCATTGAGCTCTACGAGGAACGGTTCTGGGAAGCAGTACACCAGCCGAACGGCGTCATCGACCCGCTCGGATCAGGAAGGACGATGGCGCAGTGGGCCAATGAGTTTCAAAGCCGCCGGAGAACTGCCTTTCCTTCGATCCCCGATCCCTTCCCGGCCACCTATCGACACACCTTCACACGCACACAGCAAGCCGGCAACCAGACGTACTACTACGTTCATGGAGCGAAGTGCGGCATCGGCAATGCTCTCCCCGGGGCGATCGTCGTGCTGCCGGATGGAGCGAGCGCGCCTCCTCCTGGCCGGCGGCGCCCAGTGAAGCACTGAACCGCGGCGGGCGTAGTCGCCTCGAGGCAGATCCCGGTAACGGGACGCTACTTCGATGCCTGCTCGATGAACCCGTCGAGGTTCCCCTCGTACGGAGGCAGATGCAGCGCCTTGGTCAGAATCTCATTTGCCTGTTTCGCATCGAGGGCCTTCGCTGATTGCAGTTCCGCGATCCCTTCTATCTTCTTGTTCGCCTGCACCAGTCCGAGTCCGAGGTAGATGTGCGCTTCGACCGACTTCGGAGCGATGCCGGCGGCCTGGCGGAACTCCGCGATCGCTTCGTCGTACCGTCCCGCCTGCGAGAGAGCTGTCCCATTGTTCAGGTGGAGGTCGAATTCGAGTTGGAGTGCCGCCGGCGACTTCGGCGGCAGCATCTGCATGGCCACGGTGACGTTGTTTCGGGCATGCGCCGCATTCGGATCGATTCCAAGCGCCTGCCGGTAGTTGGCGATCGCTCCCGTGATCAGCCCGTCGCGCGCCGGAGATTGCGGCATCGGCCGGGCCTTCGTCAACATCGCCGTACCGATCCCGACGTATGCCTGCGGATACCAGTCGGGCGTCGTAGCCTCCTCGAGTTTCAGCAGCGGCTCCGTCAGAGCAATCGCTCGCCGCAGGTGCGGCAGAGCCTCGTCGGGCTTCGTGGCCTGGAGCGTCTGGCCCAGAAGGTATTCAGCCACCGAGTTGTCGCGCGTCACCGCCAGCGCGTGTGTGAAGAGCGTCTCGGAGTCTTTCCAGTAGCGAAGCTGATGCATGGCGACGGCGCCGTAGACGACGATGGAGATCCCTGCGATGACGGCCAGAGCTTTGTCCGGAATCCGCAGACGTCGAGCCAGATCGACCGCACCGAAGGCGATGGCGATGAAGAGACCGATGTACGAAAAGTAGGTGTAACGATCGGCCATCGACTCGTTGCCGATGGCCACGATGCCGATCACTGGAACGAGCGTGGCGGCAAACCACAGCCAGCCGATGATGAGATACGGCGCCGTTCTGCGCGCGGCAATCACTGCGATCGTAATCGCCGCGAGCACGAGGAACGGCACGATGGCAGAGCTGAGAGCGGCGCGCGTCAACGGATACGGAAGCGCCATATCGACCGGAAGGAACAGTTTCCAGACGTAGCTGGCGTAGGCGATCGACGCGTTTGCCAGGCGGTCAGCGATCGGCAGCGACGTCATCGTATGCACGGCTTTGAGGTTGCTTTGCCCGATGAATGCGGCGGTGGCCCCGAGAGCTGTGAGCACGAAAAGAGGCCACTTCTCGACGGCGCGGCTCCGAAAGTCCTCGGATGTGTGAACACGATCCAGCGGCCAGATGTCGAGCAGCAGCAAGACCAACGGCAGCGTGATGTACATCTGCTTCGCCATCAGCGACAGCGACAGCGCGATCGAGACGCCGAGCATTCGCCTCGGCGCGCGCGCGTAGAGCCACAACGCGAGGACGGCGAAGAGCGTCGAGAGCGTGTCCTTGCGCTCCGAGGCCCAGGCCACCGACTCGACGTGCATCGGATGAATGGCGAAGAGCGCCGCCACAAACGCCGCCGGCCACGTGGCAGCCGTCAACCGCCGCAGCGCCAGGAAGAGCAGGACCGCGCTGAGCGCATGGAGGAGCACACCGGTCAGGAGATGCATCCCGGCACGCTGGCCCCAGAGCGCGACGTCGAGCATGTGCGAGAGCCACGTCAGCGGATAAAACCCGATCTCCGCCGAGCTCAGTGCCCAGTCGGCGTCGCCCTTCAGAACGTGTGGGTTCTCGTAGATGAACTGCCCGTCGTCGAAATTGAGAAACGAGTGCGAGACCACCTGCCCGAAGACGGCGAAGGTGATGATGACCAGAAGACCGATGATGATCCATTCGCGCCTGCCCAATCTGGCGGGAGCCGGCGGCGCAGCCTCGGTCGACGCCGAAAGGCGCGGTTCGGCGACGGTCCGTATCTGTTTCTCGCGTGCTTTGCGGCCCATCGTTCTTTCGTAGCGGGAAACAACAGACCAAGCGGCGTGAGTGGCTTGCTATGGTAGGCCCTAGCGGACTCGAACCGCTGACCTCTACCGTGTCAAGGTAGCGCTCTAACCAACTGAGCTAAGGGCCTGAATGATCCAGGCCGCACGAACAGAAGCGGGTTTCGGTGCTATTCCCCATCCTCCCGTGCGAGGGGATGAGGATAGACGATGCGGTGACGGAGTTCCAGTCGAGCCGTGAGACGATGGCTTTCCTTCACGAATCGGACTCCGCTGACCAGATCCTCGCGAGGTGTGACTTACGGATTCTGCGGTCGTGTGTCGCCAACGGTAGATCGAGTGCCCTGGCCGTTGCGACGATGATTCGATCGGCAGGATCGCCGTGGAAGTCCGGCGGCAGCCGATCGAGCTCGAGAATCACGGCCGTGTCCAGAGGGAGCACGCGAGCCACATCGGGCGACGTTGCATGAATCAGCCAGGATTCGAAGGGAAGCTGCAGCGTGAAACGGCCGCGCGAATGGAGCATCTGAGCTTCCCAAAGACTGATAGCCGAGATCCGCGGGACTTCTCGCGGAACGGCGGCACTCAGAGCTCGCCGTTCCGTAAGTGAAAGTTTGCCGCCGCCGGTCAACCACCAGATCCAGACGTGAGTATCGAGCAGCATTCTCAGCGAAGCGCATCGAAGTCATGGTCATCGAGCACACTTTCCTCAGGCGTGGCCAGGAGCTCTCCTGTTCCGAGAAGCCTCTCCCATGGTTTTGTTTCAGCCGCTCCCGCTGGAATCGCCGGCATCAAGCGCGCTACGATCTCTCCTCGCCGCACGATCTCGACGACCTTGCGGTCGCGCTCGACCTCGCGAATGATCTCCAGGCATCGAGCCTTCAGTTCGGTGACAGATATAGTCATTTGAACGTCCCAGATGACTATACACGCACATGAGTGCGTACATTCCGCTCGCGAAGACCAGAACGCGGTGAAGCGATATCGACGGCATCTGGTCAGCAAGTACAACCGTTGATCAGTCCTACCGCGCGCGGTTGACGCCGAAGAACACTCTCTCTCCGCTTGACCACCCTCCGGCATTCGCGGACAATCCAGACTCGTCCACAGGTGCAGCCCCAAGTAAAGAGTGCGTAAAAAAGGGGAAGATATGAAGAGTCTCGTGATGCGAACCGCGTTGTGCGTTTTGACCCTGACCATCGCAACTCCCGGATGGACTCTCTTCGCTCAGGAAGCCAAGGACACCAAGCCTGCCGAGAAGAAGGCTTCCGACGATGAGAAGAAGCCGAAGGTGAGCGAGGAGATGGTAGTCACGGCCCGGAAACGTGAAGAGACCGTGCAGGATGTTCCCATTTCCGTGGCGGCGCCAAGCGAATCGCAGCTCCGTGATCGTGGCGCCGAGAGCATCGAGGACGTCGCCGCGAACGTGGCCGGATTCACGGTCCAGAACCTGGGGCCGGGGCAGAGTCAGGTGGCCATGCGAGGCGTATCGTCCGGCCAGATCGTGCGCGACCAGCCCGGAGTCAAGGAGCAGGTCGGCGTCTATCTCGACGAATCAGTCATCTCGCTCTCCCTCTTCACTCCCGACATCGATCTGTTCGACCTGTCGCGCGTCGAGGTGCTGCGCGGGCCTCAGGGCACGCTCTTCGGTTCGGGATCGGAGTCCGGCACTGTGCGGTACATCACCAACCAGCCCAAGCTCGGCGAAAACGAAACGGTTGGCGAATTCACCGGGACTTCGATCAGCTCCGGCGGTATCGGAGGAAGTGGCAAGGTCGCGGTGAACGCGCCGTTGAGCGCTACCGCCGCCATGCGCTTCGTCGGCTACTACACCCGTTACGGCGGTTACACCGACGCGGTACAGCCGAACCTGAACGTGAACAAAGACGTGAACACCGGGAACCGTACTGGCGCACGCTTATCGTTCCTGCTGAAGCCGGACGACAAGCTGAGCATCACTCCCCGCATCCTCTATCAGAAGGTGGACATGGATGGCTGGAACCGCGTAGACGCCTTCAACATCCTGGGGAACCCATTCACGACGACGCGCCCGAAAGTGGAGCTCGGCAACCGTCAGTTCACGCAATTCAAAGAGCCATTCACCGACAAGTTCCTCCTCGGCGACGTGAACGTTTCGTACAACCTCGGCGGGGGAAGGACGCTGACGTCGATCACCTCCTACTCCGACCGCGACGTACTCGTTGTGCGCGACGCCACCGCGTTGACCGCCAGCATTACCGGCGGATCCATCGGGTTGAAACCGAGCATTTACAACCTCAACGCGCCGCTGGACGACGCCACGAAGGCGAAGGGGGTCACGCAGGAGCTACGCCTGTCGGGCACCACAATGAAGATGAACTGGGTGGGCGGCGGGTTTTTCAGCCACACCAATCGCAAGTATGGCCAGAACCTTCTGGTGAGCGGATTCGAAGCGGGAACCGGCATCCCCACGGCCGGAAAATTCGGCGCCGCCAAGGACGTGCTGTTCTTCTCCAATCTGAAATACAACTTCAATCAGTTCGCGCTGTTCGGCGAGGGTACGTACCCGGTCAGTGACCATCTCGAGGTGACCGGCGGACTGCGCCTCTACAAATTCAAAGAGGACCGCACGCAGACCTTTGACGGCATCTTTGCGGATCCCGGAACGACGAAGGGCTCGACCAAAGCCAACGGCGTTGCTCCTCGGGTCATGACCAGCTACAAGCTCAACGACACAACCCGGCTGAATGCGCAGATTTCCAAAGGGTTCCGGCTCGGCGGCATCAACGACCCGCTCAACGTCCCCCTCTGCACGGCGGCCGATCTGGTCACGTTCGGCGGCCGCGGTAACTGGAAAGACGAGACTCTCTGGAACTACGAAGTGGGCTCGAAGTCGAAGATCATGGGCGGCCGCGGCTCGTTCAACGCATCCGCGTTCTACGCGGACGTCCGCGATCTGCAGGCCACGGTGACCGCCGGTTCCTGCTCCTCACGCGTCGTGTTCAACGTCCCGAAGTCGAAGAGCCAGGGCGTGGAAGCGGAATTCGAAGCGGCGCCGACCGACCAGTTCGACTTCGCCGTCTCGGCGAGCCACACCACCTCGAAGCTGGAGTCGACGCTGACCTCCACCGACTCGAAGGGCGTCGTCAGCGTCGTGTCGGGCATCCAGAAGGGCAACCGTCTGCCCACCGTCCCTGAATTCCAGATGACTGCCGCGGCCACGCTTCACTTCCACACCGGTCAGTCCTGGGCCGGCTATTCGACAGCCGTCTACCAGCACGTCGGCGACCGTTACACGCAGATCGGCGACCAAGCGGCAGGCTTTGGTACCGTCAATCTGAATTCGTTCGCTCCCAACAACATCGGCGGTCCGTTCACACAGAGCACGTTCACGTTCAACCCGAAGCTGCCGGCGTACAACATCATCAATTGGCGCATCGGCGTCCTGATCAACAAGTGGGACACGGCACTTTTCGTCAACAACCTGACGAACGAGGAAGCCAAACTGGCTCTGGATCAGGAGCGCGGAACGCGTGCACGCGTCGGCTTCCTGGTCAACCAGCACCGGTCGGCCGGCATCAGTACACGAGTCAATTTCTAGAGGGAGATCACAATCTCCGATTACGGAGTTTCACGGCGGACGTTCCTGGGTTGCGTCGCGGCGGTTCCACTGGCGGGCCGCCTCGACGCAGAGGCTCTTCTCGGTAAGTCCAAACCACGCATAGCCGTGGTAGGCGGCGGCGCGTTCGGCGGCTGGACGGCGCTGCACCTTCAGGGTCTCGGCGCACAGGTCGATCTGATCGACTCGTGGGGTCCGGGGAACTCGCGTTCCAGCTCGGGCGGCGAGACGCGGGTGATCCGCGCCATCTACGGACCCGATCGTGTGTACGTGGAGATGGTGAAGCGCGCCTATGAGCTATGGGAGAAACTCGACACGCCGCCTGGCGAGCCGCTGTATGTCGAGACAGGCGCACTCTGGTTGCATCGAAAGGACGACGCATACGTCCGATCGTCCGTACCGATCCTGCAAGAGCTCGGCTTCCCGGTCGACAACCTCACCATCGCCGAGGCGTCGCGCCGCTATCCGCAGATCGACTTTCGCGGCGTTCACTCGGTCTGGTTCGAACGGCGGGCGGGAGCGCTATCGGCGCGGCGTGCGTGCGGAGTGGTTCGCGACGCCTTTGAGAAGGCCGGCGGAACCTATCGTCAGGCGCGAGTCAAACCGGGCCCGATCGTCAGCGGCTCGATGACGTCGCTGCGGCTCGACGATGCTTCTCGCATCGAAGCGGATGCCTATGTATTCGCGTGCGGCCCGTGGCTCGGAAAACTTTTCCCCGAGGTGGTGGGCGACCGGATCCGGCCGACCAGGCAGGAGGTCTACTACTTCGGCACTCCCGCCGGATCGCACCGCTACCTTCCGAGCCAACTACCAATCTGGATCGACTTCGGCGAGCGAATCGTCTACGGCATCCCCGACGTCCACGGCCGTGGTTTCAAGCTCGCCGACGATACCCGCGGCGAGCTGATCGACCCGACCAGTGTCAACCGAGCCCCTACCGCCGCAGGGATCGCACGGGCACGGCATCTACTTTCCGAGAGATTCCCCGAGCTCGCCAACGCCCCGCTCGTCTCCACCGAAGTCTGTCAGTACGAGAACAGTCCCGACGGAAACCTGATCATCGACCAGCACCCGCACGCCGGCAACGCCTGGCTCATCGGAGGAGGTTCCGGTCACGGCTTCAAACTCTCGCCTGTGGTTGGCGAGATGACCGCGCAGATGATCCTGAACGGAAAGGAAGTCCCGAAGACGTTCCGCCTGGACCGGCTACACGAGGTTGAAAAAACGAAGACGCAATTCGAAAGCCGTCGTTGAACGGGCCAGGGGAGTACGTTTCGCGGAGCACCCCAGCGGGGTCAGTGGAAATGAGAAAAGGGACATACCTCACCTTACGTGCGGTTAGGGTAGGAATTCCGGAATCTGTGGTACACCTTAATGAAGTAAGGAGCAGGCCCTACGGTCCTGCTTGCGGCACATTGAGATGGAAAGACCCAATGCACACGAACGCAGCGATTCAGGGCTTTTTGTCGTCACCGCCCGCCGACGGCGACGTTGAAGAGTATCTCCGCCCCATACTCCAGTGTGCGGCCCAGGTAACGGGCGCGGACGGCGGCGGCGCTCTGCTGCTTTTCGATCCTTCCAGCGGTCGGACCTCGGTGGGGTTGCTCCCCCTTCAGGCCACGCCGCTCCGTTCGCGCGCCGAATTGTTGAAAGACTGCAAGGACATCTGCCGCCAGGCGACGGCGGGAGGCGGCTCCGCCGCGTCGGGCCAGGGCTCGCCAGATGACAACGGGATGCTGTTTCGTGATTCCCGTTCGGTCCTGAGGGCGGCGATTTTCGAGCGGGACCACGTGCTCGGGATGATCCAGATGGAATCGGCGCGGCCCCGAGCCTTTTCGCAGGGGCACTCTCAGCGCTTCGCGGAACTGGCCGAGGATGCGGGGATCGTGGTCTCCCGAATGCTGCTGCGGGAAAATGCGGCGGCGCGGGGGTTCGACATCTCTCTGGTCGGCAACAGTGCGAAGCTCCTCGATATGGAGCGGCAGATCAAGGTGGCAGCCTCCGACCCCAGGAGCCCGGTGCTGATCCTCGGCGAACGGGGCAGCGGTAAAGAGCTGGCCGCGCACGCCGTCCACTATTTCAGCTCGCGGACGGCGGGACCATTCATACCAGTCAATAGCGCGGCGTTCGCGGACACGCTCCTTTCCGACGAGCTGTTCGGCCACGAGAAGCACTCGTTCACAGGGGCGGAGACCAGCCGGGCGGGAATCTTCAAAGCGGCGGAGGGCGGTACGATCTTCTTCGACGAGATCGGGGACATGCCCCCGCCGGTTCAGGCCTCCCTCCTGCGTGTCCTCGATCAGGGGGAGCTGCGGCGGATCGGCCGCGACAAACCACTAAAGGTGGATGTCCGCATCATAGGCGCCACCAACCGCGATCTCCGGAAGATGGTGGCAGACGGCTCTTTCCGCGCCGACCTCTACGACCGGCTCAACGTCTTCCGTATCGACGTGCCGTCTCTAAGGGATCGGAAAGATGACATCCCGCTCCTGGCGAGCTACTTCCTCAAGAAGCTCTGCGTCGCCAACGGACGTCACCACAAGATCAGCAACATCGACCACTGCCTCACCTGCCTGCATATGGCGGGGGCGGCCTGCGCGAGCTCGGACTTCTATCACCAGCTCAACGAGTACAGCTTTCCGGGCAACGTCAGGGAGCTGCGCAACGTGATCACCCGGATCGCCGCGGGGATTCTGGACGAGGATCTCGGCGCAGCACACGTGCGCCTGGCCATGGACGGGGGAGGCGGCAGCGCCATGGATGAGGACGTGCAACTCGAGGCCGTACTGCGGACTCACATCGCCAAGATTCTCCAGCTGACCGGCAACAACAAGTCTCACGCTGCTCGCTTGCTGGGACTGCCGCTGACTACGCTCATCCACAAGATGAAGAACCTCGGCCTCTGACACCTCACCATCCATCCTCCATTCCATAGTTCGTAACTGCCTTCCGCGGGCGGTAAGCCGGCCGGTCCCTCCTGCAGCGTGCGGAACGGATAAGTGACGCTTGCCGTGTGATTTCCGCGTCTCGCAGCGTTTTGCGCAAGGCGGTATCTCGATTGCTGTAGATCTCCACACTCGGTCATGGAGATCACGAAAGCGACCCAATGGTGCAATTTAGTCTCGCGAGCAGGGTCCGACGCGATGGTCATGGATGCCGAGGTGAAACGATCTCGAAATCATCAACCAATCAACACATAGGAGAAGCCATGAAGACCACCATCGAAGTTCTCAAAGATGCGATCGACCGGAACCAGATCACCATCGACGACAACGCCATGTTCGCGCTGATCCTCGAGCAGTGTCAGAAGTGCTGCCTGACAGGCGGCGGCGGCAACGACCAACTCGAAAACTAGTCGGCGCTCGTTCTGTCACACGTTCGACCCGGGCGGACGCACTGTCCGCCCGGGGAGCATCACACCTCCTGCACACCGTCCCGCCCCGTTCTGCCCTTCCCGCCATTCCGCCGGCACTACTCACCATCCATCCTCCATTCCATACTAGTCGGCGCTCGTTCTGTCACATGTTCGACCCGGGCGAACGGACTGTCCGCCCGGGGAGTATCACCCCTCCTGCGCACCATCCCGCCCCGTTCTCCCCTTCCCGCCATTCCGCCTGCACCACTCACCATCCATCCTCCATTCCATAGTTCGTAACTGCTTTCCGCGGGCGGTAAGCCGGCCGGGCGCCTTGGTGCGCGTGTAGAACGCATAAGTGACGCCTTTCGTGTAACTTCCGTGTCTCGCACCGTTTTTCGCGCGGCGGTATCCCGATTGCTATGAATCTCCACACTCGGTCATGGAGATCACGAAAGCGACCCAATGATGCACGTTGCTCGCGAGCAGGGTCCGGTGACGCGATGGCCATGGATGCCGAGGTGAAACATCTCGTAGTCATCAACCAACATAAAGGAGAAGCCATGAAGACCACAATCGAAGTTCTCAAGGATGCAATCGACCGGAACCACATCGCCATCGGCGACGACGACATGTTCGCGCTGATCCTCGAGCAGTGTCAGAAGTGCTGCTTGCTGGGCGACGGCGGCAACGGCGCGCTCGACAACTAGTCGACGCTCGTTCTGTCACGCGTTCGACCCTGGGCGGACGGACTGTCCGCCTAGGGGAGCACCACACCCCCCCCTCACACCCTCCCTCACCGTTCTTCCCTCCACGCCCCAGCTCACCATCCATCCTCCATTTCACACCACACCCACCTCACACCCTCCAGCAACGTTCTTCTCTCCACGCCGTTCAGCTCGCACCAACTCACCGTCCATCCTCCATTCCATAGTTCGTAACTGCCTTCCGCGGGCGGTAAGCCGGCGGGCCACCTCATGCAGCGTGCGAAACGCGTAAGTGACGCTTACCGTGTGAGTTCCCGCATCTCACACTGCTTTGTGCGCAGCGGGTATCCCGCTTGCTTATGTAATTCCGCACTCAGTCAATGGAAATCAAGAAAAGCGACCCGATGAAGGAGACCACCTGATGGCCCTCGCACTGCGAAGCGATGTTGTACTGGAGAAGGCAGAAACGGAAGGATGCGTGCTCCTCTACAAGCGGGAGCCCTCGCACCGTCCCGCGCCGGTCTTTCGCCTCCACCCCATCCAGGCGATGGTGCTCGCGCTCTTCGACGGCACGAGGAACGTCGAGGAGATCACCCCCATCGTGACCGCGGTGCTGGGACGTCCGCCGGGCGAGGCGCGGCGCCTGATCGAGTCAATTTTCGGACGCTACCGCCAGTTCCTCTGCGAAGGAGATCGGAACGTCGGGAGCGATGCTGTCGATCCCGCGGATCTGCTCTTTCCGGTCAGTTGCGACTTCCGCGAAATGCGCGATCCGGCGCCGGCAGGGCTGATGTGGGTGGTTACCGAGTGCTGCAACAAGAAATGCCGCTACTGCTACAAGGACGCTTTTTTTGTCGCCAATGGCGGCGCGACCGACGTCACGCTCTCCGGCGCCCGTGTCGCGGAGTTGATCGCAGAGGCGGCGGAGATTGGTGTCACCAATATTCTTCTGACCGGCGGCGAGCCGTTCCTGCGGCCGGACCTCATCGATCTGATCGCCGTAATGGTCGGTCACGGCTTGGACGTCGTCCCTTTGACGAAGGATCGAATCACCGGCGACCGGATGCGCGCGCTGGTCCGGAGCGGCGTGAAGATGCTCGAGGTCAGTCTCGACTCGCACCGGCCCCAGATGGTCGATTTTCTGACCGGCGTCCCCGGCGCTTTCGAGCAGATCGTGGCCACACTCCGCGCCGCGGCGGATTGCGGACTGCCGGTGGTTCTGCGGCCCGTGCTGACCAGCTTCAACGTCAACGACTTCGAAGGGCTCGTCGCACTGGCCAACAATCTCAAGGTTCGGGAGGTTGTGGTCGACTTCTATGGCGGGAGCTGCGGCCGGCAAGAGGAGGCGCTCAGAGTCTCGCCGGTGGATACCGCCCTGGTGCGGGCGAAGGCCGCGGAACTGGCCGAGCGCTTCCCACAGACGCGGACGGAGTTCAGGCATGACCGCACCGAACCGGTGATCCGGATTTTCGGGCGCGGCTGCATGGAAGGCTCGCGCGGCATGACCATCCTCCCAGACGGGAAGGTCACCAAGTGCGAGCACTGGAGGTCCGGCGACGAGCTGATTTACGGCGATCTCCGCACGCAATCGATCATGGAAGTGTGGCAGTCGGATCGCATCGCGCAGCTCACGCGCGCGCCGCGCGAGATGTATGCGGGGACCACGTGCGCCCGCTGCAAGAAGTTCGTGCAGTGTAACGAGCGGCGCGGCCGATGCACCCTCTCGGCGTTGCTCGAGTACGACACACCGTACGCACCCGATGGCTACTGTCCGATCGGCGCATTCCGGCAACGGAGGGACCATGCCGCCACTGCTTGATCCGTCGGTGCGCCACTGCTTCCGAAGGGGGGTCGTATGAGACGCCTCGGGCCGAATGTACGCCTCGAATCGAACGACGGCGGGCCAGTGCTGCGCTACCTGCCGGAGCGCGGAGCCGACGACCTGCCGCCGCTTCCACTACACCCTCTGCTCGCGCTCGTCCTCGCGCTGTTCGACCGCGGCGATAGCAGCGAGCAAATCACGGCGTCCCTGGCGGAGCGTCTGCGGGCGCCGTCGGACTCGATCAAGGAGATCGTGACCGATGCGCGGACTTGCTTCCGCGCGCATTTCAAGAGTGACAACGGTGCCTCCTTCGTCGATCTCGGCGATCTGGACGCGCTCGCAAGCGGCCTGGCAGTGCCGGGAACCGTCTACCGCGCTCGCGACGTCGTCTTCCGGCGCGACCGCGCGCTCTTCCCCATGTCGCTTCAGTGGCTGGTGACCCGCTATTGCAACCGCCACTGCATTTACTGCTACGCGGCGCCGTTCGCCGGCGCGAAGCCGAAGGACGCGGAGATCCCGCAGGGGCGCATGCGCGAGATCCTTCGCCAGGCCGCGCGACTCGGCGCACACACGTTCTTTCTCACCGGGGGCGAGCCGCTGCTGCGCGACGACGCCTACGAGCTCATCGCCGACGCGCTCTCGTTCGGAATGATGCCCGAGATCATCACCAAGCAATTCATCCCCAGCGAGGCCGTAGCCCGCTTGGCCGAGGCAGGCCTGCCGCAGATTTTTCTCTCGATCGACTCGCTCGATCCCGCCCTGGCCCGGCGCATGACCGGCGTCCACCACTTCGCGCGGGAGATCAGCCAGACGATTGAACGTCTGGTGGAGCGGGGGATCGCGGTCAACGCCAAATGCGTGCTCACCAGCGAAAACATCGAAAGTGTCCCCGCGACGGTGGCCTGCCTCGAGGCGCTCGGCGCCCAGTGGGTTGGGCTGGTGGTCTACTCGCGCACGCGCAACCGGGAGAACGATGGTCTGACGCCGTCGCGGGAACAGTTGCTTCGCCTGCGCCACTGGCGCGAAACGTTCGCCGCCGAAGGGGGCCACGGCATCAGGGTCTCGTTCTCGTACGATCCTGATAAGGCGCCCCCCACCGACCTCGGGCCGGACCACTTCGTCTGCCATAACGGCACGACTTCGCTTCTGGTCCTTCCCGACGGCCGGGTCTCCCGCTGCGACAGGCGTCTTCCGGGGAACGACTTCATCGTCGGTGATTTGAAGACGCATTCCGTTCACGAGGTGTGGAACTCGCCGGCCATGCACGACTCGATGAAGCCGCCGCGCGCCTTGTACGCGGGAACGCTCTGCCACGACTGCGCGGAGTTCGACGTCTGCCACGAGCGCGGCCGCTGCTACTACGACGCCTATCTGACCAGCGGAACCCTTTTCGGCCCGCAAAAGAACTGCCCCTACATCGAAAACGGTGGGGTGGTGGGCTGTTAGCCGGAGACACTATGTACTATGCCCTTAGAAATGCAGCAAGGATACGGAAAGAGCGAGAGTGCGTAGCTCTCTTCGCGGCGGACGACGGCGGCACACGCTATCTTCATCCGCTGCTCGGTGTGTTGCTCGCGCTGTGCAATGGCCAGCGCAGCGGCGATGACCTGCTGCAAATTCTCATCGAGGCTTTCGGCGTGCGACCCGAGCGCGCCTCGGAGATTCTCTCGTGGCTCGTGGGCGAGCTCCGCACGTACATCGTCGCGTCGCCGGAGCCGGTGACTGTTTCCCATCGTTACGACCCAGCGGAATTCGTGTACCAACCTGCCGGCGATCCGAATCTGCGCCGGCTCTCGGCGCCGGTCTCCATCGCCTGGCTGATCACGGAGCGCTGCCCGTTCGACTGCAATTACTGCTGCATCAAAACCCGGCCGGCTGCTGCTCCCGCCGACGGAGAAATGACGCACGACCAGGCACTCCGCTTCCTGGAGGATTGCCTCGCCACCGGCGTGCAGCTCTTCACCTTCCACGGCGGTGAGCCTTTCCTGCGCCGTGACACTCCGGAACTGATCGAGTACCTCATCAGCCACGGCGTTTTCGTCAGCACGTCGACCAAACTCGCCTTGCCCGAAGAGACCATCGCGCGCTTGCGTGGGGCGGGTCTCGAGGAGATGCAGGTGAGCATCGACACTGCCAACGCCGGCACAGCCGACCGGATCGTCGGTCACCGCAACTACCTGCGGGGCGCCCTACGCAACATCGAGCTCCTGCAGCGATACGGAATCGCCGTCATCGTCAACACCGTGGTCACAAGCCACAATGTGCGCGAGGTACCGGACCTGATCGGTCTGCTCGCCGCGCGAGGCGTGCGAAGGGTCTCCCTCACCCCCTACATTCGGAGCCAGTGGAAACACAACGATGACCTCTTCCCCGGCGGCGCCGAGCTCGCCACGATGGCGGCAAAGGTGAAGGCGCTGCGGCCGGAGCTGCCTGAGATCGAAGTGAAGATGGGCTCGCTGGAGGACCCTCGCGATCTCTCACTCGCTCAGGATGGATTCTCCTCCTGCTCGGGAGGGAAAAAGGGTCTCGTCGTCGGCGCCGACGGCCGCGTGAGCATCTGCGACCGTCTGCTCCCATTCGATGACGCGGTGGTGGGCAATGTCACGGACGAATCATTGCTCGAGATATGGAACGGCACACGGCTGCGCGCACTGCTCGAACCGGACAAGGAAGCCTTCGCCGGGACCGAGTGCGCCGGCTGTGCGCTGAAAGAGCCGTGTGACTGGCGGGTACGTTGTTATTACCGATCGCAAATGATCCGGCAGCGGCTCTTCGCTCCGGACCATCTCTGCCCGGTCGTGGCGGCTCCCTCCATTCGATTCTTCTGAAAGGCGAAACGAGATGACGCAAGCGATCCACGTACGCGACCTTACCAAGTGCTTCCAGGTGCCCGTACGCGCTCGACGGCCGGGATTTCTCGCCAAAATGCGGCGCTTCATCGTCAATCCCGCCGAGGAACTCCGCGCGGTGCAGGATCTTTCCTTCGACGTCGCCGCCGGCGAGGTCATCGGCTTGCTCGGCGCGAACGGCTCGGGGAAATCGACCACCATCAAGATGCTCACCGGCATCCTCACGCCGACCGCCGGAACGGTGGTGGTCCTCGGCTACGTGCCGTACAAGCAGCGCATCGCGTACACGCATCACATCGGCGTGGTGCTGGGGCAGAAAACGCTGCTGTGGTGGAACATCCCGGTCATTGACTCATTGCGCCTCTACAAGGACATCTACGGTCAGTCTTCGAAAGATTTCGAGCAGCGTCTCGATCACTTCGCCGGCGTGCTGGAGATCCGCGACTTCCTGCACCTCCCGGTACGCAAGCTCTCGCTCGGGCTGCGCATGCGGGCGGAGATCGTCGCCTCGCTCCTGCACCGGCCGCGGGTGATCTTCCTCGACGAGCCGACCATCGGGCTCGACGTCCTGGCGCGATTGAACCTCAAGCGCTTCCTTCGCCGTCTCAACGACGACGAGGAAGTGACGATCGTACTCACCACGCACAACATGTTCGACGTGGAGGAGTTGTGCCGGCGCTGTCTCATTCTGGAGAAAGGGCGGCTGATCTACGACGGCGATATCGCGGCGCTGAAGGCGACCGAGGAACACAAAATGGTGGAGGTCGAAATCCTGCAGGTGATCAACGACCGCCGTCTCCAGGCCGCGCTGCGCCGGGGCGAGCTGCTGGAGCGGACCGCAACGAAGGTCCGCCTGCAGGTGGACAGCGCGGAAGCGGTGGCAGTGATCGGCGAGCTGATGGAGTCGTGCCGGCTGGCGAACCTGAACGTCATCCCGCCGACGCTGGAGAGCATCGTGGAAAAACTATTCGAACAGCGCAGGAGTGACCAGCATGTGGCGGAAGTACTCAAGACTGCTGTTTAGGTTCGTGGCCATCTCGTTCCGGAACATGTCCGAGTTCCGGATCGATTTTTTCACGAGCGTCGTGCATAGCCTCATCTACCAGGCCATCTTCATCGTCTTCTGGAAGAGCGTTCTCTCCTTCACCGGCCAGAACCTCGGCGAGTGGCGCTTCCCCGACCTGGTGATCCTCAGCGGGTTCACCCTCGTGTCCAACTCGATCATGCTGTGGTTCTCCGGACTGCTGCGCCTCCCGCAAAAGGTGCTCAAGGGAGAGCTGGACAAATATCTCTCCAAGCCCGTGTCGCCTCTCTTTGCGCTCGTCGCGGAGGAGGTCAACGCCCTCCCCTCTGCCCAGCGCATGCTTTCGGCGATTCTCATCGTGGGTGGCGCGTGCCTCTACTTCGGAATACGGCCGGCGCTGGGAAACGTGTTGCTCAGCCTCCTGCTGATGGTGCTCGGCTGTTTTGTCATGCTGCTCGTCCAGGGCTGGATCGCCATGCTGACCTTCTGGTGGGGCGATGTCTCCTATCTCAACAGCCTCGTCGGAATCACGGGCGATTACGAGCGTTACCCGATCAATCTCTTTCCGCTCGGGGTGCGGTGGTTTCTCACCTGGATCATTCCGATCGGCGCGATCTCCACGTTTCCGGCTCTTGTTTTCCTCGGCAAGGGGGAGTCGGCGGCGGTCTATTTCGGCATCGCGGCGCTGCTCGCCGTCTTTTGGTCGATCGTGTTTCAGTTCAGTTGGCGCAAAGCTCTGTGCCGTTACGAAGCATTCGGAGGATAGGAGATGCGCGATTGGTTGCGCTGTTATTTCGGGGTGCTGCGCACGCGGCTGAAAAGCTTCACGCACTTTCGCGCGAACGTCATCGCGTGGGTCCTCTACAGTCCGATCCAAGTGGCGATCATCTTCACATTGTGGCGGATCATCTATCGCGGTATTGACCAGGTGGGGAGCTTCCGCTTCAAGGACATGATTCTCTACTACCTCATTGTCCATTTTCTGCGACGGATCATGGAGCCCGTGCAGACGGTCAATTACGAAGTCTGGAACGACATCAACCAGGGAACGCTCGACGTCTATCTCGTCCGTCCGATCAGCTTTGGCCCATTCGTATTTTTTCGCTCGCTCGGCGCGCCGGTCATGGAGATCGCTGTGGGGCTGCCGTTTTTCCTCGTTTTCTCGCGCCTGCTCGGGCTGCCGATACAGCATGATCCGCGCTTGCTCGCCGTCTTCTTCAGCAGCGTTCTGGCGGGATTCGTGATCCTTTTCCTGGTTCAGTTCCTCATAGGTACCTTGACGTTCTGGTTTGAGCGGATCTTCGGCATTCGGGATATGATTTTTAGCATATTTATGCTCTTCTCGGGACAACTCCTCCCCATCTCAGTCCTGCCGAAATCGCTGGTGACCATCTCCCACTATCTGCCGTTCGAGGGCATCTATTTCGTTCCGGGGATGATTTACAGCCGAGGTGAGCTGGGCCCCGATGTTGGTGTGTATCTTGCGCGACAACTGGTCTGGATCGTTCTGCTCTCGGCTGGTGCGATGGTGGTCTGGACGCGCGGAATCAGGCGATACGCCTCTCAAGGAGGCTAAAGATCAAACATGATCGGGCTCACGCTATTGCACAGAATCAAAGAAGACATCCTCAGTGGCAAGGCCGTCGTCCTGCTGCTGGTCACGGTGGTCCTCATGGGTGCGAGCACGGCGTTGACGGTGGGCGAACTGCAGCGCAGGCAGAAGATCTACGAGGCAACCGCGGCCGATCAAAAAGATCTCGCGCCGCTGCTCCGCCGGCCTGAGCTGCTCAGCGTCCTGATCCACGGCGTCGACGCGGATATCTACAAAGGAAAAAGCGTGGCGGGAACCAAGGTCGAGCGCGTGCCGCCCGCCGCCTATGAAAACCCGCTCCTGGCTTTGTTCCCGACGCCGGATACCGGCTTCATCGTTCAGTACATCCTCAGCCTCTTCGCGCTGATGATGTCGTTCGACGTTGCGGCCGGACCCAAAGAGCGCCGGACGCTGTCGCTCATCTTTTCCAATCCAGTCTCCCGCACCGGCTACTTCCTGGGCCAATGCATCGGCAGTTATCTCTCGCTCGTCGTCGCATTCCTCCTCGGCCTTTTCGGATCAGTGGCCATTCTGACAATCGCTGGCGTGGGGAACCTGACTGGCGACACGATGCTCCGGATCACGGGCATCGCCGTCATCATGCTGCTCTACCTCGCGGTCTTCTTCATGGTGGGAGCAATGATCTCGGCCTCTACCGTCAGCTCCGCGCGGGCGTTCGTGGCCTCGCTCCTCACCTGGACGGTGCTGGTACTGGTGCTCTCCCAGTTGCTGATGCTCCTGGCCGAGCACGCGCGCCGGATACCATCGATCGAAGTGGTCACCGCGGAGATGAACGCGGCCCGCAACGACATCCTGAGCAAAGAAAACGCGTTCATGACGGAGTGGCCCAAGGCCAACCAGGCCACCGAGAACATCGAGGAACGCTATGCCCGCCAGGTTGCGGCGCAGGAGCGCCTCATGAAAGTGGCGGCGCGCGTTTCGCCGGCGGGGTCGTATCTGCTGGCCACCACCGCTCTTGCCGCAACATCCAGCGATAACGCGGAGAGCTACATGGACGAAGTCCGCGCCTATCTCTCCCGCCTGCGGCGATTCGTCTACACCGAGCAGGCGCAGAGCCCGAAGGCAGAGCGGCCGGTATTTTTCCAGCGAAGCGACACACTCGCCGCGGCCATCAACCGCGCCGCACCCGACGCCGCGCTGCTCGTGTTGTGGCTCGGCGCCTTCGGCTTTCTGGCAATGCGCCGCTTTCAGCGCTACGACCTGCGGTAGGCCAGGAGACGGACAATGTTCTTCACGCTCTTCCGAAAAGAAGTTCTCCTTCACCTGCTGAGCAGCAGGTTTCTCTTCTCCATTCTGGTTGGCACACTCCTGCTGGTCGGAAGCTCCTGGGTCCTGCTTCGCGACCAGGGCGACGAGCTCCGTTCGTACCAGCAGTTCCAGGCCGAGCACGCCCGGCAGATCGGCTCTTATGAAACCGGAGCCGAGACACCACTCGGTGCTCTCTCCATGGGCGGCAGGATCGTCGACCGCCGCCCTCCCGAGCTGTCGTTCCTCCTGTCGGGCGTACACCAACAAGTGCCGAAGTCATTCTGGCTCTCCAACTTCGACGGTCCGACTCCGGAGACCAATCTGGTCGGCAACCGGCTGAAGGAACTGTTTGCCATCGTCGACTTCCGCTTTGTCGTCGGAGTGGTCTTCAGCCTCCTGGCCCTGCTGCTGTCCTACGACGCCATCAACGGCGAGAAGCAGGACGGCACGTTACAGTTGATGCTCACCAACCCCATCAGCATCCGCACCCTCCTGCTGGCCAAATGGGCCAGTCTGAACGTGGTGCTGGCGTTGGCGTTCCTCGTGGCGTTCCTCCTCTCGCTCGGCCTGGCCCTCTTCAGTCCGACCGTGAGTCTCAGCGGGAACAGCGTCCTTCACCTCCTCCTGATCGCTGCAGTTTCTCTGCTCTACCTGGCGGTCTTCGTCACCCTCGGTCTGCTGGTCTCCACGCTCTTCCGCGAGCCGTATCCGGCAGTGGCCACCGCGCTCCTGCTATGGGTTCTGCTGGTCTACATCGTTCCCGGCGCGGCCCCGTATCTCAGTGCGATCCGCGAGCATGGGCCGGACTACGTCCGCACGTCGGCCAGCCGCCAGGACGATCTCGGCTACGACTACCGCGCCATCCGTCAGAAGTATCTCGATCAGGGGATGGATCGGCCCGCGGCATCCGCGGCGACGCAGAAGTTCTGGTCTGAAGTCGTCGAGCAGCGGCGGGCCGCAAACATCTCCCGCAGCAACGAAGAGTTCCGCAATCACAAGATCCGGCTGATGGAGCGCGGCCGCGATCTGGCGCGACTCTCGCCGTATGGCGGCTTCTCCTTCGCCGTCACCGAACTGGCCGGCGTCGGCGTCGGCGAGCAGCTCCGGTTCGAAGATGCGGTTGAGAGATACCGGCGAGCTTTCCACGACTTCATCCAACAGCAGGAGAGTCTGCACCGCCAGAAGGAAGTGACGGCGTCCGATGTGCCGCAGTTCCAGTTCGAGAGTGCGGCTGCCGGGTCAGGACAGGAGACGCTGTTGGACGTGGCGGTACTGGCCGCCTTCGTCCTGCTGTTCTTCAGCGCCGCGTTCGTCCGGATGCTGCGGTACGACGTCCGTTAGCCATGTACAGAGTGCGAACAGCGGTGACCGACGGAATCGAAAAGGTCGTCTATCCGAACGGCCTGACGCTGACCCTGCGCGCCGACCATCGCGTTCCCGTCGCGGCCGCGCGCTGCTACGTCCGCGGCGGCAGCATCGCCGAGGAGGCGCCGGGTGGCAGCGGCATCGCGCACCTGCTGGAACATCTGATCGCCACGGCGGCCGCGGCCGAGATGGAGGAGCACGGCGACGGCGCGCTCCTCAACGCGTTTACCACGCACGACTACACGTGCTTTCACTGGAGCGCGGCCGAAGAAGACCTCGTCCCGTCGCTTTGCCGATTTTTCGCCGGGCTGCGCCGCATCGCGTCGCTCTCGTTCGACCTCGACGCGGAGAAGAACGTCGTGATGCAGGAGATCGATTTGTTCCGCGAGAAGCGCCTCGGCCTCTTCCAGCAGTGCTTCCTCGAGGAGATGTTCGAGGCGCACCCACTGCGTTACCCCGTCTGCGGCTACAAGACGCTGCTGCGCGAGGTGAGCGCGGCAGATCTCGGGCATTACATCGCGCGCCTCTACACCGGTGCGAACGTGCGGCTGGTCGTGTCCGGCGCATTCGACGAAGAGAGCCTCGTTGGCGGCGTGGAGGAGGCTTGCGCTTCGCTGCCGGAAGGCCGCCGGTTCGAGCTGCACGTCGAGGAGCCTCCGCGGTCGATCGCGCGCGTGTTCGACTTCGACACACCCGATGTGCGCGGAGGCTACACGCAGGTCGGAATGCGCATCGGCGGCGACTTCGAGGACTCCGTGGCGTTTGCCGCGCTCGCGCGGAGCGTCAACTCTTCGCGCGGCCCCACCTTCGCCGCCGGCGAGGTCGAGGCGCGAAGCGTCGCCTCCGCTTTTCACGCGGGATATTTCCATCTGCTCGCCCACCACGCCGCGGACGGCAGCGCCGCAATCGAGGAGGCGATGCGTCAGTGGCTCGACGATGTCGCCGCAGGCCGCGCACCCCTCCCGCTCGACGCCGTGCGCGCGGCGGCGCACCTCGACGACGAGCCGACCCTCGACGGTTGGGCCGCCCTCCTGGGTCACGGGGATGTGCGCTCCGGACATCCGCTCGAAACTCTGCGGTTTCAGGAGCGCCTCCGCACCATCGGAGAGGATGACGTGCGTAGCGCCGTCGCGCGCCACCTCGCCGGAGGCAATCTCACGATCGGCCGCTTACGGCAACGCTCCGACAGCGCCGTCGCGAGACCGCCTCGCCCTGCTCCCGCCGTGTACGAGGAGACGCTTCCGAATGGCGCGCGCCTCGTGATCCTCCCGACGCCGAGCGCGCAGGCCTGCTGCCAGGTGCTGTGGCGCGGCGGAGTCTTCGCCGAGAACGGCGAGACCAATGGCCTGTGCAGCCTGATGGCCCGGCTCCTTCCCCGAAGCATTAGCGAAGAGCTCCGGCAGGCGCTCGCGTTGTATCGGGAGACCACGCGAGCCAGCTTCTACGCCTTCTGCGACGAGAACTTCTTCGGCGTCTCGTTGACCGCCAGCGCGCGCGAGCTCGATGCGGGGCTCGATCTCCTCGCTGCGATGGCCATCCAGCCGGTGTTTACCCGTGACGCGGTCGACGACGAGCGCCGCGAGACGGCCGAGCGGCACGCATCGTCCCGCATCTCATGGCTGCCGCAAACGCGAAGACAACTGAAAAGCCTCCTCTATCGCCGGCACCCCTATCGCCTGAGCGAGGGCGGCACGGCGGAGTCACTCCTGCACTTGACGCTGGACGACGTGGCTGGCTGCCACGTCCGGACGTGCGTCGGCGACAACATCGCCGTCGTCGTCAGCGGCGCGGTGACGCCCGAACACGTTCGCGACCGTCTAGCCTCGCTGTTCGCCGCCGTCCCACGCGGCAGCTTCTGCCCGACGGGCCAGCCCGAGGATGGCACGGCTGTCCCCGGCATGAGCGTCATCACTCGTCCGTGGACATTCGGCGCTCTGGCCATCGGATACCGTGGAGTGGAGTGGGACCCTGAGACGTGGCTGGCGTTCAACCTGCTGAAGGCGTTGCTCGTGGGACCGGAGAACAATTCAGTGCGCGGGCGCCTCACGCGCGCCATGCGCGACGAAGGCGCCGCGTACAGCACCGTCTGCCTCAACCAGTCCGGCTTCGGCGAAGGATATTTCGCCCTTCTCGCCGCCTTCGCGCCTCAAAAGGAAGAGAGGGCGGTCGCCATCGCCGAGCGCGAGATCGAGCGCCTGCGGAGCGGAGACATCACAGCCGGCGAGCTCGATCACTGCCGCAAGCTCTATCTTCTGCAGCACCTCCGCCTGTACGAATCGCCGCGAGCGCATGCGTACGGCGCAGGGAGAGAGGTGCTATTCTCAAAGAACCCAGCGAGCTGGAGCAGGATCTCCGATCAGGTGCGTGAGATCACTGCGAACGACGTCGCATCCGCGGCGCAACTCGCTTTCCTTGACCGGAGCCGGGGCGTGGTGCTCGTTCGGCCCCAGGGAGGCTGACCCATGGTCAGACGGATCTTGCCACTCTTCGCAGCACTCTTGATGTGCATCGTGTCGCTTGTCCCCGTGGGTGTCGCCGTCGCCCAGAGCCGTGAGGGGACCGAGCAGAGCCGCATGATTGAGGTACGCCGAAAACAGGTGGATCTGCAGGCCATCCGTTCGGAGCTCAAACGCAAAGAGGAACTCTCCCAGCAGGGACTGCTGTCGAAGTCCGAACTGGAAGCGGTCAAAACGCGCGTCACCGGTGCCGAGCTGAACTACCAGGAGGCCGTGCTCGCGCTGCTGAGTCTCGAGCCCCGAGTCTCGATCAAGCGCGCGCTGAAGATTCAGGCGCCGGACGGCCGGCGCCTCGTACAGGTCACGCTCGTCAATCTCACTTCCTCCTTCGACGACGCACAATTCAAGCTGCTCGGGAACTTCGACGGCTCCGCGCCGATCCCCGCGGGACTCGAAAAGCGCCCGCTCCGCGACCTTTTTATCTCCATTCGCGACACCGGAAGCGCCGACGTAACCGGACGCACCACCGGGCGCGGCGTGGCGGTCGGTCTGCCGTACGAGATCTACATCCCCGAGCTCCCCTATCGCCAGGAGCGCACCCTGACCTTCCAGCTCCTGCGCGACGTCGACAGCGCTCTGATCACCGTAACCACAAAAGGGCAGGTGCAGGAGCTCGAGCTGCAACTCGAGCAGGCGGCAACGGACGGCGACATCGAAATCGGCTCCACGCAACTTTCGCAGGAGGCGGACCTCGGCGGCCAGGCGACGTACGACCTCCGCCTCGAGCGCTCCACGGTCGATATGCGCAGTTTTCAGCTCAAGGCCGTGAACCTCCCCCGCCAGCTCAGCTACAGCTTCCTCGAGCCGCAGGGGGAGGCTCGGGTCTCACAGCTCAACTTTCCCGCCGGCGTACGGCAGCAGAACATCAAGCTTCGCCTCTTCCTCCCCGATCGCTCTGACGAACGGATGAAGATCGATCAGCCGCTGGCGTTCTGGGTCGTGGCCATTGGCAATGGCGACGCGACGCGTTTCGCGGAAGACCGCGAGTACACGCAGCAGGACCTCACCGGCAGCCGGGCAGGCAAACTGCGCCTCGAGGTGATCCCTCGAGGTGTGGGACGGATCGAGCTGGCGGCGGAGAGCCTCTTCGCGGAAACGGACCCCGGCCACGCGGTGAAAACGACGCTCAAATTGCGGAACACAGGCTCGCGGCGGATCGACAACACCCAACTCTCCACCGAGGCCCCGATGAGCTGGCACGTCGAGCTGACGCCGCAGACCGTCGCCGCGCTCGACCCTCACCGCGAGCAGAACGTTCAACTGAACATCCTGACACCCAGCGACGCCGCGGTGGGCGACTACGAGATCAGAATCCGCACGCAGAGCTTCGCCTACAACCGACAAGTGCCGTCGGAGGACAAGATCTTCCGCGTCAGCGTGAAAGCGCGGAGCAAGTTGTGGATGGCCGGTGGCATCTTCGGAAGTCTGCTGGCCCTCGCCGCCGGCATTGTGGTGGTCGGCGTCAAGCTGTCCCGCCGCTGACACGTTCAATTACACGAGAAGGAGACGCCATGATCGAGGCCATCAATCTGAGCAAGAGATACGACGAAGGCAATCTCGCCCTCGACAACCTTGACCTGCGGGTGAACGCCGGCGAGATTTACTGCTTGCTCGGGGCAAACGGCGCAGGCAAGACCACCGCGATTAATCTGATGCTGAACTTCATCGCGCCGAGCAGCGGCAAGGCGCTGATCAACGGCATCGACATGACCCGGGATCCGCTGGAAGGGAAGAAGTTCATCGCCTACCTCTCCGAGAACGTCATGCTCTATGGCAACTTCACCGCACGGCAGAACCTCGACTTTTTCACCCAGTTGGGTGGGCGGCGAGGACTCTCGAAGGAGGACTATCGGCGCATTCTGTTGAACGTCGGGCTGCCGGCAAAGGCGATCGAGCAGCGGGTGAAGGACTTCAGCAAAGGGATGCGCCAGAAGCTCGGTATCGCAATCGCAATCGCCAAGGACGCGCCGGCCCTTCTCCTCGACGAGCCGATGTCGGGTCTCGACCCGAAGGCTGCCGCCGAGCTGGTCCACACGCTCGAGGATCTCCGCGCCCAAGGCAAAGCGATCCTGATGTCCACCCACGACATTTTTCGGGCCAAGGAGCTGGCTGACCGCATCGGCATCATGAAGGACGGCCGGAAGGTGGCCGAGCTGTCTCAACAGGAGTTGCTGCGCACCGACCTGGAGCACCTGTACCTCCAGCACATGCAGGCTGACGGCGATGTGGAAACAGGTGCCGCCGCGTCAGGCCCTGCCGCGGTTAGCGTCTGAGGGGCCGGCCGGCCAGCTCGGGAATGATGAGAGTATCCAACTCCGCGTGTGCCCCCTTCACAACCTCATCGAGCCGGCGGGACTGATTCGACACTATCAGTCCTCCCCGCCCGAAAACTTCTCGGCTTTCACTCTTGATGGAGGCACACCCGCGTTCTCCACCCGCTTCGATCTGCTCACCACCATGGAGCCCGGCGTCCGGCGAGCGCTGAAGCGTTTGCCGCTTCCACATCCACGAACATGTTTCATCGGTACGACGGTGTCGGAGTACGCGCTGCTGCCGGATTCGATCCCTCCCGAGACATTCGCTCGCGATCTGCTGGCCTCGACTGCGCCACGCTTCCCGTTTCTCATCATCAAAGACCTCCCCTCCGACGCCACGCTGGTGGGTGACGAGGCGTTCGCGTACTCGCGCCGCCTGGCGGATGCCTGCGGCAAGATGGGCTTTGTGCTGATGGAAGGTCAGTCGCTCGCCTATGTACCGGTCGATTTCAAGTCGATCGACGAGCTCCTCGCGCGCCGCTCACACGTCCGCCGCCGTAATCTCCGGCGCAAACTGAAACGACTGCCGGAGCTGACCATCGAGACCCTTCCGACTGGTGATGCCTGCTTTCAAAACGAGGCGCTCCTGGCCGAGCTCTACTCGCTCTACATGAACGTCTACCGGCAGAGCGGAATCCATTTCGACCTGCTCACCGCGTCATTCTTTCAGGCGGTACTGCAGGATGCGGCAATTGGAGGACTCGTGTTCACCTACCGCGCCGAGGGGCAGTTGATCGGCTACAACCTCTGCTTCCGCGAGAATGGGATGCTGCTCGACAAGTACGTCGGCTTCGTCTATCCGCAGGCGCGCGAATACAATCTCTATGCGGTCAGTTGGTTCCATAACCTCGAGTACGCGCTGGCAAACGGATTGCGCTGCTACGTTGCCGGCTGGACCGATCCCGAAGTGAAACGCGAGCTCGGTGCCTCCTTTACTCATACGCGGCAGGCCGTTTACGTGCGGAATCCGATGCTGAGAACGCTATTGATGCCATTCAAGCGGTTGTTCGAGATTGGTTATCGGTGACAGGACCAATCGTGTCCCGCCCACTCATTCTCGACTTCGACCATTCGGTACGCCTGCCGGATGCGGACGTCATTTCGCTCAGCGGTCATCAGGAATCGATCCGCTTCGGCTGCCGTATGTCCGTGCTGCGGGCACTGGGCCGCGAGCTCGGGCCGGCCCTCGATGCGCGGCCGCGGGTGGTCTTCATGGGCAGCGGCGACTACCACCACATCAGCTACCTGCTGATCGAACGTATGCGGTCGCTCAACACCCGGATTCAGGTGGTGGTCTTCGATAACCATCCTGACAACATGCGCTACCCCTTCGGGATTCACTGCGGCTCCTGGGTATGGCACGTCAGCCGTCTCCCCTTCGTCGCCCGCGTACACGTCATCGGCATCACCTCGACGGACGTAGAGTCCGCCCACCTCTGGGAGAATCACCTCGGTCCCCTCTACTCGGGGAACGTCGTCTACTGGTGTGTACAGAAGAATCTCCGCGCCATGCGGTTCATTGGCATCCGTCACAGTCGTTCGTTCCCATCGGTAGCGAGTCTCCTCGCGCAACTACGGCCGGCATTGACTGCCACAATTGAGCCGTTCTATCTCACGATCGACAAAGACGTCCTGGCCCACGACGTCGTCCAGACGAACTGGGACCAGGGCGTGATGCGTCTCGAGGAGCTCACCGAAGCGATCGACATGCTGGAGGGACGAATCATCGCCAGCGACATCGTCGGCGACGTGTCGTCCTACCGATACCAAAGCCGTTTCAAGCGGCTCCTGAGCGGCCTTGACCATCAGCCGTCAATTCCGGATGAGACATTGGGTGAATGGCAGGCGCAGCATCAGCGGGTGAATCTACGGTTGTTGTCGCTGCTGTCGCCGGGTTGAACGTTGGCGCGCTGGTACCCTCGATACGGTCAACGCGGGCGAACTGAGACTCCAAGAGCCTGTTCAGAAGTCGCGCGTCTTGTGTTACCTGTCATGCTGAGCCTGCCGGAGCAGTGTAGGGCCGCCGCCCCGGCGGCCAACGGCCGTGAGGCCGTGTGTTTGCTTCGAACTATCGCGCCGCGTGCGGCGCTGGCCGCCGAGGCGGCGGCCCTGCACTGCAGCGGAAAACACGCGATTTGTGCATACCCTCTGAGGCTGCCGTAGCCGCGTAGCCGCGTAGCCGCGTAGCCTCGTGGGCGGGTGGAGCGGCGGAGGACGCCGAAGGACCCCCTCCCTTGTTGCGGGTAGTGCGGTGGCCTCGAACATCCTGCGTCCCTGTATGCGGAGCCTCCCTCCCTTCCCGGCCTGTAGTCGGGGGGTCCTTCGCCGTCCTACGCCGCTCCACGCGCCCCACCACCCACGCGGCTGCGGCAGCCTCAGGATGACAGGAAAACGCAACGCGCGAATACTCTTCACGATGACAGTCGGGATAAACTACCCCCCATGAAACGACTCCTGATTGCATCACTCCTCTTCGTCGCCACCGCGGCGCAAGCCAAAGAGGTGCTGCCGTGGATCGAGAACGACTACGCGAAGGCGATCGCCCATGCCAAAGCCGCGGACCTGCCGGTCTTCGTCGAGGCGTGGGCGCCGTGGTGACACACCTGCCGCTCCATGAGGGCCTATGTCTTCACTGACAAGTCCCTCGAGCGGTACGCCGGACGGTTCGTCTGGCTCTCGATCGACACCGAACAAGCGAAGAACGCCCCGTTTCTGAAAGCGCATCCGATCAGCGTCTGGCCGACGCTGCTCATCCTCGATCCGAAGGACAAGGTCGTCTTCCGGTACGCCGGCGGCGGGACGGTGCCGCAGATCCGCAAGCTGCTCGACGACGGTGAGCAGGCCGCGCGTGGATCGCACGCGAAAGCGGACATAGCCCTGGTGCGGGCCGACGCGCTGGCAGGACAGGGCAAACAGGCCGAGGCAGCGAAAGCATTCGATGAAGCAATCGCGGCCGCGCCGAAGAACTGGCCGCGCCTCGGCCGCGCCTCCGAGTCGCTGGTCTTCGCACTGCTGCAGAGCCAGGATCCTCAGCGCTGCGCCGAGCGGGCGCTGGCCCTTTACCCCCGAGTACGCGGGACGTCGTCCGCCGTCAACGTCGCCAGCACCGGGCTGTCATGTGCGACGGACCTCGATGCCAAATCGTGGAATCGCTCCGAGCTCACGGCCGGGCTGGAGAAGGCCACACGCGAAACGCTGGCAGCGGCTGACAGAATCGCCATGTCGGCCGACGACCGGTCGAGCCTGTACGAGTCGCTCGTCGATGCGCGCGGCCAGGCGAAGGATGAAGCGTCCGCGCACAAACTGCGCGAGCAGTGGGCGGCCTTCCTGGAAGGAGAAGCGGCCAAGGCGAAGACTCCCGACCAGCGCGCCGTCTTCGACTCCCATCGCCTCACCGCGTACCTCGGCTTGAAGCAGCCCGAGAAGGCCATCGCCATGCTCGAGCAGTCGGAGCGCGATCTCCCGAAGGACTACAACCCGCCCGCTCGTCTCATCTCTGCCTACCGTGCGGCCACCCGCTACGACGACGCGCTGGCAGCCTCGGACCGCGCCCTGAAGCTGGCGTACGGCCCGCGGAAGGCCGGCATCTATCGCAACCGCGCCGCGGTCTACCTGGCCAAGGGTGACAAAGACTCGGCCCGGAAAACGATCGAAGAAGCGATCCACTACGCTGAGTCGCTGCCAACAGAACAGCGCAGCGAGGGGCTGATCGCTTCGATGAAGAAGCAGTTGGATACGATGTAAACGGGGCGCCGTCGGAACGGCGGCGCCCCGTATCGGGAAAAAGTACCGTTCGAGGCGCGAAAAGTACGATTCCTGCCGAAAAAAGGCAGGTTCGCATCAAGAAAAGTCCGGTTCGTACCGAGAAACTCAGGTTCGTACTAAAGAAAGTCCGGTTCGTATTAAAGAAAGTCCGGGTTGGACTAAAGAAAGTCCGGTTCGTACTAAAGAAAGTCCGTTTCGTATTAAAAATAGTCCGGGTTGGACTAAAAAAAGTCCCGGACGTAATAAAAAAAGTCCGGGTTGTACTTTCCGGAGTAGCCTCCGGACTTTACGACCTTCAAAACCTACTTTTCATGCTTCGAAACCAAGCATGACTTGCTCGGGACGACGGGGAAAAGCACGAATCCGCGCCTCTTCCGCATCATCCACGAACAAAAACCTGAGTCTTTCAGTGCCGCGACGCGCGTACCCTCGGTGGCGCGAGTGCCGTCACGGTTCCGGCGTTGCTGTCGGCAGGACTGCCGCACGCGCCGGTTACATGAACCCAGTACAACGTATTCCCGCTGATCGCGCCGGTGATGAGCGTCGCTGAATCGAGCCCGACCGGCTTCGAGGTATCACCTCTCACTCCCTGGAACCACTGGTAGTGCAGACTGCTCCCGGCAGCGACGACCTTCAATGTGGCGGCTGTACCGATCGCGGCGGAGACGTTGACCGGCTGCGTCGTGATGGAAGGGCTCGAGCAGCCGATCGTCACCGTTGCCGTATTGCTGTCGGCGCTCTGAACGTTGTTGCAGTTGTTCGACACGCGAACCCAATAGTTCGTGGTCACGGACGGTGACTGCGTAATCAATGCCGCCGTCGACCCGGCGATGGGATGGGAGATGTCGCCTTTGACGCCGGTGTACCACTGATAGGTCAACGGAGCGGTACCGGTGGCCGCCACCGTGAGGCTCACCAGCGAGCCGGCGTTGATGGTCAAACTGGCCGGCTGACCGGTGATCGACGGGGCATTGCACGGTGCGCCGTTGACGAAGACGATGACGCTGGCATCCTGCGTACCACATTGGGAGGTGACGCGCACCCAGTACGACGCGCTCGACGCCGGAGAGACGATGGTGCTTTGGCCGTTTGCTCCAGCGATCGGGCTCGAGGTATCGCCGAGGCCGTTTTTGTACCACTGGATGGTGAACGGCCCGGAGCCGGCGGTGTTGAATGCGAGCGTCGACGACTGACCGATATTGATGGTCTGCGGTTGAGCGGTGACGCCCGGTGCCGCGATCGGCGCACAGGTCACTGTGACGGTGGTGCTCGGGCTGTCCGATTGCGGCGCGCACTGACCGGTCACACGCACCCAGTAGGAAGTCGTTGTCGCCGGACTGACAGTTACGAACGAGTTGGAACCGCCGGCGATCGGCGTGGTTGTGACTCCTGAGTTACCGATGTACCACTGATAGGTGAACGGCGGCGTCCCTGCCGGATTGACGGAGATGGTGCTCGACTGGCCGGTGGGGATCGATGACGGAGACGCGCTCGGCGTTCCTGCTGTTGGCAGAACGCAAGGCGCAACCGTAACGGTCACAGCCTGGCTGTCCGAAGCAGGCGCGCACTGACCGGTCACACGCACCCAATAGGTGGTCGTGAGTGAAGGGCTCACCATGACCGATGAGCTGGTCGCTCCGTTGATCGGGGTGGTCGTCACCCCTGAGTTGCCGATGTACCACTGATACGTGAACGGAGAGCTGCCAGTCGGATTGACAGAGAGTGTGCTCGACTGGCTGGAGGCGATCGATGAGGGAGAAGCTTGCGGCGTTCCCGCCGATGGTGGAGCGCAGGTAACCGTAACCACGGCGGTGTTGCTGTTCGCGATCTGAACACCGTTGCATGAGTTCGAGACGCGGACCCAATAGTTGGTCGTAACCGCGGGCGTCGGGTGGAACGTGGTACTGGTGGCACCGCCGGCCGGGCTCGCAGTGTTGCCTGAGTTGCCGGTGTACCACTGATACGTCAACGGCGCGGTGCCGTTGGCTGCAACGCTCAGATTCGCCTGCGACCCGAAGGAGATGCTCTGGCTTGCCGGCTGTGTCGCTATTGACGGAGCGTTGCAGACGGGGCCAGCGCCATAAACTGTCTGTACGGCATTCACGTCATATGGCCGCAGGGATTGCAAGTTGAACGCGATCGTAGAATTCATGATCGCGTCGCTCGTGCATGGGATCAGCGCAGGGTTGCAAGGGGTGCCCGGATCATTTGCCGCAGTCTGATCCGAGTGGCGGAATCCCAGAGTATGTCCGAGCTCGTGGGTGAGCACGCCGATAAACGTGGCCTCGTTCGTACTGAACGTACCGTTGGCGCCAACGACTACATCGGCCTCCAACGTGTTGTTATAAGTGACTCCGTCCCCCAGATTGTTGTAGGTGAAGGGGGGGCCGGGTTGGCCTGGAGGTGGCACACAGCTGCCACCAGTCGTCGAGATGCCTCCGATCGCAGCGGCTCCTGTGATCTCATGGTTCGGGTCGTTGAAGAGTATCGTGTTCTTGCAATCGTAAGTAGTAAATCCCTTGTTCGCCGTATTGTCGGCGGAACCCAGCGTGTAGTTGACGCCGACTCCCTGGCCGTTCCAATTTGCCATGGCCGACGAGGCGTCACTTACAGCATTAGGGAAATTTGGCTGCAGGGTGGGGGTACAGCAATAGACGAAACCGGCCACCGGAGATTGCCAGCGAAAGTTGCCGGCGGACAAATAGTCAGGCCGCGTCGCCAAGGGGATTGGAACGAATCGCGTGGTACGCGGTACGAACTCGGGGAACTTCGCAAACACGACGGCCGAGCGAGCAACAACGTAGTCTTCCCGTGCCGGCGCATCACCCTCGACGACAGTTCTTACGAAACCAAGGAACTCACCCGCGTCCCGCAAAGGCTCCACATGCTGCGACGAGTCACTCTCGTTGAAACCAAACATCTCGTCGTCCGTGCCGCCGCGCACCAGCAACTCGTGGCCGTGCAGATCAGTGATGAACTCGAACTTCCCCAGCCCGAAACCATAGGTGGTCTTCTCGCCGAACCTGTTTGTGCGAAGGAAAACGAGATAGCGTTTGCCGGATTCGTATCGGGGCGAGCCTGGAATGAAGGTCATACGCTCGCCAACAGTTCCGCCCATCTCAACGAGTTGAACCGACTCTCCGTCAACCGATCCCTTCAGAACTTTCTCGACCTGCAGCGTTGCGACAGTCACGAGCCGGTCCCTATCGCGTAAATCCGAATGCGACTCCACCGCAGTGGCTATGATGATGGCCTCCGACCGCTTCACCAGATCCCGATCGTTCGGAACGATGTAGGTGATGGCCTGCAGAGACGTTGCGGTGACCAGCAACGGGACGACAAACAGCCGAACGAGCCGGACGGTACTGCGCATATGGGGACTCCTCCGAGGTACGGACCGCGAAAATTCTACGCCCGGCGCGCACAATCAGTTGTGTCGCGTGTCACCTAAACGTTAGAACAGGCGGCGCCTGCGGATTCGTCCCGCGACGAGTCCGCTGAGGAGTAAGACCAGCGTTGTGAGCGAGATGGCCCGGCCTCGGACGAAGCTCTCGGGGAGGTAGGTCAGCCGGATCCGGTGGCCTCCCGGGGGGACATAGACTCCGATAAACGCAATGTTCGCATAGAAATGCTCGACTCGGCGGCCGTCGATGTAGACCCGCCAGCCGATCCATGCCGGCTCGGTGATGATGACCCAGGAGCCTGCTGCCGTCGCCGCATCCACGATGAGGTCGCCCGACTCTCTCCGTACCTCGGCCACGGTGCCGCCCTCGTTCGATCGCTCCCCTGCCGTCAGCGGCGCTTCGATCCAGGCGCGTTCGCGAAAATCGGAGGCAGCCGTCATCGCCTTGATCGTGCCGTCGAAGGTCGTACCGAAGACGACGTGGGCCGGGATGAATGCGCGGGCCAGGACCCTGGTGTTCTCCAGCAGCTCCGCGCCGCGCTGCCTCGCTACGAGGCGCCAGCCGTCCGGCGGCGGAAGCTTGTCCGAGGCGATGGCGTAACGAACGTTCAGCATCGAGAGAAACGGCTTCGTCAGATCGTCGACGCGGTTGAACCAGATCGGCTGGTGCGTACACCAGGCGTCGTACGTAGCCACGTAGCGCGAGTAGGTCATCGCCTCGTAACCGCGCACGTCTTCGAGCTCGTACAACGCACTGGTACCGGGAACGAGCGCGTGCGCCCGGCCGACGATGCGAAACGGCGGGAAGTCCCCCCGCGGAAGCGAGAGAAAGATCGGAATCGGCGGATACGCCGCATACGCCGGAAGGGTTGGATAGATATCGTAGCCGGCAAGGAAACGCTGGGTAGTGATGAGGAGGAGAACTGCGGTCGCAGTTACGAGGTCTCGAGGTCGCAGGGTCTCGCGGGGGGTGGGTTGCTGAGTTGCTCGGTTACTGGGTTGCTGAGTGGCGGCGCTGCCGGCGTTCTCGCCCACCGCGAGAGCCCGTCCTGCAAGACCCCGAACAACAATCACCACCACCGCTGCCACGCCGAGGCACGCCAGCTCACCGAAGAGGGTGTAGACGCCCCATTCCGGGAGTTTGTCTTCCATCACGTGCAGGCGGTCGATCACGACAGCGCCTCCGGTGAAGAGAAGCGTTGCCATCGCCAGCGTGTAGGCGAGCGCGCGGTCGTTCCGGCGCAGCGCCTCCTCGAGTCCGATTGCGGCGAGGATGACCAGCGAAAGTGCGGCGGCGAAGGAGAAGCGCTCGTTGAGGGCGATATCGAAGAGCGGCAGCTTCTGCAGGAGCGCGGCGAGTGGCGCCCAGGCCGCGCGGCAGAGGATTCCGAAGACTGCCAGGGACGCGAAGTACGCCACTTCGCGGCGGCGGACGCGGAAGACCGCGTACGCGGCCAGGGCCAGGATGATGCTTCCTGCCGCCGACGTTTCGGGAGACAACCAGTGAGGATCCTTGCGGCTCCACCAGCGGCCGTGGAGATGCGGGAAAAAGTCGGCCAGTATCCGCGCACCGCTCTCTCCGGAGGAAACACCGCGCGGCTCGTCGCGATAGCCTCCCATGCGGAATTGATGCTCCATCGTCTGCGTCGCCGCTTCGAACATCGGCAGGAGGTAGATCGCGGAGAGGAGGAGGGCGACGGTACCGGCCGCCGCCGCCGAGGCGATGACACGTGCGAAGTCGCGCCGCACCGCTAACAACTCGATGCCGCCGTAGATGGCACCGCAGAACACGACATGAAACGCCGTTTCCGGATGCCCGGCCAGCAGAAGCAGCGTCAATGCTGTCGCGAGGATGGCGGCCGAACGGATGCCGGGCGCGTAAACGCATCGCCGCGTGGCGAAGAGAACGAGCGGAAACAGCGTCCACGAGCTGCCCAGCGACCAGAGAACGAAATAGACCATCGCCCCCGAATACATCCAGCCCGCCGCGGCGCAGAGCGCCACCGACTCGCGGCAGCCGAGCTCGCGCGCGAAGAGAAACGCGCCGAGGCCGGCCAGAAAGAACGTCAGGGCGGCGGAGAAGGTGAGGCTTTGCGCCACCGGCAGGAGGCAGGCGATCAGCGTGAACGGCGAATACGCCGCGGGTTGCGCCGCCGCCGCGAGCTGCGCGCCGGAGAGGATGAACGGATTCCACAGCGGCCACTCCCCATGTGCCAGCGAATACTGCACCGCTTTCCGCCACGGAATCATCTGCGCGTAGAGGTCGGAGAGCGTCCCGTTGTGCGGCTTGGCCACACCGAGCGGCACACGCATGTCCCGCAACGGCTCGGTGAAGTACGGCAGATCGACCGGCCCGAATATCCCGCCCGTCAGCAACGCCCGCCCGGTCACGCAGAGCGGCAGGAGCAGGAGCACGATCATCGCTACGCGCGAGAGGGGCGTGAGCAGACGGTGAGAGATCCAGAGCAGCAGGAGCGCTGTGGCGGCGTACAGCAGTGCTGACATTCGTTGCGAGTGTAGTTGAGTGTCGGGAGGCCGAATGTTCAATGTTCAATGTTGAATGAAAAGAGACGGTTACTGTCGGCTCCTCCACTCAACATTGAACATTGAACATTGAACATTCAACATTAGCGACTCAACGAACCACCCATACCCACCCAAGGCCGCACCCGCCCTACCGCCCCACCGACCTCTTCCGCCCCGTAGCTGACACTGTCGCCACGGCGCTATCAACGCTTCCGCACGGGCTGCTGATGCGCACCCAGAACTGCGTTGTGGCAGTGATCGGCGGCGTGTAGACGGACGGAGCGTTTCCGCCGAGGGGGTGAGTGAAATCGAACAGCGATCCCTGGTACCACTGATAATTCAAGGACGCTCCGGCCGCAGTGACGGAGACGATGGCGTTGTTGCCTGACGACACGGTCTGGTCGCGCGGCTGCGACACGATCGACGGCGTCGTACAGCTCGAAACGATCGTCAGGTTGGCCGTCGTGCTGTCGGCGGCGCCGCAAACGCCCGACACGTGCAGCCAGAACGACGTCGATGACACGAGTGGCGGCAGCGTCAGCATCGGCGAGGTACCGTTGTCCGCCGGCCGCGACGTGTCGGGGAACGTCCCCTGGTACCACTGGAAGGCAATCGGTTGCGTTCCGGTGACGGCGGCGTAGAGAGTTGCTCCGTTGAAGGTCACGATCTTGCCGCCCGCCGGCTGCACGACGAACTTCGGCGCGGTACATGGCAGGACAGTGATCGTGATCGTGTTGCTGTCCGCGGACGACCCGCACGTGTTGGACGCGCGCAGCCAGTAGGTCGAAGTCTTCGACGGCGATACGGTCAGGCTGGCGCCGGTGGCGCCGGCGATCAGCGACGACGTCACACCGGTCGGCCCCGCATACCACTGATACGAGACAGTTCCGCCGCTGGCCGCGACGGAGAATGACGTCGATTTTCCTTGCAGGATGGTGGCATCGCCCGGTTGCGGCCCGATGACGACGGGCGGGCAGTTGTTGACGATCGCGTAGGCCGTCGCACTGTCAGTCTGGTCACAGGTGTTCGCGACGCGCACCCAGTAGGCGCTCGTCACCGCCGGCTGCACGGTCAGCGACGATGTGGTGGCGCCATTGACCGCGCTGTTGATCGGAGCGTTCGTGTTGCCGGACGTTCCGCTGTACCACTGGAACTGCATCGGAGTGTCGCCGGTCGCCGTCACCGTGAACGTGACCGGGGCTGTGCTGACGTTTACCGTCTGCGGAGGCAAAGAAATTCTCGGCGGATTGCACGGCGGCGGCGGTGCGATGCCGGACCCATAGACCGCGTCGATCGCCGTCATGTCCCATACCTGCAGAGTCGAGCCTATCGTGTCGGAGTTGAAGGCGACGCTGGAGTTCATGATGGCGTTGTTCGTACAGTCGAGCGAGACTCCGCACCCGCCACCCGAGGAGCTCTGATCGGAATGCCGGAGCCCGAGGGTGTGACCCAGCTCGTGCGTGATGACGTGGTCGAACCCGTTGCCGGTCAGCCCGGCGCCGGAGATGCCGTCCTGAACGACGAGATCGGCTTCGACGATCGAGTAGTACAGCTCGCCGTTCGCGGCGTGGGTGGCGTTGCCAAACCACGCGCCGCCGATGGCCAGTGTGGCGCCGCCGGTCGGTGTGAAGGAGCCCGGAATCTCGTTTGCCGGATCGTTGAACTGGATGGTGTTGGTACCGTCGGAGTTGCCGCCGTTGAAGCCGGTGCTCGCGATCGCCGTCGTCCCGCCATAGCTGTAGACGATGTTCGATCCGACGTCGCTCGTCCACGCCGCCAGAGCGCGCTGAACCGCGGTCAACCCGCCGTTTACGGCTCCGGGCTGTGAGCCGTGGCTGAGGAAAACGACCGCGGCAGGAAAACCCGGCCAGCGGATACCGAGCGTCCCTGAAGGGCCCGAGCTCTGAAGCAGATACGAGCTGGCGGCGAACGCCTGGGCGGTGGCCTGGGCGGCGACAACCCGCCGGAGCGGCTGCGGATCGCGAACTGTGTAGTCGTCAACAGCATCGCGGCCATTCGCGGCCGCTCGCACGAAACGGAGGAAGGCATCGTGGTCGCGCATCGGTTCGCGATGCACCACACCGTCCTCCTCCCATCCCACGATCTCCTCGGCATCCCTCACGAGCAGCCGCCGTCCGCGCAGATCCTCGGCAGGCTCGAACTTGCCGACTGCCATGTTCTTCGCCACCCACTCCCCGCGGTCATTCGTCTCCAGAAACAGCAGCACACTCTGCCCCCGCGCATACCGCGGGCTGCCGGCGACGAAGTAACCGATCCCGCCAACCACGCCTCCGAGCTCGGTGACGTGAATCGTCTCTCCGTCAGCGATCGGCCCCTTGATTGTCTCCTCGATACGCAACTCCGTCACCGTCTCGATCCACCCACCCGGCGCCCACCGCCCCTGCGACTCCCCAGCCGACGCCACGACGATGGCTTTCGACGCGGTGACGAGCTCACGATCAGAGGGAACGATGAATGTCGCGGCATGGGCGGTGACGGTTAGTGTGAGGAGCAGCGCGGTAACCACCAGGAGTCCGGCCCAGATGCTGCGCCGGTCGCCGGCGTTGTCGTTTACGCCGGCTCCGCCAGCGACCGAGACTCCACCCGGCAACCCGTTGGGTAGCCGCAAATCTGCGAAGCACTTGATCAGGCGCGTTACGCTGGGCCGGGGCCGCGTCCGGCAGGGGTCGGATCCGTACATAGTCAATGATGATACAGACGATGCCTCCGGAAGTTGATGACAACCGTCACGCTTCTGACACGACATGCTGGATACTGCCCAACAGCTGGTAAACGACAACAACCTCGAGCTGCACGACGTAAACATCAGAGGGTGTGCATAAATCGCGTGTTTTCCGCTGCAGTGTAGGGCCGCCGCCTCGGCGGCCAGCGCCGCACGCGGCGCGATAGTTCGAAGCAAACATACGGCCTCACGGCCGTTGGCCGCCGGGGCGGCGGCCCTACACTGCAGCGCCGGCAGGTTCACGGTGAGCGCCGATTCCGTAGGAACGCGGGAGATCAGCGGCCGTGATTCCGCAGCAGGCCTTTGGCCGCCTCCAGCACCCCACGCGCAATCCCTGCATACGGACTCTCCGGCAAGGCGCGAGGCTTGAGCGGATGTGGCGGGGCCGGGTCGGCGGAGACTCCCGGCAGGGATGCTTCCGTGGTGGGCGGTAGTGCTGCCGGATCGGGTGAGACCAGCGCCGCCGGCGTAGTGAGCGCTGCATGCTGGGCGTTCGTCGTGTTGAGCGTGGCGATGAACAGGAATACCGCGAACCCGACGGTGATCATGAACATATTCTACGACCAATGCCGGATGTGGGTGTAGGGCCGCCGCCCTCGGCGGCCATCTTCGCGCGGGCGTGAGAATGGAGGCCGCCGCCCTCGGCGGCCCTACACGGGGGTCTGATTATTGCGACGGTACGTATGTCGGATCCGTCGTTCGGTTGTCGATGACGGAGCCGTAGGCGGCGACGCGGCCGGTGCCGCTGATGACGCGGGCGGTGATGCGGCCGTTGTAGACGTTGCTGAAGCCGAGGGACTTGAAGATCTGTCCCTGTTGCAGGTACTGGCCGGCAGAGAGAGGAACGACAGTGCGCGCCGCCACCTTCGAGTTGGGCGTGTAGGCGAGCAACTCGACGTTTGCGGAGTTGCCGGTCACTTCCACCAGGCCGAGGTTCGTCCGGAATGCGGGCGACTCCTCGAGTTGCACGATCTGGAGCGCGCGGTCGCCATTGCCGGCGGAATCGGCCACCGTGACGCCGGGAATGAACTGTCCGAACGTGCCGCCGGTGACTTTGTCGCGGCTGAAGGTACGGGCGGTGACGATGAGAGACGCACTGCTGGCAGTGGTGGCGATGACGGAGCCGCCGCCGGTGGTGTTCCAGAGAGTCGGGAGGACGTTGTCGATGGCCAGCGTCTGGCCCGGACCGATCGTTCTGACCTTGCTCGGAAGGCTGGCGCCGGTGAAGGTGAGGGTGACGTCGACGGCCGACGTGCCGCCGTTGTAGATGCGCATGTCTGTGTGGAAGTTCGAGAAGGAGCTGTCGAACTCGGCCACCCCCGGTACGACGAAGCGGCTGGCGGAGATCTTCGACGGATCGGCGGGGAAGACCAGGAGCGGATCGGTGGTGGTGTTGTCGAGCACCGAGGCGTAGGCGCTGATGTGGCCGGTGTCGCTGGTCACGCGCACTTCGACGCGGCCGTCCGAGATCCCCGGGACGTTGAAGAACTGGTCGAGCTTCATCTGCTGCGACTCGTACGGGCGGAGGCTGTAAGCGCGCTCGGCGACTTTGTTGCCGGCGTCGTCGAGGAGCGTGGCCACGAAGTCGACAGGCTGGCCGGAGCCTTCGATGAAGCCGAGGTTTGTGCGGAAGCCGCCGGCGGTGCTGCTCTGGGAGACCTGCTGGAGCGAGATCTTCGAGACGTCGCTCTTGGACAGGAAGTTCACCAACTGCAGCGCCGGGATGAATTGACCGAAGGTGCCGGTGGAAGCGACGCTGTACGTGCGGCTGGCGGCGACGCTGGCCAGGCTGACGCTGACCGGGTCTTTGCCTGCGTAGTTCGCCGGCCGGATCTCGAGGGATCCCTGCGGCGACTCGCCGGCGACGCCGGAGCCGTACCAGTCTTTGACGATGTCGTTGAGTGCCTTGGTGTCGCCGGCGTTGACGGTGATGGATGTCTGTTTGCCGCTCACTGTGCCGTCGGTGCCGTTCGGGGTGTAGGTGAGCTGGTAGGTGATCGACTGCGATGAGGTGTTGGTGAGGCGGATGTCGCTGACGAAGCTCGAGCTGATGCCGTCAGCATGCGCGACAGCGGGAATGAGCAGTGCGTTGAAGCCGCCGTTCGGATCCTTGGCCACCGGGGTGACGGGGGCGACAATGCTGACGGATACGGGCACGTTGATCGGAGCCGGCGGATCGCCGAGAGCGCCGGTCTTGCCTGCCGCCGGTGTGCGGTTGATGGTCACGGTGGCCTGCGTGGAGCCGGCGTCGAGCTGCGACTGGTCGATCGTCGCGGTGACCGTAGTCCCCTGGGATGGCAGCGGTCCGCTCGATGGTGAGATCGTCAGGAATGGCTTGTCCGAGGTGACGCTGAACGAATCGCCGGTGGCCAGCGCGGTTTTCCCCGCGGTGATGATCGCGGGGATGAAGATCTGTTGCGTGATGGTGCAGTTCTGCGTGCAGGGGAGGGTGGAGAAGTCGTAGTTCCCACGCGTCGATGTCTGCGGAGCTGAGACCAGGACGACGCCGGCCGGAGTGTTGGCCGGGGAGAAGTCAGGTGCGGTGCCGCCGCAAGCGGGGAAGGCACGCACGCGGTAGTAGTAGTTCGCATCGGCCGTGACCGTATGCGTGAAGATTCGTGAGGCCGCGCCGGAGACAGCGAACGTCTGCGTATCGCTGAAATCGGACTTCGTCGCTTCCTGCAATTCGTACCGGGCATCGAGATCGGCGTTGCCGTTCCACGAGACGGTGTAGTTGGATGCGGATGATGCGGTCGGCGTGGCGGTGATGCTCAACGCGCGCGTGCCGCAATTGACAGTGATGGTGACGGTGACGCTGTTGGAGGCGGCGCACGAGCTCGAGACCTTGACCCAATACGGGATGCTGCCCGTCACGGCCGGAGTGATCGTGAGCACCGGACCGGTTGCGCCGGCGATGGGGTTGACCTGATTGCCGGAGGCTGCCTGATACCACTGATAGGCCGTAGCGCCAGTAGCGATCACACCAACGGAGACAGGCGTGCCGGCCGTGACGGTCTTGTTCGACGGTTGCGTGACGATGGTGGGCTGGGCGCACTGCGGAACGGTGAGCACGGCCACGCTGCTGTCGCCCGCGCAGTTGCCGTTGCTGGCGCGCACCCAGTAGCGCGTGGTGGTGGCGATGGCGTCGGTGATGAGGATCGTCCCGAAGTTGAAGTATTCGTCCGCGGCGACGATCTGGGCGATGACCTGCTCATCGGTGGAGCTTCCCAGCAGCGCGGCAACGAAGGCAGAGACTTCCGCGGCGGACGGACTGCGGCGGAGGAATCGTGCGTAGTACTGCTGCACGCGCCGGTTCGCCGCTTCGCCCGAGTTGAGGATGGAGAGGCCGACGCTCATCCGCGAGCTGCTGGACAGCAGGGCCGAATACGTCGTGACCTCGGCTGCCGACGGCGCGCGGCCGAGCACGTCATTGAAGATCTGATTGATCCAGCCCGCATTCGTGGAGCCAGCCAGTGCGAAGTACTCGGGCGATGCCACGATCTGCGATTCGATCTGTTCGTCGGACATGCCCGCGGTGAATGCCGGCATCCAGAACAATGCTTCGCCCGCGGAGAGGGGCCGATGGAGGAACGTTGCGTAGAAGTCCGTCAGGAGCCGCTGGCGGTACTCGGTGGAGCTCAGAACGCTGATGGCGACGGTGGTACGCGATCCGCCACCGCCGAGAACCGCATCGTAGGCTGAGATGGACGCGGCATCGGCAGGGTGGCCGAGAAGATCGACGTGGATCTGGTTGATCCAGCGGTCATTCGAAGGCCCGCTGCCGGAGACGGGTGCTGATGTGTCGCCGACGATGCCTTTGTACCACTGGTAGGACGTGGCGCCGGTGGCGAAGGCGATGAGGAATGTCTGGGACCCAGGAAGGACCGTGGCGCTACCAGGCTGGATGGAGAAGGTGGGCGGATTGCATGTGGGGCCGCCGATGACGGTGACGACAGCAACGTTGCTGGGAGCGGAGCCGGGGCTGCAGCCGTTGCTGACCTTCACCCAGTACGAGGTGTTCTGGGTGAGTACCGGCGTCGTGAAGAACGGACTATTGGTCCCGACCGGCTTGCTCGTGTCGGTGTTGCTGGTGGCCTGGTACCACTGGAAGCTGAGCACAGGCGAACCGTTCGCGCCGACGGAAAGCGTGGTGGTGCCGCCGGAGTTGATCGACACCGGGGCTGGCTGACTGGTCACAGCCGGCGGTACGCATGTCGTCACCTGAGGATTGACGGTTGTCTGCGCCGGCACGTTGCTGCAGCCATTCGTTACCTTGACCCAGTAGTCTGTCGAGGTGGTAACGGGGGGGGTGGTGAATGTCGGGCTGTTGGTACCGACGGGGTGGGAGGTATCGTTCAGCGAGCCCTGAAACCACGCATAAGTGAACGTGCCGTTGCCACCGGTGACATTCGCGGTGAGTGTCGCGGCCTGACCTGAGGGGATGGTTCCGCCTCCGGATATGGAGACGGAGGTGATCGGTATGCAGGGGGGACCGTTACCGTAGACGGTGTCGTTGGCAGCTTGATCCCACGCCTGCAAAGTGGACCCGAACCCTGTGTTGACGGACGCGCTCATGAGAGCGCTGCTCGAGCAGTCGAGTGGAGGAGCACAGGACCCGCCCGACCCGTTCTGATCGGAGTGCCGAAGGCCGATGGCATGTCCCATCTCGTGGGCAATGAACGTTTCAAACTGCGAACTTGTGACGCTGGTGCGGAACACGATGTCTGCGTCTGAGATCGACACAAACTGTTCCGACTTGTATGTGTGCGTTACGCCGCCGGAATCGATCGTGCAGGCCAGCGTTTGATCGCAGATGGCGACGTTGACCGTACCGTCATACCCGAGGTAGATGACACTGTTGTTGTCGTCACCGTTGGGCGCGGCGGCGTTCGCTGGAGGCGCACTGGTGCCACCATTCAGGACGATCCCCGCGTTCGGATCGCTCGTCCATGCCGCGAGGCCATCGGCGATACCGCTTGCCGTGGTGCCAGCGCTCGCGTTGGGCAGACTGCCGGTGACGTAGAAGGTCACCGTGGCCCCGGACTCGCCACCGGCCCAGCGCGCGCCAAACCCTCCCGTCGATAGGGTGTATGTCTGCGCGGTGAAGCTCTGCGCGATCGGATGGAACCCGGCGGCGATCGGCTTTAGCGTCGTCGTGTAGGAGCTTGCCACTTCCGAAGCGAGACCGTGCGATGCATCGCGTACGAACCGCTCGAACTTATCCGCATCTCGTGCTGGATCGTCGCGCAGTTCGGAGACATCGCGCGTGACTACCGTCTCTCCCGTGGCGTTGCGCGTGTATGAGAACCTGCCCATCGCCATCGCACTCGTGAAGTACGTTCCGTCGCCGCGTTTGCGGAGAAAGACCATGACCCTCTCACCGGGCGTGTAGACGGCGGAGTCGGCGATGAAGGTGAAGCGCTGGCCGGCGACGCCTCCGATCTCGGAGATCGTGATCGTGCCGGCAGCCGTCCCCTTGATCGTCCGTTCGACGTCGAGCCGGTAGTCGGTGACGATGTAACCGTTCGCGCCCGGGTGCGGCGACGCGTCGCGCACCGTGGCCACGACGATGGTTTCGGAGCGGTCGACGAGCTGGCGGTCGGTTGTGGGTTGGAAGACGGTGGCCGAGGCGGCCGATGCGAGTAGAAACGCGACTGCGGTGATGAGCCGGATTTGCTTCACGAAGGGAACCTCTCTCTGTTTCCTGTTTATCGGAGGGTACGGGCCGGAGTGCCCTGGGGCTTTTGTTCCGTTACTTATTTGAATGACCGGAGCATTGTAATGGAACCAATCTCATTCGGAAACTCCCGAGGCGCTGTGATCGAAGTTACAACCTGGTAGTGAAAGCTGACGAGAATCCGTTTCATGCCCCGTTTCGCTCTTTCCTTCCTGATGATCCTTCTGGCCTCGGCAGCCGCCGCGCAATCGCCGCAGCGGGGCGGCTCGCTTCCCCTGCCACTACCGCTCTTTCCTCCCTCCAACTGGTGGAACACCGACATCAGCGCGGCGCCCATCGATTCGAACAGTGCGGCGTACGTCGCTGATATCGGTACGAGCCGCGGGATGCATCCCGATTTCGGTGGCGACAGCGGCGATCCCTCTGCGCCCATCTACGGGATGCCGTACGTCATCGTCTCCGGTTCGCAACAGTTGGTCCCAGTTACGTTTGACTACGATGACGAGAGCGACATCGCCGCTCCCGGCCGCCCACCCGGCTATCCGATTCCGGAGGAAGCGAAGGATCAGCAGAAGTGGATCGAGGGTGGCCTGGCCGGCGGCGATCCGAATGCTGACGGTGACCGCCACATGCTGCTCGTCGACCGCGACAACCGCATCCTCTACGAGCTGTACGCGCTACATTGGACCGGCTCGCAATGGACGGCGGGCTCGGGAGCGACGTTTCCACTCGACTCGAATGCGCGCCGTCCCGAGGGCTGGACGAGCGCCGACGCCGCCGGTCTCGCCATCCTGCCCGGCCTGATCCGCTACGACGAAGTCTACGGAACGTCCCCAATCCTCCACGCCCTCCGCGTGACGGTGCGTCATTCGAACGGCCACGTCTTCCCTGGCTCCCACAACGCCGGCTCCACCCACGGCGCCCTGCCGATGGGTGCTCGCCTCAGGCTGAAAGCATCCAAGGACATCTCCGGCTTTCCGGATCCGGTACGCCGCATCTTCCAGGCGATGAAGACCTACGGCCTGATGGTCGCCGACAACGGCAGCGATCTCTACGTGACCGGTACCTACGACACACGCTGGGACAACGACATTCTCAATCCGGCTTTCAACGCGATCAAGGGCGGCGACTTCGAAGTGGTGCAGTTGGGATGGCAGCCATCGGCGAAGGGCCGCGCTCGCGCAGTGAGGCATTGATGCGCTTCGCGCGTTGTCGGTTGCCGGTTAATGCCAGTTCCGCAGCCCCGGCCTTACCTCGACGCCAGCATCGCTACGCCGAGCGCGACCAGGAGTGCGGCAACGACGCGGCGGAAGACGTTTTCCGGAACACGGCCGAGGATGGACCTGCCGAGGAACGTGCCGAGGATGACCGCCACGCTGGCGCCCGCGATCAGTGGCCAGATCGTCAGCAACTGGCGGCCCGTGCTGAATGCGTAGACGGGTAGACGTGCCCCATCGACGATGAGAGCGATGGCAACGGCCGAGGCCACGAAGACCTCTTTGCGGACATCGAGCGCCAGCATCGCTGCCGCGCGGATGCCACCCTGGTTGCCGACCAACCCGCCGAGCAGTCCCGACACTCCTCCGGCCAGCCAGGCACCGCGGCGGCCAAAACGAAGGTGATCGCTCCACCCCGTTACGCCGAAGGCGCCGGCGATGATGAGGACGATGCCAAAGGCGACCTTTAGAGCTTGCGTCGCCACGGCGGCGTGCAGCAGTGCGCCGGTCAGCGCACCGGCGCCGCTCATCAGCCCAAAGGTCTTGAGGACCTGTTTGTCAACGCGGTCGCGTAGCGTCCAAAGGCGGAGGGCGTTGCCGATGAAGTGCGGAATGGCGGCTGCGGCAACGGCGAGTTTGACACCAATGGTCAGCCCGAGGAGAGGAGTCAGGATGCTGCCGATCCCAAAGCCGGCCACGGCCGACACCGCACCAGCGAAGAATGCGGCGATGGCGATGAGGATCGCCGCCAGCATCAGCTCGTCCGCACCCTCACCAGCTCAGGCCTGGGCGCGTTCTGAAGCGAAGCGGGCAACCGTTCCGCACAGCAGACGCGATCGAGCGCCAGCCGGTCGCGCTGCATTCTCCGGTCGTCCGCCAGAACAGGCAGCACCGTCCTCAGCGACTCCGCCTGCGCCGGATCCGGCGGCATCACCAGCCGGTAGTGCATCCACTTGCCGTCGCGCCGCGCTTCCACGAGACCGGCCCGCCGAAGATAGGCCAGATGCCGCGAAATCTTCGGCTGTGCCTCATCGAGGATCTCGACGAAGTAGCAGACGCAAACCTCCCCCGCCGTCATCAGGTTCAGAAGCCGCAACCGTGTCAGGCCGGCAAGTGACTGGAAGAGAGTGACGAGTGTGGGTTTCATGTGGTGGTGTCGGTATCGCGGAAACTGCTGGCCTGCTGAGAGACTATCCCGCTATCCGCAGATCCAACAACTCCTGGTGCGCGGTGTAGAGCCGCCGCCCTCGGCGGCAGCACCTCGAGCACCAGCAACTCCGCCGCCGTCACGACCTCCTCGCACTCCAGCCCCACAAACACCCGCCCGTCACTCCCCTCCGTTTGCGCGGAGACCAGCCGCCGAGGGCGGCGGCTCTACACTCCCCTAACCACCAACTATGCAAACTATCCAGGTCATAAGTCAGGAAAGTTGAAGTTACGTCCGGAATGATGTATAGTGCTCTTCAGGGTCTGGTGAGGGTTGGCCACCTTGCCGAGCGGAATGATGGACCGGACGAGTTGACAGGCCTGCGATCTCTCTCTAAGTTCTGTCGACTACCTTCACCTACGCCAGTCGATCTTCACCGGACCCTGCTTTACTCCCGCCTGACGAGCTTCCTCGAAAAATAGACCGCCCCTCCCGCGCCGGCGATCGCCACCATCACCACCAGCACCGTCGCCGACGTCGAGAAGAGAAAAGGATAACGGATGCGGTTGAGCACGAGGATCGCGGCCACAATCACGAAGAGCGCGACACGCACCGCATAGAGCACGGCCGGAGTCCGCCCTGCCCTCACCGTATCGCTCCAGATCAGCCAGAGCATGACGGTCAGCGCGGCCAGGGCCATCCCCGCCGGCGGTATGAACGGCATTCCGCCGCCAGTGGCGACCACAGGCAACTTCATCATTGCTTGCGGACCCACCAGGCATCAGGTGATGCGGCCGGCTTCGGAGGAGGTTGCGACAACGCGGTCTTCGGCGCGTGCTCCCGAAGCATCTCCTGAACCTCCGGCGTACAACTTCCCCCGCAATGGCCGGTAGTCGCGCTGGTACACGCCGCGATCTGACTGACCGTACAAGCTCCTCGGCGGATGGCACGCTCGATGGTCCTGTATTTGATGTTGTTGCAGAGGCAGACGGTCTTCAGGCCGCGAATCACGGGATGCTGGGCCTGATCGTCACTTCCGTCCATTTCGAGAGGCGGTAACAGGATCGCGCTGCGGCGGCTTCCCAACGGGCACACCGCGGAAGAGCGAGCGTCCCGGCTTGCCGATCACCGGCTTTGCCCGTGGCAGACTGGCCGCGGCAGCCGACGCCGGCAGCGACAGCCGCGGCAACTTGCGAGAGAGCGAAAACGCCGCCGAGGCTGACCGAGGTTTACCGATGCGGGGGGATTTCACCAGGAGGCAATTCTACTTCAGCTCGCAAATGGACAAAGGCGAGGTATTATTGACTGCCGTAAGTTGACGTACCGCGATCGACTAGTGCCCACTGACGGCAAAAAGATGAACCCATCCCGGGCTTCGCGCCAGCTCGATCGCTAACTGAAAGGGGAACCTCGTGAGAAAAATCGTCGTGGTCGGATTGCTTCTGCTCTCTCTCGCAACGTATGGGTACGCGACCTGTTTCCTGGATTTCCTCACCGAGAGTCTTCCGGACTTCCAGCGGAATTCGACCGTCAACTTCCAGATCCAGGTCTGCTGCGGCACACCCGCGTATACCTTCACCCTCTACTCGGGAACGATGCCCGCCGGTCTCACCCTGAGTAGCACCGGTCTGATCTCGGGCGTTCCGACTACGGACATCGACACCACCATTTTCGTCACGGTCACGGATTCCGCCGGCTGCCATGTTACGGAGGCGTACCGAATCGTCGTCGCGAACTGAGCGAGTGAAGGGCCGGCGACTCGTCCAGATCAGGGGTTCTCGACCAGCATTCATCATCAGACGTATGCACCCGACCGAAGCTGATCGAGCAGCGCGAAGACGTCATGCGTCTTTCCGCTCTGGATGCGAGCCTCGGCGGTTTCTCCGAGGAGCCGGTGGGGGCTGAACAGCCACAACTTCGCTTCGTCTGGGGAGTAGAACTCGGACAGTTCGGTCAGAAAGAACTCGTACGCGCTGATCGGTATCAGCCACTCGCCTTCCCCGGGCAAGAAGAGGACGTAGCTACCGAAAGGACATACGATATCTTTCGATGGTACAGGGGCGTTTGGGGCCGGTATACACAACCGGGGCCGTTGGGTCTTCGCGCCGGATATAACCTGTTTAGTTTAGTTACGTTGGCGATAGCCCGATTGGCTATGTAGATCCGCTCGGACTTGATTGGGTTGACTACATACTTCTGCCGAGCCGCGGAAGCTCTGCGAAGTGCTCTCCCGGTGAAGTCAGGCAGGATCGATCGCGTAGAACGATTTCGAATTCGACGTTTCACGCACCCCTGCCGAGTCCCCTGCCGGGGTGCCTTTTCATGCCCCTGCAAACCGGTGGCAACGCCTCCGGCGTGGCCACCGGCTACCTTCACGCACGCCTC
>JBBRNB010000024.1:0-67301 GCA_038230535.1 Thermoanaerobaculia bacterium
CCGTCAACCGAGGCGATCTCGATCTCGGCGACGATCGCCGAGCGCGACTGGCCGAGTGCCAGACCGCCGTACGAGACGACGTAAGTCAGATCGTTTCCGGTACGGCGGTTGATCTCGAACGCCGGGCTGAGATTGGCGGCCGCGCCTGCCTTGCGAACCGTGACCTCTCCGATCGTCCCTTCACCACCGAAGTGAACTCGGAGCGCCATGGCCTGCGGGGCGATGGAGCCCTGGCCGGCGGTCATGATGACCGGCACGACGTAGCGGCCGGCGCTGAGAACCGGCTTGCCTAGGGCGATCGAGCCTGCCAGCTCGGGACCACCTGCGGCTGCGGCCTTCACCTGCGGATTGGACGGAATCGCATTCGGCCTCGGGCCGCCGAGGAAGAGGTAGTTGACCAGATAGAAGATGTCCGCTGTGTCGACGATTCCGTCGCCGTTGGCGTCACCCGACAGTATGCCGGCCGGTCCGCTCGGCGGTGGGCCACCCATGAAGAGGTAGTTCACGAGGTAGAAGATGTCGCCGGTGGTGATGTTGGTGTCGTTGTTGGGATCGAACTGCTGCGCTTTGTAGAGGTAGCCGGAAGCGAGCGTGCCGGAGGTTGTATTGGTGTTCGTCACCGTCACGTTGACGGCGCCGAGCGCGTGTGCCGGTGTTCTGGCAGTGATCTTGATCGAGCTGACGACGACGATGTTCGTCGCGGCCGAGCCACCGAAGGTGACCGTCGCGCCGCTGTTGAAGCCGGTGCCGCTGATCGTCACTGCCGAGTTACCGGCGATGGTGCCGCCGGTTGGAGAGACCGAGGCGACGGTCGGATTGACGGTGACGTTGGCGGACTTGGAGTCGCTGCAACTGGTGCTCGTGGTCACGGTGACGTTGAGCGTCAGCGTGCCGGTGACACCGGCTGTGTAAGTGATGCTGGTTGTTCCGGCGCCGGCGGTGATCGTGCCGCCGGTGATGCCCCAGGCGTAAGTTGCGCCTGCACCCGCGTTGCCGACAGAGGCAGCGTTGCCGGTAGAGCCTGTGGCCACGGCCGCCGATGCGGTGATCAAGGCGTTGACGATGGCGTCATTGACCGTGCTGTTAGCACTGTTGTAGTTCGCGTTGGTAAACGTCCACGCATCGCCGAGGTAAGTTCCGCCCGCGGTGTGCGTGGTGCCTGAAAGATCAAGGCCGGTGAGGGACTCACTCACGACGCCGGTCGCGGTGCCGGCCGCGGTATGCGCCGCACCGTCAAATGGAACGCAGTAGCCGGTAACAACGATGGTGGCCGTCGCCTTGAGGATATGCACAACGTTCGGGAGAGAATCCCCTGCGTTGTTGTTCGCGTCGCCGAGGGTGTGCGAAACGATCTGGTAGAAGCCTACGTTCGTCGGGGCAACGGAGGTCGTTGGGTAAACGGTTCCCGCGAAGCCTGTGTAGGTCAAGGTAACGGCGAGCACTTCGCCGGCGCCCCCGATGGCCTGGCCCGAGCCCGGATGGGGGCTCGCGTCATAGGTAAAGGTGCCGCCGGATGCGCCCATCAACGTATTGAACTTGTTGATCGTCAACGCCGCGGGGGCGGAATCGCCGGCGTTGTTGTTGGCGTCTCCATTGGTGTGAGCCACCACGTTGTACGTGCCGGCAAGGGAGGGCGCCGTGGCGCTTGGTCCGTAGGTGGTCGCCCCGGTTCCGGTGTAACTCAAGGTGACCGTCAGGCTCTCACCAGCGCCACCGGTGGCGGAGCCACTTCCCGCGTGCGGGTTGCCGTCGTAGGTGAAGGTTCCCCCTGTCGCGGTCACGGTTGGATTGGCCGCGTTGATGGTGAGCGCAGCCGGTGCCGAGTCACCGGCGAAGTCGTTCGCGTCTCCGTTCGTGTGTGCAACGACCTGGTACGTGCCGGCGTTCGTGGGCGCCGTTGCTGTGGGCCCATAGGTCGTCGCGCCGGTCCCGCTGTAGCTCAGCGTCACCGACAGACTCTCGCCCGCCCCACCTGTGGCGGTGCCGCTTCCCGCGTGCGGGGTGCCGTCGTACGTGAATGTGCCGCCGGTAGCGGTCACAACGGGGTTTGCCTTATTGTTGAAGCAGAGGCTGACGTCACTCAGTGTTGGCGTGACGTTGGGGTCGGTGGTAGTGAAGTAGGCCTTGTACTGTATGTAGCGCAATCCGAAGAACTGCGCGAGCGATCCGCCGGCGGTGGTGTAGAACGTCGCGGGGGTTCCGTCGGGGCCGACGAGATTGAACGGACCGGCTGGGGAGTTGCTCGCTCCCACCTGGAACTGAAGAGTGGTATTGGCAGGAGTCGTTGCCGTCGAGGAAAGGGTCGACCAGACCGGAGTGCGCCCGGCCCCCGGATTGCTGTCCTTGACCGAGGAGAGGAGGCTGCCGCTCGCCGCGTAGCCGGTCTGCATGAAGGCTCGGAAGTTAAAATCTCTGGTCGAATCGGCGGTCCACGTTACGCCGTTATCGGTGGAGATGACGCGTTGCCCGTTGGCATAGCTGCTGGGACTGGCACGAATCCAAAAATAGCCGCCCGCCGAGGGGATGGCCACGGGACGCAAAACCAAAGCGTACTGCGTTAGGGAAGTCAGAGTTGCCGGCGAGCCAAAACTGGCCGTGTAGTAAACACCCGAGGCGTTCGAGAAGCCGGGGATGGTTACCGTGGCGAGGTCGGCACCGGTGGGCAGACCGCCGCTTGTGGCGCGAACCGAAAGCGTGAGGTTGGGAGTGGTCCCGGTGCATCCGGAGCAAAAGAGCTGGACATCCACTTTTGCGAGTTGACCGGTAATGGCCGGGATAAAGGTTTGCCCACCCCAACTGGCGGTGGAGAAACTCGTCCCGGTAGTGGTACCAGCGGTGTTTGCCTGGTCAAGAACCGGCGCATTCGTCAGCGTGACATCGCCAGGGCTGGTCGTCAGATCGAGATTCGTTGGAACACCGGTCTGGAAATCGGCTTGGGTGGTATCGGTAATACAGCCGTTTATCGGAGCACTGGCGAGCGAGAAGTCCTGCGTGGTGGTATTGCCGTCAGTCACCACGATGCTCGAGGCTGTCCCAGTCGAGAAGCCGCTCAAGGTAGCTGTAAGTGTCGGATACGTGCCTGCTGGAATTCCAGAGAACGTATAGACGCCTGAAGGGTTCGTGGTTGTCGATCTTGCTCCGAGCTGGATCAATACGCCGTTGAGTGGCGCGCCGCCGGTGGCGGCGGTTACTGTTCCTGACACGGTGCCACCCGCGCCGACCGGAGTACAGGAAGGGAAAGCGAAGGAGCCGATGCGGGTCTGATGGTTGAGACCATCGACCGCGTAGTACATATTGGTGTACCAGAAAGTGCAGCCGTCGGGATCGAGGGTCATGGCGCTGTAGTCACCCCAGCGGGCACATGGGCTCGGACCGCAGTTCCCGACTTGTGTTCCGGTGCCCTGAATGAGGAGCTGCTCGGTCTGGGGCAACGTGTTGACGGGATCGCCCGGCAGCCTGCCAGCGTACTTGAGGGCCGGCTTGGTCGCGGAATTGGAAGTGCTGTATCCCAGGGCCATGTCGCCAGCGCGGTCGACAGCCACGCTGGGCATGAACCGGTGCATGACGTTTGCGCCGTCGGGATCGAAGGTGGCTCCCTGCGGAAGAGTTGGGTTTACCGCGCCACCGGTGACGTCGACCTGATAGAAGCGCGGGGCGGCGAATCCGGAGGTGTTCGCCCGGCGAACGGTATGCGTGTTCCAAAGCGATTCGACGCCGCCGATGTTGGTGTACTGGTTCTGCACCATCTCGCGGATCGGGAGCGTGTCCAGACCGACGGCGTTGCCGCCCAGAGACGGCGCATTCGCCACGTTTGCGTTCGGCCAACTTGTCAGGGCGAGAGGAGTGTCTGGTCCGGTGAAGGTGGATAACGTGGGATGGAGCCAATCGACATGAAACTTGTAGATGGCCAACGCGTTCAGGAACAATTCCGTCGACGAGTAGAAATTAGGCCTTCCTGGCGGTGGCGTACCAGTCTGAAGGCGGGCATTGCTCGGTAGAACGGTGAAGTCACCGCCCGGAATGTCGAACGTAATGACCTGGACGCTCGGGCTTCCGGCGTACATCTGTGCTTTGTTGAACGCGTAGGCCCGGGCTCCTTGAAACGCCGCCCCGGCGGGGTAGCCAAACATGTTGGTGGTCATGTACAGGCCGTCCGGCCAGATGCCAAACTTCGGGTAATCGCCGAGACCGCCCGCGGTGTTGATCGAGTAGAAGTTCCATCCGCCGCTCACCGGATCGCCGGTCTTCGACGCGGCAACACACTGGAACGAGCCCGGAGGGTTGATCACAGCACCTCCACCGGTCAGGGTGAACGCAAAATCGGTGATGATCCAGCGGTCCTCGAACGAATCGTAAAGGACGACCGGGTCGCCGAAGTTGTTCGTATCGCACAGGTTGCCGAAGGCTCCCTGGCTCATGAAGGTGTTGAAGGAGAAGGTCGATATCGGTGTACCGTTCTTCTGGTAGATGCCGATCGACGTGTTGATGGTCTGGATGTAGTGGTTGGGGCCGACGTCGCCGTTCGTATCGGGCGGATGACCGTTGCCATTCAAAGCGAAGCTCATACCATCAAAGTTCTGGACGGTCGGAGGGGCGGGAGCGTTTCTCGCCGGCACCGACGGGGTGTTCTGCCCGGGCGGGACGACGTTATTGCTCTGGACTATCGTCCGGTCGATCAGCGGCTCATCGCGCTCCGGACGCTCCATCGGTAACTGCGGAGTCTGAGGCAGCGAGCGCAGGTCAAACGTCCTGCTTGCCGCCCGTTTCATCGTGAACTCGACTGGCGAGCCAGCCTTGACCGGCCCTGGGACGCTCCCGACATCGCCCGTATCGAGCGTCCTGATGATCTTCCTCTCCGGCTTGATCGGCGGTGCGGGTATGGCCTTTCCGGGCGTCACCGTGACATCGATATCGGGCGTGGGTTTCTTCGACTTTTTCGCCTGCTGGCTTGTCGCCGTGGCGGTGCCGAACGCCGAAAGGATCAGGAGAGAAATGAGCAGAGTGTTCAGGATGCGTTTCATGATGTCGGGTCCTTTGCTGAATTAATCGAAACGGTGGAAAGTATGAGATCGGCTCGAGTTGACTGAGCCGCGGTCCACGCGGCTCGAATGGTAAACGGGTCTAGTGACGCAATTCACGATAGCGTTCTCCCCGCGACGGCCGTGCTCTGCGACGCACCGGCGACGAACTGGCTCAGGAAGAGGACGGATTGCGGTTTGGTGAGAAGCGCCGTGGCCCGCTCGCGTCCCGCGATCAACGCGAGCGCCGGCGAAGCGTAGCCGGTCAGAATGATGAGCGAGGCATCAGGTTGCAGAGCGCGAATGGTGGTGAGCAACACGTCCTCATCGTGTAGCACGCCGCCTGTCAGGTACGGATCGACCAGCACCACGTCGTAGCACCGCTCGCCCATGAGCCCCTCGGCCGCCGAAGGCTCGAGCGCTACATCGACGTCGCAGCCCTGAGTGGACAAATACCGGCGCAACGAACCGGCGATGAGCTCGTCGTCGTCAATCAGCAGAATCTTCTGCCGGTCGCAGGGAGTGCTCGCGCTCATTGGGGAAAGGGGCCGGTACCATCATCCCTCGCGCTGCACTACGCCGTGAATCGGCAATGCGACGATTTCGGTGGAGTGGTTTGCTGATAGCGGTGTCGGTAGATTGACTACACGAAGGTTTGTCGGGGGTCGGAGCCCGCGTAGCTTCTTCTCCGACCCCCGACCCCCGTATCAAGCTCACATCCCTATCCCCGCGAAGGCAACAAATGGTTATCGATCGCGTAGCGCACAAGCTCAGCGTTGTTCCTCAACCCCATCTTCTGGAGCAGGCGGGCGCGGTGCGTGGCGATCGTCTTCACGCTGACATTCAGTTCCGCGGCGATCTCACGGGGAGGGTTGCCGGCGGCGATGAGACAGAGCACCTGGAACTCGCGGTCGGATAGCGCTTCGTGCCCGTGCCCCGGAGTGCTCATCATCCCAAAAGCGAGGCTCTCGGCGAGCTCGGGAGTCAGGAAGCGCTCGCCGCTGGCGAGCTTTCGAATGGCGGCGACGAGGTGCTCTCGCGCCGTGCTCTTGCTGACGTAACCTGAGGCGCCGGCCTTCAGCGCGCGCGCAGCGTACGACGGTTCGCCGTGCATACTGAGGATCAGGACCGGGACGTTGCCCGCAATCGATCGCATCTGCGTCAGGACGTCGAGGCCGGGCCGGTCAGGAAGATTGAGATCGAGGATGATGACATCCCATCCGCCGGCGCGAGTGCTCTCGATCGCTTCCGCGCCGGTACGAGCTTCGCCGCCGACAACGATATCGCTCGTCTCGGAGACGATCTGCTTCACACCTTCGCGAACGATGTCGTGGTCGTCAGCAATGAGCACCTTGATCATGTCTGGGCCCTGCGCGTCGGGATGCGCACGGATACGATCGTACCGCGCCCGGCCACTCCTTCGAAATGGACGGTCCCTCCCGCCAGGTCGGCCCGTTCGCGGATACCGACCAGTCCGAGGGAGAAGGGATCGCCCACTTCCTCGGCGGTGATGCCGCGGCCGTCGTCACGAATCTCCAGCAACAGCTCCTCGGGACGCTGGCGAAGGCGCAGCTCGACGCGGCTGGCGTTGGCGTGACGGGCCACGTTCGTCAGAGCCTCCTGCACCATTCGGTAGATGGCTGTGGCCGCCGAACCAGTCACATGAAGTGCGGCCTGGTCCGGCAGCGAGAGCTCGCACTCGATGCCGGTGCGTTGCTCGAACCGCAACGCCTCGGCTTCGATCGCCGCAGGCAGGCCGAGGTCGTCGAGAACACTCGGCCGCAGCTCGGTGGAGATCCGCTGCACGGCGGTCACTGTTTCGTCGAGCGTAGCGACGATGCGTTTGCGGAGCGGTTCGCCCGACAAGGATGGAAGAGTCATGGCAAGGAGACCGCCTACGTCCATCTTCAGCGCCGTGAGCGCCTGCCCGAGGTTGTCGTGCAGCTCACGGGCGATGCGTGTCCGCTCCTCCTCCTGCACCAGCAACAAGCGCTCCGACAGCGCCTTCAGCTCGCGCTCGCTGTCGAGCAACTGGTGTTCCGCCTCCATCCGCCGGGCGATCATGACGTTGAAGGCGTCAGCGAGCTGGGCGATCTCGCTGGGTCCTGCCGGGATCACGCTTGTAAAACCACCGCCCGCGGCCGTTTCGGCGGCTCGAGAGAGAGCGCCTATTGGCCGCTCGACGGCACGTGCCAGCATGGAGGCAACAACCACCACCACGAAGATGATGACCGTGCCGCCTACGACGCCGTTCACGAACATCTCGCGCACTTCCTCTCGGGCTGTGGCGGTTGGGATACCGGCGTAGATGCGCCACCCGAGGTCGGGCACCGAGCTGAAGCCGTACTGTCGCGAGACCCCGTCAACGCCGGTGCCTTCGGCCATTCCATCGCCGCGCCGCAAGGCCAGGTCGGCGATGATGGCGCCGCGCGCGTTGCGCCCAATCCATCGATTCGGCTCGGTGGATCGCGCCACGATGGTGCCGTCGCGGTCGAGAATCGTCATCACGGCATCGGGCGGCAACGGCTCGGCTAACGCTTCAGGCAGTTGCACGAGCACGAGCATGCCACGCAACGCGCCGTCAGTTCCCTTGACCGGCATTGACAGCAGAGACACCCAACGGTTCGCCCATGAATGCATGACCGGCGTCGCCGCGCGGAACGTTCCGTCGCGGACCTTCGCTGCGATCCACTGCCGCGCCAGCGCCGACACCTGACGGTCCTGCGGCTCCGGCTCCGCGGAGCAGACAAGATTGCCGTCACGATCGAACAGCAGCAGATCGGCGTACTGCGGCACAAAGCCGACCATGTCGAAAAGCGGATCGCACCCTGCGTGCTCCAGACTGCGGATCGCCTGACCTCCGGCCATCCGTTGCATGAGCCGGAGCGAGTCTGCATGGAGCGTGTGTATCCGCTCCGCCGTGATGCGGGCTGTCCTCAGCGCCGTCTGCCGCGCCTCGGCCTCCTCATGCCGCACCTGCACCTCGTAAATCCAGATGAGCAGAAGCAGCAGCGGAAGCGCGGCACCGGCAACCAGTGCGCCCAACCACCAGCGGATCGACAGGCGGCGCCGAGGCATGGGGGGAGTGTATGGTATGGGGTTGCTGGGTCGCCCGCGCGACAAGGCCTTGTCAGAGTTATTTCGAGCTACAAGCGTAAGAGTGGCTTACGCTCGTCACAAACTTCGAGGAGCTTTCGCTGCGGTGTGTGGCGCCTCTGGCGAAGTGCATGGCACCTCCGCCGGAGAGCGCGGTGGGCGAGCGCGGTAGGAGGGGTTAGTGTGGTGTCTCGCATGGCCCGGCCGGCTCACATCGAGCCGGCTTCGATTGTGTTCCGGCCGCGTGCTTTGCCAGTGAAGAGAACGCGATCGGCGGCTGAGATCTACCGACCGTAGATCGACGCTGAGCCAGCTTCCATTCCAAGGAGCTTTCCGCATCGAAAGAGGTGCCTTCGACGAAATAGCTCGCATCCGCAAGCTTTCCGAGGGAACCTCGGCTCGGAGGAGATGTCATGAGTGACCAGCACGGTAGAATAGAGCGACGGGCCGGCGCGCTACGCCGTGGACCAATCGGAAAACGGAGTGAGCGCTCGTACAGACTTCCGACGAAGCTGACGGCGCGAATGACGGCCTGACATGAGTCTCGGAGCAGAGAAGGACTGGCGCGAAGAATTCGGCATCGATGTGGCCGATGCGACTCTTTTCTTCGCCGACGAGTCCGACGTCGCGCGGCGGGGCTCGCCCAGCTCACAAGCGCACGTACTTCGTCACGCCTTCAAGTTGCTCGAAGTCGACGGCATTCTCTGCGCCGAGCATGCTCCGCTCATTTACTTCAAGAAGCTCCGTCGAATCGACGCCAGCACGGCCGCTCGACTTCACCGTGACTTCTGGAATCATGGCGGAGCTCCCGTTCTGGTTCTCATCACAGACGACGACGTCCATGTCTATTCGGGATTGGTGCAGCCAGTCGAGCAAGGAGATGTCACGGGCCGGATTCCGGCGCTCGTCGAAACGCTCGAACGAACGTCATCGGCGCTTCGAGAGTTCGTGCCTGGCGTCGAGTCAGGGGCGTTCTTTCGTATCCACAGTCCTAAGTTCGATCCGGCCAACCGTGTCGATCGCGCATTGCTCGACAACCTGCAGGACACCAGGCAGACACTCATAGAAGCGGCTGGACCGGATCGCGATACACGCGTCCTCGACGCGCTGCTCTGCCGGCTCGTGTTTGCCTGCTATCTCTTCGACCGCAAAGTAATCGGCCCTTCGTATCTCAAGGAGATCGGCGCCCCCGAGGCAGATCACCTTCGCGATGTGCTCGGACTTCAACCACGATCGCGCGCGAAACAACTGCTCTACGCACTATTCGAGAAGCTCGGTGAAGACTTCAACGGAGATCTGTTCAGCACGAATCTCGCCGCCGAAGCGAGAGCGATTCCCGTCTCCCACCTGGGCACGCTCAGCGAGTTCTTTCAAGCAACGCGCGTGGAGGGCGGTCAGCGATCGTTCTGGCCTTACGATTTCTCCGCGATTCCCGTGGAAGTCATCAGCGCCATCTACGAGCGGTTCCTTCAAGATTCCGATCAAGACGACGGCGCCTTCTACACACCGAGATTCTTGGCCGAAGCGGTACTCGACGTTGCGCTCGGCCCGATCCAGTCGCTCCTCGGCCGGCGCTATCTCGATCCGGCGTGCGGCTCGGGGATCTTCCTCGTCGCGCTGTTCAACCGGATGGCCGAGGAGTGGAAGCGCAACAACCCGACCGCTCGCAACGATCGACGCGCAAGGGAACTACGCACCATCCTTTGCAGCAGCCTTTACGGAATCGATATCAACCCGACGGCGTGCCGCATTACAGCGTTCAGTCTTTACCTCGCGTATCTCGACCAGCTTTCACCTAGAGACATTCAGGAGCTCCAGGAGAAAGGACACAAACTGCCGCGGCTCGTCCATGATTCGGAATGCGCTGCCGAGGCCGTCGAGGGGAACATCTGGCGCGGCGATTTCTTCGACGAGAACGCGGCATATCCTGTCGAGGCCGATCTGGTCATCGGTAACCCGCCCTGGGGCAGCAAGGCCAACAGCCATACACCTGCTGCCGAATGGTGCGCCCATCCTGATCGGCAATGTCCGATTCCCGATAAACAGATCTCGGCCGCGTTCATCTGGAAAGGAGCGCGCCACGCAAGGTCAGACGGAAGAATCTCCTTCGTCCTCCCGCACGGTACTCTGTTCAATCACAGCTCGCCGGCTCTGAACTTCCAGCGCGCACTTTTCCAATGTCATGCCGTTGACCACATTCTCAATCTTGCTGATTACCGGTTCTTTCTCTTTGCCGAAGCCAAGCATCCCGCGATTGTCATGACTTACCGCCCGGGCCCGCCGGAGAGCATGCAGCACGATATCGACTACTGGGCTCCCAAAGCCGATTGGCTGGTAATGCGCGCTCAGGTGATCAGCATGACCCCTGAAGACCGCAGCAGGCTCACCACCGGTGAAGTACTCGCCGACTTGCAAGGAGCTGATGCTCCGCAAGTCTGGAAGCAGCGGTACTGGGCGACCGGGAGAGACCGGCGATTGGTCGAGAGACTGTCGCTCTACACACGACTGCGCGACAACGTGCGACAGCCGAAAGAGAAAACGACAGGCAAACGATGGCTGATCGCGGAGGGCTTTCAGCCCCCCGGAAAGTCCGACGATCCAGATACCACAGCGACGATTTATTTGCCGTCGCGCCTCTTCGTGAAGGCCAGATCTCCCCGCTTGGAACTCTTCCTACTCGGCCACGATTGTGTGCCGCTGGAGACCGTCGAGCAGCAGGTACGCGCAAAGTCAAATAAGGTGACGGAGATCTTCAAAGCGCCACATGTCCTCGTAACGAAGGGCTTCAGCGCAGCGTTCGCGGATTTCGACGTCTCCTTTCGCCACGCCGTTCGCGGCATCTGCGGTTCGAAGGAAGACAGGGAGATGCTGGCATTTCTTGCCGCGTACCTCTCCTCATCACTCGCGAAGTACTTCGCGTTCCAGACATCATCGAACTGGGGCATCTACCGGCCGGAAGTGCAGGTTGAAGAGCTTCTTCGTCTTCCATTTCCATTCCCGGATGAACTGCCGGACCCAACACGCGCAAAAGCGATCGTCAAAGAAGTCGCGCAGATCGTCACGCAAGCGGCCGCGGAATCCGAGAAGCTTTTCGTAGACCGTGCGGAAGTGGTCCGTCAGGCGCAGCACTCCATCGAGCCGCTCATCGATGAGTACTTCGACGTGCTGGTGCAGGAAAGAGTCGTGATCGACGACACGATCAACACCGTTATCCCAAGCGTGCAGCCTCGCCTGGATCAGATCGTTCCAACGCTCCAGCCGTGCGACGAACAGCAACGCACCCGCTACTTGACGCGGCTCAGCCAAACGCTGAACAGGTGGTCCCGGCGCGGCCCATACGAGGTTCAAGGCTTCACCATGGCCTCTTCGGATCTCGGGATCGGAATCGCCGTTTTGGAAAAGGTACTGCGTGGAACGCCGAAGCCCGTGGCTCCGCCCGAGGCGCCGGATCTTCTCGCCGCATTCGATAGACTACGTAAGGCGGCAGCGCAGAACCTCAACACCTTCGAGCTCGTTCGCGGCGCAAAGGTCTTCGACGGCGACCGACTCTACGTAGTGAAGCCGATCAGTCGTCGTTTCTGGACGCAAACCGCTGCATTGAACGACGCTGACGAGATCGCCGGCACGATCCTGATGCTCAGCGCGCAGAGGCCCGCGTGACCGTCATCGGCTCGCCGGACCAGTGGGTCGACCTCATCGACTCTCTGGTTCCCGACATCCTCGCGGCCGTGATCAGCAGTTGGGAGGAAATGCCGGCTCTCGCTCCAAGTGCGCTGGAGGATCACATCACGATCGAGCTTCTTCGCGTCCTGAGGCGTCACCGCGCGGCGCGCGATCTCCCGCTGACGATCCACCCGCAGCCCGTCGAGATCGATCCTGCGGAAGGGCAGGACATCGGCCGGATGGACATTGCGTTCTATCCGCTCGTGAACCGGGAAGATATCTACTTTTGCTTGGAAGCGAAGCGCTTGAACGTCTTGAAAAACGGCCAGGTCCGTCCCTACGCATCCGAGTATGTCCGTCTCGGCATGATGCGCTTCATCACTGGCAAGTACGCGAAGGTCGCGCGGAACGGTGGAATGATCGGTTATGTCGTGGATGGCCGGGTCTCACATGCGATCAACAACGTGGCGCAGAACATTCGCACTCGGCACGTGGATCTCGGAATGACCGTCCCGGGCGAGCTCCGCTCGTCCTCGATTCTCGCCGGTGATCAACGAGCCCGCGAAACACACCATACGCGGCGGCACGATCCCTCGCCGTTCCTTATCCACCATCTGTTCATGACGAAAGTCGTGTCCGCGAACTAGTTTCAGCTTCCGCACTTGACGTTCGACAGATTCGCAAACGCGCTGACGACCCGAAGCCGAGCGTGCTTCTCGTGGAACGAACGCCACCCCTCCGTGAGCATGGCGTCAGCGATGCCCTTGAGCTCGGTCAGCTCGAAGCGAGACCCACGGCTCTTTGGTCGATCCAGACAGCTCGCTCATGGTTTCGCGGTCTCAGGGTTCCGCAAATCGCCCGGTTGACTCAGCCGTATCGGCGATACCCGGCACCAAACTGGCGGAGGCGCGTCGGAATCGAACCAACCCTTCGACGCTTCCGCGCCGAAACAACGGTTTTGAAGACCGCGGGAGCCACCAGACCCCATTCGCCTCCTCGGAGGAGTGGAGAAGATAGCATCCGGGTCGGGTGTTCTGTGTCGCGAAGGTTCCAGACGAAGTGCGGCCATCTGTCGCAGAGGTACGCATGATCTCCGCAGAGGTGCGAAGGAGCTGCGCTAAAGGTACCCAGAGGCTGCGGCCGAGGTGACCAGAGGCTACTCGGGATGTACAAAAGAGCTGCGCGGAGGTACAAAAGAGCTGCGCGGCGGTACAAAAGAGCTACGCGGAGGTACAAAAGTGCTACGCGGAGGTACTTCGTACATCTCCGAGAAGCATCCGGTACCTCTGCGGAGGTTCTTCGCACTTATCGAGAGCACTCATGTACCTCTGCGCAGGTGCTGCGTACCTCCGCGTAGCACTCTTGTACCTCCGCGTAACTCTTTTGTACCTCCGCGCAGCCCTTTTGTACCTCCGCGGCAGCCCTTCGGTACCTCCGCGCAGCTATCGAGAGCATCTCGAGGATCTACGAAGAACTCCCGCAGAGGTACCGAGAGCATCTCGAGGAGGTTCCGTAACGCGGAGAAAATATCGAGCTCGAGGAGGCCAACCGCTGGACGGCGGTGGAGGATGAGCTGAGGACGATGCTGAGTGGCGTCGCCGGGGCGAACCTCGTTCGGCGTCAGCGCGTGGCGCTCATCGCCGCGCAGGCGTACGGCATCAGCACCCAGTTGGCGCGTGACCCGGCCAACGCCGTGCTCGTGCCTCACGTGCAGGAGATCAAACGGTTGAAGGGCTTCGCGCGCCGCCGCCATGCCAGCCGGCGAGACGCCAGCGTTCCGTCGCGCAACCTTTAAGTTAGCGCGAATGCCCGGTTGGGGTGCCGAGAAACGTCCAAACTCCGGGCTGCCGCGCCGTTGGCGCTGCAGGATGATTTCGCCGGCCGGCGTTGGCGTTCCGATCGCTGTTCCGAATCGTGTTCCTGATGGTGGTCACTTTAACCGAGCACAAAGTGGTCACTTCTGCCGAGCGCCGAAGGACCTCTCGCATCTGTTTACCCCAGCCCCGGAGCGATGGCATCACGAGTAGCGACGGAGAAGGCGATTTTGCGAGAGGCACAAGACAACTCGCGCTCTATGTGAGTAGCTTCGACGGAACACCAAGCCATGAACGGACTTTCCCGTGCTATCGTCGCGAACCGACGCACTGTCCGGAAACGCCAGACCCAAGGGCTGACTTGTGGCCGCGGCACCGGTCTCGATCACTCGCACTCCAGACTCACTCGACATGACCGTCAGGCGGATCGTCTCGCCTCGCCATCGGCGTCCAATTCCGGCGCTTGCTATAATAGTTGCAGTTGGTTAGCGTCTCTCAAGTTCCTTCTTGACAGCCGCTAATAGCTCCTTCTTCGACTTAACTAGCGAACGCGCGGATCCTTGCGTACAGCGCTTGAGGCGCCAAAGGACCTCGGCGCCATCGTCCAAGGTGTCGTGCATTAGGCCAATGTCTTCTATGCCTAGAACTTCTGTAGTCGCGGGTTTGCCGTTCAACCGCAGGGATCCTTGAGAGTCGCCTTCTTCGGCCTTACCCAATTGCCAAGCCTTTGACCACGCTTCCTTTTCATCAAATGCGGTCAAGACGACCAAGTTTTGCCAGACCTCGACCATTGCCCTGGTGTTTCCACCCCGGTCCTTGGGAATCGTCATTTGCACAAGCCACGCCCAAAACCACTTATTCTGCGCTCCATTCAATTTCATAAGGTCCCCAACTGTGCCGGCGGCAGTTCTCCGCCTTTTGTGCTGTCTTGATCTCCATCTGCCTCTTGGTATTCCCGGAGCACTTCGCATCATTGGTCATCTCCTGTAACACTTCACACACATCCCGGCCTTCCCGCGGGCTTTCGCGGCGGCAATGTCGTTTATATAGTTCCGTCGGCAAGGCTCGTGCCGCGCCATCTGGCTGACCCAATCGCCAATAACATCGCGAAGCGCGGCGCCAACTTGGGCTCCAATGCCCGCACCGAGCGTGTCGGTGGCTTGGTGAGTGGTCAACCGAGAAGGGATCTCAGCAGTCTCACACAGGCCGCGGACTCCACTAAAATTAATCGCCTACGGCACGGAATAGTACGGTCGAGGATCAAAGTCCAACGCTCCAGTGCTGACCTTCGCATCCTTTAGAATGTGGTCAATCGCACCGAGGACCTCCCTCGCCGGCCCTCGCGCATGCTCGTCTCCCGTTACAGTGAGTCGGAGCTCACCCCAGCCGGCCACCGTGATTTCGAATTGCCGTTTGTGGTGAAGTCCTTTCTGTAACGAGGAGATCGGAACGCAAACCCGAGCTAGACGATCTCGGATGAATGTCGCAATCCCAGCATCGAGTGTTCTACGTTGTACTCGCACTCGACTAAGACACTCATCCAGGGACACGCAGCCTGCGTCCCGCAATCTGGCCAACTGAACCGTTAGCGGCTCGTCTACAGTGACCACGACCAAGCCTCTAACCTCATTGCCTGGCGAGCTGAGTACCGTGATCTCGAACTCGAAGGCGTCTTCAAACCCTGGTGAGCGCAGCGAGACCGCCGTCCCACCTGGTACCACGTCATAGGATGATGCTCTCGGCATCAACCGATCGAACGCCTCCGCCCGTTGCGCTACAGCCCAGTCCATAGCACTTTCTCTGTTGGTTTTCGGTTGGCCCTCTGCGTGCAAGTTCGCGAAAGATGCCGAACTACCGACGACCGCCGCCGCCGCAACCACAATCATCCGGGTCAGTATACTCATACCAGCGCTTTCCATTTCTCGCATAGTAGTCACCATCGGGAGCAGTACCGTGATTAGATTTCCGATTTCGTCGTATGTATACGTTGTAATGCCGGGAGCATCCGTCTTTGACTGCAGGTCGCCGTTCGCAGTGTACACGTAGCTCGCACCTGCAATTACCGAATCCGCCAGGAGATCTGCTGCCAGGCAAAGAGTGCGAAGAGCAGTAGTGCCGTGAACAGCGCCGTTTTGGCCAGCAGCATGGTTCGTCTTCCGAAGACGGTTCGAGACGGAAGGACTGTCAGCCCGAACACCACGCCACCGATGACGGAGCAAAGGGTTCCCGCAAGAAATGTCGGGAAACGCCCTTCCGGTGCACGGGGCGGCCCGGAGGAGATCATGATCGCTAGCGTCACCAATCCAAACGACAATATGGTGAAGCCCGCCAAGGAGAGAAGAAACGCGATGATTCTCCAAGTCGAGGAAGCGGGAACGGGCGAAGATGGGTCTTCGGTCGCAACTACCGCGATGAGAATCACCGTGGCAAAGACGAAGACGGCGGTGGCGATCATGGTCTGCTCATTTGTAGATGTTGCACTGGCATTTACCTAGGTTCACCGCCTGCGGGCCTTTCGAAAGGCCCGACCGGATCGCCGCTTCCCTCTCGCAGCCGGTTCAGTGTGACCCTCCCTCCCATCGACGTCCGTTGCATCCAACGAACAGCCCCGAAAGACGCGACTCGACAGTCATCGAGTTCCCCTTGAAGAGGATAACGTCGTCGATGACGAAGTGCCCATTTTCGAACCTAACAATTGCAGCGCCGCGCCAGTGATACACCTTCCCTGGATTGGGTGGTCGGTCATAGAGTAGCTACCGCCAAGCGGTAGATGATCGGAGTATCTCCTCCGTCGCATGTCCGGCCCCAAAGCAGAGTATCGTACCGCTCCAGCGCGAGGCGATTGTAAAGTAAGCACATGTCGCCACGAGAGCAACAGTCAGTGATGTGCCTGTCGCGAAAATTGCGCGCGCCGTCGACGTGAGCGCAAAGGTCTTGCTGGGTGCCGGCATCGTCAGCGTCCCGTGTAGTGCCGAAAGATTACAGACTCTCCTGGTCTGAAGCAAGGGGGTTCCTTCACGTCGTCGGTAATTGAGCAAACGTGGCTCGCACTCCCGTAGCTCGTCATGCGATCTGTTTCGACGCTAACCGTCAATGCAGCAGTAGATTTTTGATCACCAAATGCGTTAGCAATGCTCCGGCAAAACCAGAACCAAGAAGCATAGGGATAGCACGAAATATACGATTGGAGTAACTTTGCGCCAGGAAAGACTCGGCGAAATCGCCAAGCGTGACAAAACCAGTGGCACGAATGCAGAGCCAGCGCGCCAAATTGCCCACGCAAGAGTGACTGCGAGCGTCACTCCAATAGCGACGGTCATGCAGAACTGAGGAGTTCCAAGCTTCGCAGCTCTCGCCACGCCAATACTGCCCCCGAAGGCGCCAGAACCCGACAGGCACGCGATCATACCCCACAACTTGGACAGACCATCGCGGTCAATGGCGTTTTGCAGCTTGCTCACCGACAACCCCGCGTTGTTAGCATCCGCATGGGCCTCGCAGCGTCGTAGAAGCACCGGCTCCGCCCAGACCGACGGACCCTCCCTCACTCCCGGACCAACATACTTCAAGTCGTCTCTGTTTCGAAATCCTCACGTGCAATGACACGATCAGACTGAACATATACCTTGACTCCCATGGCGAAATCGCCGGTGCTAACCACTTTGCGTTCCCTCTCGCACCACAGATGAATAGCAAGCACCTCTCCATTCGACCGATCTCGGCAACAGGTTGTAGGCCGGCCTGTAGGCCGGCCGCATAGACCTGCCTGTGAACCGCGTGATCGATCTTCTCTGCGATTTGAATGAGCGGAATTTGACTACGAGCAACGCGTTGTCGCGCGCCCGCAGCGCATGAATGTGCGTAGCGCGTGACTCTCCAGCAGTCATTAGACGTCTATCGCGCTTCTGCTGGTGCCTCCCAGACGACGCCGAGTGCTTCTGGATCTCGGCTCTCCGGTATTCCGAGACGAATTGTCTTCAGGTCTGGCGTTCGTTGAACCATCGCGAAGAACTCACCCGAGCAGTGACCATCTGCTGCAACCAGGTGCACAACCAGCGTCACCTCGTGGTTCTCCCTGTGCTGGCTGATTGAATCGACACATGACCCGCTGTGGATCGTTCCGCCGGAAATGAGAATTTGCCCGTGACGCGTTACAACGACAACACGCCGCGCGGAGGCGTACCGGAGTGTGCCGGTGGAACGAAGACATGCTGAGAGAGCGATCGCTGTCACGAAGATCGCTCGGATGAACGTTTTACTTGATGGCGAACGGCTTTCCATGGTTCGCATTCTTGATGCCCTCCACCAGGCTGGTCGGGTTGCTTTGGCCGCTGTAGGTATGGTGTAGACCCTCGCCAGTCGCCGCTTTCCACGCGTCGGCTGCAAAGCTCGAGCACGGCTTGCTCATGGTCCAACCATCTTTCTCGTAGCGAGCGATGACTGCTTTGAGGTTCGCTTCGGCTGCATCATCGAACATGAGCGAACCTCGCGGCTCTGGGCTGGTAACCGCCCAAGCTATCTTGCACGTTTTGGTTTAGCCCCTCGGGTATTCCTCTTGTGTTCATGCCAGACCACGTGCTGTACTGCGTCATGGCGAAAAACTTTATCCGATCGCTCCAAAAGTAGCCATTAGGCCCGCACTTCCGCTGTTGCACCGGGTTGAAGTTGTTATTCTCCAACGCGCGGTACGCGAATCATAGTCGCGTTCACCGAACCCGTAAAACCCCGTATCGGGTCGAAAGGCTGAGCGACATCCTAGTCGTACTCGAGCGACGAAACACCGTAGTCAACTCCCGGTTTGCCGTGCGCAGGCGTTTGATCAAGAGAAGGCACGAATCGAATTGTCGCACTGGTTCGAAATAGCCGCTGCCGGCACCGGGGACAACGCTGATCCGGATTGTCTACGGGCAATAACTTGTCGAAAGCGCCTGCGGGCGTGGGTCCTCCGGTGTGTTTGAAAAGACTTTCCAGTATCCAGCCCTGCCAGCCGCAAGCCTCAGGTGTCATCCCGCAGACTGCGTAAGTGATCCAAGCGTAGTCTGGCGCGTCAATGTCTTTGAGCTCGATCTCCAGTAACTCCCGGAACTTCAGTGGATACTTCATACGGCCTCCGTAAGATATTGGCGTCAGCACCAACCGTATCTGACCAAGCGGTTTAGTCAGCGAATCGACTCAATCACAAATAGGGTAGGGGCCTAAGATGGCCATCAGAATCTACCGTTCCTGGTGATCCAGGCACGATCACAACGTTGGCCGGTGCAAATTCCAGAGTGCCGCCTGACAGCAGCGTTAGCGCCAGACTACCAATGGCGACCAGGGTCGCACCAATTACCTGCCCGGCGGTAATGGTGCTCCTTGAGCTACCACTTCCCAATAAGTTCCCGTTTTCATCCCAGCGGTTGTCACTATTCTCGTCATCCCAGTGACCACCCTGCGGGCCCTTGCCACGGTCAACGCCGGCTCCGTGACTTCGGTCATCCCATGTACATTGCCTTCCACCCTTCCCTTCCCAATACCCGTCGGAGTTCCACTTCGGTTTCTTACCAACGACATTTTCGTGTGGCGTGGGCCAACTCGAGGGTGGTGTTTTGCCGGGTTTACGGTTTTCTAAGCCATTTGGGTCGATCCAGTTTATAGGATCGCCGTCGCAATATTGGTAGACATTTGCGCTTGGCGTCGCTAGAAGTAGCGGGTCTTTAGCCGTCCAGCGGCCCGTGCGAGGATCGTAGTCGCGTGCTCCGAACCGAACGAGTTGTGTGTCCGGGTCAAACAGGCCGCCCGCGAAACCGAAGGGTTGAAAACCAACGTTCGTGTCGCTGAGCACGTTTCCGAACTCGTCATAATCGACGCGCTGAGCGACAGCTCCGTCAGCGGTATTGACTATCAGTCGAACGCTGCCAAGTTGGTCGGAGACGACGCGATACGTGATGTCGTCTTTCACCACGAGATCCGGCACGTTCGTGCGCGTGCCATAGATGAAGCGAGCTAAGACGTTGCCGTTTGAATCAATCTGTGCTGCGGGCCGTAGGCTGTCAGAGTAGATTAGTCTCTGGACGATGACGCCGTCGACTTTCTTCGCAATGCGCCGGTTCTTGGCGTCAATAGTGTATTCAATGAGCCGGCCGTCTGGAAGTGTGACCGTCATCAGGTTGCCAAGTTCGTCGTACGTATATGCAGTCGTACCTGACGTATCCGTCTTCGATTGTCGGTCACCATTCTGGGTCAGAACGAACGTTGCCGTACCGTAGCTGGTGACCCGATCCTGATCGTCGTAGCTGCCGGTCTCAATGCCGGACAGCGTAGTCTTGGAGGCGCGATTACCGTTCAGATCGTAGACGTAGGTAGCCGTCGCGGTGGCGTTAGTGGTCACGGTGGCCAGCCGTGAGGCCGCATCATACCCGTAGTTTGAAGTGGTCGAGGTTCCCGCCACAGTCTCGTCCCTCTCCGTAATCCGACCTACGTCGTCGCGAATGAACTGCTCAGTCAATAGATTCGCCGCTCCGTTGCTCGTTGTGTGCGTTAAGGGTTCACCGAAGGAATTGTAGGTCCAGGCGTCGGTTAGCGCCCCAATCGACGCGCCGGTCAACAGTCCGCTTTGGGCGTCACGAGTGAGCGACAGGTCACCAACGCCAATTAACAGTTTGTCAGAATCATAGCTGAAACTCGCGGGTTGACACGCGACAGTCGTTGCTGTCAGACAGTTGACGGTCTCAGCATTAATAGCAAGATCACTATCGTAGTCCCAATGAATTGAGCCGGTGACCACACCCGCCAAGGTCGTGTCCGTAAGGAGCGATCCATCGTAGGTGAACTGAATGATGTCGTCATTGGGTGCAGTGATCGAGGTGAGCTTGCCGGCAGAATTATCGTATGCATAACGATAGACACCGCGGGAAAGAGTGAGAGTGCCGAGCCGACCTGCTGCGTCATAGTGGATTTGGATAACCCGCGAGTCCGGTCGAGTGATAAGGGTGAGTTGTTTGTCGTGGTTGTAAGTGTATTGAGTGGACCCACCGAAAGGGACGGACGGCGGAGCGTACAAGGAGTTAAGATTCACGGCGGTGTACGAGAACGAATGTGGTGGACGCGATGGAGGCGTGACGGACGTAATGTTGCCGCTTTGGTCATAGGAGAAGTGCACTTGGCGGCCGTCGTACAATGTTTGGATGGTGACGCGGTCGGCTGGATCGTAATCGAGTGAGATGCTCCGTTGCAGAGGATCTGTTACGGAACGAAGTCTACGCTGGGCGTCATATGTAAATAACGTTTGGCGCGACCCTGTCTGTGCGACGGTCATTAAGCCTCGACTATCGTAACTGAACCCGATAGCCGCGAAACCGGACGCGGTAGCAGAGATGACGTGGTCTTTGACGTTGCGCACGACGTTAAGCGTTCGCGCTTCCGGCGTTGTAAACGTGGTCTGACGGTTTAACGCGGTGAAGGCCCGTGTGTAGGTTCGACCGTTGACGCGTCGGTGTTCGGTCAGCGTGGTTACGCTTAATGGATCGCGTGGGTCAGAGAGCGTCGCCGCGCGATCGAAAGATAGTGCCGACAAGAGATTCGGAGTTCTGAAGGTGCCGCTGGAAAGGAGTGCCTGCGCACCGAATCTGGGATCGGGAGTGTCGGTGGATGTTGCGGTCGAGCCATCCGATGAGTGAATCGTACCGATTCGCGCTGCGGTCCGGCTGCTAGTACTCGTTAGACCAGCGCTGTCGGTCGTGCTCCGCGCAACAGCTCCATCGGGCGCCGTCGCGTACTGATAGGTCATCGACCTTCCCTCGGCGGTCGTTTGCGTGACGGTGTACGAGGTTTCCGTACCGGCGCGCGTCAGCCCCACGAAACCGCCAGCCGGGTCCTGGTCTTTGATCAGCCGCCCGTCAGTCGAGTAGGAGAGTTGATGCAGGCCGCTGCGGGGATCGGTCAGAGTTTTCAGCAACCCGCCTGTGTCATAGGTCAGCGCCGTAGCCTCGCCCGCGACATTCGTTGCGCGGGACAGGTAGCCGTCGGCGCCGATGTTGAGCATCGTCTGCTGTCCACCGGGTGCCACAACTGCCATCGGCGTCCCATCCGGAGCTCGCTGGATTGTGGTTACGTTCCCATCCGGGTCCGTGACGCTGACAAGGCGGCCGCTGGTGTCGTAACCGAACAGGTGGATCACCACGCCCGTTTCGGCATCGACCGTCCTCAGGTGCCGTCCGTTCTCGTCAAACGCATATACCTGGGACCCGTCTTCCGAGGCCACCAGCATGGCCACGGTACCAAGTCCAGGCAGAGGAGCCGTGACTCGTTTGACGCGGTTACCATCAAGAAAATAGATCGCGCCGTCGGCTCCCATCGACAAATCGCTCACTACCCCTAACGCGGCCGCCGTGGCGGGCACGTTCTCGCCCGTGACCGTACCGCCGCCGGCGAACCGGCGTGCGGTGCCCTGCATGGTGTACATCATGATCGTGTGGCGAGTGTTGACGTAGGTGTTTTCGGCAGCATCAACAACGATGGAGGAACTGTTGAATCCGCTGTCATTCGCGTTGTCGGCCGGAGCCAGAGCTTCGATGATTCCGTTCGGCGCAATGCGCCGTACGCTCGTCTGGTCGGTGATGTAGAGACTCCCGCTTGGAGCAAGGGCAACGCCGGATGCGCGCTGGAACGATGCCAGACGAGAGGAGCCTCCATCGCCGGTTGTTCCGGAGACGTTGCTGTTCCCCGCAAGGTGACGCACAAGACCGCTCGGGGAAATACGCGAGGCACCCTGGCTATCGGAGAGATAGACCGCGCCGTCTGTTCCAATGGTCAGCTTGCCGGAGTTGAGACGCGCGCTCGTGCCGGAGCCGGGATCGTCCGTCACCTCAGTGTTTCCGCCGCCGGCAATGGTGCTTACCTGTCCGCCCGAAAGCTTCCGAACCTTGACGCTCGATCCGCTGTCGAGCATGTACAGGATGCCGTTCGGGTCGACCGACATGGAGACTGGCCGAAGCCTGGTTTGGGAGGCGAGACCGTCGGAGGTCCCGCAGCAGCCATTTGCGACGGTTTCGTACGTTCCGTCCGGCTTGATCCTGTAGATGTCGAACTCCTGGTGACCGGTGCGCTGGTCGGAGACGTACGTGGAACCGTCTGGCGCAGCCGCGATCGCGAAGGGGTGGTTGAGAACCAGATTGACAGCTAGGTTGTCATTGCCGGTGCCCCCGCCCGCGACCGTTTGCACCACCGGCCCGATGACCTTGGCTGCGCGAACTGTGCCGTCACCCTGATAGAGCGTTTGTGAGACAGGGTCATAGACGTGGTGGATGTCGAGGTTCCAGCCGGCGACGTCCGAGCCGCGGGAGTCGAGATGACCAAGCGCGAGCGTGGAATTCATTGCCACCACGCGATCCTGAGCGATCAGGCCTTGCGCCGAGGGGCCGGTGCCGTAGAAATCAGCAAAGATCGAGCGCAGACCGGGATCGCTCCAGTACACCGTCGGGTAGCGGTAGAGGACGGAGACCGTTGCTATGGCTGGCCCTTGCACGGCTCTTCCGTAGGTGTCGCGGCCATCCCAATGGAACTTAACGTCTTGATTCGGTAGGGCCGCCAGGGTGTAGGTCGCTCGCTGCCCTGCAACCTGAACGTCAACCGTGATGTCTTTCAAGGAACCCGGGACCGTCCCCTTGATCGCGTTGATCTCGATGTCCTGCCCGGGCGTAAACCCCGGCGCTGTCCGAGTGGAGTACATCAGCGAGAACGGCGTTCCCTGCACGGGAATCGGCTCCCGCAATACCTGATCCTCCACATCGATGATCGATCCGCACGCGGTTCCGCAGTCTTCGGCCGGGGTAGCGCTGGCTGGCGGATCGACGCTCGGCAGGACGGCGCCGACGCCGCTGTTTGCATTGGTGAACCATGCGGCAGTGTTGCAGTCGATCGGCGTGAAATGCGAGAGCGCGGCGCGCCACAGCTTCTGGCCGGGAGAGTAAAGAGTCGCCAGGCGGTCCCGCTCCGCGGGCGTTGTGCCGATCAAGGCATCGGAGTCGTCGGCGAGGCCATCCCCCGTGACATCGAGGTAGGCCCGTCCGCCGGCAATGGTCACGATCTGCACGACGCTGCCGTTGGCTTGATCCACCCAGACGCCGCGCGCGCGGTCATAGAAACCAACCGGGACGTTCGTGCCGACGGGAAAGTCAAGGAAGTTCTCGAGATAGAACGCGACAGGAGTAGAGAAGGAGACCGAGGTCGCGCCGGCAGCTATCGCTTCGTCCGCGCTCAGCTCGACGCAGTACGTGTAGCCGGTCTGGGCCGGGAGATTAGCCGGCATCGCGGCTGGTCCGCTTGTACCTATGGTGTATTCGCTGGCCCGAACCGTCATCGTGGCGAGAGGTGAAAAGGATCCGTCAGTGAGGATCATGCTTGCAGCGGTGCCAGGCGCGAAAAGCATCGTCGCCCGCCTCGTGCCGCGCGTATCGCTCACCACCGATCCTCGGGCAACCTGGTACTGCGCGCTATTCGAGGCGATCGCCGTCGACGAGGTGTCGTAGGGGATGAGGACGATATCAGGAGCAGTGACGAACTGGTTCCACGCGGCCGCCACCTGACGTTGTCCGTCTATGAACCCGCTCTTCTGATAGACAACGGTGAGCGGGCCGCCGCCGTTTACGACTAAGTCGAACCTGCCATCGAGACGGCTCTCCGTTCCTCCAAGCTCCGGATGGCCGAGGATCGTGATCGTTGCGCCGGCAAGTGAAGCGCCGCCTCGGTCGTGAACGCTGCCTCGGAGCACGCAGGCGCGAGCTTTCTCGATGGTACCTATCGCGACGCCGGTCTGAATGGGGTTAGAGCCGCTATAGAGGAACTTCGTTGACTCGAAAACCGTGGTGACGACAGTCGGGTCGATTTGCGAGGCAACTGTCGCAGGGTCGGGTGGAACTTGCTGTGCGGGGCCGACAGAAATTGTGGCAAAGCCGCTCACACCGGTGAGAGAAGCCGTGATCGTCACGCTTCCCGCGCCAATCGCCGTAACCAGACCCGAATTGACGGTGGCGACCGCGGACGATGAGCTCGTCCATGTGGCCTGCGCGGTCGCGGGCTTCGTACTATTGTCGCTGTACGTCGCGATTGCCGTGAGGTGCACGGTCTGGCCTGCCGCGAGCGAAGCGCTCGCTGGAGTGACCGCAATACTGATCACCGTGACGGTCGACTGAACCGTCGTCGAGAGGGATGCCGAGTTGTTGGCCGTGTTCGGATCCGCTTCATTGCCTTGGATCGTCACGCCGTTCGTGATCGTGCCAGGTGACGAGGGCGCGGTGACCGTGATCGTATTGACCGCCTGCGCACCCGCCGCAAGATCGCCAATTGTGCAAGTTACTGTCGTCCCACTCAGAGCGCAGCCTGAGGAGAAGGTGACAAAGGTTGCCTCGGGTGGCAGGCTGTCGGTGAGGACAACTCCCGACGCCGGATCTGGCCCGTTATTCGTGTCCGTGATCGTGTAGGTGAGCGAGCCGCCCGGATCGACGGGGTTCGCGCTTGCAGTCTCCGAGACGGCGAGATCGACGCTTGTTGTGCAGGCTGCGGTTGGCGAAGCACGAAAAGGAACGAAGTTGACGTTCCCGGTGACGGTCGAGCAGCCGGTCGTGTTCGGGCCGGTTGGACAGCCCCAGTAAACGTGCGTCGCCGTAAGTTGCGCAGAAGGATTGGAGGCCTCGTGGATGCCCTGCTGGACGTTGCTTGCGATGATCGAGCAGTCGATCGAGACCTGGGAAACCGCGCCGGTCACATCGACGCCATGAATGCCATTGCCGGAGAAGGTTGACCCGGTAACCGTGACACCCGTGATCGCGCCGGTGTCGCCGGTCAGGGTAAGGCCGGATCCATAGTGGCCGCTGATGAAGCGGGTGTTGTTGCTGGCGTTCACGTTCGTGAGTGTTAGATTGGAGATGGACTGGCTGCTCGTAAGCGGGATGAGAAGAATACCGTTCCGGTTGCCGGTGATCGTGAGGTTTTGGAGTGTAGCGCCGTTGGCGTAGAGCAAGAGGAGCCCGTCGATCGCGTTGTTCGTGATGTTCGAGGTGGAGACCTGGAGGTTCGTGACCAGGGGATCAATCCGCAATCCGTATTCACCGTTCGAGTCGAACGTCGAGCCGCTCACGGTGACCTGATCGACGGCGGTCGAGGTGCCGGTACCGGGCTCGATGAGCATGCCGGACTGGCCGTGGCCCGTGAACGAGCAGTTGGTGACAGTAACGTTCGTGACGGTGCCGCTCCGCTTGATGTAGACGCCGTGCGCACCGCCCCCGTTTCCCACGAACGCCGCGCCGGAGAGCGTGAGTCCGGAGAAGTTTCCGGTGCCGCTAACTTTGAAGTTCGTGCCGCCGCCCGAGACGCGGAGGTTGCTGAAGGTAAGCGGTCCCGCACCGGTGAACGTAATCGCCTTGGTGATGACAGTGCCGGCCGTACTCGAGCCGGCCCCGACAAAGGTGAGCGACTTGGAAAAGGAGGCGATGGCGCCTCCGTAAGTGCCAGCGGCTATCTGAATCGTGTCGCCGGTGGCTGCGGCCAGGATCGCCGCGTTGACAGTGCAGTAGGGAGTACCGGTCGTGTCGCTGCATCCCGCAGCGCCGCTGACGTTGCGCGTTGCGCATTCGGCGGGCGAGGCCAGAAACAGAAAGGGTAACCCTATTCCCGCGATCAGGGCGCGTCTCAGTACGGAGAGCGATCGGTTTCTAGCGGCGACAAATGGACTCTGTTTGAGACTCTGCAGCGCGCTTTTGAGCCGCGAGAGCGGCGCAAAACACCGTGATTGCAGAGCGGTACCATACAGGAACATCGATTGCACCGCTGAACGCATACCTTCTCCCTATGCGGGCCGCAGGGCCCGTTGCCGCAATTCGCTCGTCTGATACCCCGGACAGGTTCTGAACTTAATGTTCCGACGAGCGGCCTAATTGGTGCCGAATGACCGTACGGTACAGTCTTTTGCCTTTGTTCGTGCGTGAAATTTATGTGAAGAATGAATTTTGTACGGACTCATCAGGGAGAATCCTCTTCTCTGATCTGTTCCTTCAGTTGGACTCCCACCAGGCCGGAAAAGAAACGTCCCTTCACTTCGCCGGACGGCGTTGTAAGTAGTAGAGTGACACACGAGTCAAAATCCCTCGTTCGCGTGAGCGGGTGAGGCTGGACGAGAAAAGGATCTGCCCAACCAGCGCGCGGACAAGAAGTCCCGCGGCAATGATCTGTGATGTTCTCCCGAACCGCCGCCGCTGGTGAGCAGGATCTGAACGCACGCGAAAGTCATCGGGTCACCCCGCAACGGGGCGCATCGCAGTTTCCTTCCGTCGATTCACCGCCGTACGGATCACGGCAGCCAGTGCGTCAGCCTGTGCCTCGATATCGTAATGCTGCTCTGCGAACTCACGGCCAGCGGCAGACATCCGGCCGCGGAGCGGCGCGTCTGTCAGGAGCCGCCGCAGCGCATCGAGCCAGTCGTCGTCGGTGACGGCGGTGAGATGCGTCTTACCCGGAGCTCCCATCGTCGCGCAGACGCCGACTGGGCTCATCACGAACGGAACTCCGGCGGCCATGTACTGCACCGCCTTGAACCCCGCCTTTCCCGCCGTCCACTCGTCATCGGCCAGAGGGTAGACGCCAGCGTCGAGCGATTGGAAATCTTCCACTTCGTGCTCCATCCGCCACGGACGGCATTCAACCTCTAGGCCAGTCACCTGGATCCCGCCGCGGCCGGAACCGGCGATCATCAATCGCAACGGCTGCTCGCGGCCTAGGCGTTCGAATATCGGAATCAAGCGCTCGAAGAATGGATAGGTACCGTGGGTTCCGATCCATCCGATCGTCAGAACGTCCTTCTGCGGGCGCGCTTCGGCCGGCCGGAATCGACGCGTATCAACGACAGTCGGTACGATCACAGCCTCTGCACCGCGTGAACGCACGTACGCGGCGATGTTCGGGCTGCCGCACGTAACGACGCTTGCCCAGCGGATCAAGCGATCGGTCTTGCGCGACCACTTGAGGAATGTCGCCAGGCGGCCCCATACAGGACTCTCATACGGAAGCCATGTCGCGTCATCGAGATCGAGAACGAGCGGACGGCGGAACAGACGCGCAGCCAGCCATTCGACGACCGGCGGCCCGAACAGCATCGCCTCGCGCTGCACGAGAACGACGTCAGCCCTGGATGCACCGACGAGCGCGCCGAGGCGAAGGAGAGTCCGGGCTGCGACTCGTGGCAGCCGCGGCAGGAACTTGCCGGGCTTATAGAGCACGTCGAACAGCGAGGCATCGAGGAACGGTGAGAAGGTCACGTCGATACCTCTCACGGCCAGAGGTGCAATGAATTGCACGATGCGGTAGCGCGACGAGGCCGCCTCGACCGGATAGGAAGCCAACGCCAGGACGCGGATCCGTTTCATGCGCCGAGCACCGCGTCGTACAGCCGCCGGTATCGCACGCCGCCGACCGTGTGAAGGTCGTACCGCGCGTGTGCCTCGACGCGGCACCGCCCGGCCAGATCCGGATCGCGCAGCAACTCTTCGACTGCGCGAAAGGCATCCGCATACGCGGCACGATCGAACGTCCTCAAAAGCACGCCGGTGCGAGCCTGTTCGATGTGGGCGTCGAGGTCGCCGATGCCGGATGAAGCGATCACCGGGAGGCCGGCTGCCAGATACTCCGCGAACTTGGTCGGCGACATCGCACGCCGCGCATACGACGGCCGGATGAGCGAGAGAGCTACGTCGGCGGCGCGCAGGTACCTCGGCACCTCGTCTGGTGAGGCGTGGATCACCCTGTAATCATCGTTCGAGAAACCAAGCCGCGTCAGCGCGTCGCTCATCGGAACCGGTGAGCTCTGTGTGAGCACCAGAGCGTACACGCGCGCGTCCTCCTCTCGGGCGGCCGCGAGCAACTCCGCGGTTTCGGGGATGAGGTAGTAGCCACCGAGCGCTCCGACGTAGACGAATACCAGCCTGCCGTCGAGACCGAGCTCTCCGCGAATCGCATCGCGATCAACCTTCCCCGTTGCGGCGAAGCGTTGGTGATCGACACAGCACGGGATCACCTCGAGCGGCCGCCCGGCCGTCCCTTCCGGGAAGATGGTCTCCCTGGCACGCTCGGTGAGGACGACGAAGCCGTCTGCGGTCCGGCAGAGCCACCGCTCGGCCATCTTCGTCAACCGGTAGAGCAGCCCATCCGCGCGCCAGTTCCCGGAGTCGGCATACTCCTCGGCGAGAAAACCACGGATGTCGAAGATGAGCCGCCCGCCGGTCAGCCGTTTCGCAAGCGCGCCGATGGCGGCACCGACGTGGCTGCGGCCGTGAAACACGGCGATGTTCTCGCGCCGCGCGATCGCCGCTGCCCGCCACGCGCCAGCGAAGATGTCGTACACCGTCGCGGGAGGTGAAGGCCGCTTGTGGTACGCCATCCTGTGCCATTCGATGCCTTCGTCTCGCAGCCGTCGCCGCCAGCCGGCGATCGACTCAGCGTCCCAGCGTTCCTTCAAGTGAGGTTCGAAGGTGAGGAGCGACATTCCGATACCGCCGGCGACCAGCTCGCGAAGATAGGGGAGCACCTGCGTCTGCACCAGCGGCTCGCGCAGGCCGAAGTAGCAGACATAGAGAGCACGGGCGCGCATATCTCCCGGTTTCAAAAAGGAACCGCCGTCTCGGACGGATGACCGCTCACCACACTCCAGAGGATACCCGCGGAGAACATCGATCTATCTCTCGACCGTACGCGAAAACCCCGCATCACTAAAAATATGTCGTTGCGCTCCTCGTGATCGCCGTGTAGTTTGCCGGTGCCATGAACGAAACAGGAACTCGCCAAACCGAACCTCCCTCTCCGCTGCTGTTCCTGTAAGCGCGGCCGACGCGAGCCCTGCGCCGATTGCACCCTCAGGGGCGAAGGCGAGGAGCGAATACGAGCTCGCGCATGTCTGAATCAACCAGTGTTCAAACACACCGCAACCGATGGGGAGACGCGACCGCGTTCTTCGAGGAGTTTCGCCGGCGTGGCTGGTTTGATCTCCTTCTGCTGGCGGGATGCGTCGGCGCCATCCTGGGTCTCATTTCGCTCGCCGGGGAGTGGCGCACACTCCGTCCCGCGGTACGAATCGATCTCGCGCCGAGTGTGCTGCCGCTCTATGTTTTCTATTCGAAGTGCCGCGGCCTGCTCGCGTACGTCATCTCGCTCGCCTTCACGCTGACGTACGGATATTGGGCCGCGAAAGTGGTCGGCATCTCCAGCTCACGCGCGATCACAGCGGCGATCATGCGCTGCACCTCGGCAGGCGTGAATCCGTGCGCCGGCAACGTTTGCTCCAAAAGCTGAGCCGCCGCGCCGGCGATGTCACGCGCTCGAATGCCGATCACCACGTCACTTACAGTGATGATTTCGTTGAGCTTCACGCCTGCATCATAGCCGCGCCGGTTACTCCGCGCCGTTCGTCGTTCAGCGCCGGCGTGGAGAGTAGAATGACAGCTCCGCTCCCATCAACGATGCTCCCGGCTATGCACTGCCGATGGAGCGTCAGCCTGTCATGATCGAACCGTCGCAACTTCGGAAACTGCCGTTACTCGCCAGGATCCTGCGCGCCTTCTACCACAAGCCCCTGCGAGGCAGGACACGAGTGACACTGCTGCTCGCTCGCTATGTGAGGTCATTGCAAGCGGTACCGATCCGGATCGCCGGCGTAGCTGACGTCTACGTCGACCTTCGCCATCTGAGCTCACATTTCTGGCTTGCCGGCACTCCCTTCACACACTCTCCGCTCGAGATGGACGAACAACTGGTCATGCGCAGATTCGTGCGCGGGGGCGACACCGTCTTCGACATCGGCGCCAACATCGGAGTACACACGGTGCTTCTCTCGCAACTGGCCGGACCGCAAGGACGCGTCTTCGCCTTCGAGCCAAACACTGAGTTGCTCCCAACTCTGACTCTGACCGTCGATGGGTTGGATAACGCCAGCCTCTATCCCTACGCCCTCTCGGACGACGACACAGAAGCCGCATTCTTCGTTCCCACGCACCACACGATGAGCAGCCTCGCCGATTGGACGAGTAATACGACGCTGGGTGAGATTCGCCTGGGGAAAGCACGTACGATCACCGTGCGGCAGGAGCGCATCGACAACCTCATCGGCAAAGGCATCCTCTCCGTGCCAAACTTCATCAAATGCGACGTGGAGGGGGCGGAGCTGAAGGTCTTTCGTGGTGGAAAGGAGACTCTGGACCGCATCGACGCGCCGGTGGTTCTTTTCGAGGCAGGACCGGAGAGCGCCGGCGGCTTCGGATTGACGATGACAGACGCCGCTGATTTTCTTCGGGATCTGGCGCTGCCCCGTTACCAGTTCTTCGAGTTACAGCCCGGTGGTACGCTCAAGAGCGTCCGGCCCGCCGATTTGAAAAAACATAACCAGAACGTCCTGGCAGTGCCGGAAAGCGAGCGTGCTCGATGTCCCGAGCTCGCCTGACGCGCAGGAACGAAATGACGTTGTGGGGCCCTGACAGCTATGAGTGATCCTCAATCATTGAACGGGCCGGATCTCCTGAACGAGAGCGAGTTGCTCAGCGATGCCACGCTCCCAGCGATGCCGCCCGCGACAAACATCGGCCCCGGCCTGACCTCGCGGGTCGTGCACGGCAGTCTGCTGAACCTCGGCGGTCAGAGCGTGACGATGCTGGCGACGCTGGTGGCCACGCCATTCGTCATCCGCCTTCTAGGTGCACCGAGCTACGGCGTGCTGGCGCTCGTTCATGTCCTGATCGGCTACCTCTCCTTTGCCGACATGGGGATGGGGACCGCTTCCACGCGCTTCGGCTCCATGGCTCATGCGCGCGGCGATGACCAGGGTGAGGCGACGGCGATCTGGTCGGCACTCGTGCTCGCGGCCGTTCCCGCGACGACCGCCGCGCTCGTGCTGGCATTCGGAGCTCGCCCACTCGTCGAGCAGTGGTTGCGCCTGCCTGCCTATCTGCACGATCCCGCGGTGATTGCCGTGCGGCTGGCCGCGCTCGGCTTTCTGGCCAGGGCGATGGCCGGAGTGCTCAACACACCGGCCATGGTGCGCCTGCGGATGGACCTTGTCGTTCTCGTCATCACCGGCACCTCGGTCGGACAAATCCTCCTTGTCCCGGTCGTCCTCTTGCTCGGCGGAGGACTGACCGGCGCGGTGGTGGTCGTAGCCGGCGCAGCCATCTCTGCTGCCTTGCTCTATGCCGTGATCGGAGCGCGATTGCTGCCGCCTCTGCGCCGTCCGCACGTGAGCGCCGCGCTCTCGAGGCCCCTTGGCCGGTTCGGCGGAGCACTGGTGGTCTCGTCGATCGCCGCAACCGTCCTGGCCAACCTGGAGAAGTTGCTGCTGCCGCGATACGCATCCGTTCAGGCGCTGGCGTTCTACTCGGTCGCTTTCACGCTAGCGTACATGCTGACGCAGATGCCCGTTGCCCTGTTGCAATCGCTCGTCCCGGCCTTCTCGCAGTTGCTGGAGAATCCAGACCGCACCGCACTCGAACGGCTCTACCGGCGTGCATTGCGCGGGACGCTCTACTGGGCACTTCCGGGAGCGGCGTTCATCTGCGTCGTGGCCCGTCCGTTTTTCACCGTCTGGGCTGGTCCGCAGTTCGGGCGCGAAAGCACGCTGCCTCTCTATCTTCTGATGGCGGGAGTGACTTGCGAGATCATGGCCTATGTACCGTACGCGATACTCATCACGATGGGGAGGACGGGCATCATCGCCCGCTGCCACATGGCTCTCCTCGTTCCCTACCTCATCGTCTCCGTGTTTCTGATCCACCGCTTCGGCGCTGCCGGGGCCGCCGCCGCGTGGAGCCTGCGGGCGATGGCCGGTGCGTTTTGTTTTACGTATTTCTCCGGACGGGCCTCCAGGTTCGCATTTGCGCCGTGGCCCGAGAACAGGCGCGACTACGCTCTGGCTGTGGTTGTCCTCGTGGTACCTATGACTCTCGCGGCGGTCCTGACGACGCCGGTGATGGTCCGCATCAGCGTCGCCTGCGCCGCCGTCGCGATCTACGCCCTTCTGATCCTGACGCGCGTGCTCACCGACGAGGAGCGCGCCGCCTTGCAGCGGATGGTGCCATTCGGTCTCGGCGCTCGAAGCATGGGACAAGTGCGGGAAAAGCCGTGAAGACGATCTCCGCCATCATCCCGACATACAACTACGGCCGCTTTCTGCGTGATGCGATCGACAGCGCGCTGGCTCAGACATACCCGGCGATCGAGATCATCGTCGTCGATGATGGCTCGACAGACGACACGCCTCAAATCCTCGACTCCTATGGCGAACGCATTCGAGTCATCCGTCAGAACAACCAGGGCGTAGGCGCGGCAAGGAACGCCGGTATCGCCGCCGCGCGTGGCGAATACCTCGCCTTCCTCGACTCGGATGACATCTGGAAGCCGGAGAAACTCGAACGAGACATCGCGCGCTTTGAGGCCGACCCCGGCCTCGGTATGGTCCATTGTGGCGCCGAGACGTTCGACAATACTGGCAAGACGCTCTTCGTTTCATTGACAGGGATGGAGGGCTGGGTAGCGCCTGATCTGCTTCGCCTCGAGCGTGAAGTCATCTCCGCCCCTGGCAGTGGCACGGTCGTCCCGAAACGGGTGGCCGAGGAGGTCGGCGGTTACGATCCCCGCTTACAGCCCTCGGAAGACTGGGACTTCTGCTACAGGGTCGCAACCCGCTACCGCCTGGGCTTCGTCCCGGAAATACTCGTGCGCTACCGTCTGCACGGCAACGGCATCCATCTCAACATCCCCCGAATGGAGAACGGCATGCTGATGGCGTTGGAGAAGGCGTTCGCATCGCCCGATCCCACCGTGCAATCGCTACGGAAGCACAGTTACGGACACATTCACCGCGTCCTCGCCGGCTGCTATTTCCAGAGCCGCAAGCCGGGACAGTTTCTACGGCACGTGTTCAAGAGCCTACGATACGACCCGCGAAACCTGGCGTACTTTGCGGCGTGGCCGATTCGGGTGGTGTCGCGTGCGTTGTCGCGTTAGGTTGACGGCTCTCCAGTCACTTATGGAAGGCACCTGAAGTTACGTACCTCGCGGACTATTGCCGGTCATCGACCACAGTCAAGAGTGACTCCTTGAAGCGTGGTTATGCGCGCCGAGATTTACTCGGCCTTTCGCAAGAGCGCGCTCCGGCCGTTTCCATTGTCGCGTATTGACACCTGCTTAGTCTGGCACTACGTTAATACTTCATTCCGCATCGCTCTCTTCTTCTGCTTGCAGCTCTGCTTAGTTGCCTGATTACGGTAGCCGTTGGCGCTGACGAACAGGTATCGCCGGCTGTAGATCTCTCGCTGTATGGTTTCACCGTGCAATCAAACGGTACCGTCTACTATTATTACAACGACTGTACCTATGGGGTCCACAAGGGCCGGGTTACAGCTCCCTTCTACGATGTGTTTTTCGTGAAAGCGAAATCGCGGACTAACCGGCTCTCACTTTGCGCTAACCCTCCTGCAGCCAGGCCTGCAACATCAACACGCCCCACAGGAAGTGTTTCCACTCCCCCTTGCCGGCGAGGTGGTCCTCCCACTTCGCGCGGATGGGAGCGACATCAAGGAACCCCTGGGCACGCATCGTCGAAGGATCGAGGAGTGATTCGGCCCAATCGCGCAGTCGACCGCGGAGCAGCGTCTCCAGCGGGATTCCGAACCCCATCTTGGGCCGCTCGATGAGCGATTGCGGAACGTAGCGGTCGAGCGTCCTTCGAAGGATCTGCTTCCCTCTTCCGGCCCGAACCTTCATCGAGAGAGGCAAGGACCAGGCAAACTCCACGAGCCGGTAGTCGAGCAAAGGCTCCCGCGCCTCCAGGGAGACAGCCATGCTGGCGCGATCGACCTTCGTCAGGATGTCGTCCGGCAGATACGAGACCTGATCGAAATACATCATCCGCTCGATCGGATCCGCCAGCGCAGGCCACTCCTCCCGCGCCATCACCGGCGCTTCGTGGGAGGCGCCACCCGTCACGATGTTCGACCAGTGCGAAACCAACTCGAAGTACATGGCATCGGGATCGTTTGCCGCGAGCATTCGCGCCACCTTGTGAATCCGTTCTCCCGGGCGTGGCTGACGGAGCGCTGCCGGAAGAATCGGACCTCCGAGGGCGAGAAGGCGATCCCACAGGTGCGGCGAGAACAGCGTGAGGGCGCGGCCGAAGATAGGCCGCAACACCGCTGGCACCTTTGACAGCCGGCGGAAGAGCTGCTGCCCTATGAAGTATCGATTGTAGCCGCCGAACAGCTCATCCCCGCCGTCGCCGGAGAGGCTGACGGTCACGTGCCGCCGCGCCAGCATGGCCACGAGGTGCGTCGGGATTTGCGAAGAGTCGGCGAAGGGCTCGTCGTAGATCGACGGCAGTTTCGGGATGACGTTCACCACGTCGTCCGTCGTCATATACAGCTCCGTATGGTCCGTGCCGAGGTGGCGGGCAACGGCTGCGCCGAACGGCGCCTCGTCGTAGGACGTCTCGGCAAAGCCGACAGTAAAGGTGCGGACCGGAACCGGGCTCTGGGCCTGCATCATCGCTGCGACGATCGACGAATCGATGCCGCCGGAGAGGAAGACTCCCAGTGGAACGTCGGCCACCATGCGGATACGGACGGCGTCGCGGAGCAGCGTCTCCAGTTCGTTCGCCGCTTCCTCTTCCGATCCCCGAAAGCGCTGTGCGCTACCAAGCAGCGCGGCCTCGCGCGCCGACCAGTAGGCCGTCGTCTGCGTCTGCCGTGTTTCGGGATCGAACGTCAGGATCGTTCCCGGCATCAGCTTACGGACACCCTCATAGATGCTGTACGGCGCCGGCACGTACAGGAAGCGGAGGTAGAGAGCGAGCGTTCCGCGGTCGACCGTTCCGTTGAAGTCGGGATGCTGCCGCAGGGCTTTCAGTTCCGATCCGTACAGAAAGGTGCGGCCGGCTTGACCATAGTAGAGCGGCTTGACGCCCATTCGGTCGCGAACCAGTTGCAGGCAGCGACGCTCGCGGTCCCAGAGCGCGATGGCGAACATGCCATTGAAGCGCTTGACCGAGGCCTCCACCCCCCATGCCTCGAACGCGGCCAGCATCACTTCGGTATCGGAATGGCCGCGGAAGGGAGGGGCAAGGCCGGCCTCCCGCAGCTCGCGCCGCAAATCCTCGAAGTTGTAGATCTCGCCGTTGAACGTGGCCACGTAACGTCCGGAGACCGACACCATCGGCTGGTGCCCCGCCGGTGAGACATCGATGATGGCCAGCCGCCGGAAACCGATGGCGACGCCATACGTAGGATCGATCCACTCTCCCGAGTCGTCCGGTCCGCGATGGGCGATGGCGTCGCACATACGGCGGACGGTAGGGAGGAGCTCATGAGAACCCTCCGCCGCCACGAATCCTGTCAGCCCACACATGAACGTAGCGAGTCTAGCCCACCGGTGTAGGGCCGCCGTCTCGGCGGCCGGGCTTGCTGCAAGGGAATGTCGCCGAGGGCGGCGGGCCCAACAACTGGCCTACCTCATTCCAAATATCCGCCGCTTAAATTCGTCGAATTGAAGATCTGCCTCATGATGTTCCTCGCGATTCAATCCGCCGGACGTTTGCGTTCAACGGTTTAGATCGATTTCTGCAACGGCACTCCTGTTGAATCGCGACAGTCTCAACAAGTCATGCGTCGGTCCATTCTCGCGAACCTGGTGATCCTTGCCCTCACCGTGGCGATTGTCGCCGGCGCGTTTGCTTCGTTTCAGCGCAAGCGCTCCTCCTTCGAGCGCATCGACTTCACCTTCACGCGTGACAGAGGTGTCGTCGTCGTCAAAACGGTCGATCCCGTCAGCAACGCGGAGTCGAGCGGGCTTCGCGCCGGCGACCAGATCCTGCTGATCGGCGAAACGCCGTCGAGCGAGATCGGAGGTGGGCTTCAGAAGACCCTCCGGCGCATCGGTCAAAAGGTGCCTCTCTTCGTCCAGCGAGTGGGGATGACCGCAGGAACCCCGGTTGTCCAGACTCTAAAGCTGACCTACCTCGTCCCCGAGCTGAAGATCGATTACGCCTACCTCATCCTCACATTCATCGGATTCCTCTACCTCGCCATCGGCCTCTTCACGCTCTTCCGGGGCGGTCGGACGGAGTCGATGCTTTTCTTCTTCGTCACCCTGCTGTCGTTCATCGTCTACGTCTACACGCCGGCCGGGGACATCGACCCCACTTACAAGATCCTCCAACTCGTCGAAGAGCTGGCTACGATCCTCCTCCCTCCGCTGACGCTGAACTTCTTTCTGGTCTTCCCGCGTCCCATCGTTCGATACCGGCGGCTCATCGCGGCGATGTACATTCCGCCGGCGCTCCTGGCGGCATGGGACCTCGACCTGCTCGTTCTCGGCAACCGCCTGGCCATCGCCTCGCCCTATCGCTCGCTCCTGCTCATCCAGCATTGGGAGCTGGTCCACTTCGCCATCTACTTCACGCTGGCCATCGTGGCGTTGGCGTACACGTACCGCACTGCCGCGGCGGTGGGTAAGAAACAGATCAAGTGGATCTACCTCGGCATGGCGCTCGGCTTCGTGCCGTTTCTGCTGGTCTACCTCGTTCCGTACCTCGTCATCGGGTCGGTGAAGCCCATCTATTCGACGATCTCCATCCTTCCGCTGGCGCTGATCCCGCTCGCCTTCGCGGTCTCGATTCTCAAGTACAAGCTGTGGGACGTCGAAGTCGTCATCAAAGAGATCCTGGCGTACTCGGTGACGTTCATCTTCGGCATGGTGGCCTTCTCGACCATCAACCTGATCCTTTCGTACGTCATCGAAGAGCGCTCCGCGCTCGAGCGGAACTTCCTGGCCTTTACTTCGGGCCTTCTGATCGCCGGCGTACTGATCCCGGTGAAAGGGCGGCTCGAGTCGGTCATCGAGATGCTGGTCTATCGCGACAGCTATAAGCACCGGCGCGCGATGACCGAGTTCGCGCAGGAGCTGGCGACATTCCACGATATCCACGAGCTGATCTCGATGATGCGCGAGCGGCTTCGCGACGCGCTGGGCCTGCAGCGAATGAACCTCTTCAGCCGCGAGGGTCCGTCGCTAGTGATCTATGACGCCGAGGCAAACATTCCGCGCCGCTCATCGATCGTCGACTTCGGCGCCATGCCGTCCGAGGGGCCGCTCTTGCTCACCGAGCCACGCCTTCCGGAGGGGAGCGATCTGCCGTGGCAGTTGCTGCGTGCCGGTTACCGCTACCTCTTCCCTCTGCGAAACCGGGGAGAGCTGCAGGGCCTTTTGCTGCTCGGCACGAAGCGCAATGAGGAACCGCTCTCGCGCGACGACCTCCACCTCGTGGAATCGCTCTGCGCGCCGGTAGCGCTGGCCATCGAGAACTCACGGCTCTATGGACGGTTGCGCCGCCAGCTCGAGGAGATCCGTGCTCTCAAGGAATACAACGAGAACATCATCGAGTCGTCATCGTCGGCCATCACCGTGATCTCCTCGGACGGGACGGTGCTGACGGCCAATCACGCGTTCTGGGATCTTCTCGGCGGCGTTGGCCAGGGCGAAGAGCCGGCCGAAGTCATCGACGAGCCCATCGCCACACTCTTTCCCCCGTACGACGAGATGCGGCGCACGAAGGCGCGCTCGATTACCACGGCCTTCGTCAACCGGAACGGCGAAGAAAAGGAAGTCACGATCACCGCCAGCCCTCTCAACGCCGAGGAGCCGGATGGTGCGCGCGTGCTCGTCATCGGCGACATCACCGAGCGCGTGCGCCTCGAGCGCGAGCTGCAGGACAAGGAGCGTCTTGCGTCGCTGGGGCTTCTCGCCGCCGGCGTCGCTCACGAGGTCAACACGCCGCTGACCGGCATCTCGTCGTACGCGCAGTTGCTGCTCGCTGACACACAGCCCGACGACCCGCGCTACCGTCTGCTCAAGAAAATGGAAGCGCAGTCGTTCCGCGCCTCCCACCTCGTGAATAACCTGCTCGACCTCATCGCCAACCGACCCCGTTCCCGCGAGATCGTCAACATTCCAGCCCTGATCACCGCAACAGTGACGTTGCACGAAGATCTTTTCAAGCCGAAGAACATCCAGGTTCACGTCGCGCCGATACCGGCCACCGACGTGCAGGGGAACTTCCATGACCTGCAACAGGTTCTGACCAATATCCTGCTCAATGCCCGCGATGCGGTTGGCGAGGGTGGAAACATCTGGATTTCGGCAGAAGAGAATGGAACCAGGCTTTCGATCCGCATCAAGGACGACGGCAAAGGGATCGCAGCAGACATGATCGGCAAAATCTTCGAGCCCCTCGTCACCACGAAGCGCGGCCAGGGAGGGACAGGCCTTGGCCTGGCCATTACACGGCGAATCCTGAACGCCTCGGACGGCGATGTGACAGTCGAGAGCGCCCCCGGCCACGGAGCCGAGTTCACCCTGACGTTGCCCAGAAAGATGAGTGGATCAGTCGATCAGTCGAACGGTCGATCGGAAACAAGGAAGCGCGTTCTGGCCGGAGGAGTCTCTGATCCTGATCATCCTGATCATCCTGATCCACATGTCCACTGATCCACTGATCGACTGCTTATGCGCATCCTGATCGTAGACGACGAAGAAGTCCTTCGCGATGTGCTCGACGCCGTCCTGCGCCGGGAGGGCTTCGAGGTAGCGATGGCCTCCAGCGGCGAGGAAGCGCTCTCCGTCCTCGATGTGGATGACAACATCGACCTGATCATCCTCGACATCATGCTCCCGGGGATCAGCGGCATCGACACCCTACGCGCCATCCGCATCTCGACGCCGTCGCTCCCGGTCATCATCATCACCGCCTTCTCGTCGATCGACGGTGCGATCGATGCCATGAAGCATGGCGCGTTTCACTACATCCCGAAACCGTTCAAGAACGAGGAAGTCATCCTCACGGTCAACAAGGCGCTGGAGCAGCGGCGCCTCTCGCGGGAGAACGAGCGCCTCAAGGAAGAGCTGTCGGAGAAGTACGCCTACGCAAACATCATCGGCAAGTCGGAGCCGATGAAGAAGGTGTACGAGCTGATCCGCCTTGCCGCGCCGTCACGCTCGAACATCCTCGTAGCCGGCGAGTCCGGCACCGGCAAGGAGTTGGTGGCCAAAGCCATCCATCATGCCAGCCCGCGCGCGCGCAACGCCTTCGTCACGGTCAATTCAGGCTCGCTGCCGCCGGAGCTCCTGGAGTCGTCGCTCTTCGGGCACATGAAGGGCTCCTTCACCGGTGCGATCGCCACGAAGCGCGGACTCTTCGAAGTGGCCGACGGCGGCTCGATCTTTCTCGACGAGATCGGCAACATCAATCTCGAGACCCAGGCCAAGCTTCTGCGCGTGATCCAGGAGAAGGAGTTCATGCGCCTCGGCTCGGTCGAGACGATCAAGGTCGACGTCCGTATCATCGCCGCAACGAATGCCGACCTGACGAAGCTCATGGCGGAGAACCGCTTCCGCGAAGATCTTTACTACCGGCTCAACGTCATCACCTTCCCGCTTCCGCCGCTGCGACGGCGACGCGAAGACATCCCGCTCCTGGTCGCGCACTTCCTCGATAAGTACGCCGAGGAGAACAAGCGGAAGGTCCGCGAAGTGACGCCGGACGCCATGCGTATTCTGCTCGATCACCCCTGGCCCGGCAACGTCCGCGAACTGGAGAACACCATCGAGCGCGCTGTGGTCCTGTGTACCGGCGACCGCATCGGCGTCGAGCTCCTGCCCGACTACCTTCGCTTCCCCGTTCAGACCGACCAGCCGGCCATGATCGTCCCTTCCGACGGCCTGTCGCTCAAGGACGCCGTCTCGCGCTACGAACGCGGCATGATTCTGCAATCACTGGAAATGGCCAACGGCGTCCAGAAACGCGCGGCCGAGCTCCTCCAACTCAAGCCGTCGACACTGAACGAGATGATGAAACGGCTTGGAATCCACGCGCGGTCGAACGCGGCGGTTGAGGAAGAGGTCGCTGTCGAGTAACGCGTGGTCTCTTGTTCTCTTCGCACTGACGACCTCGGTAGATTTGTGATCACCGCGTAAAATAACTGACATATTTCATGCGTCGTTCTGGTTCAGTACATCGAAACGACAAGCGTCAGTCACGTGAAGACTCGAACGTCTAGCTAGCGCGTCCCAGACGAACAAAAGTACCGACTAGCTCACCTTTGTTCTCAAGAAGGAGCTTCCTCTTGAAACATATCTCATTTGCTTTCTTGGTCTTTAGCATCGCTGTTTCTGTGTTCGCCACAATCCCCCCGGCCCTTGCGCCTGGCCACATCCCGCCTATCTCTTTACCGGATCATCCACAGACGCTGCTTCCTCACGTTGTCGCAGTTCCAGATACGGAGGGCCCATTGACGCTAGCCCGCATCGAGAACGCACATTTAAGCAGTCCTCTTTACTACGCACTCAAACGCCTACTCGTCAAGCCAGCAGCGGCAGCCACGCCGCCCCTGAGCACCGCGGCAGATGACGGAGCTGTCGTGCGCGCCGCTGGTCAGTCGCGACTATTTATTCCAGCGCCGCTCCTGACCGGTGAGACGCCAGCCAACGTTACAGACGGCTGGGTGTTGACCGACAATCAGGACGCCGAGCCGACCGTTATAGCGCTCGATCGGACGGTCAATCAGGTTACATACACGAACACGATCACGGCGGCAATGACATATGAGCCGCACACCTTTACAGCAAACATCTTCGCGCATAGCTCATCATCCGTTCCACCGGCTAACTTCAAGCACACAGAACTCCCAATACCGGCCGATGTAAACGGCAATCCGGAGTACAACAACACCGGAGACCCGCTCTTGGCAGCGAATGTTTACGGCAGTGGCGTCTGGCCAAAACGCGTGTATTGCAGCGGAATGCTGTTCAGCGCGACGGGTGATACCGGGACATTCTATCTACCCAGCGCCATTGGACTGTGGCATTCCGACGACGGCGGTCAGGCGTGGTCGGCACCGAGCGGTGTAGCATGGCAAAACGGTGGCGGGCTGATCACGGACAAACCGTCGATCGCAGTCTCCTATCATTCGGGAACCTTAGGTTACGTGTACGTCTCATGGACCGTTCGTGATACACGATCAGGTCAGGGTGCAAACAGCCAGCTGTGGGTATCCCGAAGTAAGGATGGCGGTGCGACGTTCGAGCAGCCGGTTGTGGTTACTTGGGATAACGTAAATGACTCAGCCCTCGCCGTCGATTCAAACACGGGAACCGTATATATCGTCTGGGTCAATTTCCGGTTTGGAGACATCCGAGTTGCACAATCCATCGGTACCAGCCCGGCGTTAGCTTTTGGCGCGCATTCCATCGTCAGCAGTGGCGGTCTGGTAACTTTTGTAGCGGGTGGTCTGCGCGCGCCGACAGTACCCATGGCGCGATACAACTGGATCGCAAATCGGCTGATGGTCATGTGGCATGGTGTCAATTCGCAGACCCAAGGAATCGACATCTTCTACTCATTCTACCCGTGCACTTCCGAATGCAACACGTACGGCTGGCAGACGGTTCCGGAGGCGCAGGATAAGACGCGCGATCAGTTCCAACCAGGTTTTGACTATGACCGCTATGGAGATGTCGTCGCGTCGTTCTATTCGCGTCGTGACGATTCAAGCAATATTTTGTATTACGAATATGTCACAAAATTTCACGCCGACGGTACGAGCGTGACCGGCGTCAACGATGTGCGGGTTAGCTGGCAATGTTCACCAGGAGTTACGGACTGCGCAGCCGATCCGACGTACAGCAATGGCAACACGGTAGATGGCAATTTTGTCGGCGACTACGAAGACGCCTGGATCTGGACCTATCCTGACGGCGACAAGTTGGTCAGTAGCTTTATCCGCATTGCCAGAGATCTGGCTAAGATTGGCGATGTCTACGTCGGACGCACAACCCCATAGGAGGAGTAACATGCGGGGACTTACAATACTATTGTTTGCTTGCACGCTGGCATCGGCCGGCCACCTGATGGCCGAGGACGTGTACGTCGTTCAGGGTTCCGCGATCGGCCCGCAGGTCGATCAGAACTTCATGCTTGTATGGTCAAGCGATGCGTTTTTTTATAACGCTGGTGCGGTGGTCAGCCACGTTACGCTGCTTCACATCTCCAATGGCGGCGGCCGGCCCGATCCGTCTGGCGACGTTCTGGTCATTCCGGCCCGCAGCAGCCGGTCGTTGCTCGTTGACAAATCCACGTGGAGTGCGAATACCGGTGCTCCCCTATGGGTTCTTCATCTTGATGCGCCTGCAGACACTCTCACGGAAGACGCTCTCTACATCGGCTCGGTAGGGATCAATTTGCCATCGCCCTCGACCTCTCGGTTTCGGTTCGGGAAGGCACGCCTCCCGGTGTTTCGATCCTTGGCGCCGGCAGGACAGCAGCAGGTACACTTGGCGACATCTCTCGGGCCCTCCAGTAACAACCCGGTCGAAATACAGACCCCCAGCCGGCTGAACGTCACGATCTACAACGCCGGAAACGTCGCCGCGGCCGCGCTCATCGAGATTCGGCAACACTGCGACGATCACCTGGTCACGAGCAAGACAGTGACCATTCCGGCGGATACGATCGTGCAGGTCAGCGGCTTCGAAGCAAAGACGTTCGACTGTCCGCCGACTGGCGAGCGTTTCGTCTACACCGTCGTTACGGTGGACCAACCAAGCTTCTCCTTCGTCTCCAACCTCTCCAACGCGGCCACTCCCACGACATCGATCAGCATCACCGAGTAGCGACCCAAAGCTGCGGCGTCAATCTGCCGCTTGGGGAGTTCCTCAATCCCCCACCTCTTTCTTGACCATCACCCGCCACACGCCCCACGCGCTCACCACAGTCCAGCTTCCCTCCAGCATGATGAAGCCGTACTGGCGGGCGGCGACGGCTGCCACGGCCAAACAGAATCCGCCGATCAGATTCAGGATCTGATAGGTTTTCGTTTCCGCTTCGAGCCGCTGGAGTTGCTGCGCGGCGAATGCGGCCAGAATCAGAACGGCTCCGACAATCGATACGACTTGAAAGATCATGATGAGACGACTCTCTCTCTGTCTGTTTGTTCTTCTATTCGCCGCGGCGTCACAGGCCCAGAACGCGGTTCCGACACCTGACGAATTCCTGGGCTACACGCTCGGCGAGCGCTTCACGCCGCACGCGCGCATCGTCGACTACTTCCACCTGCTTGCCACGCGGTCGAATCTGATCACGTTGGAGCAGTTCGGCGAAACGTACGAGCATCGCCCGCTGATGGTCGCGGTCATCACCTCGCCGAAGAACCGCGCCGCGCTCGACACGATCCGTGCAAACGTGGCCGCGCTCACCGACCCGAGCGCCACCATGCAGCCGCGGGCGAACGAGATTGCGCACTCGACGCCCGCCATCGCCTGGCTTGCCTTCGGCGTCCACGGCAATGAGTCGTCCTCCGCGGAAGCGTCGATGGAAGTGGCCAGTTCTCTTCTCAACGATCCGCAATCGGCATCGCTGCTGGAGAATCTGGTCGTCATCATCGATCCGCTCCTGAACCCCGACGGACGCGAGCGCTACGTGCAGTGGTTCATTCGCACGCGAGGCGAGGAGCCTGATCCGAATCCGGAGGGCTTCGAGCACAACGAGCCATGGCCGGGCGGCCGGTTCAACCACTACCTCATCGACATGAACCGCGACTGGGCCTGGACGTCGCAGCGCGAGACGCGCGCCCGGGTCACGGAGTACCGCAAGTGGAACCCGCAGGTCTTCGTCGACTTTCACGAGATGGGCTACCAGTCGTCGTACTTTTTCCCGCCCGACGCGCGGCCGGTCAATGCCAACCTCCCGAAGGACGTCGATACGTGGCTGGAGAAGTTCGGCCGCGCAGACGCGGAAGCGTTCACGAAAAAGGGATGGACCTTCTTCACGGGTGAGGAGTTCGACCTCTTCTACCCAGGCTACGGCGACTCATGGCCTTCGCTGCATGGCGCCATCGGGATGACCTACGAGGTTGGAGGCAGCGGCCGCGGAGGCTCGGCCATCACGCGCGACGACGGCACGGTCTACACGCTCGCCGACCGCGTCGCCCGGCACTACACCACAGCGATGGCGACACTGCACACAGCCTCGGAGAACCGCGAAGGGCTCCTGCAATACACCTACGAGATGATGCGGAAGCAGGTGGCGTCAGGACAGAACACCTACCTGCTGCTGCCGGACGCACCAAATTTCAGGCCGCTCGTCGAGATGCTGCAACGCCAGCAGATCCTCATGTCCCAACTCGCCGCGCCGGTGACGTTGAAGGCCACACGCATCGACAACGAGACCACCGACACGCATCTCTTTCCCGCCGGCACGGTCGTGATCAGCACCCGCCAGCCCCTCGGCGGGCTCGCACAGACGCTGCTCGAACGCTCTCCGGTCTTCACCAAGGGCTACGTCGAAGAGCAGCAGAAGCGGACCCACTCCGACGAGCCGGACGAGTTCTACGACCTGACGTCGTGGTCGCTCCCGCTGGCGATGAACGTGGAGACCTACGTGACGGCGACGCCGTTCACGGGCGAATTGCGGCCGTATGCGGCCGAGGCGCAGCCGGCCTTCCGCGCGGCACACTACGGCTACATCATCGACGGAGGCGATCCGAACGTTTATCGCGCGGCCGGCCGGATGCTGCACGACGGCATTCACTTCAACGTGGCGGATGACGTCGTCAGCGTGAACGACCGCAAGTTCGGCCGCGGCTCGATCATCGTCCTCAAGGGCAATAACAAACCGGATATTGACGCTGCATTGGAACGGGTCGCGCGCGACTCGGCGGTCTCGGTGATGCCGATCGACTCCGGCTGGACCGGGGCGACGAGCTTCGGGTCGTCGAAGATTCACTACGTCAAAGACCCGCACATCGCGCTGGTCGGCGGCCCGCGCGTCAATGCGACCTCCTACGGGATGCTCTGGCACACGTTCGACGTCGATACCCCCACGCCACATTCGAACCTCTCGGTGGAGTCGCTGCGCAATATCGATCTCTCCCGGTTCGGGGTGATCGTCCTCCCCGACGGCGACTACGGCGACCGGTTCGGCAAGAACGCCGAGAAACTCAAGACCTGGCTCAACAACGGCGGCACGCTCGTGGTCGTAAAAGGCGCCGGCACGTTCCTCCGCGATAAAGATGTAGAAATCTCGAAGCTGAAGCCGTGGGAGGCGCCGAAGAAGAAGGACGACGACAAAGACAAAGACAAAGACAAAACGCCGGCGACACCGGAGATGTACAACGACTACCGCGTGCCTGGCGCAACCTTCCGGACCACGATGAACGATCACTCGTACCTGACATTCGGCGTCCCTCACAGCCCGAACGTGCTGATCGAAGGCTCACACGCCTTTCTGCCAGTGAGCCACACCATCGACAACATCGTGACCATCGACAAAGACAAACCTCTCGTCGCCGGCATCGCCTGGGCCGAGTCCATCGACCGGCTCAAAGGCTCCATCTATCTCGTGAGCGAGCCGTACGGGAAAGGACAGGTCATCACCTTCGCCGACGAACCGCACTTCCGCCTCTTCTGGCGCGGTACCCTGCCGTTGTTCATGAACGCTGTGCTGTATTCACCGAGTTTTCCGAGGGAGTGAGGGTGGGGCTGAGGTGCTTGGGTCTCGGGGTTTACGAGGTCTCGCGGCGGTAGCTTGGGGACCAACACCGCGTAACCGAGCACGCTAAGCACAAGGAGATCATCGGTTGCCCCGCGAATACATCATCTACACCGACGAGAGCGTTAAGGATGGCGCGTTCTTCGGTAACTTCTACGGTGGAGTGTTGCTTCGATCCAGCGACCTGGAGTCTGTGACCTCGCGCCTTCGGAGTGTTGCAACCGCCGCGGGCCTGACGCGCGAGATCAAATGGCAGAAAGTGAGCAGCGGTTACCTCGATCGCTATGTCTCACTGATGGACGCCTTCTTCGACCTGATTTGCGAGTCTCGAATCAAGGCACGTGTGATGTTCACCCAGAACCGGCACGTTGCCCAGTCGCTCGATGAGTATCATCGTTCGCACCAGTATCACTTGCTCTATTTTCAGTTTCTGAAACATGCGTTTGGGTTAGCTCACGCCAATCCCAACGGGCCGCCGATCAAGCTTCGGATCTACCTGGACCAGCTCCCTGATACCAGAGAGAAGAACGCTCAGTTCAAGGGATACTTGGCGGGCCTGGAAAGATCGCCCGATTTCAGGAAGTCGCGAATACTGGTGCCCCTGGACCAGATCGCCGAAGTGGATTCTCGTAAGCACATCGTCCTGCAGTGCCTCGACGTACTCCTGGGGTCAATGCAGTTTCGCCTCAACAACTGGCACCGGCAAATACCTGACGGCAGTCTGCGGCGGGGTGCGAGGACAGTTGCGAAAGACCGGCTATTTGCTCACATCAGCCGCCGGATACGAAAGATCTATCCGCACTTCAATATCGGCGAGAGCACGGGCACAGAACACCCATCCGACCGGTTCAAGCACCCCTATCGGCACTGGAAATTCATATCTCGGGATTCTCGAATCGATCCTGCGTTGGTGAAGCCGAAGCGAAAGTGACCCCCGTCCGCCGCTATGCTTGAAGCGTACTCCAAGTGGAACTTGGAGCTTCACGGCGGACAGGGGCCTACGATGGACAACATAGGCTCCGCGTTTGAAAATGTCCACTATGTTTTCAACAGACGACGAGCCCGCCGGCATCCGCAGTGACACGGACTCTCGCCGTCTCGCGGGCGACTGCAAGGATTCAACACCGCGAGACCTCGTAGCCAGAGACCTGGCAACCCACATCGCCCTGGGCCATACGTTGCATTACGCATGAGCATGCCTTCCGTTTTCATCCCCGAAGTCCTCGAGCCTGACGAGAAGCTTCCCTCCGATCTGGTGGCGCTGCGCAAGTTCGCCTACCTGATGGATGAGGCTGTAAAAATCCCTGGGACGAAGAAGAGGGTTGGGCTGGATGCGGGACTGAGCCTCATTCCGGGACTTGGCGAGATCGTCGGCGCGCTGCTTTCGGGGTGGATCATCGTCGGCGCGCTGCGCCATCGCGTGCCGCTGCTTCGCATCCTGCGCATGGTCGCCTACATCCTTCTTGACGTGGCACTAGGATCGGTGCCGATTGCAGGCACGATCTTCGACTGGCTGTTCGAAGAGAACATCATCAACCTCAACGCCCTCATCCTGCACAGGGACCGCACACGCCCTCCCCGCTCCTTCGGCTCCATCGCCATCGCGGCCTTGGCGATCTTCGCGGTCATCGTGGGCTTCTCGTTTGCCGTTGCCTCCGTTCTCATTGCCGCAATCATCTGGATCGCTTCGAAGCGCTGATGTGGTTCCGCAAGAAGAAGTCGCCCCGCTATCCACACCGGCCGCATCTGCCGATGATCAGGCGCCGGCTGCCGATGCGCTACCACATGAAGCACCAGTTCGGCGTGCGCGACTTCGCCTTCCTGCAGACGATGCACGCACTCACCGGCACGCCGATGTCCGAGGGGAACCTGATCACGATTCTGAGGAATGGCGTTCAGTTCTTCCCGTCGATGCTGTCCGCTATCCGCGACGCGAAGCGGACGATCAATCTCGAGTTTTATATCTATTGGGACGGCGAGATCGGCCGCAGATTCGCCGAGGCACTGACCGAGCGGGCTCGGGCGGGAGTGGCGGTCAAAGTGATCCTCGACGCGGTCGGCTCCGCCAAGACCTCGCAGGCGCTGATCGATTTTCTCAACCGCAACGGCATCGACGTGGAGTGGTACCACCCCCTGCGGTGGTACACCATCTCCCGCTTCAACCATCGCACGCACCGGAAACTGCTGATCGTCGACGGGCGGATCGGCTTCTCCGGCGGCGTCGGGATCGCCGACGACTGGCTGGGCGATGCGGATTCCAAGGACCACTGGCGCGATACCGTGGCGCGCGTGGAGGGGCCGGCCGTCACACAGATGCAGTCCGCCTTCATGGACAACTGGGTCAAAAGCCGGGGCGAATTGCTGACAGGGCTCGAGTACTTCCCAGCCAATCCACAGGCGGGAACGCATCTGGCGCAGGTGCTGAAATCGTCGCCCACCGAGGGAAGCTCGACGGTGAAGCTGCTCTACATCATCTCCATCGTCAGCGCGGTGAAATCGATCTACATCAGCAACGCCTACTTCCTCCCCGACGCCGACACCCGCAGCGCGTTGCAGGGAGCCATACGCCGCGGCGTCGACGTGCGCGTGATCGTGCCGGGAAAATTCGCCGACGTCCCGATCGCCCGCCAGGCCAGCCGCTGGCATTACGAGCTTCTGCTACGCCGCGGCATTCGCATCTTCGAGTACCAGCCGACGATGATGCACGCCAAAACGATGGTCGTCGACGGCGTCTGGACAACGATCGGCTCGTCGAACTTCGACGACCGAAGCTTCCGCCTGAACGACGAGGTCAACGTCAACATCTACAGCGACGACATCGGTGCTCAAATGGAGACGATGTTCCACCAGGATCTGGCCAAGTGCGAAGAGGTCACCCTCCCCAAATGGTTCCGCCGCGGATGGCTGGATAAGTTGAAGGAGAAGGCGGCTGATGTGTTCAAGCCCCAATTGTGATGATTGGAGCCGTACCCGGGATGCTGTACTAAGCTCCTCTCATGAAATCCCGTATCGACCAGGTCATCAAACGCGTTCAGGCCGAATACCTCGACACACTCCTTCCCTCGCGCGATCCGCTACTGGCGGAGATGGAGGAGTTTGCGGCGAAGCATGGACATCCGATCGCCGACGCCGAGGTCGGGCAGCTCATGCGCATTCTGGTGCGTGCGAAGCAGCCAAGACACCTCATCGAGGTCGGTACCAACATCGGCTACTCCGTGATCGTCCTCGGGCGGGAGTGCCCGGCAGACGCAGTGATCGAGACCATCGAGCTCGATCGCGACATCCTCTCCACGGCCAGGCGCTTCGTCGGCGAGGCGCACCTCGGCTGTGAGGTCAGGTTCCATCAGGGTGCCGCGCTCGAAGTCCTGCCCTCGCTCGGCGGCCCATTCGACTTCGTCTTCATCGACTGCGTGAAGACCGAGTACGAGCAATACCTCGACCAGCTCCTCCCGAAGTTGATGCCGGGAGCAATGATCGTCTGCGACAACCTCCTGTGGGGCGGCAAGGTCGCCGAAGAGGTTCACGACCCTTCGACCGACGCGCTGCGTGCATTCAACAAACGCATCTCCACGGACCCTCGACTGATGACGATCGTCCTGGCCACCGGCGATGGCGTTGGCGTCTCGATCGTCAACTAAAAAGGCCGCCCGAGCGGGCGGCCTTTGGATCGATTTCGATTTCCTAGGGCTTACTTCGATGATGCGGATGCGGCGGGCGTCGGGGCCTTGATCGTCGCCTTCATCGGCACCGTCACGACCGGATTGATCTTGTCATTCGTGTAGATCTTCACAGCGCCGTCGACGTCGCCTGGCTTGGCATTCTTGGAGATCTGCAGCGTAACCTCGTAGTCGCCTTTGTTTGCACCGGGCTTCACGCTGGTCGTCACCAACGGCGTGCTCGACTCAGCCTTTGAGACGACGAACTCCTCGGGCGCCTTCAGGTTGAACGAGTGCAACATCACCATGCGGGTCGCGGCCACGTCGGCCGGCGTAACTTCGCCGAAGTTCACCGCGGTGGGCTCGGTGCGGAAGGTGGGACGAATCACGCCGGCGATGCTGATGTAATAGTCCGGCTGGTGCTTCGAGTTCGTAACGATGTGAACCTTGTCGGCGAGCGTGCCGATCTTGGCGTCCGGTCCGCCGGCAGTGATCTTGACCTTGTACTGATCCTGACCGGCGCGGCCGACGTTCGGCGCCTTGTCGTTTTCGATTGCAATCTTGTCGTAGGTCACCTTCACCCAGGGGCCGGGCGTCTCGACACTAGTGATCTGGAATGGCTCGTCCTCTTCGGAGTAGAGCGTCACGGTCTGCGAATCAGTTTCACCCTGCAGAAGGTTGAAGCGGACGAAGCCAGCCGGGAAGGCCTCCACATACGGCTTCACGACTGCGTGGATCGTGAGCTGCGAGGTCGGCGTGGTGGGGTCGTTCGTCTCCAGGGTAACGGTCTTCGCGATCGGACCGGCGAACGCGGCCGTGTCGACGTGCGCGGTCACCTTGCCGGTCTGGCCGGGTTTGATGACCTTATCGAAGTCCGCCACCGTGCATCCGCAGCCAGGCTTGGCCGCGATGATCTGCAGGTCGGCATCCCCTGTGTTCTTGACGACGAATGCCCAGTCGAGCTTCTCGCCCTTGGGGATCGTACCGTAGTCCTTGACCGGCTCGATGATGGTGAGGCGTGGCGCCTTCTCATCTTTTGCCGCGGCCTCGGTCTTCTTCGCTGCGGGCTCCGTGGTGCTCTTCTTCGCCTTGGCCGGCTGTTGATCGGCGGCGTACGAAATCGCGCCGGTCAGTGCGACAAGGACGGCAATCATGACGATAAGAATTCGCTTCGACAACATGGACAAATCCTCCCTGTGTTGGACGACGTGAAAATTTTCTTGTGAGCCGCCGGGTTCGAACATCCCACCGCTGATGACGATTCCCTGAGCGGGGGGCCGTCATTCTACAATCGGCGCCGCGGAGCACGCTTCGGTCAGCTCGCGCGGTTTATGGCTCACCTCAAAGAACTACCGCCAGTGAAAAGAGTCTATCTCGTCGGCATCGGCGGGACGGCTATGGCTTCGCTCGCTGGCATGCTGCAGGAGCGCGGCTACGAAGTCGCCGGCTCCGATGAGCACGTTTATCCCCCGATGTCCACCTATCTGGAGCGCCTCGGTATCGCGGTGCTCGAGGGGTATACGAAAGACCACCTCGTCACGTTCCATCCCGACCTGGTCGTGATCGGCAACGCTGCCGCGTCGACTAACGCCGAGGCAGCCGCCACGCTGGAGCTCGACCTGCCGTATACGTCGATGCCCGAGGCGATCCACCACCTCTTCATCAAAGGAAAGCACTCCATCGTCGTCACCGGCACACACGGCAAGACCACCACAACCTCGCTGATGGCATGGCTGCTCCAGTCTGCCGGCCGCGATCCCAGCATGGTCGTTGGCGGCATCCCCCTGAACTTCAATCAGAACTTCAAGCTCGGAAACGGTCCGGAGCTCGTCATCGAAGGAGATGAGTACAACACGTCGTTCTTCGATAAGGGCCCCAAGTTTCTGCACTACGGCGCGAACACGCTCCTGGTCAACAACATCGAGTTCGATCACGCCGACATCTACGCGAACCTCGAGGCCATCATCGACGCGTTCCGGAAGGGCGTACAGCAGGTCGCCCCGAACGACCTGATCGTCGCGAACGGCGACGATGCCAATGTCATGTCGCTTCGTGGGGAGGCGCGTGCTCAATGGCTCACCTTCGGCACGTCGCCTGGATGCGACATCGTCGCCACCGACGCGGAGCTCACCCCCGACGGAAGCACGTTCACGGCGTGGTGGAAGGGGAGCGAATGGTTCCGCTTCCACACGCCGCTGTCAGGACAGCACAACGTCGTCAACGCGCTCGCCGATATTGCCATCGCCCGGATGCGTGGTCTCTCCGCCGAGGAGATTCAGCGCGGCCTGGAGACGTTCCAGGGGATCAAGCGGCGCATGGAAGTGCGAGGCATCGAGCTGGGCGTCACGGTCATCGACGACTTCGCCCACCATCCCACAGCCATCGAGACCACACTCGCCGGCGCGAAGCGGCATTATCCAGGCCGGCGAATCTGGGCTCTCTTCGAGCCGCGCTCGATCACATCGAGCCGGAAAGAGTTCGAGAGCAGCTATATCGACGCATTTCGTCAGGCTGACCGCGTCATCATCGGGCCGATCTTCCACCGGGGCCGCTACGAGACTCGCTACGGCCTCGACAAGATGATGTCGGTACCAGTGATCGTCGAGCATCTGATCGCCGGCGGCATTCGTGCGGAGCAGATCGACGACATCGACGAGATCGCCAACGTCGTCGCGCGCGATGCGCAGCCAGGCGACGTCATCCTGGTCATGTCATCCGGCGCGTTCGGCGGAGTACACGAGAAGATCCTCGAACGGCTGCGGTCTTCAGCGCGATAACCACCACAGACCAGCCCACACTTTCACGTCGATGAGGACGCCCTCGCCGCTCTTTCGTTCCAGCCAGCCGAGGATGTCGCCGTGCGGGATGCGATGGACCGTGATGTCCTCGTTGCCAATGCCGCCGCCTGCGCCGCGCTGCTCCAGCCCTGTCGCACGGTAGAACGCCACCGTCTCCGAAGTGATCCCGGCTGATGTCGGACCATTCGTTAGACGCTCCACCTTTGCGCACGCATACCCGGTCTCTTCCAGCAGCTCGCGCCTTGCTGTCTCGTCAGAGTCATCGTGACCATCTTCATCGCCAACCAGCCCCGCCGGAAACTCGATGACCCGGGCATTGACCGGACGGCGAAACTGCTCCACGAGGATGACGTGATCATCCGCGGTCACCGCAAGGATCACAACCGCCGACTTCCCCCTCTTCCGTTCGACGAACTGCCAGCCATCTCGCTCGAGGACGAGTACGTGCTGGCCTTCGAAAACCTGTTTGGCCGCGTTGTCCATCAGCAAAGGATGATAGGGCTTCCCCACGATGGCGCTTCACCCATACCTGTCATCCAACCTGTCATCCTGAGCCTGCCGCAGCGCGTGGGTGGTTGGGTGGGTGGAGCGGCGAAGGACGGCGAAGGACCCCCTAACTACAGGCGGGAAGGGAAGGGGGGGAGCTGCACACAGGGACACAAGACGTTCGAAGCCACCTCCCTCCCCGCCTGTAGCTGGGGGCCCACCCATCCACCCGACGCGGCTGCGGCAGGCTCAGGATGACAGGGTGGATGACAGGGAACACGAGCCGCGATTTCTCACCTCTCAAGGATAGCGTTCGCCTGTCCATGCCCCCTGACGGTGAGCGCAGCTAACCGGAAGGATCTCCGGCGCTGTTCGCGCAGATGCTCGGGACTTTGGACGTTTCTGATGCGCCGCGAGCACCGCTTCGCCGCACCGCGTATGCCACCGGCTGGAATTTTCGGAATCTTCGCGGCCAGAATTTCTGGAACCGGCATGCCGGACGGTGGCGGCAGAGTGCCGGTCAGTGGCGGCCGGGTGTCCCGAGGTGCGGGCCGGGTGTCCCGAGGTGCGGGCCGGGTGTCCCGAGGTGCGGGCCGGGTGTCCCGAGGTGCGGGCTGGGTGTCCCGAGGTGCGGGCCGGGTGTCCCGAGGTGCGGGCCGGGTGTCCCACGGGTCGACCGGGAGCCGCACGATGTGGAACGGGCGCCCCGCAGTGGTGTGACGCAAGTTGGCGCGGCCGCGGAGGCGGCCGCCACAACATGAACCTTCTCGCTTCGGCGGGAGCTCGTCGCCGGGCCGAAATAGACAGTGCGTCGCGGTCTCCACGGATGCGCCAGCGAACGGGGCTCAGCTCTCAGAAAAGGCTCCCCTGCGTCGCCGGCCGCCGGAAAGCATCCGCCGACAGGTTGTAGTGCTTCTCGTTCAGGTGCAGCCGTCTGCACGTGACGTCGAACATCGATTTGATCTGTTCCGCGAAAATCCCTTTGCCGCGTTGCCGGATGCCCCATTGCGGGTCGTACAACTTCCCCTCCCGCAGCTCGCGGACGCGGTTCATCACCTTCTCTTTGCGGTCGGGATAGTGCTCTTCGAGCCAGCGCTCGAACAACGGGGCCACGGCCCATGGAAGGCGGAGCACGACGAAGCCGGCCGAAGTCCCTCCTGCGTTTGCCACTGCGGTAAGGATTGACGGCAGCTCATGATCGGTGATGGCTGGAACGACCGGCGCAACGATCACACCTGCGGGGATGCCGGCCTTCGCCAGCATCTCGATCGCGGCAAGGCGCAGCTCCGGACGCGAGGCGCGCGGCTCCATCAGATTCGCCAGATGTGGGTCGAGCGTAGTCACCGAGATATGCACCGACACCGCGTTGTGTGCTGCCAGCTCCTGCAGGATGTCGATGTCGCGTGTGACCAGGTGGTTCTTCGTGATGATGGCTGTGGGATTGCGAAACTCCGCCAGGACGGCCAGACAACGCCTGGTCAGCTCCAGCTTCCGCTCGATCGGTTGATAGGGGTCGGTTACACCGCTGAGAGCGATCGTGCGCGGCTCGTACTTGCGCGACATCAGCTCCTCGCGCAGAAGCTCCGGCGCATCCTCCTTGACCAGGATCTTCGTCTCGAACTCGAGCCCAGCCGAAAAACCGAGGAACTCGTGCGTTGGCCGGGCGAAACAGTAGATGCAGCCATGTTCACAGCCGCGGTAGGGATTGATGCTCGTATCGAAACCGACGTCGGGGCTGTCGTTGTACGCAAGGATCGTCCGGGTCGGGTCGCGGAGAAAGATCGTCTGCGGCAAAGGGGCCGGTTCGTCGTCGTTCTGTGTGTGCTCGTCGTCGCGAACATATTCGAGCCGCTCGAAGCGGTTCTGCGGGTTCCAGCTCGCGCCGCGGCCCTTAATCGGATCCGGGTTCGACATCATGTCCAGCGTACCGCGGCCGTCAAGAAATTCTACCGAGGGTAGGACTTTTGCCCGTTCGCTGCTCTCCTGTGCATGGCAACCAACCTTGTAACCAGCGTCTACCCCACCAGCCAGCCTGCTCCCGGCGAGCCAGACCTGACGAATGCCACCGGCATCGCCGTCTCCGGCGGCGGATCGCGCTAGCTCACCTGCGCCATTGGCCAGTACCGCGCCCTCAAGTACCTCGGCCTGCTCGACGAGACCGCCGTCATCTCCTCCGTCTCCGGCGGTACCTGGGCATCAGCCTCGTTCGTCTATCTACCGTCGTCGTTCTCAGACGACGATTTCCTCGGCATGCCGGCTCCGAATCCCGGCTCGATCACGCTCTCTTCGCTCGGCTCCCTCTCACCGAACAACCTCGGCAACGCACCGACGCGGATGGGATGGCTGAGCGTTCTGGAGGTTCTTCACCATCTGAAGAGCAAATATGCCTACTCGAATGACAACCTCTGGCAGGGCCTCATCGGCGAACGAATCTTCCAGGTTATAGCCTGGTCGCTCAGGCGGCGTGTTCGAGGTTTTCGCGAATGATCCGGGGATGACGTGCGGCGATCCGCAACAAGGCGATCGCCGGACCGTCCGGATGCCGGCGACCCTGCTCCCAATTTCGGAGAGTGTGGACGCTGATACCGATCGCCTGAGCAAACTGCGCTCGAGTCAGTCCGACAAAACGCCGAAGCGCAGAGATGCCGGCACCTGATTCGAAGTGTCCCAGCATGAGCCGCTTGCGTAGTCTCGCAGGGATGGCGCTCGCCAGCTGTTTCGCCGTCAATTCGGGAATCTCACTCATCCGAGTCCTCCATGTATATCAGGGTAAGTCAATGGCTTACACGTGCCTACGGCGAGCTCTCTCCGATAGAGCTGTTCTCAGGGGCGCCTATACCGTCGATCTCTTTCATCTTCCGCAACTGCGGCGCCCAGGTCATCGTCAGCGCGACGACGACGAGCGTCATGATGCCGCCGAAGATCACCGACGGCACGGTGCCGAGGATGCGCGCGGCGACGCCCGACTCGAACGCGCCGATCTCGTTCGATGATCCGATGAAGATCTGATTCACCGACGACACCCGCCCGAGCAAGTGCTGCGGCGTCAGCGTCTGCAGCAACGTTCCGCGGATGATCACGCTCACGTTGTCGGCCATGCCGCCGATGGCGAGGAGCGAGAGCGAGATCCAGAAGTTGCGCGAGATGGCGAAGAAGATGATGGTCAGGCCGAAAATCGCCACCGATGCAAAGAGCGCCGCGCCCGTGCGCCGCATCGGAGGCCGGTGCGCCACGATGATGCCGGTGATGAGCGAGCCCGCTGCCGGCGCCGCCCGAAGCACGCCCAACCCCTGCGGCCCCGCGCCGAGCAGATGCGCGAAGATCGGCAGGAGCGCCACGGCGCCGCCGAAGAGAACCGAGAAGAGATCGAGCGTCATGGCCGCCAGAAGAATTCGTTGCCCGAGCAGGAACCGGATACCGATGCGCAGGCTCTCGCCGATCGGCATCTCGTCCCCCTGTTGTTGTGGCCGGGCATCGTGCGCGATGAGCCAGAGCGACGCCAGCCCGAGCGCCATCATCACAATCACTGCTACGTACGCCGTTGCCGCGCCGGCAAAGCCGTAGATCAAGCCGCCCATCGCAGGGCCGAGCACCGCCGCGAACTGCCACGTCGAGCTGCGCCACGCCACAGCGTTTGCGAAGAGATCGCGCGTCACCACCTCGGCCGACAACGCCGTGAACGCGGGCCGGATGAAACTCCGGGCGATGCCGCTCAGAAAGATGACCAGATAGATCGGCCATACGTGACCCTTCCCGATCATGCCGCTGGTGGTGAACAGCAGCAGCGCGATTGCCGACAAGAGCATCGCGAATGTCCCGGCGATGGCGATCGGACGCCGCGGCAGGCGGTCGGCCACATGTCCCGCATACAGCGCCACGGCGATGAAGGGCAGCGCCTCCGCCAACCCGATCATCCCGAGGGCAAGCGGATCGTGCGTCGCCTGGAAGACCTGCCAGCCGACCACGACGATCTGCGCCTCCCGCGCGACCGTCGACGTTGCGTAGCCGACGATCAGCCAGAGAAAGTTTCTGACGCGCAGCGCGGCATATGGATCGTGCGTGGCCAAGCGGGCGCGGAGCGTACCATCCCCAAATGACGCCAGACGAGCATCTACTACTCGCTCGCCGCGCGAATCGTTCCCGTCCGGAGCGTGTTGCCTGCGCAGGCGCGTTGGCGCGCCGGGGCATGGTGGCTGGTGATCTGGGACGTCGTCGTAACCGAGGTCGCGCTCTTTCACGACTTCGCGGGGACTGCATCGCCGGCGCACGGCTCGTGGCTATTCCGGTGGGGTCCGCTCCACGCGCCGTTCACAGCGCACCCCGGCGATATCGGCGCCGGACCCATGGCCACCTGGACGATGGCATTCCGGCTCCTCCATCCTGCAGCCTTCTTCAGCTTAGAATCGCTTTTGCAACGTTTGAGGCGAAATGACCGAAACATTGACACTGCCAGTTCACACTGACGCGCACCGCGGTGCGCGTATCCCTGTAGCCGTTCTCGGCGCGACCGGTTCCGTAGGCCAGCGCTTCGTGCAACTCCTCGAAGCGCACCCATGGTTCCGTCTCGCCGAAGTGGTCGCCTCGGAGCGCAGCTCGGGAAAGCTGTACGGAGACGCAGCCGATTGGCGCCTCGACACGCTCCTTCCCGACTCCGCCGCGGTGCTTGAAGTGAAGCCGCTCGGGACCGCCCTCGAATCACGCCTCGTCTTCTCGAGCCTCGACTCCTCCGTGGCCGGCGAATCCGAGGACGACTATGCCAATCGCGGCTGCGTCGTCGTCACCAACTCCCGCAATCACCGGATGGACGCCGACGTCCCCCTGCTCATTCCGGAGATCAACGCCGAGCACCTCGGCGCAATCGATCGGCAGAAGAAACGCCGCGGCGGCGACGGCTACATCGTCACCAACCCGAACTGCTCGACGATTGGATTGGCGATGGCCATCGCCCCGATCGAGCGCGCGTTCGGCATCGAGCAGCTCCACGTCACCACCATGCAGGCCATCTCCGGCGCCGGCTACGCAGGCGTCTCGTCGTACGCCATCCTCGACAACGTCATTCCATTCATCGGCGGCGGCGAAGAGGAAAAGATCGAGACGGAGCCGCGCAAGATCCTCGGGCGCTGGGAAGGTGATCGTTTCATCGACGCCCCATTCCGCATCTCCGCGCAAGTCAACCGCGTCCCGACCATCGACGGTCATCTGATGACCATCTCCCTGAAGTTGCGCGACCGCGATGCCAGCCTCGACGCCATTCGCAACGCCATCCGTTCGTTCACCGGCGAGCCGCAGCGCCTCGGCCTGCCCTCGGCGCCGAAACAGCCGGTTCACTACTCCGACGAACAAGACCGCCCGCAGCCACGGCTCGACCGCGACCGCGAGAACGGCATGGCCGTCACCACCGGCCGCCTCCGTCCCTGCCCGCTTCTCGACATCCGTATGGTCGCACTCGTACACAACACCATCCGCGGCGCCGCCGGCGCAGCGCTGCTGAACGCGGAGCTGCTCGAGGCGAGGGGGTTGTTGTGATCAGTGGATCAGTCGATCAGTCGGTCAGTGGATCGGGACGACGGTCCGCTAGATTCGCTCTTGGTAGATCAGTGGATCAGTGGAGCAGTCGATCAGGACCAGGGCCCGCTGGAATTGCTCTTGGTAGATCAGTCGATCAGTGGATTAGTGGATCGGGACCAGGGTCCGCTGGAATTGCTCTTGGCAGGCCAGTCGATCAGTGGATTCGTGGATCTGGATCAGCCGCCTTGTTCGCAGAGGCCACGATTCCTGATCTACTGATCACCGATCTACCGACAACTCATCGACCGACCACTGCTCTACGCACCCCCGATCCGCTGACCCCTGATCCACCGACCACTGATCCACTGATCCACCGGAGGGTCGGGCGGTGATCGTCATCAAATTCGGCGGCACCTCGGTCGGCGATGCGGAGCGCGTGGCCAATGCCATCGATATTGTCGCTGAACGCAGGCACCTCAAACCGATCGTCGTCGTTTCCGCGCTCTCGGGAGTGACGAACGACCTCGTCTCCGCCACCGAAGCCGCCCGCGACGGCGACGCGCGCCGTGTCCGGGAAATCATCGACCGCATCCGTCAGCGCCATGAAGACGTAGCCATGCGCCTCGTGCAGCAGAAGTTCGATTTCCTCGACACCTTCGTCAAGCGGCTCGACAAACAGATCGCGGAGATCCACACGGTCCTGAGCAATACCACGCTGTTGCGCGAAGTCACGCCGCGCGGCCACGACAAGATCGTCTCCATCGGAGAGAAGCTCTCCTCCGTCCTCTTCGCCTATTCGATGATGATGCGCGCGCTTCCCGGCGAGCACGTCGAGTCCGAAGAGGTCATCTGGACGAACGACCACTTCGGCGGCGCCGCACCGCTGATGGATCTCACCTCCGAGGCGGCGCGGAAGACGCTGCTGCCGATCGTGGAACGGAACCACATCCCGGTCATGGGCGGCTTCATCGGCCGAACGATCGACGGTGCCACGACCACCCTCGGCCGCAACGGATCCGACTACAGCGCCGCCATCGTCGCCGCCGCCATCGGTGCAGACGAGGTTCAGATCTGGACTGACGTCGATGGCCTTCTCACCTGCGACCCTCGCTTCGTACCGTCTGCGCGCGTCATCGACCACCTCTCCCACGAAGAGGCCGCGGAGCTCGCATCCTTCGGCGCAAAGCTCCACCCGCGCACGCTGGAGCCGGCCATCGAGGCGGGCATCCCCGTGCGCATTCTCAACACGAACAATCCCGCCTCGTCCGGCACGCTCATCACGCTCCAAGGGACCGACCACGCCACCGGCCCGCGCTCCGTGGCCCGCAAGCGCAACGTAACCGTCGTCCACATGACCTCGAACAAAATGCTCGGCGCTCACGGTTTTCTGGCGCGCCTCTTCCACGTCTTTGAAGAGCTGAAGATCTCGGTCGATCTCATCGCCACATCCGAAGTGTCCGTCTCGGTTACTGTCGATGAACAGCACCATCTGACGGAGCTGCAGAATCGGCTGCATGGCGTCGCGGACGTCGAGATCGTCAGCGGTCAGTGCATCATCGCCATCGTCGGCCGCAACCTGCTGGTCGATGCCCTGGTCGGCGCACGGGTCTTCGAGGCCATGCGCGGCGTTCCGATGCAGATGCTCTCCCTCGGACGATCCGGGCTGAACCTCAGCCTCGTGATCAATGATGCCGACTCCGATCGCGCCATCCAGCGGATTCACCATGCCCTCTTCGAACAGGCGGTCGCCGTATGAAGATCGCCATCCACGGCTACGGCAAGATGGGCCGGACGATCGAGAAAGTGGCTGTCGATTCGGGACACCAGGTGGTCTGCATTCTCGACATCGGCCGCGAGGAGCCGATCGGCGATGCCGAGGTGATGATCGACTTCTCGCATGCGGGCGCGCTCGACGACACGCTGACCCGCGCCTGCGACAACAAACTCGGCCTCGTCATCGGCACCACCGGCTGGAATGACCGGCTGGCCGAAGTGAAGCAGCGGGTGGAGAACGCCGGCATCGCCTGTGTCTACGCATCGAACTTTTCCCCTGGCGCCAACGTCGTCTTCGCGCTCGCACGACACGCGGGAGAGCTCGCCGCGCGCTTTCCGCAGTACACGGCGGGGATGGAGGAGCGTCACCATGAACAAAAGATCGATGCGCCGAGCGGCACGGCCCTCCGCATCGCCGCGGCAGTAAAGACAGGCAGCGGCGGCAAGCTCGATCCCCCCATCGCCGCCTCCCGCGTCGGCAGCGAGTTCGGCCTGCACACGCTTTTCCTCGACTCGCCGGACGACCTGATCGAGATCTCTCATCGGGCGCGAAGCCGCGAAGGCTTCGCCCGTGGTGCCGTGATGGCCGCCCAACTTCTTCGCGGCCGCAAAGGATTCTTCAGATTCGACGAGCTGGCGTTCAATGAAGGATGAAAGCGGAAGGATGAAGGATGAATAGCGGCCGGCCTGAACTTCATCCTTCATCCTTCATCCCTCATCCTTTGGAGTTGTCATGACAACGTTCCGCGGCCTCGGCACAGCCCTGATCACTCCCTTCACGGAGAGCGGCGCGCTCGATGAACCGGCGCTCGAACGCTTCGTCGACTTTCAGATCGACGGCGGAGTCAATTTCCTCGTCCCCTGCGGCACCACCGGGGAGAATCCTGCACTGACCGCCACCGAGCATCGCCGTGTCGTCGAGCTCGTTGTATGGCGCGCGAACGGCCGGGTCGCAGTGCTCGCCGGCGCAGGCAGCAACTCAACAGCACGCGCCATCGAGCTCGCCGAGCAGGCCATCGACATCGGCGCGGACGGTGTGCTGACCATCACCCCGTACTACAACAAGCCGACACCGGACGGCCTCCGCCGCCACTTCGGCATGCAGGCCGAAGCCATCGAACGCAAAAAGTCCGGCTTCCCGATGATCATGTACAACGTCCCGAGCCGGACTGGCGTGAACATGACCGCGGAGACCACGCTGCGGATGGCAGCCGAGGTCCCGAACATCATTGGAGTCAAAGAAGCGTCCGGGAACCTCGAACAGATCATGTCCCTCATCCGCGGCCGCGCCGCCGGCTTCCTCGTCCTCAGCGGCGACGACATCGTGACCCTGCCGCTCATCGCCTGCGGAGCCGACGGACTGATCTCTGTCGCCTCCAACGAGATCCCCCGTCTCATGAGCGGCCTCGTCTCTGCCGCGCTGCGCGGCGATTTCGCCGCCGCGCGCGCCATCCATTACCGCGTCCTCCCCCTCCTCACTGGCAACTTCATCGAATCGAACCCCATCCCGGTCAAGACCGCCTGCAAGCTCCTCGGCATCATCGACAGCGATGTCGTCCGCTCACCTCTCGCCCCCATCATCGACGCGAATCGAAAGAAGCTCGAAGCGATCCTGCGCGAGTGCGAACTGCTGGAGGCGGTGAAGGCCTGATGGCTCCAACAATCGAAGAACGGATGGCCGCGATCGGCCCCACTACCGAGCGGATCAAGGCGGTGGAGACGATCGGACTCTTTCTGGCCGAGCTTGAGGCAGGATCCGTCCGCTCCGCCATCCGCGATGAAGACGGTGTCTGGCACGCACAGCCGTGGGTGAAGAAGGGGATCCTGCTCGCCTTCCGCCTCGGCGTGGCGACCGAGTTCGGATCGGGTGCGCTCACCTTCATCGACAAAGACACCATCCCGACGCGGCGCTTCAGGGTGCAGGAAGGCATCCGCATCGTGCCGGGTGGTTCGGCTGTGCGGCGCGGTGCCTACGTCGGCAGAGGAGTGGTGATGATGCCCCCCGCCTACGTCAACGTCGGCGCGTATGTCGACGAAGAGACGATGATCGATTCCCACGCCCTGGTCGGCTCCTGCGCGCAGATCGGCAAACGCGTCCACCTCTCCGCCGCCGCACAGATCGGCGGCGTGCTCGAGCCGGTCGGAGGCCTGCCCGTGATCGTCGAAGACGACGTCGTCGTCGGCGGAAACTGCGGCATCTACGAGGGGACCATCGTCCGCGCCAAAGCCGTCATCGGCGCCGGCGTGGTCCTGACCGGATCGACGCCCGTCTACGACACCATCCGCGATCAGATCTACCGCAAGACCGCCGGCAGGCCGCTGGAGATCCCCTACGGCGCCGTCGTCATCCCCGGCTCCCGCCCCATGAAAGGCGACTTCGCAGAGCAGCACGGCCTGCACGTCTCCACGCCCGTGATCGTGAAGTATCGCGACGAAAAGACAGATTCAGCGACCGCGCTGGAGGAGGCGCTGAGGTGAGTGGTCTACATCAATCTCGCGAATAGGTTCACGCACCCCTGCCGGGGTGCCTTTTTGGTACCTGAATGCAATCCGGTGGCAACGCCTCCGGCGTGGCCACCGGCTACCCTCACGCACACCTTCGGTGTGCCCGGCGTCAACCATCGGCCTACTAACCGCGAGACCAAGCAACTCAGCAACTCAGCAACCCAACCCATCCAATGACCCAACCACCCAACCACCCCCGGGCCGCCCAACGGCTGGCAAACATCGAAATCTCCCTCATCCGCCAGATCAATGCCCTGGCAACTCCTCGCTCCGTAAACCTCGGCATCGGTGAGCCGAATGTCGAGCCGGACGAGACGCTGCGCGAATTTGCCGTTCGCGCGGCGGCAACCGGCTCCTGGCACTACACCCCTAATCCCGGCACGCTCGCGCTGCGAACGCTCATCGCCGGCGACAGCGGCTTCGATCCGAAAGCCGAGGTCTGTGTCACCGCAGGCACCGAAGAGGCGCTCTTCTCGATCTTTCAGGCCTACGTCGATCCCGGCGACGAAGTACTCGTCCCCAACCCCGGCTTCCTCGCCTACGCCACTCTCGCCCGTATCGCCGGCGCGACGCCAGTGCCCTACCACCTCGATCCGGCGGACTGGCACATCGATATTGATTCCCTGCTGAAACGGATCACGCCGAAAACGAAGCTGATCGTCGTCAACTCGCCGTCGAATCCCCTCGGCAGCATCATCGATCGCGAGACTTTGGAGCGGATCGCGAATGCCGGACCGCTGGTCGTCAGCGACGAGATCTACCGCGAGATCTGGTACGACGCCCAGCCGCCGTCGATGCTCGGGATGGCGGACAACGTCATCCTCGTCGGAGGAATGTCGAAGAGTCATGCCATGACCGGCCTCCGCCTAGGCTGGGTCATCGCACGCGAAACAGTGATGAAGCCGATCGTCATGGCGCATCAGTACGTCGCCACCTGCGCGTCATCGTTCTCGCAGTCGTTAGCCGAGTCGATCCTGACCGGCGCAACATGGAACGACGACTGGCTCGCGCGAGTCCGCGCGCAGTTTCGCGCGCAACGGGAGACCGCGCTCCTCGCGATCACGCGCGAGCTCGAGCTGACGATTCATCCTCCCGCCGGCGCCTTCTACGCCTTCGTCCCCGTACCGGTGTGCGACACCGTCACGTTCGCGAAGACGCTGGCCACCGGCGCGGACGTCCTCGTCATTCCTGGCGGCGCCTTCGGCTCGCTCGGCGATTGGTTCGTGCGCATTTCGTACGCCGCCTCACTCGACACCATCAGCACAGGGATCGAACGGATCGGACGATGGTTGCGCTCGTCAGGACAATGACTGCAACGTCGCGCGAAACTTGCAACCTCACCCCCAGGGATTCAGTACCATTCAAGCGATGACGTCGAAGTCCAGATCAGTTGCGGGGACGCCGTTGCATGACGGCTCGGCCGAGGGATTCGAGATCTCGCTCTATCGAAGCATGCTCGAGATCAAGAAGGATCACGAGCTCGAGGAGCTCGGCATCTCCTTCTTTGACGCGCAGACCACGATCCAGTGGTCCTACAACGCCGACCGCTACTTCCACGCCGCATCGACGATGAAGCTGGCCGTTCTCCTCGGCGTCTTCCGTCAGATCGGCCGCGGAGAGATGGCGCTCGACTCGCCGGTTCACATTCGCAACCGCTTCACCAGCATCGTCAACCGGGAGCCGTTCATGCTCGACTTCGGCAACGATGCCGATCCCGACGTCTACGGTCACCTCGGCAAGACTCTGACGGTGCGCGAGCTCGCATACTGGATGATCACGAAATCGAGCAACCTGGCCACAAACCTCCTCATCGACGTCGCCGGCATCGAAGCGATCCAGCACGCCGTCGACGAGCTGGGAATCGACGGTGTGCGGGTGCTCCGCGGCGTCGAGGATCAGGCCGCGTTCAACGCCGGCATCAACAACGAAGTGACTGCGAATGGATTGCTGAAGATGCTCCGCGTCATCGCCGGTGGCAAGGCTTTCTCGCCCGAAGCGAGCCAGGAGATGCTCACCATCCTGCTCGACCAGCAATTCCGTAGCGGCATCCCGGCGGGACTTCCCAAGGCAGCGCGTGTAGCCCACAAGACCGGAAACATCTCCACCGTGCATCACGACGCCGGCATCGTCTACCTCGAAGGCCGCAAACCGTACGTGCTCGTCGTTCTCACGCAGTTCGTGGCCGGCAAACCCCGCGGCACAGCAGTGGCCGACGTCTCCCGCGACATCTACAACACCCTGGCCGGACTCACCGATGAGCGCTGCTACTCGCCTACATCCTGCCAGTCCCCGTAATGCTCGTCGCCTCGAACCGCCGTTCCACCGGCGTCGGCGTCCGTCCGCGCGGCGGGAGGATCGAAGTGACCGTCGACTTCACACCCGATCCGGGCCTGATGATCGCCGCAGCGGCACTGATCACCGGCATCGGCCGCGAGGTGATGAGCTGGCCGTCGTATGACCTTTCACTACTCAGCAGACTGCCGATTCCGGTTGTCGGCGGCGTCATCCCCGGGAAGCACACCACGCGCAAAGGATGGCTGACGAAAGACTTCCACTACCCGCAGAGCCCGTACACGTCCGACGTGAATGCTCCGATCTGGAAGACGCAATTCGGCGAGACCGTCTCCCTTCGCACCATGGGAGCACGGGCGGCCTGGTTCTTCCGTCACTCGATCCGCAAGTACTCCGATCCGTTCAGCATGCGGCTCCTCTTCGCCATTCTCTCCGGCCGCGCCCCATCGCTCCTGGAACTGAGCGACCGTCCTTCTGCGTATGAAGACGCCGGCCACTTGTGCCGCTGGGGATCAGTGATTCACGAGCTGACCAACTACGAAGCCGGAATGGAGCTGATGCAATCGACTCGACAGATCTGGAAGCGCCCGTCGATCGATGAGCACATAGCTGAGCGGGCCGGCACGCGGCAGATCCATGTCGCCGGGATGGACACCATCGACGAGACCCTGCCGAAGGGGTCCATACCTCTTCCACCCCCTCGGCCGCCAATCCTTCCGCGCAGCCACGCCGCGCGTTCGAGACGCCGCAACGATAAGCCGGCAAGCCTGCTGCCCCCACGGCCGGCACAGTATCTCGACCGCCGAGGCCCGTCTCTCCTTTCCGGCAAGAGGGCCAGCCGCGAACGACGGCGCGGAGACGAGCGCCGCTCGAGGGTCTACACAACTCCATTTCCCGACCGCCGTCTCACGCGCTCCGCCTACGAGCAGGTCTTCCTGAAACTCGTCTCCGGCGGCAAACTACGAATCGGAGACGAGCTCTACGACCCGATCGGCATGAAAGGCTGGTACCACGCCATCTTTCGCCGCGGCTCCGACGGCACCGAACGCCTGCTGACCATCGATCAGTTGCTGCAGAAGATGAACGATTGGGTGGGGCAGTGATGGCCGGTGGATCAGTGGATTGGTCGATCAGTGGGGCGGTGGGGGAGTGGATCGGTCGATCATTCGATCAGTGGGGTTTGGGGGCAGTGGGTCGGTCGATCAGCCGGCCAGTCGATGAGGATCATGGACTCGGCGCCGAGTGTTCCTGATCCACTGATCCACTGATCCACTGATCACGTAACCACCAAATCACATCCACAGCTCTACGAATCACCCGATCCCTCTTCCCGCCTGCGCCGCTCCAGATCCTCTTTCAGCGCCAGACCCGGCGACCGATTCTCGAGCCGCGGCCTCTCGAGGATGCTGCATAGAACGTCCGCCAGACCCCACGCCATGAACGTCGTGACAGCGACCGTAAGGAATTGCGCCGGCGTGTGCAGATCCAGCAGAAAGAAAATCGTCAGAGGAACAGCCACCCCCATCACGATCACGCCAACAAACAACCGAGGCCCAGTCATCGCCCGGCATTGTATGTTCACTGTCATCCTGGGAGCTGCCGTAGCCGAGTGGGTGGGTGTTTGGGTGCAGCAGCGAAGTTCACTGTCATCCTGAGGCTGCTGGCGCTGCAGTGTAGGGCCGCCGCCCCGGCGGCCAACGGCCGTGAGGCCGTGTGTTTGCTTCGAACTATCGCGCCGCGTGCGGCGCCGGCCGCCGGGGCGGCGGCCCTACACTGCAGCGGAAAATACGCGATTTCTGCACAAACTCTGAGGCTACCGCGGAGGCTCGGCGTTGCCCGCAACCAGGACGGGTGTTCCATGAACCGCGGGGGGGGCCCCCTCCCAAAGCGGTGGCTGGGCGCCACCGCACTCCAAAGCGCGCCTCCGGCGCGCGAAACCCTGTTCAGAGTTGGCGAGGATTGTCCACATCATTTCGCGCGAAGCGCTTTGGAGTGCGGTGGCGCCAGCCACCGCTTTGCTCGGTATGACAAACGACCTCATCACCGATGTCGCCTGGGCGTCTACCGATGTCAAAGCCACTCTGGTGGTGGCG
>JBBRNB010000025.1:0-66765 GCA_038230535.1 Thermoanaerobaculia bacterium
GGCCTGCGCAGCTGGGAACTGCGCCCAGCCAACAGCCCGACAACGCGTAGCCCTCATGTCATGTTCGCGCCGAAGACCGCCCCGCCCGTCTGTCCCGATCTCTGAAGGTCGACACCCCCACCGCGATCCTCCCCCGCAAGGGGGAGGAGGAAAGGCATCGGTCTCACGTAGAGGTCACCCAGCTCCGTGACCTCAACGTTCAGGCCCACCAACTGTTACCTATGTTCCCGGTCTAAAGTGTTACCTATGTTCCAGGTTGCACAGCCGCAGGCGGATGAGGGGTCCTCACTCGCCGCCAATTCGCACCCCTCACCCGCACTCCGCTTCGCTACGTGTCTCCCTCTCCCCATTCTTCGGTGGGGAGAGGGTGGCTCGATTGGGTGGGTTGCGTTTCTTCTCTCACGTGCAGCGCCCGAGCTGTCCTTCGCTAAGGATGACAGGTTTTCGACACGCGCGATTACCTCACCCTCTCCAAGGATGACACGGGTTGCTTTAGTCAGCGTCTCGCACGATTCGCGCATTTTCCACCCGCGCCTCGCCGAGGTGTGTCGCGGTATCGCGGATGCCTCGGGCGAAGTCGGAATCGATTTTGCGGCCGGGTGTTAGCGGCTCCGGCAACCCCATCTTGAACAGAACCTTCGCGCTGGCAAGCAGCGTCGGACCCTGATACGTCGGATCGCCTGAGAGCTGGTCGATCGTCGATGAGTAGGGGAAGACTACTGCCTGGTGCGACGGATCATCGACGAAGAACTCGATCGAGCCGCCGTCGACCTCACCCGGAAGGGCAGCCTGACGGTGACCTAGCGGAGGGATGTCGAGCGTGGCGTCCTTTACGAGAGTATTGCCACTGGGTCCATAGACGTTCAGCCGAAGCGTTACGTTCGAGCGCCCGAGGTTTACCGCGCCGACATTGGTTCGCCAGCCGAGCCTGGCAATGTGCCGGATGCCGTGCGCGACGGCGCTGATGCCGTCGGTGCTGAAGTTCTGCAGGCCCGCCCACACGCCCGGAATCGTCTGCCCGAACGTGCCGCTCTTCACGTTGTTATACGTGTTGGTCGTGACCAGAAACGAACGCGCGAGCACGTTGTTCGGCACCTTTGGGTTGTCCTTGGGGAACGTGGCGACGAGAAGCGCGCCTGAGCCGTTCTTGATGCCGAAGAGATCGTCGAGGATGTTGTCGGACAGCACAGTCCCATTCGCCGTAACGGTGAAGGCCCGTTCCATGCCCTTGCCGCCGCCCGTTGGCAGGTAGGTAACGCTGACGGTGAGCGGATAGTCGAGCTGCGGATTGAAGACACTGAACCGCGTCAGCCAGCGCGTACCGAAGTCCCCGGCCTGATTGGCCGAGGCCGGAATGACGTATGTGTCATTGATCTGCGCGGTGAGCGGGAGTGAGACGATAACGAGAAACAGAGCAACGAGAATGTACCTGGAAGTGTTCATGATGAAACCTTTCCGGGTACCGGCGGATGGGAGAACGGACTGATCCGCGATGCCATTCCAAGAAACAAAAACTTCCTCTCCACCTATCGCTGCTCGATCCCTTTGTAGTCCCGGCGCCGCGCGCCGGTGAAGATCTGGCGCGGACGGGCGATCTTCTGATCGGGGTCGTTGAGCATCTCGCACCACTGCGCGAGCCAGCCGGAGACGCGGGGGATGGCGAAGAGCACCGGGAACATATCCATCGGGAACTTCATGGCCTGGTAGATGAGGCCCGAATAGAAGTCGACGTTGGGGTAGAGCTTGCGCTTGATGAAGTACTCGTCCTCGAGCGCGATCCGCTCCAGTTCCAGGGCGATGTCGAGAAGCGGACTGGTCCCCGTCACCTCGAAGACTTCGTAGGCCACTTTCTTGATGATCGTGGCGCGGGGATCGTAGTTCTTGTAGACGCGGTGGCCGAAGCCCATCAGCTTCACGCCGTCGCCGCCCTTCACCTTTTCGATGAAGGCTGGGATGTTCTGTTTCGAGCCGATCTCCGTAAGCATCCGGATGACCTGTTCGTTCGCTCCGCCATGTAGTGGTCCGTAAAGCGCCGCGCATGCCGCGGCGACGGCGGAGTAGGGGTTGACGTGTGAGCTGCCGACGACGCGCATCGTGCTCGTGGAACAGTTCTGCTCGTGGTCGGCGTGGAGGATGAAGAGGACGTCGAGGGCATGCACGAGAGCAGGATCCGGCTCGTACTTCAGCTCCGTCGTCCGGTACATCATGTTCAGGAAGTTGGCCGGATACGACAGTTCGTTGTCGGGATAGACGTACGGCATGCCGACCATGTGGCGATAACCGAACCCGGCGATGGTGATCATCTTGGCCATGAGCCGTTCGACCTGCCGCTCGCGCGCGTCTTTGTCGAAGATGTTCTTGGCCTCGGGGTAGAACGTGCCGAGCGCGCTGATCATGGCGATCAGCATTCCCATCGGATGGGCGTTGTAGCGGAAGGAGTCGAGGACGCCTTTGAGGTTCTCGTTGATGAATGTGTGGTACGTGATCGTATGGGTCCACGCGGCAAGTTCGTCTTTCGTCGGAAGCTCGCCGTTGAGAAGCAGCCATGCCGTCTCGAGGTAGGTGCTCTTCTCCGCCAGCTGCTCGATCGGGTATCCGCGATACTCGAGAATGCCTTTGTCGCCGTCGATGTACGTGATGGCGCTGCGGCAGGCGGCGGTGTTCATGAAAGCCGGGTCGTACGTCATCAGGCCGAAGTCATCGTCATCGACTTTTATTTTGCGCAGATCGGTGGCGCGGATGGTCTCTTCGTTGATCGGAACCTCGTACGTTTTCCCCGTACGGTTATCGGTGATCGTGAGGCTATTGGTTGGCAAGAGACCCCTCCGGGCGCGCAAATCTATCAAATGTCGCCACTTCGCGCAGCGACAAGCGTGGTGGCGGCGATTGCGGCAGTCTCCGCGCGAAGGCGCCGGACACCGAGACGCTCGAATGCGCATCCAAGCTCGCGGGCAAGGCGCAGCTCGTTCTCGCTCCAGCCGCCTTCAGGGCCGATGAAGAGGGTTGCCGGGCCGGGATGCGACGTTACCGGCTCGGCGTCCGCATCGAAAAGGATCTTGTGTCCCTCGCGTTTCATGACGTCTTCGACCGCGGCCGGCTCTTCGATGACCGGGATGACAGAGCGCCCGGACTGCTTGACGGCTTCGAAGACGATCTTCCGCCACCGTTCCGCTTTGCCGCGATAACGCTCAGCGCGAATCTCGACGCGCTCGGTGACGAGCGGGATGATCGAGCGGACGCCGAGCTCCGTCACTTTCTGGAGCACGATGTCGAACTTGTCGAGGTTGATGATGGCCATTGCCAGATGAAGCGCCGTACGCGGCTCCCGGTCCGGCGACGCATGAGTCAGCAGCAATCCCTGGGCAGAATACCGGGCGGCGAATGAGGCGCCGCGGCCGTTGAAGACTTCGACTTCTTCACCCTCGCGAACGCGAACGACATGCGCATGATGTTGCTCATCATGGGTGAGTGTGAGCGCGGAACCGGCGACGAGGCCGGCATCGATGAAGAAGCGGTGGTGCATGGTGAGTAGTAGATCAGTGATCAGTAGATCAGTGATCAGTGATCATTGGATCAGTGGATCAGAAGATCAGTGGATCAGAAGATCAGAAGATCAGTAGATCAGAAGATCAGTCGATCAGAAGATCAGAAACAGAAATCGGGTTGTTTCTGATCGACTTATCCACTGATCGACGGTGGATCAGTCGATCGTCAGATCTGTTGATCGGAAACCTGCCATCGCGGTGCTCCTGATAGACCGATCCACTGATCAGATCCACTGCGCCAACCGTTCCTGATCAACCAATCCACTGATCTACTGATCCACGACTACCAGCCTCTCCCGCGCGAACGGTACCAGCAGCAATCCCGGAATCCCGAGGAGGACCGTCAGCCAGAAGTATGCCGGGTAACCGGCGTGCTGCGCGATCCATCCGCTCGGAGTACCGATGAGAACACGGGTCAGCCCGAATACGGCCGTGAGCATCGCGTATTCGGTGGCGGCGCGCTCGCGGTCGCAGATGGCCATGAGGAATGCCAGGAACGCGCCTGTGCCAAGTCCGTAGCCGATATTCTCCACGATGGCCGCGATGTAAATTGCCCAGCGGCCGGCGTGCGCCGTTGCGACGATCGCGTATCCGAGGTTCGATGCGATCTGTGCGGCGCCGAGCCAGAGCAGCGCGCGATAGAGGCCAATGCGCGCGACGATCGCTCCACCTGCAATCGCGCCTGCGATGCTGACAATCACGCCGACGACCGCGGTGATTGTCCCGATCTCCGCCGGCGAATAGCCGCGGTCGACCCAGTACGGCTTGATCATGGTGTAGATGGCCAGCTCGCCGAGGCGGTAAAGAAGAACGATGGCCAGCAGTACGCCGGCGTGTGGGCGCCGCAGCCACTCCCCGAGCCCTCGGAAGAGCTCCACGATCGACTTGCGTTCTTTGTCCTCTCCACGATCCTCGGGTAGCCGAAGTGCGACCACGAACACGATGCAGGCGATCACCGCACTTGCGGCGAAGCTCCCACGCCAGCCAATGACGCCGGACAGCGCGACGAGTCCACCGCCGCCAACGATGAGTGCTGATCGATATGCCGCTACGCGGATCGAGTTCACCGGTCCGACAAACTCAGATGGTGTGGCCCGTATGGTGAACGCATCGACGGCGAGATCCTGCGTAGCCGAAGCGGCCGCAAAGATGGTGATGATCGTCCAGAAGGCAACCCCGGCCCCCGACTCCCGCATCTCCGGCATCGTGGCGAGTACGGCCATACAGATGGCCATGGCCAGAACCGCGGTTGCGATCCATCGCCGGTACGTGCCGAGGGCGTCGATCAGCGGCGACCAGAAGACCTTGAGGGTCCAGGCCGATGCGACCGTGCTGAGGAACCCGATGGTCGTCAGATCGACGTGGTGAACGCGGAGGTACACGGGAAGGAGGTCATTGACGATCCCGAACGGCAACCCCTCGGAGAAGTAGAGGAGGGCGGCGGCCGAACCCAACAGAAGGTGTGATCGAGTACGGTTCGCGTTCACTCTCTGACCACTGGCCTGCTGACCACAGACCCTACGGTATCACCGCGAGTAGAGCGTCACCGGGAAGCGCTTCTCGCCGAGTGGTGTGTGGTAGCAGGCGTTGCCGTGGATCGTGTAATGGGCGCGGTTGCCCTGCACCATGCCGGCGATCTGGCGGAAGAGCGCCTGGAGGTTGGTGTAGCCGGCGCGAGTGCGGAGGTATACGTCTCCAACTCCATGCGCTGGGATTGGACGCCTTCATCGGCGCGAACGCTGGTGAGAATCGGAGTGTTGTTGATGGCGAGACATCGACTGCACACCGGTTTTCCCTGTGGTATGGTCCGGCTGTTGCAATTCTCCCCACCGAGCCTAGGAGAGTTTTGGTTTTGATCTCGGCCATCATCGCGGCATATAACGAAGAAAAGACCATCGCCGAAGTCCTGGGCGTGCTGACGAAGAACGATCTGATCGGCGAGATCATCGTTGTCAGCGATGGCTCCACCGACCGCACGGTGGAGATCGCGCGCTCCTTCGACGTGACGACGATCGCCCTCCGTGAGAACCGTGGCAAGGGCTACGCCATGCGGCTCGGGGTCGAATACGCGCGCCACGACATCCTCTTCTTCGTCGACGGCGACATGTTCAATCTGACCGGCGAGCATATCGAGTCGCTGGTCCGGCCGGTTCTGCGCAATGAATGCGACATGAACATCGGCGTCCGCAGCCGCGGCCCGATCCGTAACTTTTTTCATCTGCAGATGAAGGTCGGGCCTGTTCTGTCAGGCATCCGGGTGATGCGCAGCGCCGTGTGGGAGACCGTTCCTCTGCGCTATCAGGAGCGCTTCAAGATCGAGGCAGCACTCAACTTCTTCTGTTCGCGCGCCGGCTACCGGCAGCAGCAGACGGTGATCTATGACCTGGGGCATCTGATCAAGGAGAACAAGCGCGGCCTTGGTCCTGGTCTGACGGCGCGTTGGGAGATGTCCAGGGAAGTGTTCCTGCTGCACTGGGATCTCTACGTCTTCGAAATGTGGCGGTCGGATGTCGAGCATGAGGTGCTCCCGGTCGCCGAGTATGATCTGTTCGAGTAGTGAAGAACCGCTGCATCATTCTCCTTCTTCTCGCCGCGCTGTCAGTCTCTGGCTGCACTCGCCGCTCGCAGTTTCTGGAGCGCGAGGTCGAGCTTGGCGACCGCACCTACAAATACCGAGTCTGGTTGCCGCACCACTATACGAAGCTGCACCAATGGCCGGTTATGCTCTACCTGCACGGCAGCGCTGAGCGAGGAACGGACAACGCACAGCAGGTGAGCGTAGGTCTCGCTCCCGCGCTCGAGCGCTACGGAGAGCGTTACAAAGCGGTCGTCGTTTTCCCGCAATGTGAGGACGGCCATGAGTGGTACGGCGAGATGGAGTCGATGGCGCTGGCGGAGCTGAATAGCGTCATCAAGGAGTTTCATGGTGACCAGCGCCGCATCTATCTCACGGGAGTTTCCCTGGGAGGCGCGGGAACCTGGTACATGGCCCGTCACAACCGTAAATGGGCAGCGCTGGTGCCGGTGGCCGGGGAAGTGGCGCGGCATGACGACGATCCGTTTCCCAGCGACCCGCCGCCTGACATCGCCCGCATCATCGGTTCACGCGACCCTTACGCGACGTTGTCTGCGCAGATAGGCCGAGTGCCTGTGTGGGCCTTCCACGGTGCGAAGGATGGTGTCGTGCCGGTCAGCGAGACGCGTTCGATGGTCGCCGCGCTCCAGCAAGCCGGAGGCAACGTCCGGTACACCGAATACCCGAACGGCAATCATGATGTGTGGGACGCCGCCTACGCCGACCCGGCGATGGTGCACTGGTTGTTTCAGCAGAAGTTGCCGTGAGGAGGGTGGCGGTGTTGCTGGTCTCGCGGGAACGAACGATCTTGGAAGTGGATCAGTGATCGGTGGACCAGCGTCGCGCCTTCTGGTCCTGATCCACCAATCCACTGATCTACCGATCTACTAACCCACCGAGACTCCGAGACCGTGAAGCGCATCAGTCATTCTGCCCTGGGTACTGTCCGATGTCCGTCACGAACACCTTGTTGATGTACCCGCTCGGTGTCTCGAAGTAGAGCGTGCCGCGAACTCTTACCGGCTCATTCTCGCGTGAGCTTCTTCCGTAGCCGTACGCTCGTGCCCAGAACTCGATGGAGGTGCTCTGGCTGGCGTTGATCGTCTTGTGAAAGTAGTACTCCCGACGCCTTGGATCGAGGCTGTAGGCGCCTCCCTCGGGATTTACACTCATGATCTCGAGCCGGCTCAGCGTGATTGGAATGGTGGCGCGGTTGCCGATGTCGAGCCGGTACTTCACCTCGATGCTTCCCTCCTCGTAGTTCAGCTCCGCCGGCCCCACGATCTGCCGGATCTCGAACTCCGGCTCGGGGATCTGAGCGCGCTGGCTCGGTGTGGCCGGAGCCGACGAGGAGCAGGCTGCCAACGTGAGCGCGGCGGCGGCGAGAAGGGTTCTCATTTCCGGATTCTAAGTCAGGGTGGAAATTATAGAAGCATATGATCCGCTCAGGAGATCTCATTGCCAGAGCCTGATTCTGACGATTCGCTGCTGGATGCAAAGCAGACTCGAGAACTGCTGGAGCATCGCCTTGCCTTCGAGACTCTGATCTCCGGAATCTCCACGAACTTCATCAATGTCGCAGCGGTCGAGGTCGACCGCGAGATCGAAGCGGCGTTGGAGAGCGTGGGCCGCTTCGTCAGCGCTGACCGTGCCTACATCTACATGCTTGCTGAGGATGGACAAGTGACGCTGCTGACGCACGAGTGGAGTGCCGACCCTACGGTAGCGCGCGGCATCGGCTCCAAGGTCCCTTTCTCCGCGTTTCCGTGGATCAGCGGGAAGCTCAATGAGAACCAGCAGCTCGCGATCTCGGTCGACGACCTCCCGCCGGAAGCGGTGGAGGAGCGCGAGGCGTTCGAGCGCGCCGGGAATCGCTCCATCGTCGTTGTCCCGATGATCTACAACCGTTCGTTCATCGGAGCCCTCGGCGTGGCGTCTGCGGAAATACTTACCTGGAGCGACGAAGCCGTATCGCTGCTCCGCATCAGTGGCGAGATCTTCGTCAACGCCATCCAGCGTCATCGCACCGAGGCCGCGCTGCGCGGGAGCGAGCAACGGCATCGCGTCCTGTTCGAGCGCAACCTCGCCGGCGTCTATCGCACCACGATCGATGGACGGATCCTCGAATGCAACGATGCCATGGCCAGCATCCTCGGCTTTTCATCCCGCGAAGAGTTGATGGCGCAATCCGCAAAGGACCTCTACCAGGATCCGTCCTATCGCGACCAGTACATCGCCATCCTCCGCCGCGAACGCATGATGACGAGCAACGAGATCTCGTTGCTCCGGAAGGATGGACGGCCGTGCTGGCTCATCGAGAGCGTCCATCTGCTCGATGGAGATCCCGAGATTCTGGAAGGGACCGTCATCGACATCACCGACCGCAAGCTTGCCGAGAATGCGCTCCGCGAGAGCGAGGAGCGATACCGGCTCCTCGTCGAGCGGATGCGCGAAGGTCTGGCGCAGTCCGGCAATGACGGCGTGCTGAACTTCGTCAACGACCGCTTTTGCGAGATGGTCGGCTACGAGCGCGATGAATTGATCGGACTACAGGGCGAACTGCTGCTCGCGTATCCCGAAGACGTGACCTTGATGCGCGAGAAAGCGCGGCTGCGCCAGCGCCATGTCGCCGACCAGTATGAGGTGCGCGTGCGCCGCAAGGGCGGCACGGTCATCTGGCTCGAGATCGGCGGCGCACCAGTCGTCGACGCGGCCGGCAACGTGGTCGGGTCAATCGGCGTGCACAACGAAGTGACGGAGCGCCACATGGCCGAGGAGGCTCTTCGTGAAAGCGAGGCGCGCTACCGGCTCATGGCCGAGAACTCCACGGACATGATCTCGCGCACGTCGAACCGAGGCATCCTCCTCTACGCCTCCGACGCATCGCGCCGCCTGCTGGGCTACGAGCCGTCGGAGCTGGTCGGCCGCTTGTTCTACGACTTTGTCTTCGATGCCGACCGCGAAGAAGTCCGCCACCTCGCTTCGCTGATTCACGAGTCCGGACCGACGACGTTCGCGTACCGGGTCGGGAAAAAGGACGGATCGCTCGTATGGTTCGAGACGACCAGCCGTAGTGTGCTCGACACGGTCACCGGCAAGATTCGCGAGATCGTAGGCGTCTCCCGCGACGTGACGGAGCGAAGGCGTGTCGAAGAGCAGATCGAGTATCAGGCCTACCACGACGCGCTGACGGGGTTGCCGAACCGGCGCCTGTTCCGCGACCGGCTGACCGTGGCTCTGGCCCACGCGCGGCGCATGAAGCACCCGCTCGCGGTCATGTTTCTCGACCTCGATCGTTTCAAGGTCGTCAACGACACGCTAGGTCACTCGATCGGCGACGAGCTGTTGAAGGCGATCGGTATGCGGCTGCAGGCCTCGATGCGGGAAGAAGACTCGATCGCGCGCATGGGAGGAGATGAATTCACCATCCTGCTGGCCGATCTGAAGACGACCGATGACGCGGCAAAGATCGCGCAGAAGGTGCTCGATACGGTCGCGCAGCCACAGCAGATCGACGGGACGGAGCTCTTCATCACCACCAGCATCGGCATCGCGCTGTTTCCGAACGACGGAGACACCGCCGAGGCCTTGCTGGCCAACGCCGACCATGCCATGTACCGGGCCAAGGACGCCGGACGCAGCTCGTATCAGATGTTCACGCCGGCCATGAACAGCCGTGCTCTGGAACGATTGTCGCTGGAGAACGATCTGCGTCATGCTCTCGACCGCGCCGAGCTGGAGCTCCACTACCAGCCTCAAATCAATATTCTGACGGGACGGATCACGGGCGTCGAAGCGTTGCTGCGGTGGCACCGGCCCGGCTTCGGACTGGTCGGTCCGAAGGACTTCATTCCCGTGGCAGAGGAGACCCGGCTGATCGTGCCGATCGGCGAGTGGGTTCTTCACGAGGCTTGCCGGCAGGCCGTGGTGTGGCAAAATAACCGCGAGCCCGGATTCCGTATGGCCGTGAACCTCTCGCCGCGCCAATTCCAGCACAGCGAGCTCCCGGACGTGATCGCCGCGGCGCTGGCGCTCTCGGGTCTTGCACCGCACGATCTCGAGCTCGAGATCACCGAGAGTCTGGCCATGCAGAACACGAGCAGGACCATCACCACGCTGCAGAAGCTGCGTGAGATGGGAGTACAGATCGCCATCGACGACTTTGGGACCGGACACTCATCGCTGAACTATCTGCGCAGTTTCCCCATCGACAGCGTGAAGATCGATCAGGAGTTTGTAAAAGAAATCGAATTCAGTGCGGCCGGCCGCGCCATCGTCTCCGCAGTCATCGGCATGGCCCGCGGCCTGCGGCTTCGCGTCACCGCCGAAGGGGTGGAGACCGAAGCGCAGCTCGCATTCCTGCGCGAACAGGGATGCGAAGAGGTTCAGGGTTTCCTTCTAGGGGAGCCGGTCCCGGCGACGGCGCTCCAGCCGGTCAGCTCGCGAGCGGATTGACTACGGTGAGGCCGGCGAATCGCCGGAAGTCGTTGTCCATCGTGTAGACCGCGTACCCCTGTTCAATCGCCAACGCCGCGATATGAGCGTCCGTGGTCAAATTTCCGCTCGTTCCAGTCGCTATCACAAGGTTCCGCAGAATGTGCCAATGCTTTTCTCCGGGATGCACGAGAGCAACGTGCGGCTGTGACAGCCAGGAATCGAGAATGGCGATGGCGCGATCGGGCGGAATCTGTTTGCGCATGACGCCCGAGCGAGTGGTTATCCTCAAGAACGCCAATATCACGATCCAGGCGAGACCAATTGTGGCGCTGCCCGAAAGGACTTTTTCGAGCCATGGTCGTGCTTTTTCGTGGTGGGGTGAATCCTGGTTGATAGCGTAGATGAGGAGGTTTGTGTCGATGAGGATCATTTCCCCATCTCGAGCTTTCGAATGATCTCCTCGTCTTCGAGCGCGTCAGCGATGCTCAGCGCTTTGTCGAGATTGAGACCTCCGAGCACCTCTCCGAGAGACACCGTCTCCAGCCGGTAAGGTTTCGGAGCCACCCGAGCGTGTTTCGCGCACAACCCGTTGCGAAGCGTCTCGTTGACCACTTCTTTGAATGGTTTGCCGGAGCGGTGAGCGACTTCCTTCAGCTCCCTTGCCAGTTGATCGTCCAGGGTCAATGTCGTTCGCACGAGAGCATCATAGCATCAAGCCCGATGGCATCAACACATCACGCGACGTTTGGTCCTGGCCCTATCTTGACCCATTTTGCACCTCGAGAGGGTCAACTTGTGACTTGGTGAACATTGTTGACCCATCTGTAACATCGTTCGTTTCCTGTTTTTCACGTGTATTCAATGGTTTAACGAAACCTCGAACGCTGGCAACCCGATTGCCTTACTGCCTGCTCTCAACCCTCAAACAAGTCGAAAGGATAATTTGAATGCAGGTTACACGTACGCTCTCTTTGCTTCTGGGTATCTCCCTTTTTTGCAGTACTGCTGTCCTGGCAGGTAACGGCCACAGCAAGCGAAACGTCGACGACAACGACACGGTCGCCGTCCACGGCAACGTTCCGCCTCAAGGCGAAGCGCGGCATGATCGCGGTCCCAGCAATCGCAATCTCGAGTACGAGAAGATGATCCTTCTCCTTCAGCCGCGCGCCAACATCAAAGACACGATCGAACATCTGGTCGCGCAACTGAACGACCCGAAGTCCCCGAGCTATCACCAGTGGCTGACGCCGGCGGAGTTCGGCAAACGCTTCGGAATCACGGACGACGACCTGAGTGACATCACCGACTGGTTGAAGAGCCATGGTTTCACCATCGACGAGATCCCGCCGGGCCGCGGCTGGGTCAACTTCAGCGGCAGTGTCAGTGACGTGGAACGGGCGTTTCACACGTCGATTCACGACTTCGACATAGACGGGAAGCAGTACCACGGCAACGTCAAGGATCCCGAGATCCCGCGCGCGCTGGCCGACGTCGTGAGCGGCGTGGTCACACTGCACAACTTCCCGAAGAAGGCCATGAATCACGGCTTCAAGCCGGTGCCGATACCTGAATTTACGAGCGGCACGAGCCACTTCGTCTCGCCGGCGGATTTCGCCACGATCTACAACGTCAATCCTCTTTACAGCGCCGGAATCAATGGAACCGGCAAAACCATCGCCATCGTCGGACGCACCGACATCGCCTTGGCCGATGTGCAGTTCTTCCGCAGCTTCTTCGGCCTTGTGGCGAACGACCCTGTGTTCGTTCACAACGGTACCGACCCGGGCAACCTCGGCGGCGGTGAAGAAGGAGAAGCCGATCTCGATGTCGAGTGGTCGGGCGCGGTTGCGCCGAACGCCACCGTCAAGTTCGTCATCTCCAAGTCGACGGCAACCACAGACGGCGTCGACCTCTCCGCGCAGTTCATCGTCAACAACAATACCGGCGACGTCATGAGCACGAGCTTCGGCCAGTGCGAGTCGTCGATGGGTACGACTGAGAACGCTTTCTACAACAACCTCTGGTCACAGGCGGCCACGCAGGGCATCACCTCGTTCGTCTCGTCCGGTGACAGCGGAGCGGCCGGTTGCAATGGCGGCAGCGACACCACCGGCAGCGGCGCCGCGGTCTCAGGCATCGCTTCGACGCCATTCAACGTCGCCGTCGGCGGCACGCAGTTCAACGATACGGCCGCTCCCTCCACGTGGTGGAACGCCACCAACGCCTCGAATCAGAGCTCGGCCAGGAGCTACATTCCGGAGATTGCCTGGAACGAGAGCGGCAACGTCGCCGGCGGTTCGGGGTTGTGGTCCTCGAGCGGCGGAATGTCCACCGTCTACGCCAAGCCGTCGTGGCAGGTCTGCGTAGGGGTTCCCGCGACCAACGCCCGCTTCGTGCCCGACATCTCGCTGACCGCCGCGGGTCATGATGGTTACCTCGTCATCCAGGGCCACACGGCGACGGTCTCCGGACTTGGCGCCGTCGGCGGTACCTCGGCTTCCTCTCCTTCGTTCGCCGGCCTGATGGCTCTCGTGGTTCAGAAGACCGGCCAGCGCTGGGGCAACGCCAACACGAAGTTCTACACGCTCGCCAACGCCCAGTATGCGAGTGGCGGAACGGTGATGTTTCATGACATCACCAGCGGCAACAACAGCGTTCCGGGCGTGACAGGTTTCAGTTGCGGTACGGGATATGACGCCGTGACCGGTGTCGGCACGGTCGATGCCACCGCTTTCGTCAACAACTTCTCCGGTGGCGCCACGCCTGACTTCACCATCGCCGCGGCACCCTCTTCCGTTTCCATCGTCCAGGGAACTTCGGCGCCATCGACGATCACCACGACGGTGTCGGGCGGCTTCAACAATGCGATCTCGCTGAGTGCCACAGGCGCACCGTCCGGCACGACGGCCGCCTTCAGTCCCACGTCGATCCCGGCGCCGGGCAGCGGCTCCTCCACGATGACCATCACCGTCGGAGCGGCCACCGCGACCGGTACCTACACGATCACCGTCACGGGAACCGGCGGTACGGCGACGCATACGACCACGGTGTCGTTGACCGTCACGCCCTCGGGCGGAGGCGGAGGATCGGAGTTGATCGTCGACGGCGGGTTCGAGCAGGCCACCGCCAGCGGCAACAGCGCCCCTGGCTGGAGCGCTACTCCCAGTCCAACGGGCCGTAACCTCATCATCAAAGGTGGCTCGTTCCCGCATGCCGGCACTGCCTACGCGGAGCTCGGCGGCGGCACGAACCAGACCGACGTCCTGACGCAGAGCCTCACCATTCCGGCCAACGCCACCGCGGCATCGCTGACCTTCTGGACGAACATCGTCACTCAGGAGAGCGGCAGCACGGCCTTTGACTTCCTCACCGTCAACATCATCTCCACCACGACCACCACGAAGCTGAGTCTGAACAACAGCAACTCGACTTCATCAAGCAACACAAACGGTGTCTACTTCAAGCCGGCGGCGATCGACCTCCTCAGCTACAAGGGTTTGACGATCACCGTGCAGTTCAAAGCCACGACGGACGTCTCTCTGCCGACGACGTTCCGCATTGATGACGTCTCACTGCAGGTGACGACCGGCGCCGCGGACACGACTGCTCCGACGACCTCGGTCACCACTCCCGCGAACAATGCCACGGTCAGCGGCACGATCAACGTCACCGCGACCGCTTCCGACAACGTCGGTGTGACGAAGATGGAGATATACATCGACGGCGCGCTGAAGACGTCGAACACGAACCTGACGTCGCTCACATTCTCATGGAATACCACCACCGCCACCAACGGCGCCCACACCATCACGTCCAAGGCGTATGACGCCGCGAACAACATAGGCACGTCAGCGGCCGTGAACGTCACCGTCTCCAACGTCGGACCGCAACAGCTCCTCGGCAACCCCGGCTTCGAAAACGGCTCGACGAACACCGCGCCGTGGACGACCACTACCGGCGTGGTCGACAACTCGGCCGGCGAGGCCGCGCACAGCGGCACTTGGAAGGCCTGGATGAACGGCTACGGAGCGGCACACACCGACACGATCGTGCAGACCGTGACGATCCCCGCTTCGGTCACCACCGCCACTCTGACGTTCTGGCTGCACATCGACACGGCGGAAACGACGACCACTACCGCCTTCGACACGCTCCAGGTGCAGATCCGCAACAGCAGCGGTACGGTGTTGTCGACACTGGCAACCTTTTCGAATCTCAACAAGAACACCGGCTTCGCCCAGAAGTCGTTCGACGTCAGCACTTTCAAGGGCCAGACGATCCAGGTCTTCATGATCGGTGTTGAAGACACCTCGGCGCAGACCTCATTCGTGGTCGACGATTTCGCTCTGAACGTGCAGTAGAAGTAGCTGATTCTCTGAAGCGCCCCGCGGTGGTGACACCGCGGGGCGCTTTTGTTCCAGACCAGTGCTCGTTCGCGTTACACGAAAGGATTGAACAGGCCGATCCTGCAACCCTCGAAATCGCGAACGTTTCGCGTCACAAGAGTGAGGCCATGAACCTGTGCCGTCGCAGCAATGAGCATGTCAGCAGGCGAACGAGTGATTCCTTTGATTCGAAACTCGCCTCGTATCGCTCCGGAACGCAGGGCGATCTGTTGGGTGACCGGTAGCACGTCGCACGTGCTCGCGAAAAAGTGCGCGAACCATGCGATGGTCCTCTTGTTCGGCTTCCAGCTCAAGCCAAACATGATTTCATCGACAGAGACTGCGCTGATCGAAATCCGCGGTACCGTTGCCGCCCATGCCAGAACGCTGAGATTGGGCTGGGGACGTGCGAGCTCACTTAGAACGTTCGTGTCCGTCAGCCACGGCATTGAGCGTCCTCACGAACTCGTTCCTGCGCCACGTCCGGCGCGGTGTTGGAGGCATCTCATAATTCTCACTACGAAGAATCTCTCTGAGCTCTTCGAATCGCTCGGCGATCGTGAGCGGAGCGGCGACAGCGGCCGTTTTGGTCTCGTCCATCGCAACGACCGCCGCAACCAGTTTGTTGCGGCGATAGATGAGTTGAGGTTCCGCTTCACTGCGTCGCAATACCTCGGAGAACTGCTGTTTGGCTTCTCCGACCTTCCATTCATTCTTGTCCATATCATGCTCCGCAACGTGTCCAGGAGTGTGTGCCATTCCGGCTCTCACTTCTGCGGTTTGACCGCACCCTCGCCCACATTCGCAGCCTTCACCGCACTCTCGAATGCCTGAGCTCTGGCGAGGATCCCGGCGACGGCGTGGCGTCGATCTTCGACGGCGGCTGCGGCTTGCGTGGTCGGAGCGGCGTCGGATCCCTGCAGGAGTCGGAGCATGGCGCGCAGCGACTGCGTGAGACTGCTCAACGTCTCACGATCCGGGGCGGCGGCCGGCGGCGCCTCCTCGTCATCATCGTCCTCTCCGGCCGCACCGGACAACTCGGCGGCCTGTTTGCGTAGAGCGGCGATCGAATCGCTGACCTTCGCCGCGCGGAGTTGCGCGCGGATCGCGCGGACGCGGCGGCTCACCGCCACGAGCTGTGCGATGTCGTCATACATCTCCTTCGACATTGCGAATTGCTGCTGGAGATCCGATGCCGGTGTTTTCAGGCGTGGGTCCATTTCAACCGTCAGCGGCTGCGAATACGTCTTCCCATTCACGTTCAGGGACACCGAGTACGCCCCCGGCAGCACCCAGGGCGAAGTCGGCGACGGCGCGGTGTCGTGTGGTGTGGCGGCGATCGGATAGGCGTTGCGCGATCCCGGTGCCTGCGGATAGTGGAGATCCCACGTGAAGCGGTGCATCCCGGCAATGCTCGAGAGCGTCTTCAGCGGGCGGATCCACCACCACGGGATGTTGCCTTCATCTTTCGGCGCCGGCGATGGATCGGCGCTCGAATAGTGGCGGACGACGGCTCCGGCTGCGTCGAGGATGTCCAGCGTCACCGGCCCAGACGCGGCAGCCGGCAGGTAGTAGTCGATGACTGCGCCGTCCGGCGGGTTCTGTCCCATCGGCTCGTCCGGCGGCAGTGGTGTATCCGTGTTCGTGTTCCAGCGGACGCGCCACGCACGCTGTGGTTTGAAGAGCGTCGCTTCGGTGAGCCGCGCATGCATCTGCCGCAGCGGCTCGATGTCGTCGAGGATCCAGAATCCGCGGCCGTGTGTGGCCACGATGACGTCATCGTCGTGAACGATGAGATCGCGGATTGACGACGCCGGCATGTTCTGGCGCAGCGACTGCCACGAATCGCCGTCATCGATGGAGAACCACACCTGCGTCTCGCTGCCGGCGAAGAGAAGCCCGCGCCGTTTGGGATCTTCGCGAACGGCATTGATCGTGGCGCCGCCGGCGATGCCGCTGGTGATGTGCTGCCAGCTCTTGCCGCCGTCGCGCGTACGGTAGATGTGCGGATGCAGTTCATCGAGACGGATGGTGTTGATGGCCGCGTAAGCCTCGTTCGCGTCGAAGTGCGAGCCTTCCAGCACCGACACCTTCGCCCACGGTTTCAGCTCCGGCGGCGTGACGTCGTTCCAGCTCTTACCGCCGTCGCGAGTGACGTGAATCAGACCGTCGTCAGTGCCTGCCCAGAGAGTGTTGATGTCGAGCGGTGACGGCGCCAGCGCATAGACCACGCCGCGCTGGGTCACTTTCGCCTGCGGCGTATTCACATAGCCGCGTGCGCTCTCCGGCACGGTCCATGTCTTGCGCGTCAGATCGGGGCTGATCTCCGACCAGCTCTCGCCTCCGTCTGTCGTTTTCCAGACGGTATTCGAGGCGAAGAAGAGGGCGTGCGGATCGGCCAGCGAGAAGACGACCGGCGCAGTGCGTACCGTCCGGTAACCGCTCTTCCGAAGAGGCTTGGGAGTGATGTCTTTGACCTGGCCGGTGCGGCGGTCGGTGCGGCTGATCTTGCCGCCGAAGATGATTTCAGGATCGAGCGGGTCAGGGACGGCGTAGCCGTACTCCTCGACTCCAACCGGGTGCCACTCACGGAAGGTGATCTCTCCGTCATCTCCCCGGCTGGCCACACATGCCGAGCCGCTCTCCTGCTGTCCGCCGCAGACCCGGTAGGGAAAGCCGTTGCCGGCGTTGACATGAAACATCTGCGCCGTCGGCTGGTTGTACCAGGAGCTCCACGATTCGCCGCCGTTGACCGAGACGATCGCTCCCTGATCCGACGCGATGAGGATGGTCTTCGAGTCGTTGGGATTGATCCAGACGCGGTGATAGTCGTCGCCGCCCGGCGCACCGCGGAAGGAGGCGAAGGTCTTGCCGCCGTCCGTCGACTTCCACGTCACGACGTTCGCGACATAGATGACGTCGGCGTTCTTCGGGTCGCTGCGAACCTCGTTGAAGTCGCCCGGCCGTCCCCAGATCCGTTCGTCTTTGTTCGCGCGCGTCCAGGTGGCGCCTCCGTCGTCAGAGCGATAGAGGCCGCCCGACTTCGCATCGATGCCGCAGATGGCGTAGAGCCGCTTCGGATCAGCCTGCGATACCTCGATCCCGATTCGGCCGATCACATCCGACGACGGGAGTCCGTTCTTCAGTTCCTGCCACGTCGTTCCGCCATCGGTCGACTTGAACAATCCACTACCCGGGCCGGCGAAGTATGCGTTCTCCCACGGACCCTGCTGCGCCTGCCACATCGCCGCGTAGACAGTCTGGGAGCTCGACGGGTCGAGGATCACGTCGATGCCGCCGGTATATTCGTTCTTGTAGAGCACCTTCTGGAACGAGCGGCCGCCGTCGGTGGAGCGGAAAATGCCGCGCTCCTCGTTCGGGCCGTAGGGATGGCCGAGCACCGCGACGAAGAGGCGGTTCGGATCGGCGGGATCGACGACGATCTGCGGGATCTGCTGCCCGTCGCGAAGGCCGAGGTGCGTCCAGGTCTTACCTGCGTCGGCCGACTTGTACATACCGTCGCCGGTAGCGAGGTCGGGGCGCTGGAGCCCTTCACCGCTGCCCACATAGATGATGTTCGGATCCGATTGCGAAACGCCGATCGACCCGATCGAGCCCGACGGCTGATCGTCGAAGATCGGCGTCCAGATGCGGCCGTAGTCGTTCGTACGCCATACGCCGCCGTTGTTTACGCCGATGTAGAACACGTTCGGCTGTTTCGCGACGCCGGCTCCGGCAACGGTGCGCCCGCCGCGGAACGGCCCGATCATGCGCCAGCGCATCTCCCCGTACGACCCGGGATCAAGCTGCGCGGCAAGCGGAAGAGCAAGCGAGAGAAGGACGAGAGCGGCCCGAACAATTTTCTGCATGGCCGGACATTGTAGGGCCCAGCCGGGCTGGCCGAACCCCCGTGGTGGAGGATGGGGCGGAATCTTCCTCGTGCAGCGCTGCCACCGATCGAGACGTTTGTGATGGTGCGTGGAAACGCCGGTCTGTCCCGTCCAACCCCTCAGACGACTGGTTGGTCTGCTCCGAGCATTCCGCGGATAACCCGTGAGCACTCCCCGGATTGCGGTGCTGCACTCCCCGGATAAGGGTGCTGCACTCCCCGGATAAGCCCGCTGCACTCCTCGGATAAGGGCGCTGCACTCCCGGCATAACGCGCTGCACTCCTCGGATGAGGGCGCTGCACTCCCCGGATAGCGGTGCTGCACTCCCCGGATAAGCTCGCTGCACTCCTCGGATAAGGGTGTTGCACTCCCGGCATAACGCGCTGCACTCCTCGGATGAGGGCGCTGCACTCCTCGGATAGCGGTGCGGCACTCCTCGGATAACGCGTTGCACTCCCTCGGATGACCCGTGACCAATCCTTGGATAGCTTCGGAGTGTTCCGAGGAACACTCATCGGTATTTCTAAGAAGAGTCGCGGGTATTGCGAAGAGTGCTCGGAGGGTTCCGAGGAACAGCAGCGGGTATTACGAGGAACCACAGTGGGTATTACGAGGAACAGCAGCGGGTATTACGAGGAACAGCAGTGGGTATTACGAGGGTAGCGGCGAGTATTCCGAGGACCAGCAGCGAGTATTACGAGGATAGCAACGAGTATTCCGAGGACCAGCAGCGAGTATTACGAAGATGACTCGGAGTGTTCCGAGGAAGACTCCTGACCTTCGATGGTGATACTCGTCTCTATCCGTTCGATGCTCGTGTCCTTCAAAGAGGACAGTCCACGCGTCGAGACATCGATAGTCCGGTTTGGTCACGCTGGAGGCGTGCCTGGAGATTGGACGTTTTGACAGCCGACGGAGCCGGCGTGAGAACCGTTGCCCCCGGATTCCGCCGGGGGTCTTGGAGGCTCTCCTCCTTGTTAGTTAGTTAGCCCGCTTCAGCGGGCGACAGATTCTTTCCATTGGACTTCCAAAAGGGGAGTCGAGCGTTTCGTCGAGTAGGGCGAAGCCTCGCGAACCTTCCTTTCGCCCGCTGAAGCGGGCTCGAAACATTGATGGGCATCCAAACCCCCGGCTGAAGCCGGGGGCTACGGTTCTCACGCCGACTCCGTCGGCGAGTCACGCCGGAGGCGTGCGTGAAGATAGCCGGTGGCCACGCCGGAGGCGTTTCGACCGGAACAGGGTTACCGTCACGCACTTCGTTGCGGTGTTCGCAGTCGAAGTCAAAAGCGTCAAAAGTTCACGTCGCGTTGTACGACCGCCGTTGCACAATACCCGGCTCATGCGGACCACCATCGCCCTCCTCGCCATCATTCTCTTCGCCATGACCACCCTCGCCGCCCCACCCGTCGATCTCGGCAAGCTGACGAAAGATCAGGTCGTGGACGGCTTCACCGTCGCCTCGGTCTATCTGAACGATGCGGACAAGCCGGTCGGGGCGCGCTTCATTCATCGCAAGAGCGGGTTCACGCTCGACCTGTTGCAGATCGAATCGGTGCCGCAGGGGCATACGTGGGTGAGCTCGTTCCCTGTGTCTGATCAGGGGGAGCCGCACACGCAGGAGCATCTCCTGGTCGGCAAGGGACCGACGGGCCGTGCCTTTGCCGGGCTCGATACGATGTGGCTCTCGCAGTCGAGTGCCTACACAGGGCAGTGGCGGACGAACTACGTGTTCAACACGTCAGCCGGACCGGTGGTCTTCTTCAAACTGCTCGACGCGCAGCTCAATGCGCTCCTCAATCCTGACTACACCGATGAAGAGATCCGCCGTGAAGTGTGCAACTTCGGCGTGACGGAGAATGCTGACCACACACTCCGGCTCGAAGAGAAGGGGTCCGTCTACAACGAGATGACGAGCTCCTCATCGAGTCCCTTCCGCCAGCTTTTCCGGACCTCGGGACATCTCGTCTACGGCACCTCTCATCCGCTGTCGTACAACGCCGGAGGCGAGCCCTCCGGGATTCGCACGATGAAGCCGTCCGACATTCGCGGCTTTCACCATGCGCACTACTTCCTCGGCAACATGGGGTCGATCATTGCCCTGCCTCCCGATGTCTCCGCCGGCGATGCGCTGACACGCATCGGCTCCATTCTCGACCGGCTGCAGGGGAACGCCCCGGCGCAGAAGGCCTTGACGATGGACGACCAGCCGAAGCCGGCCGCGTCACCTGCCGGAACGATCGCCTTCGCTGAATACCCGAACCGCAATCCACAGCAGCCGAGCCCGATCACGCTGACCTGGCCGGCTACGCGGATGGAGATGGATGCAGACAACGAGCTGCTGCTCAACCTCTTTTTCGACAACATCGCCAGCGATGCCACGTCGAACCTCTACAAGAAATTCGTCGACAGCAAGACGCGTGTGACCGACATCGGCGCGAAGTCGGTGAGCAATCGTGTCAGTGCCGACCAGGGACACACGGTCTCGGTCTCCTTTGGCGATGTCACCGCGGCGAACCTGACCAGCGATCGGCTGGCCGAGGTGCGTGGCATTGTCACTGCCGAGATCGGGCGTATCGCGGCGTTTACTGACGGCTCCCCCGAGCTCGAGGAGTTCAACAAACGGATCGCCGGCCGTGTCATCGAGATGCATCGTGATCTCTCGAAGTTCGTCAACTCGCCTCCGCTCTTCGGCTTCCGCAACACCGGCTCGGCGTGGATGGATCACCTTCTGCAACTCGAGAACACGAGCTCGTTCGAAAAGTCGTTGACGATGAAGCCGCAGCTCGCGCACGTGAACGAGCTGATCGCCTCGAAGAAGAACTTCTGGCGCGACGCGCTGGTGAAATGGCAGATCACAGGAGTCGAGCCGTATGCCGTCGCGGCGAAGCCGAGTCCTGAGATGATCGCTCGCAACGACTCCGAGCGCCTGGCCCGAGCGAATGCCGAGGCGCAGCGGCTGGCGGCTCAATACGGCGTCGCCGATGCGCAGGAGGCGATCAAGCGTTATCGCACCGACTACGACGCAGAGACATCGCGCATCGACACCGCAGCCAAGGCCGTCGCTCCTGTGAGTTTCATCGACGCGCCACCGTTGACGATCGACGACGGGCTGAAGTACGCAACAGCGAAACTTGCCCACGACGTGCCGATGGTGGCATCGACGTTCGAGAACATGACCAGCGCCACGACGGGAATCGCGCTGCGTCTCGACTCGCTGCCGCAGGACGACTATCGCTTTCTCGCTCTGTTGCCGAATCTGTTGACGCGAACGGGTGTGATCGACCACGGGAAGCCAGTGTCATTCGACGAGATGACGGAGCGGCTGCGCAACGAGATCCTCTCGCTCAACGCGAGCTACAGCGTCAATACGCGTACCGGCCGCGCGGAGCTCGTCGTGCGAGGGGCTGGCAACGACCTTGCCGAGTCGAAGAGGGCGATCGAGTGGATGCGTCTCGTCCTCGAGCATCCTGACTGGCGCGTCGAGAATCTCGCGCGCATCCGCGACGCCGTCGATCAGTCGCTGAGCCAGCTCCGCAACACGATGCAGGGAGCCGAGGAGCAGTGGGTGAACAACCCGGCCGAGGCGTGGCGGCGGCAGGACAGCGCGCTGCTCATGGCAACGAATTCGTTCCTCACCCGCTCGCACAACGCGCTGCGGCTGCGCTGGATGTTGAAGGAAGCGCCGTCCGCGGACCGCGATTCCATCGCCGCTTATCTGACATTGATCGTCCCCGCCGCGAAGGGAGCATCGCGCGCCGATCTCAAGGCTTTCATCGCCGCAGCAGTGAACAGCAAAGGAGCCGCTCCCGAGAGCATGCAGACATACGCAGGCGCCTTCGCGCAGCTCTCGCCAGGAGCGAAGTCGATCGCGGCTGACTCGCTGCGCGATCTCGATCTGACACTCGTCGAGATTCCTGACGCGAGCCTTGCCTCTGACTGGGCGCAGCTCGTGACCGATATGCGCGATGATCTCGCTACGCCTCCGGCGGAGGTGCTTGCCAGGCTCGACGGCGTTCGCAAACACCTCCTGCACGCCGGTAACGCGCGAATGTTCATGGCGGCGTCGGTTGCAACGCAGAAGTCGCTCGAAGCGCCGGTCGCGGGGCTGATCGGTGGTCTCGATCCAGCGCCGGTCTCACGTGTGGAAACCAAAGGGCAGAGTCTCGTCGCTACGCGGCTCAGGCAACGAGGCGCGATCACCGATACGCCGTCGTTCGTCGGTCTGCTCGCGCCGAACATGAACGGAGGCGTGATCATCACGTCGGTGGCAGGCACGTCGTACGCCGACTACGGCGATCGCGAAAAGCAGCTCGACTTTCTGGCGTCGCGCCTCTTCGCAGGCGCAGGTGCGCACGGCATCTTCCTCAAGACGATCGGTGCCGGTCTCGCCTACAGCAACGGCCTGCGCGGCTCCGTCGGCTCAGGACGGGCCGGCTATTACGCGGAGCGGACTCCGGAACTGCCGCAGACGGTCCGTTTCGTCATCGGCGAGCTGCGCAACGGAGCGCGCGATACGTCGCTTGCCGACTACACCATCGCTCAGGCTTTCGGAGAGCTTCGCGGGGCCGCGGCGTACGAGACGCGCGCCGAGGCGATGGCCGCCGATCTGGCTGACGGTCAGACACCCGATGAAGTTCGCAAGTTCCGCCAATCGATCCTCGCTCTTCGCAAGGACCACAACCTCGGCAACGTGCTCTTCGACCGCAAAGACCGCGTCTACTCCGCCGCATTGCCAGGCTACGACGGCCCGTCATGGAAGCCGGCGCCGGACGGTGTCTACTTCGTCATCGGACCGGATAAACAGCTCGACGCCTACGAGCGATATTTGCAAACGTTCAACGGCTCGCTGGTGCGGTTGTATCCGCGGGATTTCTGGATGTGAGTATTGCGCTTCGCGCGTTGTCAGTTGACGGTTGGCTGCGCTTCGCGCGTTGACGGTTGACGGTTGGCTGCTATTCGCGCGTTGACGGTTGACTTGTTGGCTGCGCTTCGCGCGTTGTAGGTTGACGGTTGGCTGCGCTTCGCGCGTTGTAGGTTGACGGTTGGCTGCGCTACGCGCGTTGTCAGTTGACGGTTGGCTGCGCTACGCGCGTTGACGGTTGACGGTTGGCTGCGCTACGCGCGTTGACGGCTGACGGTTGGCTGCGCTACGCGCGTTGACGGCTGACGGTTGGTTGCGCTACGCGCGGCACCCCAGCGGGGTGCGTGAAGGTAGCCGGTGGCCACGCCGGAGGCGTTGCCACCGGAACCCGTGCATATCTTTTTGCACCCCGGCAGGGGTGCGTGAAGAACGCCCGAAGGCACCATTGTCGCCAGTAGTTCGCGCACCCCTGCCGGGTCCCCTGCCGGGGTGCCTTTGCATGTGCTTGCAATCCGGTGGCAACGCCTCCGGCGTGGCCACCGGCTATCCTCACGCACGCCTCCGGCGTGGCTTGCGAGCATCGTCGTTATCTGGGTGATTGCGGCTTCGCGGCGTCGGTATCCGGCGAAATCCGGCGAAGACAACGCGCGAAGCGCAGATAACCGACAACCCACCACGCGCGAAGCGCAGGAGAACCCGACAACCCACCACGCGCGAGGCGCAAGAGAACCCGACAACCGACAACGCGCGAAGCGCAGAGAACCGACATCGCAACACCCCCGCATGCGCTACGATCCGCAAAACCATGTCAGACAACCCCAAGGTTCAGCGCTTCGACCTGCTGTCGAGCAGCGAGAGCGGTCTCTCCTACGTGCGGGAGAAGCGCGGCGGGACGATGCGTGTGCTGACCGAGAGCGAGCTGGCTGATTTCAATGACCCGCCGCCTTGCCCGCAATGCGCCGAGCAGTTCGGCTGCGAACATATCAACTGCGCGGGCGAACCTATGCTCAGTGATTCCGAGGTCGATGAGCGCGTTCCTGCCGAGTGGATGGGATTTGCGCGCGCGCAGGGCGTGAGCGCTCAGGACCTCGGCCGCCTTCGCCAGATCGAGCAGCATGAGGGCGAGTACCGTTTCTCTGGAACAGGCGCTGACATGCGGACGCTGGAGATTGTGCTGCTGCTCAATGAGAGCTGAGCGGGAGTCGGGAGCCGGGGGTCGGGGGTCGGAGCGACTCGATCCTGGCGGAGTCTCTTCTCCAACCCCCGATACCCGGCTCACGACTCCTGAGCAACATCTCTTCGGCATGCTGCCGGACGATCTTGCGTCGCACCTGCGTGACCATGGCGTAACCGTCCGTGATTCCGAGGCGCGGCGGGTGCTCGCGCACGCCATCTCGCATGGGCGCGAAGGGTTTCCCAGCTCCCACCCGGTGCCACGCCACGTCGAAGAAGCTGTCGGGCGATTGACGGCACGCGCCCGGCTCGAGATCGTTGAGCGTGCCACCGATCCGAGCGACGGCTTCGTGAAGTATCTCTTCCGGCTTCACGATGGTGCGCTCGCCGAGGCAGTGCGTATCCCGCTCGAGACACCGGGAAAGTTCACCATTTGCATCTCCAGCCAGGCAGGTTGCGGGATGGGATGCTCTTTCTGCGCGACCGGCCGTCTGGGTCTGATTCGCAATCTCGAGCCGTGGGAGATCGTCGCGCAATGGATCGCGGTGCGCGACGAGGCACCGGGAGTGGTCACGGGAGCGCTCTTCCAGGGGCAGGGCGAGCCGTTGCACAACTATGCGGCGGTGATGCGCGCGGCGGAGATCCTTGCCCATCCCTGCGGAGGACGAATCGCCGCCAAAGCAATCACGATCTCCACTGTGGGGATGGTCCCGCAGATCCTCCGTTTCGCCCGCGAGAACCAGCCGTTTCGCCTGATCATCTCGCTCACCTCGGCGATCGATGAGCGTCGCCGCACGCTGCTGCCGTCAGCATCTGCCTGGCCGGTGTGTGAGCTGGCAGACGCGGTGCGGATATATCAGCAGTCGGTAGGGGGGCGTGTCACGATCGCCTGGGTGGTTCTCGGCGGGATCAACACCGGCCCTGATGAAGTGTCTGCGTTGCGGTCGCTCTTCGCCGGCCTGCCCATGCGGTTGAATCTGATCGACGTCAACGACGCGCGCCCGGACGGCTATCGCCGCGCCACCGATGCTGAGCTCTCCGCTTTCCGCGACGAGCTCCGTACCCTCGGCGTCCCGATCGTCCGCCGTTACTCAGGCGGCGTGGCGCGCCACGCCGCCTGCGGGATGCTCGCCGCGATCCGGCAATCGTAGCGGTCGCGTCGCGCTGTAGCGCCGGCGGCTCGCCGGCTGTACCGCCAGCGGGGCCGCCGGCGCTACGATGCGAGTGCTACATACCGCCGGTGTCGTCTGCTGACGGTCCGTAGATTGACGGGACCTTGCCGCCCATCGGCCGGATGTAAGCACTGAGCTGGCCGCGGTGGTGAATGGCATCGAGGAAGAAGCCCCAGCAGATATCGCCGACGGTCGACTTCATCACTTCGTGGCCACCGAAGAGCATGCGTCCATCGCCATCCCATGTGGCGTCGTCGATCTTGCCGAGGCGGTCGCGATGTTGTTTCGCGTTCTCCTCGTAGGCGGCGACGATCTCATCGAGTGTCGATGGCGCCGGCCGTGTTTCCCAATCGATTGTCCCGCTGTCGATGAGTGTGTTCAGAGCGCGCAGCTCCTCCGATAGTTGCCAGGCGATACCGCCGGCGGTTGCCGAGCGCTCATGAGGTTTGTAGTCGAGTTTGTCAGCCGGAAGTGCGCGCAGGATGCGAACGAAGGCCGGGTCGTCGGACTCCCAACGGGTCGCGTAGAACTTGAGATTCGACATGTTCTTGTTGCTCCTTTTCGGGACGGATCATACGTCTGCGCCGAGCCTCTCCACGGTGCGTAGAAGGTTAAATTGACTGCGCAACCGCGCAAAAAAAGAAGCCAACTGACCGGCCTGCAGCCGTGTAGGACCGCCGCCCTCGGCGGTCAGTCTTGCGCGGCTGGAGAAACAGGCCGCCGAGGGCGGCGGCCCTACACGGCCTGCATGGTCAAAATCGGCATTCGACTCTACGGCGGGGAGATCCGCGGTTCGTTCCGAACCCACTCCCGCAACTCGCGATACAGCGCAGCCAACTCCTCCGGCCGGTAGTTCGCATTCAGTCCGCTCGGGTTGGGAAGGATCCAGATGCGAGCGTTGCCGATAGTCTCTTCCTGAATGCCGGTTCCCGCGCGTGGCCGGTTGAAACCGGTGCGGTACGCACCGATGCCGACGATGGCCAGGACCCGTGGCCGATAGCGCCGGACCTTTCCGGTCAGGACTTGGGCTCCTTCAACCAGCTCCGCTGACGTCAGCTCCGCGGCAGCAGTTGTGGCGCGGGCGACGACGTTCGTGATCCCACAACCATGCCGCAGCAACTCACGCTGTTCGGATGGGTGAAACAAGCGCGGCGTGAAACCGGCCTTGTGGATGGTGGGCCAGAAGCGGTTTCCCGGGCGGCCGAAGTGCTGCTGCACCGCGGCGGTGTAAAGCCCAGGATTGATTCCGCAGAAGAGAACGTCGAGATCGGCGGTGATTACGTCTGGCAGAGTTGTGCCGGCTGCCGCTGCAAGCTCCTCTTTGGCCGGACGGCGCGTCGTCATTCGATATGTACGACGGCTTCGGCGAACTTCGGGAAGCGCGTCATCACCGCCGGATCGTGTCCCGGGACGATGAAGCGCGGATCGCGGACGAGCGTCTTCATCTTGTCCTGCGCGGCAAGATTCGAGGCCGCATCGAACGTCTGTGCGATCGGCAGGTGCTTGTCCAGATTCTCGTAGAGGTACATGTTGTCCGACGCGAGAACGATCGGACCGGGCTTCCCCGCCACGGCGACGTATTGCGACGCCCAGGTGTGCCGTCCACCGATGAGCACGCGCACTCCCGGAAGGATCTCGCGGTCGCCGTCGACGAGGTGCAGCCTGCCTTCCGTGTTCGCGCGGAGGAGGTAGGCCATGTCTTCGAGCTCGATGCCGCCGTGTTTGCCATCGGGTTGCCATGCCTCACCGGTGTAGTAGCGGTACTCCTCTTTCTGAATCCAGATCTGCGCTTTTGGAAAGAGGTCAGCGCCATCGGCATGATCCCAATGCGCGTGGGTGAGGATCAGGTCAGTGACTTCTTCCGGCTTCACGCCCGCGCGCGCCACCGCCTCGTCAGGGCGGGCAAAGTCCGTCACTTTGAAGCTCTTGAAGAACTGCGGCCGGTAGAAACCGGAGTCGACGACGATGTTGTGTCCGCCGCCACGGATGAGCCAGACCATCATCGCGATATCGATCTTGCGCGACTCCTCGGCGCCCTTGATCAGACTCCCCACCGGAAAGCCTGGGATGGTCGCGTAGCGGATCGCGTAGACGTCGTACTGAGGCGGTGTCTGTGCAACGGCGATCGATGCGGAGAGGATGAGGGCGATGCAGACGAAGAGGCGGCGCATGGGGGGATTGTAGACGGGGATCTCCAGAAAACGCCGCGGCGGCGGGACGAAACAAGAAGGCACACTCCTGGCTGTGCAGTGGGATGCAGCCGAGCTCCGATGGAAGAAGCCGCCGAACGAGCGGTTCGACGGCCAATTGCCGAAACCTGGACACCGCTACCTTTGAAAGCCGATCTTCCCCTCCCTCACCGCCCTCTCCTCCCCGGCGGTTGCATGCTCGACGACGAACGAGCCGTGTTTGGGATCGACCGCGGCGTTGAGCTTTGTCTGCCACTCGGCCGGCCGGGCTGGCGCATCGACGAGGATCAGCCACTCCAGCCGGGGCAGCGGGTGATGGCGCAGTTCATTGCGCTCGATGGCGCCTTGTCCGTATTCGGGATCGGTGCCTTTGACAGCGGTGTAGCGGGCTTTCAGCAGGACATCGTCGTGCATTGCAGTGGCCTCAGGCGCCCGCAGCGCCAGCAGCAGAAGAATGATGATCATTGATGATTGGTGCAACGGGGTTTGAGAGCGCAGAGGATGCGCCCGTGTGGGGAGCCGGAAGGGTATCACGAAAGTTAATGGGGAGTGGGGAGTGGGGGGGTGGGGTGTGGGAGCAGGGAGGGAGCAGTGGAGCGGAAGAAGTGGGGTGGGGGAGTGAGGAGTGGGAAGCCGAGATGATTTGGCTGTCTGGCTTCCCACCCTCTACCACCCCCCACCCCCCTACACCTACTTATCGTTGAACAGCTCGATGAACTCGTACACGAAGTTGCCTGTGCCGAGCGCATCGGAGAACTCGTTGATGAATACGCCTTTGTTGCAGGTGGCCAGGCCGCCTGTACCCGGTGTGCCCGAGGTGGAGGCGCGGTGCGACCACGTGCTCAGTGTGCCCACGGCGCCGCAGGTGGCGCGCTCGAAGTCGAAACCGGCACTCGTGTCCATGGCCACGGTGGGACCATCGATCGTCGTTGCGCCGTTCTTCAGCGTGTAGGTCTCGCTTCCGTTGATTTGCGGCATGGTGTCCGCGGAGTTGATGTAGACGACATTCGCGCCGAGGGTGATGCCCCAGAACGTCTGGAACGCGGCCTTCGTGGCGTTGCGGGCGATGATGACGTAGCCCTTCGACGCGATCGTCGTCCCTGTTGGGATCGTGTAGTTCAGCGTCGCATTTGCCTGTGTCAGCGTCCATCCGCCGATATTGACAGGCACGCCGTTGCTGACAGTCACGTTCACCGCGGCCGAGGTACCGGCGTTCAGTGCGGCGTCGTACGCCTTCGACGTCAGGGAGTGTGAGCCGTTCGCAGCCGTCGTCGTGTTCCAGCTCCAGGAGTAAGGCGAGGTCGTGTCGGTCGACTGCAGGACGCCGTCGAGGTAGAACTCGACCTTCGTCACTCCGACGTTGTCGGAGGCAGAGGCGGTCACCGACGTTGTGCCGCTCACTGTAGCGCCGGCAAGAGGCGCGGTGATCGATGTCGCCGGCGGGGTCGTGTCGCCACCGCCGCCGCCGGAATCATCGAGTGTGAAGCTGCGGGGCAGACCCGACGCGGCCAACTCGTTCGGACCCTGATGTACGGCGCCGTCAGCCGAGACGGTAAAGATGCTGACGCCGTCTGTGGTGACTTTGATGTTGCCGACGCAGAAGCCGGAGTGGCTGGTGTTGGTCGAAGCCGGATTCCCTTCCTCGGTCTGCAGGACGAAGGCCGGCGGCGCGGTGGTGCAGCCGCTGGTGCCGAGGAGTACGCTGTCGACGACCTTGGTGCGCGGCAGATCCCAGCCGGCGGATTCGCCGTCGCCGACGCCGATGATGGCAACCGCCGGTTTGACTTTGTTGAAGTAGGTTGGATTGGTGCTGCTCTCGCTGCCGTGATGGTTCACGTGCATCAGGTCGATGCCACCCGCAGTGATCAACGGATGTGCGCCTCCCGGAGAGATGGCGCTGATCACGGATGTCTCGACGTCGACCTGCGCTGTACCGCGGCCGGTACAGGCGTCCGGGCCTCCGCCCATGTCGCTGGCCCAGATGTAGTCGAAGCCGCCGTATTTGATGAGCAGGGCGATCGAGCGGTCGTTCTCGTCGCTCACAGTCACCGAACCGCCGCCTATGATCGAGCCATTGTTGGCGATGCAGGTGATCGTGGCGCCGTTGCCGAGCGCGATGACCGTCCCGACCGGCATGGCAACCGGCACGCCCGCGGTCGTCGTCGCCGCTGCGGTGTTCCATCCTGTTGCACACGATGAGCTGTAGGACGATCCGTTGTAGTACTGCTTGATGTGGACGTTGTAACCGGCGTTGATGACCTCATCCAGGCCGCCGATGTGATCGCAGTGCTGGTGGCCACCGATCACGTAGTCGATGCCGTTGGCAGGCTGCACGCCGATCGACTGCAGATAGGGGACGACGTAGGCCGTCCCCATGCCGGTGTTGCCGGCTTCCATCAGCACGGTGGTGCCGTTGGGTCCTTTGATGAAGACCGAGCCTCCCCATCCGACGTCGATGTAGTGGATCTCCAGGTTCTGCGCTGCGAGCGGTAGGGCGGCGACGAACAGACACATCAGGATCAGGGACCGGGCTAGTCTCATCATTTCTCCTCTTCTGGTGGTGGCGATGGGTGTCAAGAATGCCGGGAGTCGAGCGCCGTTTTCTCCGGCGCCCGACCCTCGACAACCGACTCCCGCGAACTACTTGTCGTTGTGCAGTTCCACGAATTCGTAGATGAAGTTGCCGCTGCCGGCGGCGTCGGAGAACTCGTTGATCACCACACCCTTGGCGCAACCTGCGCCGGCTCCGCTGCCGGGATTGGCGGCGGTCGTGGTGGAGATGGTCCAGTTCGAGGCGATGTTTGCGGCGGTACATGGATCCTTCCGCTGCAGATCCTGATTCGCACCCGAGGCCATCGAGATCGTGGCGCCATCGATCACGGTGCCGCTCGCATTCTTGAGCGTGTAGTTCTCACTGCCGTTGATCTGCGGGAAGGCGCCGGCGGTGGTGAGGTAGACCACGTTCGAGCCGAGTGTGACACCCCAGAACGTCTGGAAGGCCGCCTTGGTCGCATCGCGGTCGATGACGACGTACCCGTTTGCCGGAATGACCGTGCCGGCCGGGATCGTGTAGACCACGGAGGCGTTGGCCTGTGTGACCGTCCAGCCGGAGATATCGGTGCCGGTGGCAACGTTGTTCACCGTGACCGTCACGGTGGTCGAAGTGCCTACGTTGAGTGCCGCGTCATAGGCCTTTGCCGTCAGCGAGTGACTTGCGTTCGACGCGGTAGTGGAGTCCCAGCTCCACGAGTACGGCGAGGTGGTGTCGGTCGATTGCAGCGCGCCGTCGAGATAGAACTCGACCTTCGTCACTCCAACGTTGTCAGAAGCGGTTGCCGTTACAGAGACCGTCCCGCTCACGGTGGCACCATTCAGGGGTGCGGTGATCGAGACGGCCGGCGCCTGTGTGTCGCCACCTCCGCCGGAACCGTTTGCCAGCCAGGCGATGCCGTTGGCGACCATCAGGCCGTTGTCGAAACTCGGATCGTTGTAGCCGAGGAACGTCGAATGTCCGCAGCCGTTCGTGGCGTCTTCGGTGACCGAAGAGTCGGCGATCGCGGCGATGCGTCCGGTGCCAAAGGTTGACGTTGCGAACGTCACTCCGGTCGATGTGTCGTGGGTCGACGTCGTCTTCCAGACATGCCCTTTCGCCGCGCCGCTGAGCGTCATCGACGAGGAGCCGAACAGACCGAGGCCGCGGGTCGATGACGGAACGCCGAACGCGCCGGCCCAGATGATTGGCGACGTCGTGTCGGTCGTGAAGTTGCCGTCCGGATGATCGTCGAACCACCCGAAGGTCTTGTCAGCCGAGTTGTCGTTGTAGCTGATCCCGAAGAGGCTCGGGCTTCCCATCAGCGCGTTGAAGACGCCGGCGGCGTCGATGCCGTCGTTGTTGCGGTCGGCGCCCGCGTGATCGGCGATCATGAAGAGACCGCCGCCGTTCTGTACGAAGCTGCGGATGGCCGTGATCTCCGTGGAAGTCAGAGCGATGTTCGGCTCCGGAATCACGAAGATGTTGTAGTGGCTGAGGTCCTGCGCGTTTGTATTGTCGCCGAAGCTGATACGCGCACCGGCCGGAAGCGACTCGACGTGAAAGCCCTTCTTCACGAGATCGACTCCCATCGCGGAGTGTGCGCCGTTCCAAAACGTCTCGGGTGTCGACGACGTGATGCCCGCCTGATCGGGTGTGGGGAAGCGCTGCGCGGTTCCGCAACTGTCTTCATCGAGGGTCCAATCCGCGTTGCCGGCGGTTTGGGCGTGAGCAGCGTCGAAGAGGATGGTCTTCTGCTGCGCTACGGAGCTTGTTGCTACCAGGAGAGCGAGAGTCACCAGGACGAGAGAGAGACATCGTTGCTTCATCATTCCTCCATGTTTTTAGTGGTCCGATATTGACCACCCGAACGTTTATTGACCCGGCCAGTGTGCAGTTGCTGACCAGAAAATGCGAGATGCCGAGGGAGGTGTGTAAGGAGATTCTTCGTGATGTGCAGGTAAAGTGCCGGGCCAGGGGGCCGGGAGTCGTCGTAGTTGTCTCGCACGATCACGACGCACTCTCCGGCCAGCGGCTCCCGACTCCCGTATCATTCCCCCATGCTCGAAAAAGAACTCACCAACAGCATCCTGACCATCCGCCTGGCTCATGGGAAAGTGAGTGCATTTGATCGGGAGCTCTCTGTCGCTCTGCAGAGCGCTTTGGAAGAAGCGGCCGCTGACGATGGTATCGGCGCGGTGGTCCTGACCGGAACCGGCTCGACGTTTTCCGCTGGTGTGGATCTGCCTCGGATGGTCAACTCCGGCGGTGACTATATCCAGGAGTTCGTGGAGTCGCTCGATGCGATGCTGCGCGGCGCGTTCGTTTTCCCCAAGCCGGTCGTAGCGGCCCTGAACGGCCACGCCATCGCCGGCGGAGCCATCCTCGCGTTCGCATGCGATTACCGGCTCATGAGCGGAGGCCGGATCGGTGTGCCGGAGATGCTCGTAGGTGTGCCGTTTCCGGCAATGGCCCTCGCCGTCGTCCGCTTTGCCATGCCTCGGCAGCACCTTCAGTCGATGATCTACTTCGGACGAACAATCGAAGCCGAGGCGGCGAAGACGATGGGTATCATCGACGAGATCCTGCCCCCGGATGAGATCCTCGGCCGGGCCCGAGAGATTGCGAAAACGCTCTCGTCGATTCCACGCGAAACATTTCGCCTGACCAAGCGCCAGCTTCGCGAGCCGTATCTCCGCGACGCATCACGCATCGCTCTCGCCTCGACCGACGAGATCGACGCGATCTGGGCCGCGCCGGAAACACACGAGCACATACGGGCGTATCTGGCAAAGACGATCAGGAAGAAGAAGTAGGACACGCGCAAAGTGCTATAACCCGCCCCCCATGCCCCCGTCTGTCCTCCTGTCGTGTGAACGCCTGACCAAGTCCTATACCTCGCGGCCGTTGTTCGAGGATCTCTCCTTTGCTCTGCTCGAAGGCGATCACGTCGGACTGGTCGGCCCGAACGGCGCGGGGAAGTCGACGCTGTTGAAGATCGTGGCTGGTGTCGAAGATGCCGACTCGGGGACGCGCGCGCTGCGCAAAGGCGTGCGCGTTGGCTATGTGCCACAGGATCCGGTCTTTGCGCACGGCAAGACCATCGAAGACGTCCTGCTCGAAGCGCTGGAGGACGAGCATTCGCTCGACGATTACGACAAGCAGACGCGTATCGCACTGGCGCTTGGAAAGTCCGGCTTCATGGATAGGTCGCAGGACACGGCAACGCTCTCCGGAGGGTGGCGGAAACGGCTGGCCATCGCCCGCGAGCTGGCGCGCCAGCCCGATGTCATGCTGCTCGACGAGCCGACGAATCATCTCGACGTTGATGCCATCCTCTGGCTCGAAGCGCTCCTGAAGAACGAGCCGAAGGCATTCGTCGTCGTCAGCCACGACCGTTACTTCCTGGAGAACACCGCGCGGCGAATGCTGGAGCTCAGTCGTGTCTATCCAGACGGATTGCTGCAGGTGAACGGTCACTATTCAGACTTCCTGGAGCGGCGCGACGAGCTGCTGCGTAACGAGGCGGCGTATCAGGAGACGCTGGCCAATCTCGTCCGCCGCGAGGTGGAATGGCTGCGCCGCGGCCCGAAGGCACGCACTACGAAGGCGAAAGCGCGCATCCAGAATGCCGAGCGTCTGATCGACGAACAGAGCGAGGCGCGCGCCCGCGGCGGCACCGCTACCGCGAAGATCGACTTCATGGCCTCGGAACGGAAGACCAAGCGTCTCTGGCTCGCCCGCGGCCTGCGCAAGCGACTCGGCGACCGCTTGATCGTCGATGACCTCGATGTCCTCCTCACGCCCGGTGCCCGCCTCGGCGTTCTCGGTCCGAATGGCTCCGGAAAGACGACGCTGCTCCGGATGATTACCGGCGAGCTGGTGCCCGATGCCGGCGTCATCGAGAAAGCCGAGAAGCTGCGCGTCGTCTATTTCGAACAGAACCGCGAGAGCCTCGACCAATCACTTACGCTCAAGCGCGCCCTGGCGCCGGAAGGCGATCAGGTCGTCTATCGCGACCGGCCGCTGCACGTGGCGTCGTGGGCGAAGCGGTTCCTCTTCCGCCCCGAGCAGCTCGAGACGTCGGTATCCCGTCTCTCCGGAGGTGAGAAGGCCCGCATCGTCCTGGCGCGGCTGATGCTGCAACCGGCCGACTTGCTGGTCCTCGACGAGCCGACGAACGATCTCGATATCTCCACGCTCGAAGTGCTGGAAGACTCACTCCTCGACTTCCCTGGCGCGCTCGTTCTGGTCACGCACGACCGCTATCTCATCGACCGTGTCTCCACCCAGATCCTCGCTCTCGACGGCCGCGGCGGCGCCGAATACTTCGCCGATTACGCGCAATGGGAGTCAAACCGCCCGCGCGCGGCCACCCCTTCGCGCGACGCCAAGGCCGCAGCGAAACCGCGCTCCAAACGCCTCTCCTACAAGGAACAGCGCGAATGGGACGCCATGGAGTCGGCCGTCTTCTCCGCCGAGGAACGTCTGGCAGCAGCCACCACCGCCGCGCACGACCCATCGATCGCCGCGGATGCCGTAACGCTGCAGCAACGTTTCGCCGATGTCACTGCCGCGCAGGCGGAAGTGGATCGGTTGTACGCGAGGTGGGCGGAGTTGGAGGGGAAGTTGGGCGGGGAGTGAGATGATGGTTCGATGTTGCGTCAAGTAGTGATCTACCCCGGTGAGGATGGGTTGTGGGTTGCGGAGTGCCCGAGCCTTCCGGGCTGTGTGACACAAGGGTCGACGCGTTCAGACGCGGTCGTAAATGCGAGAGAGGCGATCGGCGAATACGTCGCTGCGCTGGAAGACGATGACTTGCCCGTTCCCGACGAGCACATCGAGACTCTCGTGGTTGCTCTGTGAAGAAACTTGCGCGCGTTTCCGTTTGAGTCCATCGACGCGCTCCCCGACAGCGTAGTCACGCCGAGGTACCATACTCCAATGACCCGCGACGACATCCTGAAGATGGTCAGCGAGAATGAGACGCGGTTGCGCGAGCTGAGCGTACGAGAGCTCGCCTTGTTTGGATCGTTCGTGCGCGGAGAACAGACCGAGGACAGCGACATCGATTTTCTCGTGGAGTTCGACGAAACTACGTTCCGTCATTACTTCGATACTAAGAATCTCCTGGAGGCGCTCTTCGGACGTAAGGTCGATCTCGTCATTAAGAGCAACATCAAGGCGCGGCTGCGCGAACGGATTCTGAGCGAGGCTGTACGTGCGGCGTGATCCGCTGGTGTACCTCGACGATATCGTCGAGTCATGCCGCAGGATCGAAGGTTACGTCGCGGACTTCACGTACGAACGTTTCGAGAACGATCAAAAGACCATCGATGCTGTCATCCGGAATCTCGAGATCGTAGAAGAGGCGGCGAAAAATGTACCCAGCGACATCCGCGCACGGATGCCATCAGTGGACTGGCCGCTCATCGCAGACACACGCGATGTCCTCATCCATGGCTACTTCGCGGTGAACCTCAGAGTGGTGTGGGGCATAATCACGGAAGAAACTGCCCCACTCGCTGCCGCGGTCGAGGAATTCCTCAAGGCTACCTGACCGCTGCCTCGTCAATCCTCAACGTCCCCGCATCCGCGTCGAGCGTCGCGCGAGCTCCGATCGGCATCACCAGCTTTTGTTCGATGTGGCCGAATGAGAGACCTGAGATCGCAGGGACGGGCAATCCACCAAAGCGGTCGCGGAGGATCTCTTCGATGCTGAAGCTGGGGCCTTTGACGCCGCAATCGCTGCAGCGGCCGAAGACGATGCCGGCGACGTGGTCGAACATCCCGCCGAGGGCGAGGGTGGTCAGCATCCGGTCGATGCGGTAGGGCTCTTCGTGGACGTCTTCGAGAAAGAAGATCGCGCCGGTGGTGTCTGGCTGGAACGGTGTTCCCATCAGTGAGCTGATCATGGTCAGGTTGCCGCCGACCAGACGTCCTGAGGCACTGCCTTTGGTCAGGTGCAGCACGCGGTTGGTCCGGTCGACCAGTTCGTTCGGCCGTTTTGACGGCGTCGGAAGCAGGCCCGCCGGCTCAGCGGTCATGACGACGCGGCGGAAGTTCTCGAGCGTGTACGGCTCGAACGTCGATCCGCCTACCGGACCGTGAAACGTGACCAGCCCCGTGCGCTTGTAGACGGCGTTGAGGAGCGCTGTGATGTCGCTGTAGCCGATCAGCACCTTCGGCTTGCGGGCGATGAGGTCGTAGTCGAGAAACGGCAGGACGCGCGGTGAGCCCCAGCCGCCGGTGTAGCAGACCACACCGGCGACCTGATCGTCGGCGAACATGCGGTTGATGTCGCCGGCACGGTCGCGATCGCGGCCGGCGAAGTAGCCCCACTTGTCGAAGGCGTGAGGTCCGATCACGACTTTGAAGCCGATCGCCTCCATCTGCTCTTTGGCATACTGGATCTCGTCCGCCTCGAAAGCCGCAGTGGCAGGGAGGACGAGGCCGACTGTGTCGCCGGCGGCAAGCCGCTTCGGTGTGATGACTGCCGAACGCGGAGTGGCGGCATCGATACGCGGTGACGCAGCGGCAACCGCGGCGGCTGTGATGGAAAGGCGTGCGAAATCGCGTCGGTTCAGCATGCACGCGATTGTAACGGTGTAGGGCCGCCGCCCTCGGCGGCCTTACTTTCAAGACAACCTGTCATTCTGGCCGCCGAGGGCGGCGGCCCTACACGTTGATCAATCCCTCTCGAACCGATTCCTACTCTCCACCGGCGCTGTCGCGCCCGCGGAGCCGCCATTCGCTGCATCCCACTTCTCGCGCGTCAGCGGCGTGACCGGCTCCAGCTTCTTCTTCGCCAGCGCGGCGTTGACCGCCGGCAGCTCTTTCGCCGTCCAGGCATCGAAGTCGTGCACCACATCCGCGAGCTCCTTGCTGAGTGCGTCGGTGCGCTCGACCTCGGTCTGCGACGGACGGCCTTCGTAGGCCAGCACGTTGCCATAGAGGTCCGTCAGATTCTCGCGAAGGCGCTCTTCGCCGGTGATCATGCCGCCTTCCTTCGTGGCCACGATCTTCCTGCGCAGCGTATCGACGTCGGATGATGCGGCGTGAAGCCGCTTCACCAGTGCGTCTGCCGCCGGCAGCTTCGAGGCCCGGTCGTCGAGCGACGTGCGGACGCCGTTGATGCGGTCGGCAGCGAACGTCATTTCGCCGAGCTGCGCGTAAAGCTTGTTCGAGAGCTCCCACTGCGCCTGCCTGTCAGCGGCGGAATGCTTCGACCGCGGATCGGGGACGAGCTCCAGTGGAGTGGTGTAGACGTTCTTGTCCTTCGTCATCTTGATCGTGTACGTGCCCGGAGGGACGCGTGGGCCGGTCGATGCGGCGAAGGCCGCGGTTGCCGCTGTCGGAACCTTCGGTGCCGGCAGACGCATCGACCACGTCACGCGGTTCAGTCCGCGCCGCTTGCTGCTCGGGATCGTGCCGGCCTTCTTGCCGCTGGCGTCGGTGACGTCGATCGAGAGATCGCCGAAGATGTGACGAGCCCGTTGGTAGTACGTGATGACCGCGCCGCCCGGCGAATTCGGCCCTTCGAACGCAGCGTCGCCGTTGACCCAGCCACCCTGCGCCGCGATGCGCTGCACCACCGGTTGGGACTGCATGAAGACGACGTCCCTGGCCAGCACTTCCGGGGTCAGCGCCCGCAGCGGCGTGATGTCGTCGACGATCCAGATTCCACGGCCGTGTGTGGCGATGACGAGATCGTGATCGCGCGGATGAATGGCCAGATCGTCGACCGCCACATTCGGCATCTCGCCGCCCTTGTACTGCGCCCACTGCTTGCCGCCGTCGAGCGACACCCAGAGCCCCTGTTCCGTGCCCAGAAAAAGGAGATCGTGGTTGACGAGGTCCTCCTTGATCACATGGGCGAAGCCGCGGACTGGAGCATCAGAGGCAATGACCGGCGTCCACGTCTTGCCGAAGTCAGAAGTCTTGTAGGCATACGGATGCATGTCGCCGAACGTGTGCAGATCGAAGGTCGCGTAGGCCGTACCTTCATCGAAATGTCCGGGCTCGACCGACGATACCCAAGCGCTCTTGGGCAGGCCGCTGATGTTGCCGGCGACGTTCGTCCATGACTTGCCGGCGTCGTGCGTGACCTGCACGTTGCCGTCGTCGGTGCCAATCCAGATCACGCTGCTGTTCTTTGGCGATTCGGCGATGGCGAAGATCGTGGTGTGCATCTCGGCTGACGAGTTGTCGACCGTCACGCCGCCCGACTGCTCCTGCTTCTGCTTCTCCGGATCGTTCGTCGTCAGGTCGGGCGAGATGCGGTCCCACGTCTGGCCGTGATCGTTCGAGCGGAAAAGGAACTGCGCGCCGATGTACACCGTGCCGGTGGGGGAGACGTGGATCGGCGTGTTCCAGTTGAAGCGGAGCTTGCCTTCCTTGTACCTCGGCAACGGCTTGAGCGGCCGAGCCTCATGCGTTCGTCGATTTACACGGCCAATCTCGCCTCCCTGAGCCTCGGCGTAGAGATAGTCGGGGTCGCTGGGGTCGGCGAACATCCAGAACCCGTCGCCACCGTAGAAGTTCTCCCACCGGCTGCTGGTAATGCCGCCCGGATATTGCGAGTCGCCCACCCAGGAGCTGTTGTCCTGCAGGCCTCCGTAGACGTGGTACGGCCGGTCCATGTCGACACTGACGTGGTAGAACTGCGAGACCGGCAGGTTGTCGGCCTTCCACCAGCGGTTGCCGCCGTCATACGAGTACCAGAGTCCGCCGTCATCGCCGGCGATGAGGTGATCCGTACTGGCGGGATTGATCCAGACGTCGTGCCAGTCGCCATGTCCGCCGCCGCCGATGTTGCTGAAGCTCTTGCCGCCGTCGTTCGAGGCGATCATCCCGCCACCCGGCTTGTAGATCTTGTTCGGGTCTTTCGGATCGACGATCAGGTTCGCGAAGTAGAACGGACGCCAGATCATCATCTGGCTGCGGTCAAGGGCTCGCCATGTCTTGCCGCCGTCGTCCGAGCGATAGAGACCGTTTTTCGGCGGCTCGGCCTCGATGAGCGCGTAGACGATGTTCGGATTCGAAGGCGCGACGGTCACAGCCACGCGTCCCCACGGTTTCGAGGGCAGGCCGGCCGCCGACTTGTCATCGAGTGACTGCCATGACGCTCCGCCATCGGCCGACTTGAACAGACCGCTGCCGCTGGCGGCATCAGGGCCGTCGCCGCCGGAACGGAAGGTCCAACCCTTGCGGCGGAAATCCCACATGCCGGCATAAAGAGTCTTGGGATTCGTCCGGTCGAGCGACAGCATCGAACAGCCGGTCGAAGCATTGCCCCCTTTGAGCACCTTGGTCCACGACTTGCCGCCGTCCGCGGTCTTGTAGACACCGCGGTCGTCGCTGTCGCTCCAAAGTTTTCCGGGGACGCAGACGTAGACGGTGTTGCTGTCGGCCGGATCGATGGCGATCTTGGCCACGCGCTCCGAGCTCGGCAACCCCATGCTGGTCCAGTTGTCGCCGCCATCGGTCGTTTTGTAGACGCCGTCGCCGTAGGAGACCGAGTTGCGCGTCCACGTTTCGCCGGTGCCCACCCATACGGTCTTTGGATTCCTGGGGTCGATGGCGATGGCGCCGATCGATTGAACGGGTTGTTTGTCGAAGACCGGTTTGAAAGTCGTTCCGCCGTTGACCGACTTCCAGACGCCGCCGCTGGCTGCGCCGGCATAGACCGTGATCCTGTTCCCTTCCTGCACCGCATCGACGGCAGCGATGCGTCCGCTCATCGCCGCCGACCCGATGTTGCGCGCGCCGAGGCCGGAGATCGTTTCCGAATCGACCTTTACGGGGGTTACGGGTGCCGGGGGTCGGGTGTCGGAGACCTGAGACGAAGGCTCGGAGGGTGGTTTCGAAGCAACGGCAGGAGGGGCAGCCGCTGGCGCAGACGCCGCGGCGCTCCCACTCCCCACACCCGGCCCCCCACTCCCCGGGCGCACAAACAACCCATCTCCCATCGGGACATTCGCTTCGACCTTCGTATACGTCGTCTTCGATCTGTTCTGGCCGCCTTTCACGCCGGTCTCGACGGAGAATGGGAGGTACCAGCCGTTGACCTGCTTGTAGTCGCCGAGAATCGTCTCGTACACGCGCTCGGATCCGCGGACCATGCGGTGTGTCTCGATCTTGATCGGTACGTACGATGTGGAGTCGATGTAGTACGTCTTCACGTCGCCGCCCGGAGGAGTCACGTTGATCTTGTACGCTTCCGAGCCCTCGACCGGCTCCGTGCCCGCATACTCGACCTTGTTGCCTTTCTGCGCGTAGTTGACCAGCGGACCCTCGAGGTCGGAGTCCTCGACGATCCCCTTCAGCTCTTCCTCGCCGAGGGCTTCAGGATCCTTCTTCCCTTCCCATGGCTCGATCTTCCAGCCCGACTTACCGTCGAAGGCGGTGATCCCGGTCATCCCCTGAATGGCGAATTCCTGCCGGACGCGGTTGGGCCGATCGTTGTCCTCGACGACCTGCGCCTCGAATCCACCGCCGCCGGTGAACTTGCCGGCCCGGCGCAGCGACTTGATTGCCGCGATTCGCTCCAACCCGCCAGCAGTCTTGATGTACCTGGCGATGATCTCGTCCGCCGTCTGCGCGAACCCATTCACAGCCACCAGAAAGAGGATCCCGATTCCGAACGACACACGGCGCATGCATGTCTCCTTTTCGTCAGTCTATCCCGCTCTCGCGTCTACTACGGCTGCCGGCTTGCCGGGTTGCTTGGCTAGACAACGCGCGAAGCGAAGACAACGCGCGCAGCGCCAGACAACGCACGAAGTGCAGACAACGCGCGAAGCGCAGACAGCAACACCCTCACGGCATCCGGTATACGAACGCGTTGATATGCATCCCCGCTCCCACGGAGGCGAACAGGACGATCTCGCCGGAGTGGAAGGCCTGTCCGTTGAGCTGCCGCTTCGAGATCAGATCGAGCAGTGTCGGCACGGTGGCCACGGAGCTGTTACCGAGCCAGGAGATCGTCATCGGCATCACGTCGGGTGGCGGCGTCATCTTCTCGGTATCGTAGAGCGCCGCGATGATGGCGTCGTCCATCTTGCCGTTGGCCTGGTGAATGAGGATCTTCGAGACATCGCGGAGAGGGATGCCGGCCTTGTCGAGGCACTCCTTCATCGAGCCCGCCACCGTCTGCAGCGCGTACTTGTAGAGCTTCCGCCCTTCCATCTTCAGGAAAAGGGCGTCGTTGAAGACATCATCCTTGTTCGACGGGCCCATGGTGAGCATGCCATTGTGGTCGAGTGTATCGGAGCGCGTGGCGTGGGCCAGGATGCCCGCCTCGCTGTCGCGCGCTTCCAGGACCGTGGCCCCCGCACCGTCCGCGTAGATCATGCTGTCGCGGTCGTGCGGGTCGGAGATGCGCGAGAGCGTGTCGGCGCCGATGATCAGGGCACGCCGGATGTCGCCGGCGCGGATCATGGCGTCCGCGGTGATGATTCCCTGAATCCATCCCGGACAGCCGAAGACAAGGTCGAACGCCGCCGCGTTCGGTTTGGCGATGCGGAGTTTCGACTTCACTCTTGCGGCAAGGGATGGAACAAGGTCAGGCTGCCCCCCTTCCCGCTGCACATCGCCGAAGTTGTGAGCGACGATGATCAGATCGAGCGACTCGGGATCGAGGCCCGAAGACGTCAACGCATCATGGGCGGCGGCGTAGGCGATGTCGGAGGTGACTGTCCCACTCGGTACGTAGCGCCGCTCCTTGATGCCGGTGATGGCTTCGAACTGCGCGACGATCTGTTCGTTCGTCTTTGGTATCGGAGTCCCATCCGCGGCGCGGAAGTCGTGATTCAGAAAATCCGAGTTCAGAACCCGGACGGGCGGGATGTAGCTCCCGGTGGCAGCGATGACGGATCGAAGCATGCGAGCGGCGATTTTATCCTCACCTCCACGTTGATTTCACCAAGTTCAACGTTCGTCTCTTCGACAACGTCATTTTTGGGTGTTCGTGGAAGGCGCCGGAATCGCTACCCCGCTGCCGGAGGCGGCCAGCTTCCGCTCGAACGTCGTGGTCTTTCCGTTCGATTCTTTGATCGTGAACGTGTTCCGTACAACACCAAAAGGGACGGCATCGCTGAGCCACAAATCTCCGGTCTCGACCGAGTCGCCGGGATGCTTCAGCGTGTAGCCGTAGTGATCGGTCCTCTTCCCATCGATGGTTTCGCTGCCCTTGAAGAGCGCCGAGGGTCCGTACTGCGGCATCGCTTTGGCGATCATCGACACCGTGGCCGCGTCGAGCGTCGTCACCACGTCCGTGCCGTCGCCCACCACCCCCGCCACGATGGCCGGACCATAGTCGATGAGGTCGCGATCGACGTCGAAGCCGGACTTCAGCGTGTAGCGATTGACCACCAGCGGATACTTACCGCCGGAGTCCATCTTCATTTCGATGCGAGCCTGCCCATCGTCATCGCCGAGCCGCGACATGGTGGTCGTCATATCGACCCCCTCGGTTTCGGAGCTGTGATCGATGTAGCGCGCCCAGGTGCCCGGCTTCGTCGCGCCGAAGTACGCTTTCTTCCATCCTGCCGCAGAGGCCAGGGAAGAGATGCCGAGCGAAAGAAGGAGCAGAACGAGGATATGGCGCATCCCCGAAGTATAGGGCTGGCTCCGCGGCCCTCATCGGCGTATCGTTAGCAGGTCCGAACGAAAACCTGAGAAGGAGGAGACCCCATGGCCTTTCCTCACGTGAACTACTTGGCGATCCTGACCAGCGGCGTAGTCATTTTCATCCTCGGTGGACTCTGGTACTCCCTGCTGTTCAAGAAGCCATGGGTTGCCCTGATGGGCATCTCCGAAGAGAAGATGAAGGAAGGCTCCGGCTCCATGGGCGGCCTCCTCTTCATGGCCTTCCTCTGCGCCCTGGTGATCTCCTACATCCTGGCCATCGTCGTCAATCACTTCTCTCCCTTCAGTCCAATCCGGGGAGCGATGGTGGGCGCGATGATGTGGGTAGGCTTCGCCGCCCCGACCAGCTTCTCCACCGCCATCTTCTCGATGACGAAGAAGCCACTCTGGCTGATCAACACCACCTACAACCTGGTCAGCTTCGTGGCCGCGGGAGTCATCCTGTCAGTCTGGCGGTGAACGCTGTCAGTCCGAGCCAAGCAGTCCTGAGCGAAGGCGAAGAGCCACCGGGAACTCCTCGCCATTCGCCGCTTCGATCCTGCTAAGCGACACAATGATTCTTTCATCGCGAATCCCCCTCCGAGGCACGCTAAGGCTCTGGTGTGGCCCCGAGATGAAGGGGGCCATGTAGAACTCCCACGCAAGACCGTCTTCGCGACCGGTTGTGAGGAAGCGCGCGAGCCGACCGCGGTCTCAGTGCTAGTGTGGCACGAGCGGGTGACGAGGAGAATGATGATGAGCACAACGATTACCGTCAGAACTGTCGCAACGGGGCTGACACGCCGATGGATAAACGACGGCCTTAGAACAGGCGAAGGCGGTTGGACAATAACTGCGCGCTGCGGCGATGTCGGCGGATGCACGCTGGCCGTTGCTGCCGGGACCGGCTGCGCGATGTCAGTTGCAACGAGCGTGGACTCAGCGCCGTCCGCCTGATACGCGGCAGCAAGCGCTGAGCGCCACACTTCAATCAGATGACGCTCAACTCCGTCCAAAATCGTCCCCGGGCTGGGATTAGAGATTCATGATGGCGTCATCGACGCCGGCCGCCCCCGTCGCGGTCTGCGCAATAGTGCCGATCGTGGGGAAGAGCCGAACGATATCCCGTACATCGTTGAGGCGCTTGTAGAGCTCCGGCGTAGACGCGAGCTGTCTCATAAAGTCGTCTCGGGCGTCTGCAATGCCGATCGTGACTAGACGTGGCGCGCCGGCCGGGATCGAGAGGTTCTTCAGAGCATCACCCGCCTTCAACGCCGAAGCTTCGTCGTCAGGCGCCCCGTCGGAGAGGAAGAACACGTACGGCGTGAAATCCGTGTCCTTACCTCCATTCTTCTTGAGCACACTCAGCGCTTGATTCAGTGCCGCGGCAGTATCCGTGGTGCCGCTGTCGCCTGTGAGTGACGTCACGGCCGAAATATTAATGGCTTGCTCGTTTTGTGCTTCCGCCAGGGTCTCTGCCGTCGACCCGAATTTCACGATTGACACGCGGAAATATGGTTTCATACCGCCTGAGATGATGCGCATCTCATCAATCATTGCTGTGACTGCCTGATTGACGGTTTTTATCGGCTTTCCTTCCATTGATCCTGAGTCGTCGAGAACCAGGACAATGTGCCAAGGGGAGGTGCTTTGGACTCGCGCTGCTGGCATTTCGTTCTCCTTTATAGGCTGCAATTGTGATCTATGGTTGGGGATCTTGATGGATATCAAATTCGAAGAATGCAGAGTTCAGGCGGTCACCAGCCTGAACTTGAACGGTACATGGAGCTGTGACGGTGAGGGTTGGTTGGCCTGCTCGCGTGAGTATGACTGGGTGCTTCCATCCGAATTTCAGGGCCAGCGTGTCCTGCCGTCGCACGAACTCGACGGAGGAAAGCTCGCCGTGGTTCGGGTCGACGTTGCCGAAGGTTCCACCGTCGCTTCGAAGACGAACCTCGCGGATTTCGGTGATTCGCGCGGGATGTCCGACCCGCCGCCGAATAGCAACGCGAGGTGTTCCTGTCAGAGGCTTCGTGGGCAGTAGGCCGGCCGGAAGATGAACCCCGAGGGCCTGTAGCCAGTCCACTGGAGATGGAAGATCAATCTTGGACCTGGCGGCCAACGCTCGTTGCAATAAATCGAACCCTTCGGGCCAGCGTTGACGCAGGGTTTTTGGTACACCGCCGACATCGCGCTTACGCACTAGATCTGGAGTGAGCATTTCTGCCCGATTCAACTCGTCGGCCGTGGTCGGCTGCCAGACCATGATCTCGCACGCGAGTGCACCCAGGGCAAAGCGGTCGCTCTCGATCCGAATGTCCGGCTCGTCTCGATCGAGACAGGCAACGATTTCGGGAGACTGATACCCAGGCGTACCTAGAGGCCGAAGCTTCATTGGTAGCATGCTCTGTTTCGGGTGCGCAAACCCGTCGTAATCACAAAGGACCGCGGCCGGCTCGCCATCGGGTGCTGTCGTAACGACGATATTGCGAGGGGAAAGGTCCGAGTGCACGAAGTCCAACTGTTCGAGGGCTGCAACCGCACAGCAAAGGTGACCGGCCAGCCGCCTGCGCACGTCTCTCGCGAAGGACCATTGGCCGCGGTCGCGAAGGTGAGCCATGTCTTCGGACTGGCTGCTGTTCATCCCCACGCGCCGGGCCGCGTGCGCCACGATAGGGACTCCATTCACCTTTCCTCGAAACGATAGATAAGGCATCCCGTGGAAAAGCCATGGATGGTGTTTGGCGAGGCCCAGTTGGATCAGAAACCTGTTTCGGTCACCACGTTCGGCCACGTCCTGTTTAAATACCTTGAGAAATGATGGAATCGTTCCATGGTCCGGGTGTTCACAGTCGACCAGGAGGCCGTACGCTTCGAGACCACCTCGCGGCCATCCCGCGACTGGGGTAGGGATGCGAAACGTTACGTCTCTTTTGTCCCAGTTCTTGGCCGAAAACTTATGTCCGTAGATCTTCTTGAGATCGCCGCCAGTGATGAAGTAAGGTGAAGGAGGCATAGCGTCACCGACACTTGCAATTTATCAGGGAACCGCGTTTCAGCACGAGTTGCCGAGCTTTGGGTAAACGAAATGATTCCACGCCGTCTGGGGCGTCACAAACGTCATGATGAGCCTCAATTTTGACTTGAAGTTTCTCTTTCTCCGCCAATGCTACGATTAGCGATGCGACGTATGTGCTTCTCGCGAGGCTCGTAGTTGCGTTGTCTTCACAGTCTTTGGGCGAGTCATCCTTTCTGTCGGCATAGGCCACGACCGAGTAGACTGGTCTCCGGTCCGTCCGAATCGCAATCAGTGAGCGGTTCACGTAGTCTTGGATCTCAGGAGTTGATTGCTTACGCTTCGTCGCCGCACCAACGTTGTCAGAAAGTACCAGAGTAGGAAGAGACGAAAGAACTGGGGCAGGTTTCGGTGCCTGCGACTGTTTGGGCAACCGCTTTGGCGCGGGCGCCGGATACAGTCTGTCGATTCGCGGCTGAAGAAAGCTGAGATAGCAGACAGCGAGGGCTGCGCCCGCAAGGAAAGCAGCGCTGTGTGTGGCAATTCTCCTCTTGGCGGCTCCGGGGGAGGCTATCACTGCGCGTGGTATCGGTGCACGGTTGCGGATGTCAATCAATCGTGGTGAAGGCGGAGGCGGCTTAGCGATCAGGAAGTCACGCGCTGCTTTCACATTTTCGGTCGGTATGGCCCGCTCCGAGGTTGTCTGTTTTGGTTTGCGTGAGCTGGCTTTTAGCGATGAAACGGCAGAAAGAGAGCGACCCAAATGTGCAATGCTGAAATTGTCGTGTTCTACAAGGGGTAGCTGGACCATGCTCTCGAGCACGGTGCGTGCCTCGATGCCCGAATCGAGAATGAAATCCTGGTATTTCTGCGATGGATTTCGCTGCAGTGTCCGATCAACTCCGTCGGAGGAGAGATAGAGATCGACCGCGCTGACATCGTCGTAGTGCACGCGCGCAGCTTGAAAATCAGTCTCCTTCACGCGGAGTGATACAAACGAGGTGATGGTCGACTCCTCCTTTGATTGTAGGACCATGTTTGTCGATGGCGATGCCAAATTCGATGAAGGGATCTTTCGAAGACAGATGCCGCCGTCGCCGGCCCAAACAACCAACCCTCCGGTTTCTCCGAGGCAGCCGAGTAGAAGTGTTGAATTGAACCAGAGCTCGTCACGCTCCTGGTATCGGCCATAATTCTCTAGAGACCACCCAGGTGGCACAGCGCCGTGGCGTCGCAAGAAATCACGTTCGCTCGCGAGAGCTGTTCGAAGTGATTCACACAGTCTCCCTCGAAGTGATTCCAGCGTTTCCAGAGGCCGAGCGAGTTGAATGTGGCGGCGAATTTCGCGAAAGGCAATCAGACAAGCGATCCGCGACGTGCGCGCGGCCCAAAATGTTTTCGTGCTCACGCCATCGGCCACTGCGCCAAATGCATATTCCTCACCGGCCTCGCTCGTGAGCACGGTCGAGAGAGCGAAATCCTCGTTTGTCTGTTTATCCTGATTCGACGGTCCATAAATCGTTCCCGCCGCAGCAATCGCGAGATCGTGAGTCCGAACCGTGAGTAGCCGATACTCCTCGTCAGTGAGGCGGATAGAGAGCGGCAGTTCGCCCGCCAGAACTCGATCCTCCGCGCCTTCATCGGAAGCGGGCAAGAAGGTCTGAACCATCTCCCCTCCGAAACGCGGCGAACTCGCAGCGGCCGTTGGCCGAACGATCGCCAAACCGTGATATGCGGGATAGCAAAGCCACTCAGAATTTGTGAACGGCATACCTTAAAACCAGCGTGATTTACGAAGTTTTGAACCCAATCTGTTCTAGGAGTGATTGAAAGCGACGTTTCCCTACCCTCCTCGCTGGAAAACTTAAGGAAGACCGGCTGAAAGGCCACTTGTCCATGTTCGCGCAGACTGCTCACGGATCGGAACTTTCGTTATTTGGCGTTTCTCGTCAGCAGACCACCGAGTGCCGCATCGGCTAGGCTGAAACGATCACACTTCTGGCCAGTGACTGGAACCAAATGACGACGTAAACTTCCCAACGCAAAGCTTGGCCCCCCACTTCAATGTCCAACCGCCCGCCTCCGCGGGCAGGCGCTGAGAAGGATGACGATGTAGTTTGCCTGGTCGTTGGCGGTGACGACGTCGGTCTGGCCGTCGTTGTCGAAGTCGCCGGTGGCCAGCCAGACGGGCGAGGGGCCGGCGGAGAAGTGAACAGCGGCGGCGAAGGTGCCGTCTCCGTTGCCCGTCAGCAGGGCGACGTCGTTGCCGTTGACGATGAGGTCGGGCCTGCCGTCGCGGTTGAAGTCCCCGATGACGATGAAACTGGAGAAGTTGTTGGTGGGGTAGTCGACCGCGGCCGCGAAGGTTCCGTCTCCGTTCCCCAGCAGAATGGAGACGTTGCGAGAGTTCTGGTTGGGGACGGCGAGGTCGGGCTTGCCGTCGTTGTTAAAGTCTCCGACGGCGAGCGAGAAGGGGCTGGAGCCGACGGGGTAGTTGACCGCGGCCCCGAAGGTGCCGTCTCCGTTTCCGAGCAGGATCGAGACGTTGTCGGAGCCTCGGTTGGAGAGCGCCAGGTCGAGCTTCCCATCCCGGTTGAAGTCTCCGACGGCAACTGACTGAGGGTTGGTGCCGGCTGGATAGTTGACCGCAGCCGCGAAGGTACCGTCCCCGTTGCCCTTCAGGATCGAGACGTTGTTGCTGTTCACGTTCGCAACCGCCAGATCGAGTTTCCCGTCGTGGTTGAAATCGCCAGTGGCGACGTTTGCCGGAGTCAAACCGGCCGGATAAGAGACAGGTGCCGCGAAGGTGCCGTTCCCATTCCCCAACAGGATCGATACTGCATTGGTCGTAAAGTCGCCGATGGCCAGGTCCGCTTTGCCGTCGCCGTTGAAATCCCCGACGGTCACGGAACCGACCAGATCGGTCGATGCGATGGTGACCGGCGCGGCGAAGGCGCCCTTCCCATTGCCGAGAAGAATGGAGACGCCCAAGGTCCGGTTCGCCGCCACGAGATCAGCCTTCCCGTCGCCGTTGAAATCTGCAACTGCTACAGAAATGGGTCTAATGCCGGCCGCGTACGCGACTGTCTTGAATGCAGGGCACTGAGCGTGGACCAGTCGCGGTGATGCCAGACCGATGGTGATGATGATCGCAATTCCGAGCCGCCGGGATGGAGTGAGCATCATCCGGGCATTGTCGCAGGCTGGCTCCCGTCTTTCCAGCCAGAGCAACTTCCTCAGCCACGAAGAGCAAAATCACTCTCTTTGCTCACGCCTGATCGCCGCCGGACGGTGCCAGCACCGCTGGCTCAATCGCTGGCTCTCGCAACGCCTTGGCCATGCGCGCAAAACGGACCGCCTGGATGAGATAGAGAACCGCAAAGGCCAGGAGGTACATGGGAAGGACGTCGACGATGTTACGGCGCAGCGTTACCACGAGCGCGATGGTTCCCACGACCACAAACCAGTTGACGAGGCCCACGATCGCCACGTACGGCTCGCCTGGAGTGCGCCGGACGACTCCACGCATCAGCGGCGTGTAGTGAAAGATTCCACCGAGGCCTTTTTCCCGGAATGCGATCAGCTCCGGATCGAGCCGCCGGAAGACGAGCGGCGTCCCGGCGGCCGTCGCGGTGCTCTTCTGAAGATCGTCGAACGACACACTCTCGAGGGTCGCCAGACGTTGAACCCGCAGCACGAAAAGCGGCACTCCAACCGTGAAATAGAATCGATTCCAGGTGGTCGCCAGAATCACCTCGATGACGATGACGACTCCGACCACGATCAGCGCGATCATGCGGCTGAGATTGTAACTTGTGCGTCGTTTTCTATTCGTCTACGGCAGCTTGGCGGCGATCACATCCACTTTTTCGATCACGGGCGGCTCTGCCAGCAGCTCGGCCGCATTGGCCATGAGTGCCGCGGCCACGCGCCCTGTGAGATGTGCCTGCCGGCCCGCCTCGTCAGGAAACGCATCGAAGATTCCGAACGTCGATGGCCCCATCCGGATGGCGAACCACGCGATGGTGGCTGGTTCCTCCAGGACGATCGCCAGTCCACTCTCCAGGAAACTCTCAACATCCTTCTCTTTACCTGGTTTTGCCTCGAGCCGGACCAGCAGTGCAGTTTTGACCATTGACGCCTCCTCGCGGCCGGAAGCATATCCGAGTCATTCGCGAACGCAGTTACAGGTCGTTCAACTTCCTGCTCGGTAGCGCCACTCGTAGAGCGTTGAGCACCGCGAGCACGTCGATCACTTCCTGCGCGATTGCCCCCGGAACCGGCGCGAGAAGGCCGATTGCTGCGGCGATCATGCCGATCATGCTCAGGCTCATGCCGCCAATGGCGCTCTGCAGCGCAATGGTCCGCATCCGCCGTCCGATATGGATCAGCTCATCGACCTCGGCGAGCGACGGTTCGAGCACGACAGCGTCGGCAGCTTCGGCGGTGATGTCGTTCGCGTGCCCGAAGGCGACGCTCACCGTTGCCGCCTCCATCGCCGGCGCGTCGTTGATGCCGTCGCCGAGGAAGAGGGTCGGGGCCTTGGCCGTCTCTTCGCGCACGATGGCCAGCTTCTCCTCGGGGCTCGTTCCCGACCGCACGATCTGAATGCCGACGAGAGTGGCGAGGTGCTGGACCTCGGCGTCGCGATCGCCCGACACCAGCATCACCCGGTTGACCTGATGTTGCGGGACCAGGTGGTGAATGAACGAGCGGCTCTCTTCGCGCGGAACGTCCTGGAATCGCAGCGCCGCCGCATACTCGCCGTTGCGCAGGACGATGCACTCCATGCCGGGTGCGGCCGGCGGCAATTGCGATGCGATCGGGCGCGAGGCAAGCTGCTTTCGTCCCGTGATCTCGATGACGTCGCTGTCGATCGTGCCGCGCAGCCCGTGGCCCGGCTCTTCGTTGATCTCGACCACGTCGGCCGGGGCGATCCCTTCTGCACGTGACGCGTCGAGAATGCTCGTGGCCAGAGGATGCCGCGAGTACTGTTCGAGACTCGATGCCAAGCGCAGCACGAATGCGCGTGTCAGGCCTGGCGCACAGAGGACTTCCGTCAGCGACGGCTTCCCGTACGTCAGCGTTCCAGTCTTGTCGAAGATGATCGTGCGGCAGCGATCGATGCGCTCCAGCATGGCCGGATTCTTGATGATGATCCCGCGCGTCGCCGCGAGAGAGATCGCGCCGATGATGGCCACGGGAATGGCCAGAAGCAGCGGACATGGTGTGGCGATCACGAGGACGGCCAGGAATCGCCGCGGCTCGCCGCTGACGATCCAACCCGCGCCGGCAACGGCCAGCGCCAGCAACGTGTACCAGCCGCCGAGCCGGTCCGCGATCCTGCGGAATTGCGGCCGCTCGGCTTCGGCCTGCTCCATCACCTGCACGATCTTCGCGTAGCGGGAGTCGACCGGCAGCGTCGTCACGGCGATCGTCAGAGCCGCGGGACCGTTGATCGCGCCCGACAGGACCGCCGATCCTGGCGCCTTTGCGAGCTGGAACGGCTCGCCGGTCAGATACGACTCGTCCATCGCGCCGTGGCCTTCGACGACTCTTCCGTCCGCGGGACAGATCTCGTGCGGCAGGACGACGAGGCGGTCGTCGATCTTCACGTCCGCCGTGCGGACCTCCACGATTCCCGAATCTGTGAGCCGATGGGCCTGACTCGGCAGCCGCTTGGCGAGTGCCGAGAGGACGGCGGACGCCCGGTGCGTCGCATAGAGCTCGAGGGCTGTACCGCCGGCCATCATCAGCACGATGATCGCGCCGGCCAGATACTCGCCGAGGATCGCGGACGTGATGATGGAGATGCCGGCGAGGGCATCGGATCCAACTTCGAGCGCCGCGAGCTTCTTCAGCAGATCGAAGAGCAGAGGAGTCCCGGCGATGAGTACCGCGATCAGCGTCCACTGGCTGACGCTCGCCGGTGTGTGAAAAAGAAATCGCTGAACGAGGTAGACGGCGATGCCCAGGAGCGAGGCAAACGCGATCCACGTCTCCTTCGGAAGGCGACGGCGCGGCGTCGCTTCGGCGTCATGCGACGACGGCACGTTGACTCCAGATGCCGCCGAGCGCGAGAGCCAGGGCGACGATTGCTGGTCCGAGAATCAGTCCTGCCGCTCCGAAGGCGATCAGTCCTCCCAGGAATGCGATGAGGAGAACGATGGGATGCAATCCCATGCGAGGACCGACCAGGAGCGGATACAGGACGTTGTCGACCGGGTGGATGATGACAAAACCACAAGCGACGACGATGAGCGCTTTGATCCAGTGGCCGGTCACGAGAAGGACCCCTGCCGCCGGGACCCAGACCAAGAACGCTCCCACTACCGGCAGGATCGACAGCGCTCCCATGATGACGGCCCAGAAAAGCGGTGCCGGGAGGCCGACGGCCCAGAAGAGCAGGCCGCCGAGCAGACCCTGAATCGCGCCGATGAGAACGCGTCCATAAACCGAGGCGCGGATCGCGGATGACACCCGTTCCCAGATGGTGTCCGCCTCGCTTTGTGTCAGTGGAAGGGTCCTGCGGACTGCAGCCACCAGCATCTCCTCATCGCGCACGAAGAAGAAAAGAACGAAGAGCGACATTGCCGCTTGCGAAATCAGAACGGCGGAGGCTCCGACGCCTGCCGCGAGCCGAGGGGCGACCACAGCGGATGCCTGCTGGGCGATCTCCGCGAGGTCGATCCGCGGAGCGCTCCAGCGCCATATCCCGGCAAGCCACGGCTGCGACTCGGCCGCCTGCTGCCATGCCGCCGGTTGCAACATTCCTTTGAGGGCCTGCTGTCCGCGCATGAACTCGTTGATCAATCGGTGCGACAGGAAGACCAGCAGGCCGCCGAGAACGACGACCACGAGCGAGACCACCAGCAGCGCTGCCACCGTATTCGAAAACCGGCCCCGCAACCGCCGGGACAGTGGGTTCGTCATGATGGCCAGCGCGATCGACCACGTCAGCACGGAGACGAACGGCGCCACCATCGTCCAGCAGAGGTAGAGCACGATCGCCGTGATCGTCAGGAGGATCCACTTGCCGGTCGGCGTCACTATGTGCTTCTGCTGCACATCTCGGTCCCGATCGGGCATCAGGACGACAGTAGCGCGTGACGACTCGCGATGCGGGAGCCTCTGCTACACACCTATGTGATCGTGCGCACCGCGGTTGTTCTGCAGGTGTTCAAGCTTTCTTCTTCCCCTTCGTGGCCGCGCGAACCTACTACACCACCCATTCCCCTGGCCGAGCCAGGGGCTAGATTGTTCGACGCGCCTTCGCGCGTCGATGCTCGGCGCTAAGCGCCCTCCGCCAACTGCGCCTCGATCATCGTTTCGGCGATGAAGTTGTAGATCTGGGTCCAGGCCAGCTTGACGTCGAGGTTGAAGTCCGGGCCCATGATCGTGCTGATCGTGTGCAGAAGGCAGGCTTCCACCGCCGCGTACTGGTCGATGGTGACGTGATAACCGGCGTGGCGGCGTCCAAGGCCGGCCAGTACCGGTTTCAACTCGTCCAGACGGTCGAGGCCTTTCACCGCCGCGGCGAGCATGTTCATCAGCATCTCGCCCTGCACTGACATGTCGACGTGCGCGAACATTTCGCGCGTCTTTGGCGAGATGGCGAAGAGATGCTCATAGAAAATGCGCGCCGCTTCGGTCCGTTGCGCGGCGACCTTCTCGAATGACGACTGCACGAGGTAGTGCGTGTCGGGCTTGGCGAAGTCCACGATCTCGTAGACGGTGAATTCCCTCTCGCCGATTCGCTCATGCCGCGCAGTCCCCGACGTCACCGCATCGTCGACTACATTGAGCAGTTCCTCGGTCGCCAGGATGGCGCCGTTCTCGTCGATCCCGTTCAGCTCCGACAGCTTCTCGGCGATGCCGGCCGCTTCACCGAGCGCAGTGGTCCGCATGTGATCGGGGTGACCGACCGACCCCACAATCATGCGGCCATAGTGCAGCCCGATGTCGACAGTCAGCGTGATCCCGAAATGCTCGCTCAGGTATTGATTGAGCGGAGCCATCCTTTCGCGCATCCGAATGGCCGCACGGATGGCATTGGTGCACTTCGATTTGGCGTCTTCTCCGTTGCTTCCGAAGAAGGCAAGGAGGTTCCCGCCAGTGGGCGGCTCGAGGATCCCTCCGTTGGTCAGGACCGTCTCGCCGATCTGGTAGTAGAAACGGTTCAGGATGTGGATGAGGTCATGAGGGAGCCACCGGCGCAGAAGGTTGGCGAGCTCGCGCGCACGCACCGACAGGAGCGCCAGCGGCATCTCGCTTCCCTGCACGGCCTTCGGAGCCGAGCGCATGATGCGGATGTCGGCGTTGTCGATGATCAGTCGCCGCAACCGCACGGGCCCTTTCACTCTGGTCTGGCAGGCCAGCCGGATTTCGTCGCCGAAGCCGAGACGTTGGGCGAGCTTCAACTCGGCCGTGTCGCGGACGGAAAGATTCTCGCGGCCTCCGATCACGATGACGCGGCAGGTCGAGCAGCGAGCGTTGCCTCCGCATTCGTGCGTGTGCGGAATCCCGGCTTCGAGGGCGGCCTCGAGGAGTGTCTTGCCAGCCGCGACTTCGATGTTCACGTCGCCGCCAGGCTCGCCTGCGAAGGTCGCTGACGGCGGTCCCGAGGGAACAGCAGATGCCGGTGCGATCGACGGCGATATAGATGGGGTCAGGGATGGCGTCATCGACGGAGTCATCGACCGCGGCGACGAATACGGCATGCTTGCGCTCGTGAGAACGACATCTCCCGAACCGACCAGCGTCCGATCCGAGGCGTCCCTGGCCAATTCGCTCAGAGTCAGCGTTGGCGGCAGCACGCCCCGCACGCGCAGAGCGCGGATGATGTTGCGGATCTCTTCGACCGATCGGAAACGGCGCGATGGATCCTTCTTCATCGTACGCGTGACGAGCTCCGAGATCACCGGAGGAATCGACGGGTCGATGGCGGTCAGCGCGTTGGGCTCGTGATGCATGACCGCGTAGAGGACCGACGGGATCGAGTCCCCTTCGAAGGCGCGCTTGCCGCTGAGAAGCTCGTGAAAGACGGTCCCGAGTGAAAAGATATCGGCGCGCGCATCGACCCGTTGCCCACGGATCTGTTCCGGCGCCATGTAGTTCGGCGTGCCCAGGATCATTCCTGTCCCGGTCATGTCCGATCCGCCGATGCGGGCGACGCCGAAATCGAGGATCTTCACCTGACCGTTCGGCAGGACGAAGATGTTGGCAGGTTTCAGATCGCGATGAACGATGTTCGTGGAGTGGGCGAAGGCCATGGCGTCGCAGATCTGCTCCATGACATGGAGCCTTGCGCCGAGGTCGAGGAAGGCCCCGGTCTGGATGAGCCGCTTGAGGTTGTTGCCGTCGAGCAGCTCCATGGCCATGAAGAAGCGACCAGACTCTTCGCCAAAGTCATGCACGACGACGATATTGGGATGGACCAGTCTGGCCGCCGACTGCGCCTCCCGCCGGAATCGAAGCCTTGTCTCGCCGTCGCCAGCCGCGATCACCTTCAGCGCGACGTAACGGTCGAGATCCGGATCATGCGCGCGAAAGACTTCCCCCATCGCGCCGCGGCCGATCTGATCGACGAGCATGTACTTACCCAGACGGGCTATCGGGACCATGGATTTTGGAGCGACAGTCTATCCGAGAGGCGATGTCCAAGGGTTACGAGATTGACAGTCTCCTGACGTGGTTCGGGGCGACACGGATGTAGTGTTTTGTCGATGAGGGTTCGTTCACTCGCGTTCGCCGCCTTCGTGATCCTCTTCAACGCCGGACAGGTCGCCGCCTGCACGATGACCGGTTGGTCTCCGGATAGTCTCGTCGAGAACAAACCGGCCTATTCAGCCAACGGACGGTTCTGCGTCGTCGTTCGTTGGTACGAAGTTCCGGACTTCACCAGCGAGCGAGCGGGGAAGGTGTTCGGTCTCGACAATGGGTATCCCGCCGGCGAACCGGGAGCGGCCGAGAAGGCTCCACCACCTCCTCGGACGACCGTGACGGCGGCGCTTTACGAATTCAGTGCGAAGGGCCGAAAGCCAGTGACGGAGATTCCACTCGACGTAGGAAGCGTCGTCGAAGGACCCGAAAGCGTATTGGTAGCAGATTCTGGGCGATACCTCGTTGCGGTCCGCGGTTTCAGGATCGGGCCCTGCAAGTACTTGTCGAACGAAACGGATCCGATGGTCACAATCTATGAAGCCGGAGGTACTCGGGTTGGTACATTGAGGGCCGATGACATCCTCAGTAATCATGACCTTCAACGGCTTCGATCCGTCGCTGACATTGAATTCAAGTTGCGGCATGAGACTCAGGAGCGCGAGGTGGTGGTACTTTCGATCCCGGGTCCTCCCGTGCGCAACGGGCCGCGGAGCGTAGAGCGTCGCATCGACGTTGCTACCGCCACTCTTCTCGACGAGAAGCGCGAAATCTTTCCCTCGTTTCACGCCTGGGCCACGCCTGTCATCGACGCGCGGCCGCCCGGAAAGGTCTACGCGTCGCCATCCTCGGATAGTGCGGCGGTTTACGGCGATCCCAATCTTGTGCAGATCGACTCGGCCCGACTCTTCTCCCAGGTTGTTCGCGGCCCAGGAGCGGTGTTCCCCCCGATCGCGGAGAAAGCGCACATCACGGGCACGGTTTGGGTCCAGGTGGTCGTCTCCGAGCGAGGAGAAGTTCTCTGCACCAGGAGCACTCCGTTCGCCTTCGGTCTGAGCGAGGCCGCGGAGGAGGCCGCCCGCCGGTGGCGGTTTAAAACGTTCTTCGTCGACGGCCACCCGGTCAAAGTGTCCGGCGAGCTCCTCTTTCACTTCCAGGACGTCGACCAGGACACCTGGTGTGAGCTGCTGCGCAAAGCACCGCCGGCCGGAGAGTGAGGCTCCTGTCATTCGCGAAGCACGGCCCGTCATTCACGATGCATGACTTTCAAGTCGCTGATCTCACCCAATCACACCTCCCAGCGACTCCCACCCTCCCCACGTCTGGCCGTCGAAACGCTGGTGCCAGATCGCGTTGTCCATGCCACGGGCGAAGACGTCGAGATGATTGGCGCTCCAGGAGACCGGAACAGGGGCACCCACGATCGTGCCGCCGAGGGATTCCCAATCGTTCCAGGTGTGGCCGTCGAACGCCCTGTGACCCATGGTGTGGTCGGTATTGATGACGAAGATGTCGAGGCGGTTCGCGCCCCAGCTCACGGCGCTCGGCGGGCCAATGATCGTACCGCCGATCGATTCCCAGCCGCCCCAGGCGTTTCCGTCCCACCAGCGATGGTAGACGGCGTTGTCCAGGCCGCGGGCGAAGATGTCCAGACGGTTTGGCCCCCATGACACGGGGACGGGTTTGCTGACCAGGGTGCCGCCGCGGGATGCCCATCCCTGCCAGGCATGTCCATCCCACCAGCGGTGCCACATCGCGCCATCGAGGCCGCGGGCGAAGATGTCGAGTCGATTGGCGCCCCAGGAAACGGAAGCAGGAGGCCCGATGATGACGCCGCCGAGCGTCTCCCATCCTCCCCAGGAAGACCCCAGCCACGCCTTGTGCCACAGCGCACCGTCGGTTCCCTCGGCGAAGATATCGAGACGGTTGCTTCCCCACGAGACCACTTCAGGGTCCCCGATGATCGTGCCGCCGAGCGGCTCCCATCCGCCCCACGAGTGACCGTTCCACCAGCGATGGAAGAGGCCGTTGTCCTGACCGCGAGCGAAGATATCGAGCCTGTTCGGTCCCCAGGCAACGGAGGGCGGTCTTCCACGGATCACGCCTCCGAGCGGTTCAAGTGCGCCCCACGCATTCCCGGTCCAGGCCTTGTGGATCAGGGTCTGGTCGCCGCCGCGCATGAAGAGATCGAGCCGGTTTGCGGCCCACGATGTGGCACTCAGCGGAATGGTCTCCTGGGTCGTGTAAATCGAGCAGGCCGTCTGGAGGTTGTCGTCGAAGCGTTGCACCGTGCCGAATGGCAGCGTCACGTTCTGCCACGCGCAGACATCGGCCCCCTCTTCTGTTCCTGCTACCCATCCCGTTCCTGTGCCTGGGTCGGTGACGGCCTCGTTGATCTCATGCGAAGTGACGCTCTGCCAGCTCGCGATCGGATCGTTGGATCCGCAACCACCTGCGGACGGATACGGGCAGATGGCGTACGTGGCGCCGGGTGCCCACTTCCCGTGATACGCGCACCACCTCCCGTAGCCGCTGAACGAGATTCCCTTGGTGAAGACGAGAAAGATTCGCTCCCAACTGAAGAGAGGAAGAGCGCCGGACGCCTGCAGCGCGTTGACCTTGTCGTGTACGTCCGCATCGGATGCGCTCTCTGGCGCCTCCGGCTCGACGTGGGATGGTCCGAGCGAAGCGCCTATGACACCGTACTGGGCGAGCACCGGATCCTGGCCGAGGGGAGCGCCGGCACCGTTGAGGTATCCCGAGAAACCGGCCAGCCAGCCCTGCATGCCGCCAATCTCCTCCGGGGTGAATGCGCCCCAATAGAACGAGATCAGTTGCGGCCCGCTGATGACCGGGCCGCCTCGGTATGCGAGCGCGGCGGGTGTCGCCAGCGGAACAGCCGCAGCACCGTCCTGGATATTGACGTTCTTAGCCAGCAGGTATTCGACGCTGTCGACAGGCATAGTCTCTCGCCGTTCACCAGGCAGTGAACGGTTTTCAACGCTAGTCGTACGTGACCAGATTGATGTGATCAAACTTCATGACGTCGGTCAGTTCACATTTGTCTGTCCAGCCCACGATCACAGGAACGACCGTTACATGGATCTCGGAGCTCTGCGCGGCCGCCTGCTTGATGGCTTCGGTGGCGATGACCACCTTCCTGATCGGCTCGAGCTGGTGCGAGGGCCGAAGATCGAACGCGTCCTTCGCCTTCGGAAGGGGATCACAGTGCCCGATGTCGCCGAAACAGCCGCCGTGGCCGAAGATATGGTAGGAACCGGCGTAACCGTTCGCCGCCGTCGGCTCCGTGTCGAAGCCGGCTTTTGGGTTGTTTATGTATACACGGGCTTCATAGGAAGCGCCGGAGTGGTCGATGCCGATGAACTCGAGGTCAGCGCGCGAAAACTCCGCGGGCAATTGGCTGACAGGGAGTTTTCTGGGCGACTTGTAGATCTTCGAGGCGCGGTACGCCTCGGCTGACTTGGAAGCCGTTTTCGCCGATGATTTCTTGCCTTTGCCTGCTTTGCTTGCCATGACCCATGTCCTCCCGGTTCGTCACACCAGTTGACTGTTACAGTTTCACCAAAGAGACGGCGTATTCGTAGCCCAGCGCATTGATGCTCAGCACGTCCTGAACCGTCATCGAAAACGGCGTCAGGACCAGCGGGAGCAGATTGGACGGGATGTTGTTGACGCCATGCTTCAATTGCCACTGGTACCAGAGACGGTCGATCATGCAATGGTGCGAATAGAAGATCGGATCCCAGGCGGCCGTCGCCAGGATGGACATGTCGCCACCGGGTCCGCCGGTCCAGCCGTGGATCTGGTCGTGAATATCCTCGAGCTGGTTCGAAAAATCATTGAACTGGCTGAGATTGAGCAGGCTCGCCACCTGGCTGGTTGTCGGAAGCTGGGCCGGGTTTCCCGGGAAACGTTTGGTCATGCGATTGAGGGGTGGTGTCGCCGTGGGGGCGGCGATGTGTCCGCGAAAGAGCGGATTGGGCTGCCCCCCGGCTGAGGCGGCGGAGAACGCATTGGGTACGCCATGCGCGTGCGACAGTGCCGAGGTCCAGTCCCACCATGGCAGCCCGACCTTGGGTGTAGGAGGACTCTGGTCGCGGATTGCCCTTTCGAACGATAGGAGATAGGCCCGGTGCCAGGGCAGGAACAACTTGGCATTCACGTTGGAGCCGGTGGTATGGTCGTGATGCCAGCAAAACCAGTTCGGAATTCCGTGAATCCCGGCGAAATGGTTATAGCCGCGATTGTCCGAAATCGCTTGAGCAGCTTTGTAGCCGGCGCGTAGCGCCTGCAACTCGGTGGCGTCCAGATTGTCCGCGTTCTTTCGAACGATCAAGCTAGCCATGCTGGTCTCCTGTCGGTTGAGGGTTGACTTGCCTCGATGGCGATCGTTGTGGATCTACAGTGCGGGCGGTGGCCCGGCTAATGGACAGCACTCGATCGGTTCGCTGAATGTACAGGTCGAGCAGTTGTTCTCGGAGACGTCCGCGGCCCGTCGGTTTGGAAGGGCACTCCAAAGGGAACTGGCGAACAGCACCATCGCGCTCAGATAGACGCCAGGGTTGTAGTCGAGCCTGAAGCGGAATTGGTACATCGACACCGCCGCGATCAATCCCAGCAGAAACGGACCGTAGACGGACCGCCGTCTGGCGCGAACAAACAAGGTGACGACCGACACCAGCAATAGAGAAACGGCCAGCGGTTGTAACCACGCTGCGCTGATCGCTGAGGCGGCTCCAGTGGAGCTCAAGAGGGTCATCCAGCAAAGGGGACACTTAGGTATGGCCGCGATCAGGAGCGTAGAGATCGCCGCGATGCCTGCATCGCGCGATGGAAAAGCAAAGCCCGAATGATGCGAAATTCTGTGTCGCACAGAACACCTGCCCGCTGACCAGGAGACGAATGGCAGGATACGGCGAACACATGAAGGGTGTCAAGAAAGCCGGTAGTGAAGGGGTGAGCCCGCCGCCCTAGTTCTTCGCCAGCGCGATGCGGGCATGCGCTTCCATCACGCTGGCTTCGCGAAACTGCCCGCCGCCGACGATGACCGGCTCTTCCAATCGCACCAGTAGCTGGCCGCTGTCTTTGCCGATCACTTCGCCCCGGTAGATCCTGGATGGATCTTTCAGGATGTAGTCCTGCGTGTTCCCGGTCACCTCGATGTGATCGCCGATCTTGATCTCTGACATTGGAATCCGCCCTCTTCTGCGCCAAACGCGAGGAGGCGATGACGATATTGCGGCGGGCACGGCGCACATCGTGCAGAGAAGAGTACCTGCGGCAGTTTTTTCTCCAGCCGCAGGATGATCAGAAGGAGTCACAGAATGAGCAGTACCACCCCGAGAGCGATTGCCTTGTCGTTGGGCTTGGCCGCAGCGCTGCTGCTGGCCCCGGCTGTACCAGTGCTCGCGCAGGAAACGCCGCAGAGCGAACAGCCGAAGAAGGACGACAAGGACCAGAACAACGACGAAAAAGACAAGAAGAAGAACCAGAAAGACCAGAAAAAGGACGAGAAGGACAAACCGCAGCAGGGCAGGACGAGACAGCGGGCGGCGGAGCCAGCACAGCCGCAACCCACGCAGAATCCGCAGCCGGCGCAGCCCCAGCCGACCCAGCAGCAGCAAGCGGACAAGCAGAAGCAGGAGCAGCAGGCCCAGGATCAGCAACGTGCACAAGATCAGCAACGTGCTCGGGATGCGCAACGGGCGCAGGATCAGCAGCGAGCACAGGAGCAGCAGCGTGCGCAGGACCAGCAACGAGCGCAGCAGCAACAGGCGCAGGACCAGCAACGAGCGCAGCAGCAACAGGCGCAGGAGCAGCAACGAGCGCAGGACCGGCAACAGGCCCAGGATCAGCAACGAGCTCAGAGCCAGCAGCGTGCGCAGGACCAGCAACGAGCGCAGGACCGGCAACAGGCCCAGGATCAGCAACGAGCGCAGGACCGGCAGCAGGCCCAGGATCAGCAACGAGCGCAGGACCGGCAACAGGCCCAGGATCAGCAACGAGCTCAGGACCGGCAACAGGCCCAGGATCAGCAGCGCGCTCAGGACCGGCAGCAGGTCCAGGATCAACAACGCGCTCAGGACCGGCACAGTGGGCAGGACCAGCAGGGTGCGCAGGACCGGCAGCACTACGATCCGCAGCAGCCATGGCAGCAGCAGACCGGAAGATCGTTTCCGTTGCCGGCGACACTGTCGCAGCGTCTCGAGCCGCAGCGTCAGCGGGAGCTCATCGCGCAACAGCGTCAGCGCTCGGAACAGTACAATCAGCATCTGCGGGAGCAGCGGACCATTCTCCAGCAGCGCTCACAGATCCTCCAGCAGCAGAACCGCATGGCGCAGTATCGTTTTCAGCAGGAGTATCTCCAGCGTCTGGAGGATCAGGAGGCCGATCTTCGTTATCCATACAACTACGAGCGCGACCCCTTCTTCTCCACCGCTCCGAGCTATCGCTATACCCGTGGTGGGCGGTATTACGAAGTCAATGAATACGCCGCACAACTCCTTCAGGACGGCGTGAACTTCGGCTACGAGCAGGGTTTCCTGGCAGGAAAGGCCGACCGCGCGGACCACTGGCGTTTCGACTACAAGAGCTCTTACGCTTATCAGGACGCCGACTACGGCTACGGCGGCTTTTACGTGGATCAGGACCAATACAACGACTACTTCCGCCAGGGCTTCCGTCGCGGATACGAGGACGGCTACCGCCGCCGCTACCGCTACGGCGCCAACACCGGTGGCATCCTGCGGATTAACGTTGACGCGCTGCGTTTGATCATCGATCTGAAGCTACTACATTAAAACTAAGACCTTCTCGCTTTGTTAGGACTACTGTGGCGCCAAAGGTGGGTCGAACGTTTGTTCCGGTTCGTCGGCAATGACGTAGTCGCGCACGTACTGCACAAGGGCCAGGGTAGCAGAGCGCTTCTGGACGGCCTCGCGAAGAAATGCCAAGGCACTACTCAGGTGGAGTCTTGCTCTGGCTCCGGCGAAGGCCTCGGCCGCTTCGCCAGCGATTTTGCCTGCCTCATCCCACTCCTCGAGTCGCAGAAGTTCTTCGGTCAGGTCCAACTTCACGAATCCTGCATCCGCGAGCATGCCAACCGCTTCAAACGCTGCGGTAGCCGCGCGCAACCTGCGTAGACCTGTCTTCGTGTCGCCGGCGCGCAGATCAATGAGCCCAAGAGTCCACTCGGCACGAATAGTTTCCGACTCTGCTCCGAGTTTCCGGTATCGCTCCTGCGCCTCCACGATGTGCATGCGCGCGTCGTCGTAATTACCGAGGCGGCGGTGCGCAACCGCGATGTTCGCGGAGACCCGCGCCGCCATCTGTGGATCATCGAGCGGCTGAAGGTCTTCGCGTCTACCTGCTCATCGCGCAGCAGTTGCAGCAGCCGCTCCAAGCATGGCCCGCATACGTTGTCACCCATCCGGACGCACCCGACCGAACCGTTAGTGCGGCGCATCACCGACACGGCGATCGCAGAGCTCGACCGCCAGCCGGCATACGCTCTCTCGCTACTCGATGCCGCTGATTCGATTGCGGAGCGCCTCCACGTTCAAAACGCGCGCCTCGAGTGTCGCGCCGACGTGTGGAAAAACCGGGCCAATGCGCTGCGAATGCTGGGCAGATATGAACGAGGCGCTGAACGCGACCGTGACGGCTGAGCGTTTCGCCGAGGACATTGCCACTGGAGGGTTCACACTCGCGCAGATCATCTACACACGCGAGCGCGTGATGGCGAGCTACCGCTTCGCGGAATACGGCGACGTCCGCCGCTTGATTCACCGTGCGGAACCTCGAGGCGATCGCTCTCACAGAGCAGGGAGACGTGGCGAGAGCCGCGCTGCTGACAGTCACTTTGCGGAACTCATGGAGAGGCTCGTTCCCCAATTGGATTTCCCGACGGAAACTGACAACCTCGGACGCCGACAGCTGCGCTACCAACACGCCAAAGGTCATCGTCCGACAAGCAATCCTGTGAAGCGCTGAAGTTCGTGGAGGAGCGTGGCACATCTGGCGCACGAAGTCGTTTCCGCAGCGATCTCCGCAAGGGCAGCAACGTCGTCACTCTCAGCGAGATAGGTCAGGAGAGCTGCCGTCGTATGGTGTCGATGGCGTGTCATTCGTTCGTCCTCTGCGACCGGCAAAAGGCTGCACGCGCGGCAAGAAGACACTTGGAAATGAGGTTTTCGCGGAGCCTCGCGCGAGGGACGTCATCGCAGCGATTTCATCGACACTGTAGCCCTCGCTGTAGCGTTTCCGCAGAAGATCGCGGCATCGTTCTGGAATGTGACGCAGAACGTTGCTGAGAAGAAGACGCGTGGTCGCATCCTCCGCGACGGACGTCGGATCGATGTACTCCTCGAAGCCGGGCGGCAACTCCTCGTCCCGGTGCTTGCGCCAGTAGTAGCGGCTGGCGTTGCAGACCGCGCCGACAAGCCATGCACGCTCGTCCGCAGCACTCTGTACAATTCTAGCTTCGTGTCGGATGAACGAGATGAAGACATCATGAATGACGCCGCAGACCTCATCCGCCGGAATCTTGAACCTCCGGCCTGCGACAAAGCGGAGAAGATCGTAATGTGCCAGATATGCCGCTTCGGCACGTTGCGAGCAGAGCATCTGTTCTGCGTTCGTGTCGTTCGGCATCGCGAAAGGCGCGCCGAGCGGAATGAGCGCGCGGAGCAGTAGCAGTATACGCGCCGAAGCTACCTTCCGTCGTTCTTTCTCAGCCGATGTGACGATTTAGGGACTCGTGTCATTCCTCCAGAAGAGCGGGCCAACTCAGGTGTTCGTGGGCTCGAAGGCAACAATCCGACTTACGTTTGTCTCTTGTCACGAACGCGTCAAACACAGTACAGATTGAGCGAGAGGAGCCAGATAGTCATGAAGAAATCGTTTCGAATCCGCACAACCGTTGCCTCCATACTCACGTCTCTCGTCGTTGCAAACGCATTCGCGTTAGAAGCTGCCAACCCTGGAGCTCTAAATGGCGCGGTACGACGAGATTCAGCAATCCCGTCGTTTGTGCCTCCCTTGACCTACTCCGATCCACTCGCGGTCTCGGGCGATTCGCCAGGAGTGTCGATCACTAGTGCCGCCGGCACTCCTGACGAGGCCATCGTTACAGTTTCAAGAGAACCGGGTGCGCCCGAAGTATTTTCAAAGCGCATCAGGATCGAGGATGCACAGACCTCTGAGGTGATCGACGTCGACGTCACCCGCGACGAGATTCGTGCATTCGGGTTGGCATTCCACGTTGCGCGCGATACAGCCGGGACGCCAGTAGCGCTGAGCTTGTCCGCCAATGGGGCCGCTATCAATCTCACAAATGACTCAGATCCTGACAGCATGACACCGCGCGAACGGGTTGCTCTAGCGCGGATGAACAAGGTCTACTCAGCGACAAACGTCTCCGCGCGCGCGGAGCGTGTCCGTCAAATACTTCAACGGACGATAAGCGAAGCACGTGCGAAAAAAGGAGTACAGGCCCAGTTCGACCTGTCGAACTGCATCTGGGATGTGATCAGTCTCATGATGGACTGGCTTGGGGTCGTCCTCGCGTGCGGCACGCCCGTGATCGTGGTTCCCATCCTCTGCGGGATGGCGATCGCCTGGGCCACCTATGATACGATTATGGTCTGCAGGGCGATGCCCAACGACTGCACCGGCGGTAACTAGACTGACGAGGAGGCGACCGTGTTCTCACCTGCTGATCTGGCACCTGTATCCAATATTCTTCGTGTGGGTGTGTGTTTCGGTCTGTTCATGATGGTACTCAAGCCCGAGAACACGAAAAGTTACCGACGCCGGTTCTGGGCAACCGTCGTGGTCGTCGCCGGTCTTGGTGTTACTGGTCTACGGCCTCTCATTCAATCCGGAGTCGATACATGGCCCGGCTTTGCGAGCTTGTTTCAAGGTATCTTCAATCTCGCAATCGTCGGGCTACTCCTGTTGAGGTATCGCTTGCACATGCCACGCAATCGCCAAGCAGCTTAGACATCGTCAGATCGCAAATCTGGTGCGTGCGTTCAGTAGCGGTACTGGATCGTGGTCGTTGAGGTGGTGTAGGCGGCTGTGTCCGCCGCCTACACGACTCCGGTCTGTATCTGACTGATGGTGCATGGCGCGTCGTAAGCGAAAGAAGTGGCGATCCTGCTTCAGTCGCTACAGGCACAAGACCTCAGCGGCCACCATCGATTAATCCCTGAACCGTCACTGTCGAAGCATCGTCCTGTTCGAGATTGGGAGTATTGCCACATGAAGGGAGCGACGCCATGCGACGCCATGCGGCGTTTGTATACCACCCGCAACGGGGTTGCTCCGTGACGTTCATCGACACCTCCGTCAGAAAACAGTCGTAACTACCGAGAGACCGGCGAGATCGAACGAGCAGCCCAGTGTGAAGCAGCGCACCTCAGAGGGCAGATTCGCGTTACCTACGATCAACTCAACATTCTCCTGAAGACGATTTCGGACTGAACGATGACGCATTCCTACGACTCGAGCCAGCGCTCTGCCGGCCCGTCGATCATGGCTGGACTACGCTGGAAGGAGCCGATCTATCGCGGCGAGGCGCGGACGAGGCTGGAGCGCTTTGTCCGGGCGCGAGGGCTGTTTCCTGTTCGCGTCGCCAAGGCCTGCAGGATCGCGCGGACCCGCCTCGTACTCATCCGGA
>JBBRNB010000026.1:0-66751 GCA_038230535.1 Thermoanaerobaculia bacterium
CACTCGATCCCCCCGCCCGCCCACACGCCTGCGGGCGTGGATGATGCTGCCCGTCCTCCCGCTCTCCGCTACAAAAGCGACGTTCCCGACGGTGGTCACTTCAACTGAGCGCTACCCGGTCACTTCTCGTGAGCGCTCAAGAGCGTTCGGAGCGTGATTCTCGTAAGCGGATGTAGCACGTCATCCATAGTTCCGAAACAATACCACCAACGATCATTCGTGAATGAGAAGTAAGAGCGAGCGCTGTCATCGGGGCGGAAGGAATGTTGGGAGCTCGTGGCGGGTGTGCGATGCATTTGATACCTTTTACCCCACCTTGGTACATAAGGTATCACTTTTGAGCGTTAGCATCGCGTAGCAACGTAACAAGTTTTCCTTGCTTGTTCTTGACATTCGAGAGAAGCAAGCATATATTGTTACGTATGAACAGCCTGCCAGTCGCCAAGAAAATCGCCTTCCTCGGAGCCATTGTTGAAGGAATGGGGGTCCGCGCCGCCTGCCGTATCTCCGGGATCGCCAAAGGAACAGGGCTGAAGCTCATCCGCGAAGTCGGAGCCGGTTGTGAAGCCTACCAGCGCCGTTGGATTCGCGATCTCGACACCACGCGGGTAGAGGCTGATGAAGTCTGGTCGTTCTGCTACTCGAAAGAGAAGAACGTCCCGGCTGGCATCCCGAAGGAAGTCCGGGACCGTTTCGGATGGGGCGATGTGTGGACGTGGACGGCGCTTGATGCGACGTCGAAGCTGATGATTACGTGGAGCGTCGGCGACCGCTCAGCCGAAACCGGCGATCCGTTCATTCAAGACGTAGCGAACCGAGTCAAGGGACGCATTCAACTCTCCACGGACGGCCACGCGGTCTACCCGCAAGCGGTCGAATTGGCGTTCGCCGGGAACGTCGACTACGCCACCGTCATCAAGGAGTACGCATCAACTCCCGGCAACACGGACAAGCCTGCGCACGTCCGCTACTCGCCGGGAGTATGCAAGGGCGTCATCAAAACGCGCGTGCAGGGTGAGCCGGACATGAAGCTGGCGTCCACCTCGTACGTGGAGCGTAGCAACCTTGCCGTGCGGATGCTGAACCGCCGCTTCACGCGGCTGACGAACTCCTACAGCAAGCGAATCGAATACCACAAGGCGGCGATCGCGCTGACGTTCTTCTACTACAACTTCTGCCGGAAGCACTCGTCACTCAAGGGAAAGACTCCGGCGATGGCTGCGGGGATCGCGACGACAGTTTGGAGCGTGCGCGACATGCTCTTCGCGGCGGACCAAACGGTCGCCGCGTGATTCACGCGAGATCAGCTTTGAACGGATTGCCGAAACCGGCTACGCCGTACTCAGTCGAGTGACGTTCCTTCAGATTACCAAACGAGGAGTCTTTGTGGTGGCTGTCGGCCCACAGCCTTGCAATCCTGCTTCTAGCTTCATCCAACTCTCTATCAATCTCCAGCAGTAAATCATTGGCCGTCAGGACCGCATCTCCGGCCCCAATGGCGGTCCTGACGGCATCAATAATGAGTTCATCGATGCCCCATAGAAACCTACGGTCTTCTTTCGATAGCGAGAGGTCGAAGAACGGCGCTCCAGTTAACGAGCGCCTGCTAATCGTCTCGGTATTGCCGCCGACGCAAGCGCCTTTCACTTTCCCTTCCCTAAAGATTTGAAGGGCTAGATGCTCGGTCGTCGCCGCCGAAAATTGAAACCCGCGAAACAGTCGTTCGATCAGCACCTCGGCGACTTCGTTGCCCGTACCCGCGCAGGCGTGGTGGTCAACCTCGTGGATGCTGTTGCGTGCCGTCTTCAATACCCCGAACTGACCGTTTACGTCTTCAACACCGAGTATCAAACATAGATCCGGGTCTTGCTGACCGGTGGCGGTCCATAGCGGGAGGATTTGGTCGTGGTAGATGACTTCGAGCACGTCTCTGACTGCCAGCTTGATTTCGCTGAATGTCGCAGATGGCAACGCCGCTACTGCGTCGCGGATGTCTTGGCAGGCCTCAAGGGCGTAGCCTTCGTCCCCAGCGATCGCGATTCGGATGAAGTACGGGTGATCCTTGCCACCGTTGTAACTCTTCAGTTTGTGACTCTGCGACACTGTGTTGCCCAAGGCGATATCGGTGTCACCAGCGATGACGAATCCATCGGTGCAGCGAAACCCGGCGATCAGAGTCATATACTTTGGCCTCGCCTGTTTGATGACGGGCGGACGCGGCCTCGGTCGCGGCCTGATCGAACCCGGCGGCGTGCGAGGATACGCTGATGAGAGGGTCATGGTTATGATCCCTCTCTCGCCCGCAACTTATCTGCTGTTACGGATCGCGGGTCAAACTGACCCATGACCGGGTTGGGTCATGCAATCGAAATGACGCGGGGTAACCTTGCCGCCATGAAGCATGTTGCCGCCGTATTTTTCCTCCTCGTCGCATCGGCGGCGCTCGCCCAGGATGCTGACCTCATCAACCCCGATCGTCCGGGAATCGCCGACAGCAGCGCCGTCGTCGGCCCCGGCATCTTCCAGATCGAAGCCGGGTTGGAGCGCGATCATGACGCGGGAGGGGGCCGGCCGGTTGCCACGCCGTTGCTCCTCCGCTACGGCATCAGCAAGACCTTCGAACTGCGCGTCGAAGGGAACGGCTACATCAACGCAGATGGTGCGAACGGGCTGGCGCCCCTGTCGATCGGCGCGAAATACCACTTCGCCGGCGCTCCGTCGATGGCCGTGATCGCGCGGCTCTTCGTTCCGTCGGGCACGGGCGAACAACGCTCACACACCACAAACGGCGATGTTCGCCTCGCCGCCGACATCAGCCTCGGCGAGAAGTGGGCACTGAACCCGAACATCGGCGTGGTGTCGAAGGACGACGGCGACGGCCGTTTCACTGCTGGTATCGCCGCGCTGACTGTTCAGTACAACATCTCCGAACGCGCGAACGTCTTTGCCGATGGCGGCGCCCAGTCGCCGGAGCGGCACGGCGGAGGCGCATCGCTGCTCCTCGATGCCGGTACGGCCTGGATCGCCGGCCGCAACACGCAATTCGATGTCTCCGTCGGATGGCGCGCGCGCGGTATCACGCCGCCAAACGTCTTCATTGCCGCAGGCATCAGCCGTAGATTCTGAGAGAAGCGTTCGTAGCGTCGGCGACCCTCCGGCGATCTCGGCAAACCGCCAGCGATCCAGCCGCCGAGGCCGGCGGCGCTACGGCGCTACCTGGGCTGCTTCGGAGCGCGCAACTGTGCGCGGGCCGGCGATCCTGATCCTCCACCGGATGGCGCCGCGACGGTTGACGCACCTGACTGAATGAGGGGAGCGGCTTCGGCGGGAGTCATGTGCAGGGGATCGGTCACGGCGGCTGGCATGACGGGGAGGCGCGGCGCCGGAAGCTTGAAGATCCAGCTCGCTTCGATCCGGTTGCCCGACTTGGCGTCGGTAGCCCAGACCAGCGCGCGCTGGAACGTTCCCTTCAGTTCTTCCTTTACCGCGGCGACGGAGACCGCTCCGGTGCGCGGGTCATAGGAGAACGGCAGAGAGCCAGGGACCGACAACAGCGCCATGCCGACCGACTTCGGGTCGATCTTGTCGTGATTGGGGATCTTCGCCGAGACCATCAAAGTCTGTCCGGGATCGTAGATGACGCCGGGCTGTGGGTTCATCTCGTCGAGCTTCATGGAGCCTGCGCCGAGGTAGCGGCGGAAGGAGACGAAATCCATCTTCTTCTCGACCACCATGCGGCGCATCCGCAGAGGATCGCTGCCGCGACGCACCTTTCCAGCTTCGCAGGTCAGCGCGACGTCGTAGCCGGCCCTGTTCACGCTGTCGACGAGATAGTGGTCGAAGTCGCCGAACGGATAGGCGAGGAAGAGCACCGGCCTGCCGGTGGCACGCTCGATCATCTTTTTGCTTTCGACCAGCTCGCGCTGGAGCCAGGCACCGTAAGCTTTCTGATCCAGCTCCGCATGTCGCCGCCGTGTCAGGAACGGGTGCGAATAGGAATGACTCTCGATGTCGACGCCGGCATCCGACATCTCTTTGACCTGCTTCCAGCTCATGGCGTGGGAAGTCTGTCCGATGATCTGCGGATAAATGAATACGGTGAACGGAAAACCGTATCGCTTCATCTCCGGAAAGACCTCGGTATAGGTACTGCGCCAGCCATCGTCGATCGTGACCACGACCGCGTTCCTGGGCAGTGATGCGCGCTTGCCGGTCACGTACTCATAGAGCGAGCGAAGCGGGATCACGTTGTAGCCGGTCATCGCCAGATAGCGCATCTGCTGTCGGAACGTCTCGCGCGAGACCTCCATCCGTGGGTCCTGCGGGGACTCGACGATGTGATAGCAAAGCACCGTCGCGCCAAAGTTATCGGCCGGGGCAGCGTACGCGGCAATACCGCTGAAAAGGAACAAAACTAGTGCTGCAGTCAACGCCCGCGCGGCCATGGGTGCTCCCGATTGATTGAAAATCCGACGATGTCTCTCGCGCATCTGCAACAACAGTACCGTGGTGTGCTGAAGCGTTTGTGATTGTAGCGCGGTATTCGGGGTGTTGGAGTTGCGAGGTTGCTGGGTCTTTTGGGTTGCTCGGTTGCTGAGTCTTTGGGTTGCGAGGTCTCTGGGTTACGCGGTCTCGAAGTGCTTCGGCCACCGGTCCGTCCGATAGGCGATACTAACCCCGAGACTCAGCAACCGAGCAACCACCCACCAAGCAACCCGCCAACCCAGCAACCCACCCAGGAATCCCTCTCCTCATTTGACCGTTCCACAGGCCCGGGTTAGAGTCACGCACTTTTACGGAGGCAGTTCCGCCCATGGATCGCCAGCAACGCAGAGACCTGAAACACGACAAGTTCGTCGACGAGATCGGTTCGTTATCGACCAAAGCGCGGGAGAACCAGCGCCTTCTCTTTGGCATCGCGGCGGCGGCCGTCGTCCTCGCCATCCTCGCCTACGGCATCTATTTTTACCGCGCCAACCGCGAAGATAAGGCGCAGCAGGCGTTGTCCAAGGCGATCGAGACGATGGAGTCGCCGCTGATTCCGGCTCCCGGCGCCCCTCCGGCTCCGAACGCCAAGTACAAGACAGCAGACGAGCGGACCGCCGCTGCGGAAACGCTGTTCAAGGGCGTCGATGACGGCTACGGCGGTACCAGTGCCTCGGACGTCGCCTCGCTCTACCTCGCCGGCATCGCCGCGAACAAAGGCGACCTGGTCTCCGCCAAGACACGCCTCCAGAAGTTCGTCAGCGACAATCCGAAGCAGGTCCTGGTAGCGGGGGCCCGCTACAGTCTCTACCGCCTGCGGATCGACAACGGCGAGGCACCCCAGGTCGCGCAGGAGCTTCAGGCCGAGATCAGCAAATCCGAGCCCAACCTTCCGCCCGACTCGCTCCTGGCCCTCCTGGCACACTCATGGGACGTGCAGGGGAACGCCGAGAAGACCAAGGAGACCTATCGCCGCATCGTGACCGAGTTCCCCGACTCTCCCTACGCGCTGGAAGCGCAAAGGCGGATCGGGCCGGCGTAGGGGTGGTTGGGTGGTTGGGTTGCGTCTCGCCGCGGTTTTGCGTACGCGAACGGCAAATGTTGAACATTCAACACTCAACATTCAACATTGCTGTTGACCTATCTCTCGCGGGCGGACACTTCACCACGAGACCGCGCAACCCTGTTGCCGCGCAACCCCGAAAATGCATCTCCTCTCCATCATCATCTTCATCGCCTGGTTGATGGCGCTCGTCCGCACGATCGTCAACCTCGCTTTGATTCCGCGCCTGCGTTCCGGCACTCCGGCAGCGCAGGAGCCGCTGGTCTCCGTCGTCATTCCTGCCCGGGATGAGGCTCGCGTCATCGCGACCACGGTGCGGGCCTTCCTGGCGCAGACGTATCCGGAGCTCGAGATCATCGTGGTCAATGACCGGTCGGCGGATGGAACGGGCGAGATTGTCCGAGCGATCGCCGATGACCGTCTCCGAGTCATGGACGGCGAAGAGCCTCCACCAGGCTGGCTCGGCAAGCCGTGGGCGTTGCATCAGGGAAGCCGCTTGGCCCGAGGCGAGTTGCTCCTCTTCGTCGATGCGGACGTAATCTATGCTCCCGATGCCATCCGGGCCGCGGTCGGGTATCGGGAGGCTCGGCGTCCCGCGCTCCTCTCGCTCCTTCCGTATTTTGAGATGCGGGGGTTTGGAGAGAACGCGGCCATGCCGATGATGGCCATGACCTGCTTCACCTTCATGCCGGCGTGGATCTCGAATCGGACCCGCATCGCGGCGCTGGCCATCGGCGGCGGTACCGGCAACCTCATCGTCCGCGGCGTTTACGACGAAATCGGTGGCCATGAGGCCCTCAAAGACGCCGTGGTCGACGATGTGGCGCTCGCTCGGCAGGTCAGGCGAAGCGGAAGGGCGACGGAAGTCGTCCGCGCGGACGACTTCGTCTCACTTCGGATGTATCACGGCCTGGCCGAGATCGTGGAGGGTTTTACCAAGAACTCCTTCGCCGTCTTCGGCCGGAGCTACATCGTCGGGTTACTCATCAACGCCGGCTCCGTCGCCTTCCACATCCTGCCCTATGGTCTCGCGCTCACGGGCGACCGGATCAGCATCGCCACGGTCGCTCTGATCAGCGTCACACGCCTGATCCTTTTCCGTTCCCTCCGCTACCGGCTGGACAACGCGCTCTTCCTGCATCCGGTCATGGTTACCATCTGGACGTGGATCTTCATTCGATCGATGTGGCTGACCGGATTCCGCCGCAAGCTTCTCTGGCGCGGACGAACCTACGACGCCCGCCAGACCCGGTTTGGCGCCGAACGGCGATGATTCTTGCAAAGGAAGCCGGAAGGAGAGTATTCGATGACTGAAAAGCCTTTTTTGACCGACGTCCAGGAGCTCCGGAGGCGTGCCCGGCAGCATATCGAAGGGGGAGCCGTAACGGACGCATACCGCGGCGACCGTGAGACCGTGATCAAGCTGCTCAATGAAGCGCTGGCGACGGAGATTGTCTGCGTGCTGCGATACAAGCGGCACTACTTCATGGCTCAGGGGATCAACGCCGATCCGATCGCGCAGGAGTTCCTGCAGCACGCCAACGAGGAACAGGGACACGCCGACCAGATCTCCAACCGTATCGTGCAGCTCGGAGGCGCGCCGAATCTGAACCCCGAGGGGATGCTGATGCGGTCGCACTCGGAGTATGTGGAGGGGCAGAACCTCCTCGACATGATCAAAGAAGACCTCGTCGCCGAACGTGTGGCCATCGACTCGTACACGGAGATGATCCGCTACATAGGCGACGACGACTACACGACGCGCCGCATGCTGGAAGGGATCCTGGCGGTGGAAGAAGAGCACGCCGACGATCTCTCCAGCTTCCTGGCTGACCTGGACAAGGATTGGAAGACGAGGGATAGGATGTAAGGGGAGTGGGGCGAGTAGGGGGTGGGGTGTGGGAGCGCGAGGGCGCGGGTTCCACTGACGTGATCAGAGCGTCGAGTTGACTCTTCTCTCCTGCTACCACCCCCCACCCCCCTCCACCCAACGCCCTCCCGCTGGAATGTGATAAATTTTCACCGGTTATCGCAGTTCCCGAAACGCCAATGTCACGACCTGCCGAGCGTCACGCCCAGCTCCTCGATCAAATCATCCTCCCATTCGATCTGACGCACGATTTCGGACGCAAACGTGCGTACGAAGCGGCGATCGACTATGCACGGGAGCATCTGGTCGAAGATCCGCATTGCAACGACTTCCTCGACGCGGCCGCGAAACGCCTCGGTTTCGCCGCCGTGACGTTCGACACCCTGGAGAGCCGCGTCAAGCTGCCGAAGAACGCCTGGCTCGACGTCTGGATCTCCGACGAAGACGACGAAGTCGCCTTTACCGGCACGCGTGAGGGCATCCAGTACATGATCGACCTCCTCACGCAGCTCCGCGATGCCAGCGATCCGGAGCAGCACATCCACCTCGACCAGGGGATTACGCCGATGACGGAGAGCTCCGCCAACCTGGTGCTCTTCAAGGAAGAAGAGACGTGGTTCACCGGCGAGGGAGCGGAGGGAGAGGCGAACGACGACTACCCGGAGCGCGATATCGATCCGAAGCAGATCTACGCGATCCAGTTCATCCACTATCCCCCCGACGATCTCCCCATCAGCGCGCACCGCCTTTACCGCGTCATCAAGGTCGAGCAGAATGACGGCTACTCCGCCAGCGTGAAGGAGTTCGGCGGATCCGGGAACCGCTACTTCCGCTTCACATTCGTGGCCGACAACGAAGAGAAGTTCACCTACAGCTTCCACCTCGACGATCCCGCCGTGAACTACTTCACGCACCGCGAGATCCTGAAGCTGGCCATGCGCGCGGTTTAAGATGCCTTTCCGTACCTATTGACTCAGCCTTTGCCCGGTAATACCTTGCCGTCGAAGGAGATTTGTCATGCGGAATCTACGCGTCCTGACCATCGCCATCGCTGTTCTCACGACCACGCTTTTTGCAATGCCAGCGAAGTCCTTGTCTAGCTATAGCTAGCTCGGGAGGGGCTTGCGGTAGCGCGTGCAGTGTATGGGCCATCGATGGAGAGCCTGGATCGTCGTGTGACCCTGACAACGGGAATTGGGCAAGTTGCTTCTCCAGCGTCTCAGCCGTATCCGAGGCGGCGTTGTTGTTCATCTCGACATCCGCCGCGGCATGCGGACGGTTGCGGTGAACATCACCGGGTCTGCGGCATCGAAAGAGCAATGCGCTGCATGGCGTCAGAGTTTCGACATGGCTCGGGCGAAGCCGCCTTCGCGCTAAACCTCGGCACTGCCTCTGCGATAAACTTCGCCGTTCATGATCCGGCAGATTGCAGTCATCGGGACGGGCACGATGGGGCGCGGGATTGCCTATCTCGCCGCGGTCGCCGGGTACGACACCGTCATTTACGATGTGGATACGGGGGCGCTTGACGCCGCGAAGGCTTCCATCGAGTCGACGTTGAAGAAAGGCGTCGAGCGCGGCAGGATCAGTAGCGAAGCCGCGGCCGAGGCGAGTGGACGGATTCATCTGTCGCCGGACCTCGAACCGGCGGTGCATGGGGCCGACCTGATCGTTGAAGCCGTTCCCGAGAATCTCGAGCTGAAGAAGGATCTGTTCGCGCAGGCTGACCTCTTTTGCGGCGAAGAGACGATCCTGGCTTCGAACACGTCGTCGATCTCGATTTCGCTGCTTGCCCAATCGGTGGAGCGAGGCGACCGTTTCGTCGGGCTGCACTTCTTCAATCCGCCGTATGCGATGAAACTCATCGAGATCGTGCGGGGTGAGCGGACTTCCGACGAGACAGTGGCTCAGGCGCGGGAAGTGGCGGAGAAGATGGGGAAGACGGCCATCGTGGTGCGCGATTCGCCGGGTTTCGCAACGTCGCGCCTCGGCGTGGCCATCGGTCTCGAGGCCATTCGGATGCTGGAGGAGGGCGTGGCCTCGGCGGAGGACATCGACAAGGCGATGGAGCTCGGCTACAACCATCCGATGGGGCCGTTGCGTCTGACGGACCTGGTCGGTCTCGATGTCCGCCTCGGTATCGCCGAGTATCTGGCGTCGACGCTGGGCCTGCGGTTCGATCCGCCCGAGCTGTTGCGGCGGATGGTGGCCGGCGGAAAGCTCGGGCAGAAGACCGGCGAAGGCTTTTACCGTTGGCGGGATTGACGCCTGAGCCGGGTCTCGGAGGCCGGCGCGACCACTTGTTGCCGCCCGTACCGGAGAGCCGGACGCGCTAATGAGCGAGGCGGAATCCTACGGCGCATTCGCGTACGCCTACGACCAGGCTCTCGGCGAACGCTACTTCCGCGCCGTGCGCCGGCTGCTCGCCGATGTGCTGGAACGCTATCCGTCCGCGCCCGAGACATTGGTCCGCACGCATCTCGACGTCGCCTGCGGAACCGGCCTTGCCATGCCCTTCTTCGCCGGCCGTGGGTTCATCTCGACCGGCGTCGATATCTCGCCGGTGATGCTGAATGTCGCGCGCAAACGGGCTCGGCGCCTCGTGGCCGGTGATACGCGTGTGCTGCCGTTTCGGGCCACCTTCTCGCACATCACCTGCCTTTACGATTCACTCAACCACCTTCTCGATCCGCGTGAGCTGGTGGCTGCGTTCACCGAAGTGGCCCGCGTCATGGACGGCGACTCACTGTTCATCTTCGACATGAACCATCCCGAGATTTATCCCGAGGTCTGGGGGATGAAGGAGCCGTTCTTCGATGAAGGCCCCGACTTTCATCTCGAGATCGCCACGACCTACCGCCATCGCGAGCGGCTCGGACGCGCGCTCGTCACCGGATGGGCGCTGGTGGGCGGCAAGCGCATCGTCATTCGCGAACGCCACACACAGCGTTCCTACGAGCGCGAAGAGATCGTCGCCGCTCTGGCCGAAGCAGGTCTCAATGCGATCGAAGCCCGCGAGTTCGATCCGTGGTCCGAGGGGAGGACGGTGAAGTTGTTCTTCGTTTGCCGGATTTGTCGTTGATGGGTTGTCTGCGCAATCGCACGTTGTTCGTCACCTGCACTTCGTGCGTAGTCGGTTATCTGCACTTCGTGCTTCGTCGGTAGATTTTGCGCAGCGGCCTCCAGTTGCATCAACTGACCACGACAACGCGCGAAGCGCAATCAACCGACAACCGACAACGCACGAAGTGCAGACAACGTGCGTAGCACAGACAACGCGCGAAGCGCAGACAACCTACTTCCCTAACACAGCGTTCTTGAACTCATCTCCCATCGCTGGCTTCGGTCCGACCCAGGTGGAGACGATCGCATCGGATGTCACTTTGCCGGGGAGCACGCCCTTCGACTTGCCGTTGACCTCGACCGTGGTGCCAGTGCCGGGGACGTAGGTCAGGACGAGGCGGTTGCCTTTCGGGATCGGTTCCATCCAGGTGCAGAGCGTCGTGAATGAGGTCTTCACCTCGGCGGGAGCATTCGGTATGTTTGCTTCAAGACCTTCCTTCCAGGCATCGCACATCTGGTCCTTGCTGACGCTGTAGAGGAAGGCCATGACCATGCGGCGCGAGGTGTCGGAGCCGACGATGGTGGCCGGGTTCGACAGTTTGGCCTGCAGGTAGAGGCCGCCGACGTACACCTTGATGAAGAACTTCTTGCGCAGGCCGAGGCCGTTGAGGACGAGAGTCTGGCCGTTGACGGTGATCTTGTCTTCCAGCGTCACATCGGCGAGGGAAGCGGCGGACGCGATGGTCGGTACGAGGAGTGTGAGACAGAGCAGCAGAGTGGTCATCTTCAGGCGCATGAAACCCTCCATTTGTTCACTGGTCATTCTACCGGGGAGAGACATCGTAGCACCGCGGTGGAACACAGGTTGCGCCGGCCGCGTTGGAGAGCACTTCGATGATGTTCCTGAACCGGCCGTTTCATATTGGCGGAGTCCTGATCGATCCGCCCCTTGCCCTCGCTCCGATGGCCGAGGTGACTGATACGTACTATCGCTCGCTCGTAAAGGAGCTTGGTGGTGCGGGGCTGGTCGTTTCGGAGTTCATCTCCGCCGAGGGGCTGACGCGCGACAACGTACGCACGAAGCAGATGCTCCGGTTCGACGAGAGCGAGCGGCCGGTAGCCATCCAGATCTACGGGGGCGACCCTGATCGGATGGATGACGCGGCGGCGATCGTGGAAGCCGAAGGCGTCGACATCGTCGATATCAATATGGGCTGCCCCGTGCGCAAGGTCGTCAGCAGCGGCGCCGGCTCGGCGCTCCTGAAGGACTTCGACCGCGCCGCGCGGGTGGTCGACAAGATCAAGAAGCGCGTGAAGATCCCTGTGACGGTGAAAGTCCGCAAAGGGTGGGAGAGCGACGACGTGATCCCGCTGCTGAAGCGTTTCGAAGAGATCGGCGTCGCGTCGATCGCCATTCACGGCCGCACACGCAATGAGGCGTACACGGGTGCCAGCGACTGGGGCTACATCGCGCAGGCCAAGAGCGAGCTGGGGATCCCGGTATTCGGCAATGGCGACGTCAAGACACCGGCCGACGCCATCCGGATGTTCGAGACCACAGGTGTCGACGGCGTGATGATCGGCCGTGCCGCGCTGCACAATCCGTTCATTTTCCGCGACATCCTCGCGCACGTGAACGGCGTTCCGACGGGAAACGAAGTCGATCGCCGCATCGACGCCATGCACCGTTATCTCGCCAAGATCGACGACGCGCCGCAGGTGATCAACTGGAAGTTGCACAAGGCCCGCACGGTCATCGGCTGGTTCTCGAAAGGGATCGCGCACGGCAAAGACATCCGCAACGGTCTGCAGGACATCACCTGCGTAGCGGACGTCCGGCTGTTGCTGGATGCGGCCCGCGAACGGCTGGCGGCGTAGGGTTGTAGATCGGTATCCACTGATCTGCGCGATAGGTCCTGTAGATCAGTGGATCAGTCGATTGGTGATCAGAATCAGTGGTCTGCCTGCCGTTTCCTGATCCACTGATCTACCGGTCACTGACCAACTAATCCCGTCACCAAAAGAAAAAGGGCGCCGTTTTACGGGCGCCCTTCCGGGGTGGGAGACCAGCCCTTACGAGCTAACCCCCTCAGGTTTACTAGGACAATCCATCGAAATTAGTACCTCCTCCCCCATGAATTTCCGGCGGACCCGCAACAAGCGCCGCTGCCATGGTCAGCAGCCCACCTCGCCAGCGTCGCGGACCGGATCGACCGCTCCTACTCGCCCCGTGGTGGAAGGGAGGAGCGGGAACTTGATGTCTCGGTTTCAAAACTGCTGCATTCAATGAACGATGAGGCCAACAACCGCATCCAAATCGTATACTCGCAGAAGGTAAGCGTGTCGCACCGCTGTTTCTTCCAGCTCACCCTCCCTTTAATCTGTGGAGCATGCAGAAGATGATACATTTTTCGTCTGTAATAGCAATACTGGATTTCGAGTGGGGAGTGGGGGGGGGAGTGGCGAATGGGAGATCGACGAGATGACAGCAATGCTCCCACCCCCCACATCCCACCCCCCACTCCCCTCCCCCCACCGTGCTACCATGCCCCCTTTCCGGAGCCAATTGACATGAAACGACTTCCGGCCTTGCTCGCGGCGTTCGTCGTCCTCGCCGCGCTTCCCTCCGTGGCGGCCTCCATCACCGGAAAAGTTACCTTCGTGACCAAGCGCGGGCAGAATCCTGTGGCCGCGGAGACACTGGTCTGGGTCGAACCGGTCTCAGGCAGAGCACCGCACGCCACTCCGACGGCCTTTCAGGTCACCACGCGTAACAAGACACTCGTGCCGCACGTGCTGGCGATTCCCGCCGGATCGACGGTTTCCTTCCCGAACGACGATCCGATCTCGCACAACCTCTTCTCGCTCTCGTCGAACAACGCCTTCGACCTCGGCCTTTACCGCAAGGGGGTCGGGAAGTCGCAGAGGTTCGACTCGCCCGGTGTAGTCAACGTCTACTGCAACGTTCATCCAAACATGTCGGCTGTGATCCACGTGATGACCACGCCGTACTTTGCCTTCGCGGATGGAAACGGCAGCTTTACAGTTACAAATGTGCCTCCCGGCAAGTACAGGCTGGTAGCTTGGAATGAGCAGGGAGGGCAGAGCGAGGCTCCCGTGGAGATCTCCGGCTCTGGCAATCCGCCGGCGATCGCGCTCACGCTCGACAGCCGCAACTACCGGGAAACGCAACACATGGACAAAGCCGGCAAGCCGTACAAGGCGCCGAGCTCGAGGGAATACTGAGTGACCGCTGAGACGATCGGGAGCCCGGCGCGGACGGTGAGCGGAGAGATTCCGATCCCGCGGAAAGGGCCCGTGGTCGAGAAGGCGAAGTTCCCGCTGGTCTGGAAGCTCTTCGGCCTGACCGCGCTGCTCATCGCCATCGTAGTGACGGTGGCCGTGGTCATCACGATCGAGCGAGCCAACGCCATCGCCAAGACCACGGTCGACAACTCCATCGCCGGCGCGGCGAAGCTGTTCAAGGAGTTCGAGCGCCAGCGGCTGGGGAGGCTGTCACTCCCCGCTGAGCTCCTGGGGACTGACCCCAAATTCGCGGCCTACATCCAGGATGCGCTGACAGGAGGCGCAGCCGCCGGGGCACCGGGCCCAGGTACCGCAGCCACACCCGCCGCTCCGGCCGCACGGACGCTCGATCTTCAAAGCATCGTCGACCAGCTCGAGCAGCGCCGGCAGGCGTTCGGCAGCGATCTCTTCATCCTTCTCGATGATCAGGGGCGTGTCATCGCCCGTACCGATCAGCCGGCGATCACAGCGCCGTCGTACGAGGACGTGTACAAGGTGGTGCCGCTCGTAAAAAACATCGTCGACGACGCTTCGCTCGTGAGCTCGAGCGGAGTGATGTCGCTCGGCGGCAAGCTCTATCACGCCGCCGTCGCGCCGGTCGGCGCGGGGACGCCACCCGTTCGCGTCGCCTACCTGGTGAACGCATACGCCATCGACGACACGTTCGCCAACCGGATCGCGCAGTCGACGAATGCCGGCGTGATGTTTGGCAGCGCGGCGGCGCCGCAGTCGATTGTCCGCTCCACGAACGCACCGATGGTCGGGATGCAGCAGATGACCGGCGTCGAGCAGATCTTCAAGACGGGTAAGCCGATGCAGCCGTCGACCGGAGACATCGAGGGCAGCAAGTATGTGATGACGGGCGAGCCGCTGCAGTCGGGGAGCCAGACCGTCGGCGCCGCCGTCTTCATCCGATCGCTCGACCGCGAGCTGGCGCCGTTCAAGTCGATCGAGAATGCGCTCCTCGCCGGAGGTGGCGCGGCCCTTCTGCTGGCGTTCATTCTCTCCTGGCTCATCGCCAAGCGTGTGACTCATCCGATCGAGGAGCTGGCCGGCATCGCACAGGCAGTGACGGGCGGCGACTACACCGTCCATCCCCCGATCGATCGGAGCGATGAAGTCGGAATCCTCGGCCGCTCGTTCGCCAAGATGATCACAGCCCTCCGCGACAAGGCGGAGATCGAAGAACTGTACGAGCAGATGGCGGCCAGATCGCATGAGCGCGAGGGCATCGGTACCACGCGCCAGAGCGAGGCCGCCAAGCTCGACGAGGGAACGGTCCTGGTGACCGACCTTCGTGAGCTGCCCGCCACGGTTGGAGCCGGCGATGCCGCAAACGTGATCGCGGCCGTCAGCAAGGCCATGAAGGTGCAGGAGGCGGAGGTGGCGCGGCAGGACGGCTTCGTCCGCGAGATCATCGGTCACCGCCTGGTCAGCGTCTTCCGGGGTGATCGCGGGATCCTTCACGCCATCCGTGCCGCCCGCGCCATCAACGAAGAGCTGGCCACGATGGGCGAAGGGCACATGACCATCGGCGTCGGCATCGCCACCGGTGAGTTCGTCACCGGCTCAGTCGACCTGGAAGGGGACTCCGGCATCGCCATCGTCGGCAACGCCCCGCTGCTGGCGATGCTCTTCGCATGGCACGCACCAACCGGTTACGCCTACATCTCCTACGAAACAGCGCAGGCGGCGGGAGGCGAGATCATGTCGTCATCGTCGCCCGAGCAGGTACAGGTCAAGTGGCTTCCGCAACCGCTGCCGGTGGCCTCGCTGCCGCTGCTAAGCGTGACCACCAGCATGATGCGCGCGATCGGGCAGGCGTCGAGCTCGGCGGCAACGATTCGCATCGACGAAACGGTCCCGGGGCAGACCGCGCCCGGCATTGCGGCGCAGGAGCTGGTCGTCGGCTCGCTCTTCGCCAACCGCTACCGCATCGAATCGATCATCGGCCGCGGCGGCATGGGCCTGGTCTACAAGGCTGTCGACGCACAGCTCGACGAGACGGTGGCCATCAAGACGCTGCCAGGTGATGTGATGTCGCGCTCGCCGGAAGACCTGGAACGGTTCAAGCGGGAGATCCGCCTGGCACGGAAGATCACCCATCGCAACGTCCTGCGTACGTACGACTACGGCGAGGCCGAGGGGGTGGTCTTCATCTCGATGGAGTTCGTGCGTGGCTACACCCTGGCCGAACTGCTGGAGGAGGCGCCGTCGCATCAGATGGTGCCGCGCGTCGGTATGGGTATCGCCCGCCAGATAAGCCGCGGGCTGGAAGCGGCGCACGAGCAGGGCATCATCCACCGCGACATCAAGCCGCAGAACGTCCTGATCGACCACAAGGGCGAAGTGAAGCTGATGGATTTCGGCATCGCTCGCATGGCCGAAACGCACGAGGGGATGACCCAGGCAGGCCTGATCGTCGGCACGCCGCACTACATGAGCCCCGAGCAGGTGCAGGGCAAACAGCTCGATCCCCGCAGCGACGTCTATTCGATGGGCGTGATGCTGTACGAGATGCTGGCAGGGTTGAAGCCGTTCGTCTCGTCGTCGCTGACGGGCGTCCTGACGGCGCACATCACCGAGACGGCCAGACCTCCGATCGAAGTCAGGCCGGAGATCGGCCGCGAAGTGAACGCCATCGTGATGCGCTGCCTGGCCAAGGACCCGAAAGCGCGCTATGCGAACGCCGGCGAGCTGCTGCGCGATCTCGATACGCTGCAGATGCAGAAGCGATCGGTGGCGGCATAGGGCGGTCAAGTTCGGAGAACCCTATACGTTAGAAAAGGCTTATCCGCAGATTAAACAGATTAGAACCCCCGAATCTAATCTGCGGAGTCTGCGGACAAAGCCTTTCTTGACGCTGTCCGCGTGCAGCGGCGACGCGGCCTGACCGGGCTGACAAACGCTACTTCCCCTCTACCACGAACAACTGGCTCTGCATTTTCACTGAACGTGTACGCGTAGCCGTTGCCGTCTGGAGTCATCGCCTTCAGAATCACGAAGATTACGCCGACGGCATCCGCGGGACGGAATTCGCGCCACACCTGGCGCTGGTCGTTCTGCAGGTCGATGCGGCTCGGCGTCATCCTGATCAGGATGACGGTGAACACGGAATGCGCGCCTTCTGCACACTCTCGGACTCCGCCCGTTTGGAGATCGCGAAGACAATTCTGTCGCCTGCTAAAGCGGGCTTGGGAAATGGGGCCCTTGAGACCCCCACCTGAAGGTGCGGCCTACGGGGCTTACGCCGGCTCACGCCGACGACCCAAACGCCGGCTCGCGACGGCGTAGGTCGGACTCTCGTTCGACGAGTCGAAACGAAGTCGGACGATCAGAGTTGCCGTGGGTCGCAATTGTGCGGCGCGCGCCCTGGCCTGCCGGCGTGTCCCTTGACAGCAACAAAAAGGCGGCCGAGGTGGCCGCCCTTGGATTCGATGTGTGGTGAATCCTCAGAACGTCGAGTCGAGGAACGGGCGGAGCTTCTTCGAACGCGACGGATGGCGTAGCTTGCGGAGCGCCTTCGACTCGATCTGGCGGATCCGTTCGCGGGTGACGTTGAACGAGCGGCCGACCTCTTCGAGCGTGTGCTCGGAACCGTCGCCGACGCCGAAGCGCATCTTGAGGACCTGTTCCTCGCGCGGCGTGAGGGTGCGGAGGACCTTGTTGGTCTGCTCTTTCAGGTTGGCGACGATGACGTGATCGATGGGGGAGATGACGCCGCGGTCTTCGATGAAGTCGCCGAGATGCGAATCTTCCTCTTCGCCGATGGGGGTCTCGAGGGAGATCGGCTCCTGCGCGATCTTCATGATCTTGCGCACCTTGGCCACCGGCATATCCATCCGATCGGCGATCTCCTCGGCCTGCGGCTCGCGGCCGAGCTCCTGGACGAGTGCGCGCGAGGTGCGCGTCAGCTTGTTGATGGTCTCGATCATGTGAACCGGGATGCGGATCGTACGGGCCTGGTCGGCGATGGCGCGGGTGATGGCCTGGCGAATCCACCACGTGGCGTAGGTCGAGAACTTGTAGCCGCGGCGGTACTCGAACTTCTCGACCGCCTTCATGAGACCGATGTTGCCTTCCTGGATGAGGTCGAGGAACTGCAGGCCGCGGTTGGTGTACTTCTTGGCGATGGAGACGACGAGGCGGAGGTTGGCCACGATCAGCTCCTGCTTGGCCTGATCGGCTTCCTCTTCGCCGGCGCGGATCTCGCGGATGGTGCGGCGCAGCTCGTCGTGAGGCGTTCCGTAGAACGTCTCCAGCTCCTGTAGCTTCTCGACGTACTTCTGCAGCCTGCGGCGATAGAAGTCGCGGCGGGTCTTGTCCTTCTCGCGCTTGAGGGCGGCGTCGTCCTTGCGGACCATCGACGCGGTCTGGGCAAGCTCGTTGTCGATGTCTTTCAGCTTGTTGATCATGCGGTTGCGCGTCTGCGGCGTGAAATCCACCTGGCGCAACTCTTTCGCCAGCTCGACGGTCAGACGCTCGACCACCCTGTGTGTCTGCTTCAGCGTCCGCTCCGACAGCTTCTTCGGATCGACCAGCTTGGCCTTGGCGTCTTTGATCTTCTTGTCGTGTTTGGCGACCTTCTCGAAGATGGCCATGATGTCGGCGATCTTGTTGACGGCGGCCAGAGGCAGCTTCGGCTCGCCGTTCTCGTCGGTGGCCACGGCGATGCTTTCGTCTTCAGGCATGGCCAGATCGATCATCTCTTTGATGACCCGCTGGTCCTTCTTGGCGCTCTCGTAGATCTTCAGGATCTCTTCGAGAATGATGCGGTTCTGCGAGAGGGCCTTGTAGACCTTCCGCTCGCCCTTCTCGATGCGCTTGGCGATGTCGACTTCGCCCTGGCGGTCGAGGAGCTTGACCGTGCCCATCTCGCGCAGGTACATACGCACCGGGTCGTTGGTCTTGTCGACGATGCCGCTGGATGCCGCGATGATGTCCTGCTGGACCTCTTCGCGCTGGTCCATCTCCTTCTCTTCGATCGTGCCGTCGATGGTGACGATCGACTTGGAAGAGGTGGGAATCGGCTTTTCGGAGTCTTCGACGACGTCGATGCCGAGGTCCGCGAAGCGGATATAAATCTCATCGAGCTCTTCAGGCAGGGAGGTGATTTCCTCGGGAAGGGTTTCGTAAATCTCGTCGTACAGCAGGAAGCCTTTTTCTTTGCCCACAATGATGAGCTGCTTTACTTCCGCGTACTTTTCTTCGACACTCAACTCGCCGACCCCCTCGTCAAAATTGGTCTCCTGTTCGAGATTCGCACTCCGCAGGCGTGTCGTCATGTCGTTCTTTCGCTCCTCAGATCCGGGCTCGAACGGGTCCGGTAACCATCGTCCGCAGAGGACACCAGCGTAATCGGCAGGGGATGATAATTATTTCGTTTCGTTCAACATACGGAGGATGCGCACCTTCTCCATGCCCAGCTCTGCCGCGCGATCCCCATCTCCCTGCCGCTGCGCTTCGATGACTTCTCGTTGGATTTCCAGATTCCGGCGTTCCAGATACGCTCGTTCCATCGGCCGAAGGTTCTCGTCGATGCGTTGGAGGGTCTGATCGTCGATGTCGTCGCTCAGAGAGAGCTCTGAGAGCAGATTGAGCTCGGCCTCACCTCTAAGATGGGTCGCAACCTCCTGAAAATCAATAGGTGCGCCCGAAAGAAGGCCGGCTTTCATGAGAGAAAAGAGCGTTTTGCCCGGTTCTTCGAAGTATTCCTCACGTAGCCGGGCCAGATCCTCGGCCTTCAGCTTCCCCTGCATCGCGGCGGTGAGGATCGTTTTTTCGGCGCTGGATGTCCGCCCGGCCGGCTGGCGCTCACGGTCGGGAGGGGTGGAGGCCTTCCCACGGACGCGTGACCAGACAGTCTGAAACTCGAGCCGGAAGGCGTCGGCAATCCGCTGCGCGGCGTCGTTGCGGACGACAGGGTCGGAGACGGCGGAGAGGAGGGGAATAAACTGCTCGACACGCTCCGACTTCTCGCGGCCCGTCAGTTTGGCGACGTCGCCTGCCCACTCGCCGAGGCCGAACTCGAAGATGTCCGTGGCATTGCTCAGGATCTCCAGAAAACGGTCGACGCCGTGCTTCTGAACAACCGTGTCTGGGTCCTTCTCGCCCTGCAAGTCGAGGGCGGAGACGTTCAACCCGGCAGCGAGCAGAACCGGAGCGGCGCGCAGCGTGGCGTTGCGGCCGGCGTTGTCGCCGTCGTAGGAGATGACGACGCGGGTGGTCAGGCGGCGCAGCAAGGACGCCTGGCCGGTGGTGAGCGAGGTACCCATCGAGGCGACCACACCCGGCACGCCGGCGTGATCGATGGAGATGGCGTCGAAATAGCCTTCGACGAGGATGGCGCGGTCCATCCGCCGCATGGCGTCCTTGGATCGGTGCAGGTTGTACAGGAGGCGCGATTTGTTGAAGACCTCCGACTCCGGCGAGTTGAGGTATTTCGGATCGCTGCCATCAAGCGAGCGGCCACCGAAACCGACGACCGTGCCGCTTTCGTTGTGGATGGGGATCATCAGCCGGTTGCGGAAACGGTCGTAGTAGCCGTTGCCGGTCTTGCGCGGCATGGCCAGTCCGGCGGTCTCGAGCTTCTTCTCGCCATGCTTCCGCGCCAGACGCGTGAGGACGTAATCCCACGAATCGGGTGCGTAGCCGAAACCGTACTTGTCGATGATCTCCTGCGCCACGCCTCGCTCGGCGAGGTAACGCCTGGCGGCATTGTCTCCCCAACCAAGGGCTTGATGAAACGCTTCGGAAGCCTCGTCGATGACTTCCAGCAGGTCGTCTTTGTCGCTCTCTTTCGACGTCCGCTTTTTCTTTGGCAGATCGATTCCCACGCGCGATGCCACATGCTCGACAGCCTCGGGGAAGGTGAATCGCTCGGTGAGCGTCAGGAACTTGAAGATGTCGCCGCCGGTCCCACAGCCGAAGCAGTAGAAGAGACCTTTCCCGCGATCGACCGTGAACGACGGCGACTTCTCGCGATGGAAGGGGCAGAGACCCTTGTAGCTTTTTCCGGCCAGCTTTAGCGGTGTGACCTGGGCAATGAAGTCGACGATGTCGGCCGCTTGGCGGACCTGGGCGATGACGGAGTCGTTGAGATCGGAGAAGGCCATGCGCTACTCCAACACCGCGATCGTCGCCCCGTCGCCCCCTTCGTTCTCCCCGCCTGGCCGCCATGACTTCACGGCCGGGTGTGTGCGCAGATGTTTCCGCAGGGCCTGGCGCAGCCTGCCGGTACCGAAGCCGTGGATGATACGGACGGCCTGCTTACCCTCGAACAGCGCACGATCGAGGAAACGATCGGATTCGTCGAGAGCCTCCTCGACACGATGGCCGATGAGGTTGAGCTCCGCGTTGATGACTATTTCGATGGTGTCAGGGAGCGGTGCTCGGGAGTGAAATGGCCGATCTTGTTTCGACGGCTTCCCAGCGACTCCCGCCTCCCTGAGAGGAACCAGGTCCCTCACATCGACCGTCATCTTCCGGCCGTTGACGTTCAACACAGCTTTGCCGCCGTCGATCGACACGATCGTGCCGGTGACTTTGAACTTGCGATGTTCCGCTTTTTCGCCTGCACGAACATCGCGCTCTTCAGCAGGGAGGAAGTCGATGGCTTTTTCGATCGGCTTGGTCAGGGTTCTGACGATCTCGGCGGCGTTGGCGCTTGCACGGGCGTTGCGGTCGGAATCGCGCAGATTCTTCAGCTCGGCGGCGACCTGCCGCTGCACGTCATCGCGGAGGCGGTCGAGCTCTTCGCGGAAGGAGGAGGCGACGCGGCCACGCTCCTTTTCCAGCTTCGTCCGCTCGACAGAGAGAGCATCGCGCTCCGATTCGAGCTCGCCGCGGACGCCCGCTGCTTCGTCCCGCGCGGCCAGAACCTCGGACATCTTCTTCTGCAGCTCGGCGAGCAACGTATCCGTCTCACCGTATCGGTCGCCGAGGTGCTGGCGGGCGCGGTCGATGATCGAAGAGGGAAGTCCGATCATCTGCGCGACGTCGATGGCGCGGCTCCGGCCGGGGATGCCTGCGATCATGCGATAGGTTGGCTGCGCGGTGGCGGAATCGAATTCCATCGATGCGTTGACGATGCGCTGATCGTTCACCGCGAAGCTTTTCAGGGCGGAGAGATGCGTGGTCACGATCATCAGAGCGCCCGTGCCGAGGAGATGCTCGATGACGGCGGTGGCGATGGCGGAGCCTTCCTCCGGATCGGTCCCGGATCCCAGCTCGTCGAGCAGCACGAGGGAGCGGTCGGTGGATCGTTCGAGAACGCGCCGCAACCTGACGAGATAGGCGGAGAACGTCGAGAGATGTTCGAGGACGCTCTGGTCGTCGCCGATGAGTACGTGGAAGTCGTCGACGACGGGAATGATGGTTCCGTCGGCGGCAGCTACCGGTAGTCCGCTCATCGCCATCGCCACGAGCAGTCCGGTCGTCTTCAGTGCGACCGTCTTGCCGCCGGCGTTCGGCCCGCTGATGACGAGCGCTGTGCTGTGGCGATCGAGTCTGAGGGAGATCGGTATCACTCTTCGGTCGGAGGGCTCCTCACCAAAAGCGTCCGCGCGTGCGGCGGCGAGCCGCTCGTCGAGCAGCGGATGCCGGCCGTCGATCACTTCGAGGACGTGATCGTTGTTGAACACCGGCCGCGAGGCGCCGACCATCTGATGGAACTGTGCACATGCCTGCAAGGCGTCGAACTCGCCGCCGGCGCGCACGGCGTCGCGAATCGGTTCGGCCTCGCCGGCGATGGCGGCGGAGATGAAGCGGGTGATGCGCGCGATCTCTTCTCTCTCCTGGATGAGGAGGTCGGCCAGGTCATTGTTCAACTCGATGGCCTGCATCGGCTCGATGAAGAACGACGCGCCGGAGCCGGATCGTTCATGGAGGATGCCGGTTACGGCACTCCGGTGATCGGCACGGACCGGGATGCAATAGCGGTCGCCGCGCATGACCACGAGCGGCTCCTGGATGGCGTCGGCGCTGCGGTTCATCACATCGTTGAGCACCCGCTGGATCGCTGAACGTTTTCCCTGCATTCGTTGGCGGATGGCGCGCAGTTCTGCCGACGCTTCCTCGCGCAGCTTTCCGTCGCTGGTGAAGTACTTGTTGAGCTTCGAGATCAATCCGCCGAGGTCGGGGATACCTTCGGCGTGGACAGCGAGGCGCGGGAACGTGTCCGTTCGCAGGAAGGTCTCGCGAATCGCCTGCGTGGCGCGCACGCTGCGGAGGACTACCCACGACTCGTCGATGTCGAGAATGGAGTCGCGATCGAGAAGGGGAGCGACGTCGGTCAGACCCGCGAGAGGAAGCAGCCCCTCGGTGAGGACGAAGCGCACCATCTCGGCGAGGTCTGCCTGCGCCGCCTCGCACTCAGCGAGCGAACGTAGCGGGCGGCGGCGTTCGACGTTCGCCTTGCCCAACGAGCTTTTCGCCTCCATGGCGATCAGCGTCAGGACGCGGTCGAGCTCGAGTTGTTGCAGAGGGATCGGGTTCATGTTTATTGCGCTTCGCGCGTTATCGGTTGTCGGTTTGTTGCGCGGCTTCGCCGTGCGTTGGCAGTGCTTCGAATGCGCGCGAGCGCCGCAACCAACCGACAGCCGGCAACGCGCGAAGCGCAACAAAACGGCCCGCGTTTCCGCGGGCCGTTCCGGCTAGTAACCTGTACGACGTTCTTCGGCGAGTTTCCGCAACACTTTCTTCCGCGCCGCGATCGCTTTTCTCTTACGCTTCATGCTGGGCTTTTCGTAATGCTGCCGTTTCTTCAACTCGGAGAGGATTCCCGACTTCTCGCATTTCCGTTTGAACCGGCGAAGCGCGTTTTCAAAGCTCTCGTCCTCTTTGACGTGCACCAGAGGCAATCCCAATCCCCCCCTTCTGCGTAGCGGTCCCGTGGATGGTGATTCCGGTAGCACCGTGATCTGGGCAATGCCCTCCCACGGCAGCACACCGAAACGGGGTGAGAGTGCTGCTCCATTCCGGCAATCGGTGAATTTTGTAACCCGCTGAAGCGCAACTGGTTGCGGTTTACGTCTTGGCAAATAACTAGGCGAGGAGGTGTTCGACACGGAAAATGATGGCGTCCAGCGCGACCTGATTCTCGCCTCCCTCCGGAATGATGAGATCGGCATGGCGCTTCGACGGCTCGACGAACTCCTCGTGCATCGGTCGGACAGTTGTGAGGTATTGATCGATCACCGACTCGAGCGAATCGGGATGATCGAAATTGATCTGATGCCGCTGCTCCGGCGAGAAGCCGTCGAAGTTGCGTAGTAGGAGTCGTGGGAGATCCACTCGATCCGGTCTTTGCCGACGCGGTCGTAGATCGCCCGCGCCACGGTGGTCTTCCCCGAACCGGTGCCGCCTGCGATGCCGATGATGACCGGTGTCTTCATGGGCCGGTCTGTTCTTCCATCTCCGCCTCGGTCACGAAATCGGACACGTCGTCGGCTCCGCAGGTGTTGCAGACAACCGAAGCGAGCTTGCCGTTGGCGTATTCGAACTGATACGTCGGCGTCTCACACTGGAGGCAGATCAGGTAGTCGGGTTCTTCCATGAGTAGAAAGAATACCGCGACTCACTGGCTCGGCGCCTCTTGCGCCTGTGGAGCGCCGATCGAAGGCTGGATGAAATGCGTCTGGCTCGTCTCGTTATTGATCACCGAAGCGTAGACGTAGGTGTCGGGCGAGCTCGTCTCGACGAGCACCATGAAGTCTTCGCCCTTCGTGATCATTTGAAAGAGCGACTGCACGGACGTATGCACGAGAGAGTTGGGCAGGACCGCGACGCGCGTTACCGCGACGTTGCGGCCGGGGACGCGCTGCAGTGCCAGCGTGAAGGAAGCCTCGTGATCGCCGAGGTTGGCCAGACCGACGTTCGTGCGGAACGTGTCGCTGAATGAAAGGCCGTTCAGCGTTCGCAAAGGGTAGTACGTCGCACCGTACGTCACCGCGATCGGCTCAGGCGGCGTGACTTCCGCGTCGTGAACGCCGTAGACGCTGGCCAGCACGCGCACGGAGCGGGAGCTGTCGATCGTCGTGATCTTGAGTGGCGAGAGTGTAGCCTCCATCCCGAATGAGGCGGCCACGATGTCGCTGAAGTGCTGCCCTGCTCCAGGTGCAATGGCCACCAGGATGAACGGCTGCTCCGGCGCCGCCGGCAGCGACAACAACACGTTTGCCTCCGACCGGCCGTCGTTGTAGAGATCGATGTCGGTCTTCCAGCGGACGTTGTTGATGCCTACCACGCTGCCGACAATCGGCACGAGAACGCTCACGCTCTGCGGTGTCGCGTCGGCGGCGTAAACACCAACCGAGGCAAGAAGCAGGAGCGTCGCTGTGATGGCGCGCGACATGTCGTTTGTAGGACGAAGGCTGATCGTTGCACGTTTCAAGCGAAGTGAGGGCGAACGAGTCGTTGGATGACAACCATGATCTTTTGAACACGGCTGAGCGACAGCCGCTTCCGCAACACCATCAGCGGGTCGCGGCGCAGCTTTGCCAGCACGGTCGCATAGACGCCTCCCATGAGGACGGTTGGGAAGCGGGCGTCGAACGAAAGTTCGCTGATGAGCGGTTCGGCGGCGCGAAAGTAGCCAGCCGCACGCTCGATCTGGAACTCGATCAGACGGCGCATGGCATTGCTGTCCCTCCGATCGAAGAGATCCTGCTCCGTGACCCCGAACCGTATCAGTTCCTCCTGTGGCAGGTATACGCGGTTACGGTCGAGATCGCCGGCCACGTCTCGGGTTACGTTTGTTAGTTGCAGGGCCGTGGCCAGATTCCGGCCATAGCCGATCGCGGCGGGAGATCGATAGCCGTAGATGGCGAGGGAGATGTCGGAGATCGACGACGCCACGAGCTCGCAGTAGCCGAGGAGCTCCTCGAATGTCTCGTATCGCGTCTTCACCATGTCCTGACGGCAGCCGTCGACGAGCGCGACGAAGGCGCTTTTGGGGATGGCGAAATGCTGCAGAGCGTCGCCGAGCGCGAGCGTGATCGGGTGGGAAGGGCCTCCGGCGTAGGTGCTGTCGAGCTCACGCTGCCAGGCGGCGAGCCGATCGAGCACCGGCGCCGCCGAATCGCTCGGCTCGTCGACGATGTCGTCGGCCCAGCGGCACCAGGCGTACGCGGCATACACGGCCCGCCGCTTGACGAGAGGGAGGAAGCGGAATCCGACGGAGAAGTTCGAGCCGTAACGGTGCGCGATGTCCCGGCAAAAGGCGTAGGCCTCATCGACGGTCGGCGAGACCGGCAGGGGCAGCGCTTCGGAGCTCATTGAGATTCGACAGGCCCCAACGGCGGCACTTTCATCTCGGTGTCGCGCGAACGGCACCAATGGAGACCCGGCTTGTGAAGGCAGCGGCCCTCGTGTTTCCAGAGGCCGCGGATGATGGGGGAGAGCAGCGACTTCCACCAGCGGCTGCGGTGCCATCCGCTGAGGTATTGATGAAAGTCCTTCGCCCGCGCCGCCTGCCGGACGAACATCGACAGGCCGAAGTTTCCGCCTGTCTCATACAGAAACCGGTTGACCAGACTGGTCTCCTGTTTTCCCTGAAGCTCGCTCTTCCAGAGATCGTCGAAGTCGCGTTCCTCCAGGATGCTGCGCGCCGCGAGCGAACCGCTCGTCAGCGCGTAGCGGATACCCAGACCGAAGAGATAGTCCTGGAATCCCGCCGCTTCGCCGACAAAGCGTGTGCCGTTCGATGTTGCGGCACGTTTCAGATGAAAGTTCATGTAGGAGTACCCAGTGCGCGCATCCTTCGGAACCTCGAAATGGTGCAGCCGCTGCGCGGCCAGGAGCGAGTGATCGAAATAGGAATCGATCTGCTTGAAGCCGGCCACGATTGCACAGCCGAACGTGACCACGCCGTCGAGGACGAAGAGATAGGAGTAGCCGCCCGGCGCGAGCTTGTGATCGAAGTAGACGTCGATGAGCTCTTCGCGGGAGTCGGGAGTCGGGGGTCGGGAGTCGGAGTTGTCGGCCGGCGCAGCCGTACTCCCACCCCCGACCCCCCACTCCCCACTCCCGATCTTCCAGGTCATCTCCTTCGCCAGACCATCCGGCGACGCCGGTCCGGTGGCGACGATGTCGGCCTGGTCGGGTGACAAACGGCTGTTGAACAGGACCGTTGCACCGGCATTCTGCGCCTGTGCGAGAAGGCCGCGGTCGAGCGTTCCCTCCTCGGCACCGCGGTGGATGAACCATCCATACGGTTCGTCGCTCTGGATCCTCCGCCCGACGCGGCGGTGGTCGTAAAACGTGGCCCAATTCGCGGCGCGGAAGTAGAAGTTGCGCTCGATGCCCAGACGGTCGAGAAAGTCGGGGACCGGCTCGGCTTCGGACGAGCCTTCGATGATCTGCAAGTCGCCGATGAAACGGGTCCCGACGTCCCGCTTTGCCTCGTGAACCTCGACAGCACGCCCCGCACGGGCGAGGATGATGGCAGCGGCGAGGCCGGAAGGCCCCGCGCCTGCGATCCGGATCGGGCGGTGATTCTCCATCAGTCGCGGTATGGTACCGCGCTGCTCCGGCGCGAATTCCGCTTTACGCTTCCGCGCCTGTTTTACCAATGACCGCCGACGCCACACCTCCTGAAGTTCCCGCGAAAGCGAAGCCGCGCGCCGCTGGCTTCGCCGTCCTCGTCGCCGCTGGAATTCTTCTCAGCCGAATTGCCGGGCTGATTCGCGTTCGTGTCTTCGCGCACTACCTTGGCGAGTCGGCCGCTGCGGGCGCCTTCAACGCCGGGCTAAAGATCCCGAACTTTCTGCAGAACCTCTTTGGTGAGGGTGTCCTCTCCGCGTCGTTCATTCCGGTCTACGCTCGTCTCATCGCTGAGGATGACGACGAGATGGCCGGCCGCGTGGCCGGCGTGATCCTGTCGCTCCTCGGCGTGATCGTCATGATCATCGTGACAATCTGTGTCTTCATCACTCCATGGATCATCGATCTCATCGCCCCCGGCTTCGAGGGTGATGTGCGCCTTCTGACGATCCGTATCGTGCAGATTCTGTTTCCTGCAACCGGGCTCCTGGTCTTCTCAGCCTGGTGCCTCGGCGTCCTGAACAGTCACCACAAGTTCTTTGTCTCGTACGTTGCGCCGGTGGTCTGGAACGCCGCGATGATCGCCACGCTTGTGTTCTTCGGTAGCCGGACGTCGCAGAGCGGATTGGTCATCGCTCTCTCGTGGGGCACCGTCGTCGGTTGCGCGCTGCAGGTAGGCATCCAGATCCCGTTCGTACTCAGATACGCGCCAAGGATCAGGCTCTCGCTGCAGACCGCGTTGCCTCATGTGCGCACCGTCATCAATAGCTTCTTTCCGGTGGTGCTCAGCCGTGGAGTGGTGCAATTGAGCGGATACGTCGATCAGGTCATCGCCAGCTACCTCGGCACGGCAGCGGTGGCAGCGTTGACCTACGCGCAGACGATCTACTTTCTTCCGATCAGCCTTTTCGGGATGTCCGTGGCGGCGGCGGAGCTGCCGCAGATGTCGGGCGCGGCGGGCACGGATGAAGAGATCAACGCGGCCCTGCGCAAACGTCTCGAGCGCGGCCTGCGGCAGATCGCCTTCTTCGTCGTGCCGACTGTGACCGCGTTCATCTTCATCGGACGTGTGCTCGTGGCAGCGCTCTACCAGTCCGGCCAGTTTCACAGCGACGACACGCTCTACGTCTGGTACATCCTGGCCGGCTCCACCTTTGGTCTTCTCGCCGTGACACTCGGCCGGCTGTATTCGTCCGCGTTCTACGCCTTGCGCGATCCGAAGACACCGCTCCGTTTCGCCATGCTCCGCGTGACGCTCACCGCGGCCCTGGGCCTGCTGTTCGCCTTTCCTTTGAGGCCGCTCATCATCGACTTGATCGTCTTCCTGCATATGCCGATGCCGGACCTTCCCGAAGGACCGAAGCTGCTGGGCGCGATCGGGCTTACGGCGTCGGCAGGGATGGCCGGCTGGATCGAGTTTGCGATGCTCCGCCGTGCATTGGCCCGGCGTATCGGCGATGTCAAGATTGTGGCGTCGTTCCTTGGCCGGCTCTGGATATCAGGCCTCGCTGCCGCCGTGGCCGGCATCGCATGCCATCTGTTCGTTGCGCCGCACGTCACTCCGCATCTTCCGTTCCGCCACATCAGCGAGGCCATCCTCGTGGCCGGTGCGTTTGGCGTCGTCTACTTCGGCGCTGCGATTGCGCTGGGGGTCAGCGAGGCGAGAGCGACGCTGCAGCGGTTTACGAGGCGTTAGAGGGGTGAGCCGAGGCTCACCCCCCTTCTTTTCCTACTTGCAGAACGTCGCGATGCACTTGCGAATACCGTTGAGATCGACGCCGAGCTTACGCAGACGGTCTTCCGCTTCGCGCGTCACGATTTTTTCGCTCAGGAGGCAGCTCAGGAGGTGGCACAGATCGGCCTTTGGCTGCGTGCTGGCCGCGGGCGTGTACGGCTGGTTTCCTTCGCTCCAGACTGCTGCGGAGGCGAGCTGTTCACGCGTAAACGCCGTTCCGCGCAGCGTCACGCCGCGGGCGAGGAATCGCGCGTGGTAGACGCCGGCGAGCGTTGCACGCACGCTTCCTTCGAACGTACCCGGCTCGCTCTCGAGGAGCGGCACCGTTACGACGGAGCCTCCCGGACGCGTCAGCTCCACTTCGATCTGTGATCGACGCTCGACGGGAAGGCCGTACTCGCTAAGCGCGGCGCGCAGACCGAGATCGGAACCTGGCGTGAAGCTGCTCTGCTCGATCGACGCCGTCATGCGCAGGTTCGAATACGTATGGACGGTGACGCAGTAGCGGGCACCGTGCGTGGCGAAGGAGACGAGCTGCTCTTTCTTTTGCTCGCGGAGCGTCGTGAGGGTCTTCACGAATTGATCGCGGTTTACTGAGAGAACAGCGTTCCACGTGCCGCTACGAGCACCGCCGCCGATGGCCACCGGCAGCGTGAAGCGGTAGATGCGGCTTTGCGTTCCCACGTTGTGCGTCACGCCCACTGCCGCCGCGGAGCCAGCGTCGATGAGGTCGCCGTGCGGTGTCTCGAGTGTCATGTCGACCACGTTGAAATCGGTCATGAGCAGCACCGTGCAGTCGATGTCGGCCTCGTTGACGACGAAGGGAATGCGGACCGTCGTCCCTGGGGCGATGAAGCCGGGAGGATCGACGATGATGTTGGTGTTGGTAACGCCGGCCAGGATCTGCAGGAAGAACTTGCGCGTCCGGAAATAGTCGTCGATCGAGGAGGTGAGTAGGCCGGTCAGTTGCAGAGACCCGCCGGTGGAGTTGGCGAGTTGCCGGAGCGCCGTCGTGTTCACCTGGAACTCGTTGCCGAGGCCGATCGCGAAGGTACGGCTATCGATCGATCCGATGACGTCGGCGATCGACTTCGGCGTATTCTCCAGGCCGTCGGTGAAGACGATCATTGCCTTCTGGTCGTAGTCGCCGGCTGGAACGGCGTTGAGTACCTGGCGGGCCAACTCGACGCCGTTGCCGACCGAGGTGCTTCCCAGCGGATTCGTGTGGTGGTTGTTCACAGCCTGGGTCGCCTGCACGCGGCCCAGGTCGAAAATGTCGTTCGACAGGATTCGCGTCACCGCCAGTCCCGGGAAGGTCGCATCGTTGACCGCGTGGGCCACGTCGTCGAAGCGGATCAAACCGACACCGTGGTTCTGCTGGATAGTCTCGACGAACGTCCGAGCCGCGTCTTTCAATACGTCGATTCTCTTCACGCCGCTGGTGCCTGCCGGGTCGTCCATGCTGGCGGACTGGTCGAGCGCCAGCATCACAGCCACGCGCGGACGGTTGACCGCGTTCGCCTTGATTACGAACTGGAACTGTTTTCCTGACTCCGGGCACTCGAATGTCACCGCGCCGTCGCCGACCGGAACGCCCGCGGCGCCGGCGGTATAGGCGAGCCAGATGCGAACGTCGACGAACTGATGCGCGTCGTGCGAAACGGTGACGGAGCCGCTGGCCGGCAGCAGGACCGAGAACGGAGCCGCGGGGCCGAACCCCGCCTTCACACGCACGGTTGCGCTCCCGCAGGCGAATACGCGGAAGATCGCGGCACGAACGGCGGTGTCGCCGGATGGCACGTCGTTGAAGGTGATCACGGGCGGAGCGCCAGCGTTGAGCACACGCACGACCGGCTTTGCGCCGCCGCCGTTCGTGTCGTAGCACGGCGGGAAAACAATCGACGGGTCCAGGTACGTGTGCGGAACTCCTTGATTCTCCGGGGCATACCAAGGCCGGGTGAAGTGCGCCGTGCCAAACGAATCGATGGAGTGTCCGCTCGACCACGGCTCGATGTTCACATTGAGCGCCGCGGTCTCGGTGCCGTAGATCGTTGCGGTCTCGAGGCGATCCGGATGACCGGGCTGGGTCTGCCACAGCGCGAAGATGCGGTCGACGTTCGAGTGCAGCAGGAAGACGAACGGATCGCGGAAGGAGATGTGCCTACCGCCCATGTTCACGAAGGTATGCATGGCGTCATGCACGGGTTCAACGAGGGTGCGCATTGTGTGGAAATCGGCCGCGTTGACGATTGCCGTGTCATCCGCAGCGCTCGCAGGCGAGCCGTTGATGTCACGGACCACGTGAGCGGCTGGGTCGGCCGGGTTGTCGGTGACGTCGCGGTCGTTCGCCGTCCCGGGGTCATAAAAGCCGGCGCTGAGCCACGGCTCGCCGATGTCCTGCGAGCTCGTTCCGCCGTAGCCCATGAAGTCAGAGGTGAAGAGGTTGAGAGTCCCTGTCGTGCCGCCGCCGAGATTCGCGTTCGGGATCGAACGCGGGTCCTGAGTCCAATCCCAGTAGTGCAGAGAGAGCTGCGGATTGATCGCCCGGAGCATTTCCTCGAGGCGGTTGCAGATCTCGCGGTGCCAGGGGAGGAACTCCGGTCCGTGATGAACGTGAGTGGCCTGATGGATCTCGTCCTGCTTGAACCACCAGGTCACGCCGCCCGGCACGGAATCGGTGCGGCTCCCGCCGAAAAGGCGGTGATTGAGTTGCTTCATCGCGTCGCGGAACAGCGCGCGCTCCGCGGGGTCTACCTGGGCGATATTCCGGCGAATGCCGTCTCCGAGTGCCATCTGTTTTCCTCCGTTGTCTAGAAGTAGTGACGGAAGGGAGGCAAGCGTTTCATGCAGCGCCGCAGGCATCTGAATCGGCACTTCGAGTGCGTCTGCCGAGGATGCTTCGGCTCTCTGACACCATTCTTGCTACGATCCCCTGCACGTGACTGAGCATCGAATAGTGGCGAGCGCGCAACCTACGCAATACTCAGTGTTGTCCGGCGCGGATGTCGTCGAAGCCGCCGTCGATCCGCGCGAAACCATCCTCGAGGTGAGAAACCTTCGTACGTCATTTCCAGCGGACGGTGGATTCGTACACGCGGTCGACGATGTCTCGTTCAGCGTTCGCAGAGGCGAGGCGCTGGCGCTGGTCGGCGAATCAGGGTGCGGCAAGAGTGTCACCGCCATGTCGGTCATGCGCCTGGTCGCTCCTCCGGGACGGATCACGGCGGGTGAAGTGCGATTCAAAGGCCGGAACCTCGCCGAGATGTCGGAGCGCGAGATGCGCACTGTGCGCGGCAACGACATCGCCATGGTCTTTCAGGAGCCGATGACGTCTCTCAATCCGGTGTTCAAGATCGGCGCGCAGGTCGCCGAGGCCGTGCGCATCCATAACAAGGTGTCGAAGAAAGAGGCGTGGAAGCGGGCCGGCGAGATGCTGGAGCTGGTCTCGATTCCCGATCCCATCAAGCGCCTGGACGACTATCCGCACCAGCTTTCCGGAGGGATGCGCCAGCGCGTCATGATCGCCATGGCGCTCTCCTGCGACCCAGAGCTTCTCATCGCCGACGAGCCCACCACAGCGCTCGACGTCACCATCCAGGCGCAGATCATGGAGTTGCTGGCGTCGCTGCAGCAGCGCCTCGGGCTGGCGATCCTTCTGATCACCCACGACCTCGGCGTGGTCGCTGAATTCTGCGAGCGGGTGATCGTAATGTATACCGGCCGAATCGTCGAGGAGTCTCCCGTTCGCAAGCTCTTCGCCGATCCCGCCCATCCGTATACCCGAGGACTCCTGAAGTCGCTCCCGAGCGTCGGCGGCGGCGATCACCGTCTGCCGACCATCAAAGGGATGGTCCCTCCGATCACGAATCTTCCAGGTGGCTGCAAATTCAACCCGCGATGCCCCGACGTAATGGACGTCTGCCTCGGTAACGAGCCGGCGCTGATTTCCGTCTCGCCTGGGCATGATGCCCGCTGCTATCTGCATGGAGACGAGGCGGATCCGGTGAGGCTGGGAGCGTGAAATGTTGAATGTTGAATGTTCGATGTTGAATGTTGAATGGGCCTGGGGAGCGCAGCCGGCGCCTTCATTCAACATTGAACATTCGACATTGAACATTCAACATTCGTTTTCTCCCGCCGAGGTCAGGCGATGACCGAGTCCGACCCGCTCCTCGTGGTTCGGGACCTCACCAAGTACTTCCCCGTCAAGCGCGGTGTCCTGGAGCGCGTCGTTGCGCAGGTGAAAGCGGTGGATGGAGTCAGCTTTTTCGTCCGCCGTGGAGAAACTCTCGGTCTCGTCGGCGAATCGGGCTCCGGCAAGACGACGGTCGGCCGCTGCATCCTGCGCCTCATCGAGCCAACCTCGGGGAGCGTCGTCTTCGACGGCGAGGACGTGCTTGCCCTCGACAGCGGCGACATGCGCCGCATGCGGCGGCACATGCAGATCGTCTTTCAGGACCCATACGCGTCGCTCAATCCGAGGATGACGGTCGGCACGATCATCGCCGAGCCGCTCATCATCCACGGCGGCATGCAGTCCGGCGACCGCGATGCGCGCGTGGCGCAACTTCTCGAGATCGTCGGTCTCAGCCCCGGCTACCGCAAGCGTTACCCTCACGAGTTTTCCGGTGGGCAACGGCAGCGCATCGGAGTCGCCCGCGCGCTGGCCACCAACCCCAAGTTCCTGGTGCTTGACGAGCCGGTCTCCGCGCTCGACGTCTCGGTACAGGCACAGGTCGTCAATCTTCTGCAGGATCTGCAGGAGCAACTCGGTCTGACGTATCTCTTCATCGCGCATGACCTCTCTGTCGTCGAGCACATCTCCAGCCGCGTGGCCGTGATGTACCTCGGCCGGATCATGGAACTGGCCGGACGCAGGGAGCTGTACGCCGATCCGCTCCATCCCTATACGAGGGCGCTGCTCTCAGCGGTGCCGATCCCTGATCCTACCCGGCGCAAGAGCCGCATCATCCTCAGCGGAGACATCCCCACGCCCCTGAGTCCGCCGAGCGGATGTGTCTTTCACACTCGTTGTCCCATCGCCAGGTTCCCGATCTGCCGCGACGTCGTGCCGCCGCTGATCGAGCATAAGCCGGGTCAAGTCGCGGCCTGCCACTTTGCCGGGGAGCCGGTCGTTCCGGTGGCCGCTCCATCTTCCTGAACAACTTTCGACGTTTTCAGGCGTCAAACGTACTTGCTGCGGACTACAATGCGCGCGCCGAAATCGGTCCGCTTCGCCATCGCTATGGCACGGCATACACCCGAAACAATCCAGAAAACGTTGCGTAGAAGAGGCGTGTCCAGGAGGGTTTACATGAATACGGTAGTTCGACGGTTGCTGATCATCGCCTGCGTAGCGAGCGCCGTGTCGCTTTCGGCGCAGACGACGAAAAAGACCACGACAAAGAGCTCGACGCCGCAGCCCGTCCCCGAGAGTACCGAAACGCCGGCGGGGCCCGGAATCGACATTCCCAAGGCCGATCAGGCCGCCACCGCGCCGGTGACTGCCGACACGGACAAAGATGCGAACGACCCGCGGGCCATGCGGCTGTCGCTCGACGACGCAATTCACACGATGATGCAGAAGAACATCGGCTTGCAGATCCAGAACTACGACCTGCTGATGTTCGGTGAGCAGGTCGTCGGCGCGTACAGCGTCTTCGATCCGACCGCCGGCGCGACTCTGAACCAGTCGAAGTTCAAAACCGCGCCGACCACCGCGTTTCAATCCAGCAGCGGAACGTCGACGGACGCGAACATCTCACTCCGCGACACGATACCCACCGGAGGATCGCTCTCCGTCACGAGCTCGAACGAGCGTTTTACCAGCACCGGTGCCGGCACGATTTTCAGCCCCGGCTTCAAGACGGGCCTCGGTTTCGGCTTCACACAACCTCTGGCGCGCAACTTCGGCGTCGACGTCACCCGCCGCAACATCACCATCGCCCGCAACACGCTCGGTCTCAATCAGGAAGTGTTCCGTGGTGTGCTGCTCGATAGCACCTCGGCTGTTGAACTGGCCTACTACGATCTCATCTACACACGCCGCTTTGTCGATGTGGTCAGGGAAGCGCTCTTCCTGGCGCGCGACCAGGCGCGCATCACGCAGATTCGCATCGACGTCGGTGCCTCTGCGCCGCTGGACATCCTTCAGCCGCGCGTGCAGATCGCGACGAGCGAGGAAAACCTCATCAACGCGGTGGCCGCCGTACGCGCCGCGGAAGACCGTTTACGTGCGCTGCTCAATGTCGCTCCGGATGACTGGGACCGGCCCATTATCCCGGTCGATTCGATCGGTTACGCGCCGATGACCGTCAACGTCGGTGCGTCGGTCAGCCGCGCCTACGAACTGCGTCCGGAGTTGAAGGAGAACGCCTTCACCGTCGCCACGAAGCGCGTGAACTATCAGTTGGCGCGCAATCAGGTACTACCGCAGTTCGATCTGACCCTCGGCTACAACGTCTCCGGCGCCGCTGGTACGTTCAAAGGCGTCAGCTCGACCGGCTACTTCGATGCGCAGCGTCAAGTCATCGGGAACGACTTCCCCGGGTGGAACATCGGTGCAACGGTCGGTGTGCCGATATTCAACTTCAGTGCGCGGGCGGAAAAGGCACGAGCCCGGCTCGACCTGCAAGCCTCGCAGTTGACCGACGCCCAGCTACGGCAGAACATCGCTGTCGACGTCCGCACCGCCGCCCGCGCCATCGACACCGCTGCGAAAAACATCTCCGCGACCAGGACCGCCCGCGAAGCCGCCGAGGAGAATGTCAACGCCGAGCGCAAGCGCTACGAGAACGGCATGACCACCAACTTCCAGGTGCTGCAAGTGCAAAAGCAGCTTACGGATGCCCGCGCCAACGAGCTCAACGCCCTAGTCGGCTACAACAAGGCCATCGACTCCTTCCATCACGCAGTCGGCGACCTGCTCGAGACCCACAATATCTCTGTCAACGAGCCGAAGGTGCCGGAACCTTCGATCTTCACCCGTTTCGACCGTTACAATTGGCTCAAGTTCTCAGCACACGACAACGCACCTGAGGAGAAATGAGCCATGACGACTGGTCAGGATGACGCGCTAACGACCGCCGCCCCCGACCCCGGACCGAAGCCGAATTCGTTTCAACGCATCATCGGTGTTCTGTTCTCGCCGAATGCCACGTTCGCATCGATCGCCCGGCGTCCCGATTGGTTGCTGCCGCTGGCGCTTCTCCTGATCGTGTCGCTGAGCGCGGGCATCATCATCGCGCCTCGCGTCGACTTCGCCTCCGCGACGCGCGAGGCGATGGAGCAGAACAAGAACGTGTCGCAGGAGCAGATCGACCGTGCTGTGAAGATGACGTCGTCGATTAGTAAGGTGTTCACCTATCTTTCGCCGGTCTTGAGCCTCATCGCGCTGCTCGTCATCGCCGGGATCATTTTGCTCGCGTTCCGTATCTTTGGCGGTGAAGGCGATTTCAATCAAGCGTTCTCCGTAACGTGTTATGCCTCGGTACCGACCATCATCAAAAGCATCGTGACGCTCATCATCATCATGGCGAGGGGGAGCGTCATCCCGGCCCAGGAGCTGGCGACGCTCGTACGGTCCAACCTCGGGTTCCTGGCCGATTACAAGGCCAATCCGATGGCGTTTGCCCTTCTGTCGTCGCTCGACCTCTTTTCCGTCTGGTTCCTCGCGCTCATGATCATTGGCTTCGCATATGTGTCGCGCGTATCCAAGGTGAAATCAGCCACGATCATCATCAGCCTTTGGTTTGTCGTTCTTCTGGTCAAGCTGATCGGCCCAGCGTTGCAGACATTGCGTGCTACTAAATGAAAAAAGCCATCATCTTCATAGGGGCCATCGTCCTCGTTGCCGCGATCATCTTCGCCAGTGTCCGTGGAGGCGGGACGAAAGGGGAGCCTGTCTACGTCGAGCCGGTGACGCCGCGCACCATCCTGGCGATCGTCACCGCTCCCGGCGAGATCGACCCCAAGGTCAAAGTCAACATCAGCGCCCATATCGTCGGCAAGATCGAGAAGATCTACTTCCTCGAGGGCGATAGAGTCCGCAAGGGACAGCGCCTCGTCGATCTCGAGAAGACCGCGTATCAGGCCGCGTTTCTGCGGGCGCAGTCTGCCGTTCAAAGCAGCAGAATCGAGGTGGCTCGCGCGAAGACCGCCCTGGACACCGCGGGTACGGCCTACAATCGCGCCCAGAACCTCCGCCGGCAAGGCATTCAGGCGCAGGAGTTGTTCGATCAGGCCCGACAGGCGAATGACAACGCCAGTGCCGCATATGACTCATCGAAGCAGGGGGTTACTCAGGCGGAGGCAATCCTCCAGTCGGCGCAGACCGATCTCGACCACACTACGATCCTTTCCCCGATCGATGGCAAGGCCGTGCAGCTCAACGCCCACGAGGGCGAGGTGGTCATCACCGGCACCATGAACAATCCCGGCTCCGTCATCGCGGTCATTGCTGACCTTTCTGAAATCCTCGTCGAAGCCGATGTAGGCGAGACCGAGATCACGGGGATCCGCGTCAACGAGCCGGCAAAAGTACACGTCGATGCCATTCCCGAGAAGGAGTACAACGGCCACGTCGCCGAGATCGGCAGTTCTGCCGCGCTGAAGATGGGCGCGAGCGCCGGTATGCGCTACTTCAAGGTGAAGGTCCAGATCGACAATACCGATGACCGTCTCCGTCCTGGAATGAGTGCGCAGGTCTCGATCATCACCACCACGGCGGGCAGCGCGTTGTCGGTGCCGATTCAGAGCGTCGTCGAGCGGGTTCCGCCGTCGCTTGCGAAGTCGAAGAGTGGCACGGAAGACGAGGACGAAAACGCCCCGAAGCTCAAGTATGTCTTCGTGGTGAAGGACGGCAAGGTCAAGCTGACCGGGGTGAAGACCGGCGTGAGCGACACCACGCACGTCGCCCTTGTCTCCGGCGTGAGCGGAAAAGATCTCGTTGTGACCGGACCATTCCGCACTCTGAAGAAACTGAAAGACGGCGATTCCGTAGAAGTGACGAAAGAAGAGTCGAAGACTCCTCAAAGCGGGACGGCGTCAAAGTGAATCATAACGGAAATCACCTCATCGAGATGCAGGCGCTCACGCGCACCTATCAGCTCGGACCACAGGACATCTTCGCGTTGCGCGGCGTCGATCTGGTCATCAATCACGGCGAGTACGTCGCCATCATGGGGCCATCGGGATCCGGCAAGTCGACGCTAATGAACATTGTTGGCTGCCTCGACCGCCCCTCAGCCGGGCATTACATCCTGGACGGTACACCGGTGGAGTCGATGAACGACGACGAGCTGGCGGCCGTTCGAAACAAGAAGATCGGATTCGTCTTCCAGACGTTCAATCTTCTTTCGCGCACCACGGCGCTGCAGAACGTCGAGCTGCCGCTCGTCTACGCCAAGATCGGCCGTCATGAGCGGCGCGCCATGGCCGAAGAGGCGCTCAGCTCGGTCGGGCTCGGCGATCGCATGAACCACCAGCCGAACGAGTTATCTGGCGGCCAGCGTCAGCGCGTCGCCATCGCACGCGCGTTGGTCAACAAACCGTCGCTACTGCTTGCCGACGAGCCGACCGGAAACCTCGACTCACAGACCGGCCGCGAAATCCTCGATCTTTTCCGCGAGCTCTCCTCGCGCGGCAACTCCATCATCCTGGTCACGCACGAGGACGACGTCGCCAAGGAAGCGAAGCGCATCATCCACCTCCGCGACGGCAAGATCGTAGACTGAGATTGGTTTAGGACTAAGCTTCCCCAGCCGATGTTCTTCGAAAACGTCAAGATCGCTCTCCGCGCCATCGGCGCAAACAAGATGCGTTCGGTCCTCACGGTCCTCGGCGTGATGATCGGCGTGGCCGCGGTCATCGCCGTGGTCTCGCTCGTGCAGGGGATGCAGTACCAGATCTCGAACCAGCTCGAGACTGTCGGCGCCACCTTCATCCGCGTCGTCCCCGACTTCTCCGCCTCCCGCGGCAACCCCTTCCTCCCGGTCCCATCACTCACGTATGAGGATGCCCTGGCCGTGAAACGCGGCGCTACTGCCGTGCGCGATTTCACACCGCTCTTCATCGGCAGCGCATCGTTGCGATATGGCGATACACGTCACGATACGTCGCTCCTGGCGGTGAACCAGAGTTATCCCGACGTAGCCAAGCAGTTCGTCGATCATGGCCGTTTCTTCGGAACGCTCGACGAGGAGGCCAAGAAGCGCGTCTGCGTCCTGGGTTTCGAGGCCGCGAGACAGCTCGGGCTCGTCGATGCTGTCGGTAAAGATATCCGCATGGATGACGGCAACTTCACGGTGATCGGCGTGATGGAGAAGCGCGGCTCCTCGATCGGCAACGATCCCGACGACGTGATCTACATCCCGTTCGCTACCGCCCAGATGCTTTACGGCCCTGACCGGATGCAACACATTCCGATCGCGCTGCAGGTGCGAACCCGCGATGACATCGACCTGGCCAAAGAGCAGGTGAGCGACATCCTGCGATCCCGGCATCACCTGAAGAAGGGCCAGCCGGACGACTTTCAGATCACCTCGCAGGAAGAGCTGATGAAGACGATCTCCACGGTGCTGAACACCACCACCGGCATCATGGGCGCCGTGGTGGGCATCGCGCTGCTTGTCGGCGGCATCGGCATCATGAACATCATGCTGGTGTCGGTGACGGAGCGGACGCGTGAGATCGGTATTCGTAAAGCAATCGGTGCCCGCCGCTACGACGTGCTGATCCAGTTCCTGATCGAGGCCGTCACCCTCTCCGGATTCGGCGGTTGCATCGGCATCGCTGGCGGCTACGGAGGCGCGGCAGTTGTCCGCCTGGTGCTGAAGCGCTGGATCGAGCTCCCACCAGTCCACACTCCGATGTGGGCCATCGCCCTCGCTTTCGGGTTCTGCGCCATCCTCGGCGTCATCTTCGGTATCTACCCAGCGGCAAAAGCCTCGAAGCTCGATCCGATCGAAGCGCTGCGGTACGAGTAGGCTGCCTGCGGGCTCATCCGCAGATTACGCGGATAAAGCAGATGGGATCCGCGCGAAGTTCCGTCTGCCTTAATCTGCGGATGACCTTTCGTATGAAACTACCCTCACACCCGCCTTGCTTCGATCACGCTGAACATGCCGCCGGTGGGGATGACGCGCTCTACCGCATCCCTGTCAGCATCTGCAGCACGATGGTATGGGGGGCGGTGGTGCGTCAGTAGCTTGTTGCGGTTCGATAGCCATGAACAGTCTTTCTCCCTGTTTCATTTTGAAAGTTACGAGTCGGATGCTGCGCTGGATTGCCTATCTCGCCAGCGCGTCCCGAAGAATCCGTGCGAAGGCCTCGGCCGGGCTGTCGCCGACGCGGTAATTCTCGCGCGGCATTCTGTACTGGAAGACTGGCCGTCCGTTCTTCTTGATCGTGGCTGTCGCGGAGCGGCTCTTCTTCCCCAGTCCGTGATGGTCGACGCCGCCGGTGAAGCGGATCTCGATGGGCGCGCCGTCAACGATACTGACGCCCTGGCCGCGCAATGCGTTGCTTAGCTCGAGGATCATCTCGGCGTCGCCGCCGGTGAGAGAAACGCGAGTGACACCGCTGATCTGCTGGTGCAGGAAAGCCAGCGCCGAATCGTTCGCATTGCCGTCACCTTTTTCGACAAAGGATGGTGCGTTTGACGACGGAACCGGGACAGGCTCCGGCTGTGGTTCCGGCGCCTGCGTTTCCATAACAGGTGGCGGCTCTTCCACCGTTGCCGTCCGCTGTTTCACGGGCTGATGTGTCGTGGTCGGAGGCGGAACCGGAGCGGAGGACGTTGTCAATGTCGCGGCTGTCGTAGTCGTTGCCCTCGACGATGTCGTATTGTCGATGAGGACCGGTGTTGGTGGGGTGACGTCGACGGATGTCTGTGAAGGGAGTGCTGATGCGGATGTCGTCGCAGTCAAAGAGGTTGTCGTCGTCGAGGTGGTCGAAGCCTGTAGAAAACGACGGACACGCATCATGCCGATCACGCCGGCCGCTCCGAGGAGCAGGAGCACGACCACAGAGACCACGATGATGATGCCGGTGTTGCTGCTCCGCTTCGCCGCGGGCGGTTTTGGCGGCGGCATCGGCATCGGATCGACTACGGTCGGAGGAGCCTCGAGAGGAGGCGGCGGAACAGGTCGATTGACGGCTGGCCTTGTTTCCGAGTGCGTGGGTGTTGGCGGCTGCTGGGGAGTAGGCGTTGCGAACGCGATCGTGGGAGGTGCCGCAGGCCTCACGCCGGTCTGGCTTGTGCCTGAATCCAGCCTTGCGCCCATATTCGTCCGCTCCGTGCGCATCGTGGCGTCGGCATCGAACGGCGCGGCGGAGGTCTTCGACGAATCGTCGGGAAGCGTCGGTTCGATCGCGGAGAGAGCGTCAGAAAACTGGCGAGCAGTGGTGAAGCGCTTGTTGCGGTCACGGTCGAGCGCGCGCGCCAGCACGGTCTGCAATGCGCTGCTGCCGGTGATGCGGTCGAGGTCGGGCGAGGGGAGGTACTCATCGCGCGAGTGGTGAATGATGTACTGGTGGGGCGAGGTTGCCTCGAAGGGCGGCCGGCCGGTCAGCATCTCGAACAGCACGACTGCGAGTGAGTAGAGATCGGCGCGGCCGTCGATCCGATCGCCAGCCGCGAGAAACCCGAGATGATCGGGGGAGGCGTAGCGAAGCTTGCCGACGAACATGCCTGTCTGCGTCATGGCCACATCCGACTCCGCTGCTTTAGCCACGCCGAGGTCGATGATCTTCACGAACTCGGATCCGTCGCCGGCGTGCGTGACCATCAGGTTCTCGGGGCTGATGTCGCGATGCACGATGCCGGCGCGGTGGATGGCTTCGAGGCCGGCCAGCGCCTGGATGGCGATATGCACAGCATGCCGGGGCGTCAGCATTCCCCGCTGGCGAAGGAGCTGCGCAAGGTTCTCTCCCTCGATGAACTCCCACACCATGTAGTGCGAGCCGTCAGGGAGCGCGGAGAAGTCGTGCAGCGTGGCCACGTTGGGATGCTGGACCTTGGTGGCCATGCGCGCCTCGCGCAGGAAACGCTCGTTGATGTCAGCCGACGAGATCTGCGCGCGGATGATTTTCACCACTCGCGTCGAGCCCAGGAAGGTGTGCTCGACCTTGAAGACCTCGCCCATACCTCCGATGCCGAGGCGCTCGACGATCCGGTACTTGCCGTCGATCGGCTTGTCGGCGTACTCGCGAAGGAAGTCGGTTACCGGTTCGCCGCAGTGCGGGCAGGCTTTGAATTCGCGGTCGATCTCGGCTTTGCAGCGGATACAGGGGATGACGGCCATGCGCGCCGGAATGATAGCTCAGCGGGCGGGCGTGTTTCGCGCAGCTTCTGCTCGGCGAGGAATGTACGGATGAGCACGCGAGAGTTCTCATCCTTGATCCGGGTGAAGAGCTTCTCTCCCAGAGCGACGATCGTCGCCGGCTTATCGAACGGGCGTTTCTCGTACATCGTTCCGCCGGAGAAGTGACATGGCTGACACTTTCCCTCGAGGATCGGCTGGATTTGAGTGGTGAAGTCGACCGGCCTGGCTGGTTCGGGGCTCTTCGGCGAAGCCGCGATCGAAGCGAAGACCCCTGCCGCCAGAAGGAGGATGAGAGGAAAGCGTCGCATGCATTCAAGATAGGCCGCAAAAGAGGAAACGGCACGCAAATTCTGTGTCAATCTGCGGATCAGCTTTTGATGTTCATGCATAATCCGCCGATGCCGGCCCAGGCCTTCGTCTGCCTCATCCGCGGCGTCAACGTCGGCGGAAACAAGTTGCTCGAGATGGATGCGCTGAGAGTGCTCTGCGAGTCGATCGGGTTGACTGGCGCGAAGACCTATCTGCAGAGCGGCAACGTCGTGTTTCGCAGCGGACTCGATCGCGCCATTCTCACCAAGAAGATCGAGGAAGGCATTCGTAAGACGACCGGGTTCGGGGCGAAGGTCATCCTTCGAACGACCGCCGAGTTGCGCGAGGTCATCGCTGCGAATCCGTTTACCTCGGGGCAGCGCGATCCGAAAGCGGTCCTTGTGGCGTTTCTCGGCGGCTCAATCGTTGACGGTGCGAAGGAGCTGCTCCTGAAACTGAAGCGGGATTCTGAGGAGCTTCACTTCGGCAAGCAGGAGCTGTACCTCCACCTGCCAACTGGGATCGCCGATTCGAAACTATCCAACGCGCTGACCGAGAAAAAGCTCAGTGTGAATGTGACGGCGAGGAACTGGAACAGCGTGAATGCGCTGTTGAAGATGGCGGAGGATATCGAGCGTTGACGGTGCCGTGGCCGGTTTGATGCAGGATATATTTCGCTTGAATGAGCACGTCGCGTCGGAAGGCGAGATTCGGCCCCTACCACCGGCGATCGCAGCACAATCCCGCAGAGAATGAACTCGTCAGTGTCGGCGGTTGTCTATGGGGAAGGCCGCGCGGCAATTATTACGCGGGTGTTGTGCCTTGTGTAAAAGCATGGGAGGGACTGCTGCCGGAGGCGATCGTCGGCATCGAGTTTTACACCGAGGTCGAACCCGACCCATGGTCTGTGCCAGGCTGGCCAGAATGGAGCCAAGGCCGTCCAGGCGTCATCATTCTCGAAAAGGATGAGTTGGTCGCCATCCCGGTTATTGTTACCATGAGACAGGATGCGGAGTAGTCCATGCGAACGGCAAAACCCAGCGAACTGAAGGAGCGCGCCTTTCCGGTGATGACAGCCAAACTCTCCGTCGCTGAACTGGCGCGTTGGTTCCCCGTCTCTTTCCAGGAGATCGACGACATCTGGGCTGCCCCTGAGCCATCGAAGGGCGCTCTCGTTGAACTGAATGCCGGACAGTTCGTAGTTCTCGACTACGGTAAGGACTCCAGGCAGCTCACAGTTCGCATTCCCGCTACCCTCGATGCCTCGGCTTGTCTTGTCTCTTTGTTTGGAGAAGTTCCGCTTCCGCGCTCCCGAATTCTCTGGCAGCGCGCTGATGTGCGATTGCCTACGCCCGTTGCAACGAGCGAAACCCAATTGGCTGAGGAAATCGTGGGGGCACTGGGTGTGGACGCGGTGCGCGTCTGCACCGACGACCGCAGTTCGATTCGGTTCGCTATTCACTCGGCCCGCGTGAAGCTTCGCTCGGTCATCCTTCGCCGCGGGGCCTTGCGCCGCCTGCTCAGTGATCCGGCTGGCCAGGTGAAGATCGAATACCTCCTGCGCGAACTGCGCCGGGCCGCCAGCAAGGAGGTCGAGTTTGTTTTTCCGCGCAAGATTGCTAAAACTGTGGTTGAGCACTCTGCAACGCAAGACAAGTCTCTGAGGCCCTCTACATCGAGATCGCGGCCGGCGAAAAAGAACTAGAGCATCGATTCTTTGCTGGTGATCGCGAACCGCTGGTCGCCAGTGGTATTTGCCGGTCATCTGCGCGCCGCGACTCGGTGCCGGAAGGACTTACTCTTCAGCCGTGCGCCAACTCTTCACTACCCAGGCGTGGCACTCGTGTGTGAGCAGCTCGCAGGCGCGATCGGCGTCCAGCCACAGCAACTGGTGACCGGCTTCGAGCCGCGAATGATCCGGCCCGATCACGACGGCATCGACGAGTGTGCATCGCTTTTCGAAATATGTCTGCTCGGCTTCCGACCATGCGAACTGGACGGCCGCTGCCGACCATGAACCGATGCGGACAGCCAGCCCGCACTCTTCGAGCGTTTCGCGAAGAACCGTTTCGTTCGGCGTCTCGCCGGCGTCCATCCCCCCGCCCGGGAGGTAGACGCCTTCGGGTGTGCGAACGACCGCAAACTGGCCGCGATCGTTCCTGATGACGGCATACGCGCTCGGTCTGACAGTGGCCTTGACCCCATCTGGAGGTCGCCCGAAGAGCGGAGCGTTGGTCCAATCTGTCAAGCCGTCAGCTTCTCCCAATCCTCATCCGGGGCGTCGAGCGCCAATGCCAGGCCGCCGTCTGATCCGACGAAGACCGGGTCCTGCATGTGTGTCACTTTGCCGCCGCCGACCTGTTTGAGCGCGTCTTCCAGAGTCTGAGCAAGATTGCGAATCAGGCCACCGCCGCCGCTGAGGATGATATTGGCGCGGACGCGTTCCTGGAACTCCGGCTCGACGCGGGACAGAAGGTCGAGCATGGTCTCGATCGCCGGCGGGAGCAAGGTCTCGCAGGCCGCTTTCATCTCGTTGGTGATGTCGAGCTCTGTCGGTACGCCCTTGACCGGCGCGGTGACGAGCACTTTCTTCGGAGCCTCGCCCACGAAGCTGTGTAACTCTTTCCATTCCCGCACCATGTAGACAGTGATGTTCGCCTGCGGGTACCGGTCCTCGATCAGTTTGAGGAGCTGGGTGTCGAGCGAGTCGCCGGCGATGGTGAGCGTCCGCTGGTCTTCTTCGCCCGGATAGCGGCCCTTCATCACGCAGAAGTCAGTAGTACCTGCGCCGATGTCGATGATCATCGTGTGCAGCAGCGCATTCAGGCCGTATGCGACTGCGAATGGCTCGCTCACGATCATCAGACTGTCGACGATTCCCTTCATCGAGTTGCGCAGGTACTGCTTGTTCGTTCTCAGCGACGCCGCCGGAACGCCGACCACCGCGCGCACATTAGCGCTGTCGACCTTTCCGTTGGCCACGCCGACGAGGCGCAGCAGGTGCTTGAGCAGCTCGCGGACTGCTTCGACGTCCTTCTCCGAGCCCTCCTTCAACAGCCCGCGCTCGAGCGGGCGGTGCAGGTCGAGCATGGTGCGGTTGGCGACCGCCTCGTGGCCGATGAGGACGTCGCGCTTGAGGACTTTTCTCGCAACCATGTCGGCGGGCCAGCCGACGAAGCTGTCGACGACGAAACGCTCGCCGTTCGACGCGGAGATCGCGCTGCGAGAAGTGCCGAGGTCGATCCCGACGTGGAGGATCTCGGATTCAGTAGACATTAGGTTCCTTTCTTCTGCGGCATGTCGTTGGCGCTCGCGTATGCGTGGATGCCGTGGAAAAGCGCCTGTGCGATCTGCTGGCGATAGGTGCCGCTCCGCAGCATCTCCGCCTCGCGGCTATTCGACAGACATCCGACCTCGGCGAGAATGGCCGGCATCTCGGTGGCTACCAGCACGATGAAGGGCGCACGTTTGACGCCCCAGTTCTCCAGACCCGGATCGACGCCTCGCAGTCCGCTGAAGAGCTGTTGTTGGACTTCGGCGGCGAGGCGGTGTGACTCGTCCCTTCGGACGTCGGCATAGACGCGGTCGAGCAGTTTGCGAAGGTCGGCCAGAGCGTAGCCGGACGATAGGTTCTCCGCCGCGGCGAGCTGGGTGAGTTTGGGATCGTTTGTCGGCCCGAGGTAGTACGTCTCCACTCCATGATTCTGCGCCTGGGGGAGTGAGTTGACGTGGATGGAGACGAAGATGTCGGAGTTGGAGCCGTTGGCCAGCCGGGCGCGTTCGCGAAGGGGGATCAGACGGTCATCGCTGCGGGTGACGATGACTTCGAAGCCGCCGTTGCGCAGTAATGCGCCGAGCCGTCTTTCGATGTCGAGCGTGATCTCTTTCTCGCTGATGTTCGAGATCGACGAGGCGCCGGGGTCGGTGCCTCCGTGGCCGGCGTCGAGCACGACACGGTGGACTGACAGCGGAAAGGCCGAGGCGCTGACGGGCTCCAACGTGTCCGGCATCAGCATCGCCGGCGCGGCCGAAGCGCGTACAACGGCCGGTTGGGTAGCGATGCTGCGCGGTGGAGCAACGGCCTTCGCCCTGGAGGGGACGCCGGTATTGCTCAGGAAAGCGAAGCTGGCCAGGATCAGCGGGATCAGGAACAATGGCGCACGGCGCAGGAAGACACGCCCGAAACGCCACCGCGGCCGAAGACCGCGCGGAGGCAGCCCTCGAATCGTGTCGAGGTTGTCCGCCACTGCTTCTCGAAGCAATTGGCGCTTCACCCGGTCGATCTGGCCACCCCTCATAGCGCTCAATAGTACGGCACTCGGCCATCGCCGAGTGCCGGATCAAAATCTCTACCTGCTGCGCGGCCAGGCCGCGCGGGCTCATTTTGGTGCTTCGAACATCTTCTGGTCGACGGCTGTTCCGAACTCGATCGAGGTGTACTTCCGTGTCGCGCTCTGGCCGCCGTTGACGCTCGAGACCTTCACGGTGAATGGAACTTTCACCCCGCCGGCATCGCGATAGTCGTCGTAGTCAGTCTGCATAGGGATGCGGCCTACGGGGCTGTCGGACGAGACCAGGCGCCGCAGAACGAGGCCGGTCGAGGCGTCGAACCAGATCCGCTGACGGGTGTGGTCATCGATTGCCGCGCCGACGAACCATGCCTCGTGTCCATCGATCGTTTCCTTGCCCAGGACATGAGCTTTTTCGGGGAGCGCTGGAATGAACGGATCGAAGGCACGTGCAGACGCAAGGCCTTGTGCCGCGTCGGCTCCCGTGACCGTACGAACGCCTTGACGGGTGGTCATCCAGCCGGATTCAGAGCTGAACATCTGGGCCATTGCTGGACCTTCCGGGGGCGTCCCGTGCGTCAGCACCTTGCCGCCGGAGCTGTAGGCCTCGATTGGTATCGACTGCCCGTTCGCGCCGGTGCGTGATCCTTTCGCCGTCATCGGTGTGGCCAGCTTCTTCGCCGCGGCCTCGCCGCCGATCGCCGTCACGTATTTCGCCAGCAGATCTTTCGCCGCCGGGTACGCCTTCCGCTCGGCTTCCTCAGCTTCATGCGACTTGGTCTGCGCAGCCTGCGGCACGGGGAAGCTCACCATTCCCGATGGACTCTCCTTGCCGAGGTGGCAGGTGTAGCAGCCGACGATCGGACGGCCGTGGAAGCTCTTCTCGTTGAGGTCAATGACCATGCGGATCATCTCGCGCGCGGTCTTCTTTTCCTCTTTCGCGTCGTTGGGGAAGTCCCACGCCTTCGTCTGCTCGTTGCGGACGTGGCAATAGTCGCAATGGACGCCGAGCGAGGATGCCATGTTGTCCATGTACAGCCCGATTTGAAAATCGGAGTGGTTTGTCAGCATCAGGACATTTTTCTGCTCAGCGCGTGCCGAGATGGTGACGAGGATGGCGAGGGTCAAAACCAGTTTCCGCATTCAGTCTCCTTCGTTTACGCGACGGAGGATAACGCAAGTTGTCTGCGCTTCGCGCGTTGTCGGTTGTGGTTATCTGCGCTTCGCGCGTTGTCGGTTGTCGGTTGTCTGCGCTTCGCGCGTTGTCGGTTGTCGGTTGTCTGCACTCCGTGCGTTGTCAGATGGTCAGGGCCCCGCTATCTACGCGCAGAGCGCAAACAACGCGCGAAGCGCAAACAACGCGCGAAGCGCAGACAACGCGCGAAGCGCAGACAACGTGCAGAGCGCAGACAACGCGCGAAGCGCAAAATCAAGGCAAAAGCCGTCGCGACTCCCCAGGTTCGAACGCTTTCTGGATGTCCTGCGACGTCATGTAGTGCAAACGGGTGTTCTCCTGATAGCGCGCGCTGTCGGCCACGATCCGGTTGAGTCCCTTCACGTAGTGGCGCTCGTGCAGGAAGCGCTTGAGGTCGGGATAGAGGAATCCCACCGCGGTCATGCCGAAGGCGAACATCTCTTCGACGATCGGGATGAACGGCAGGGCGATGATGATGCTCCCAATGACCAGCCCGGCCAGCGCGAAGGCGAAACGAGCGCCGAGGTCGCCGCCGCGCCAGATGCCGAAGTTGTGGCGCTCCAGCTCTGTGATGTTGCGGGCGTCGGCGATGTATTGTGGCATCACCACCTCATCCACTTCTTTTTCGAGCGCCTCCCAGTAGACCGACGAGCCGCCGCCCTCATCGTAGGTTGCTTTGATCTCGGCGAGCTTCTCCGCGGCGCACTTGCGGACATCGGCTGCGAAATCGGCCTCCTCGAAGCTGCGGCGATGATGCTCGCACTCCTGCAGAACGACGTATACGACTTGCGCGAAATCGTAGTCCGAGCCTGCGATGTTCAGCATTACTGTTCCGTCGAGGTCTTCTGTGCCGAGTACTGGATGACGCCGAGCTGTTCGAGCAGTTTGTTGCCGTCGATGATGACGTTGCCGTTCGGCAGCTTCGGAATCTGGCGGATCTCCTTCTTTTGCAGCGCGTCGATCAACTGCAGGCTCACGTAGGCGTCGCCGGCGCTGCCGTTCAGCGCGGCGCGTTCCTTCTTGATGCCCTGCGCCACGGCGCTCTTCTCCGACAACGTCGCCTGCGCGTCTTGCTGCTTGCGCACCACGTAAGCGTCCGCGGCACGCTTGGCCTGCTCGAAGTCACCCTGCGAACGGGTGAGCTGTTCCGTCAGCTCGGCGATCTTCTGCTGCAGGTTCGCCTTGTTGGATTCCAGTGTGGCCAGGATCTGTGACTCCAGCTTCTCGGCCTGCTTCTCCGCTTCTTTGCGCTTGTTGATCAGGTTCTGGTAGTCGGGCTTGAAGGCGAAATCGCCGAGGATGACCTGCTCCACGATGATGCCGTAAGGCTTCAGTTGCAGAGCCAGAACTTTGGTGCCGTCGCTGGCCGCTGCGAAGCGCAGGTCCGGGTTGTAGTACTCCTCGGAATCGAGCCGGTTCAGGACGTCGCGCACATACGAGCGCGCCATCGGCCGCACCACTCGTTCCTTCAGCGCCACCGTGTCCGGCGCCACTTTGCGCCAGATGTCCGCGGCGCGCGTGGGGTCGATGCGCCATCGGATCGTGACGTCGGTCTCGATGTCGTTGCCGTCGCGAGTCTTGAAGCGCAGGTCGTCTTTCTCCTTGCGGTCGCCCTCGCTGGCCTTGGCGGACATGACCAGGTTCTGCGTCGACGTGTCGTAGGTCGTCCAGTCATTGATGAGCGGCACGAAGAAGTACGTCGCTCCGGGATCCGAGATCTCTGTCGCTCGCGTGATCTTGTTGAAGCGGACGCCCACCTGTGTGGCTTGCGTCGTATGAGGCGTGCAGGCGGCCAGGAGGGGGAGGACGGCGAGTAATGCGATCAGTCGTTTCATCATTCCGCCTCAGTGCCCCGTCAACTTCCCGATGTCGGTCGGGTCTTCGCTGATGTAAATCGGCCCTTTGATGCCGTTGAGGATCGCCAATCCCTTCCGCAGGCGCAGCAGCTTGTCCGACCCGGCGCCTTCCATGGCCTTGTTGATCGCTTCCGTCCCCTGCGCCTCGGCGCTCTTGACCAGCAGATCGGCCTCGGCGTGCTTGGAGCGCTCGTAGAAGTCCTTCTGCGCGTTCAGCCCGGTGATCTGTGCCTGAAACTCCGCGCTGCGGACGTTGATCGAGTTTTGCCCCTCGGCCGCCGTCTGTTTGAGCCGCGTGTCGACCTCTGCCTGTTTGGCCAGGGCCCGATTCGTCAGCACCGATTGGTCCTGAATCTTCTTCTGCTCGGTGAGCTGCTGGAAGGTGTCGGGGTAGTCGTACTGGCGGATCAGGACGTCAGCCAGCTCGAGGCCGTTCTGGCGGAACTTATCGGACAGTTCCTTCTTCAGATCGTGGACCTTGGCGATGCGTTGATCGCGGTAGAACTCCTCCGCGCGCAGCTCGCCGAGGTGTTGCTTGATGGCGGGATCGGTAAAGCGAAGGACGACGTTGTCCTCGTAACCGCGGCCGAAGCCGAACTTCGAGACCACCAGGAACGGATCGGCGATGCGATAGAGCACGGTGACGTCGACCGCGACCGGGTAGCCGTCCACCGTCGGCACGTTGATCGCCGCGACCGTGCGATGGTCGGCGCCGCGCTCGGTCTCGTCATTCGTGAACTCCACCGCCTGGACGTTGCGGGGAAACGTGTGGATCGTCTCGTAGCCGGAGATGGCCCGGCGGTAGCCCGGTTCCACCAGCTCTTTCTGCAACCCTTTGTTCATCCCGAACGACACCTGCCGCAGCCCGATCTGATCGAGCGGTACGTACGTGATCAGGCATGCCCGCAGGAGGATCAGCGGCACCAGGAGAAGGCCGATGCGGAGGACGAACCGCATGAATCCGCCGTGAAGGGGCGGTAGTTTGAAGGGGAAAGAAGGCCTGAATCGGGGCGTGGAAGTTGCGGATTCGAATATGCTCACTTGATCTCCCGGCCGGACAGCCGATTCAATCAATATAAGCGTATTCGGGCGCAGGCGCGAATCTGAAAGAGCCTTGTCCGCAGATTACGCAGATTAAGAAGAGGAGACCCTCAGAGTTTTCGATCTGCGTAATCTGCGGATGAGCCTCTTCTCCCGCAAAAAAAACGCGGGCCGTCCGCGAGGAGTCGGACGACCCGCGCCACCCGATCGGGGTGCAACCTATTTCTGGAGCTTCTTTTCCAGATCCTGCAAACGGTTTTCGAGCTCACGGATGCGTGCGCGCAGTTCGTCGCTGTCCGGCGACTGGACGTAAGCGCGCCACCCGTCGCGCGGGATGAGAGTTCCTTCCCCGCGCTGGATGAGCGGAAGCTTGAAGATGCGCGGCATACCATCGTGTTCGACCACCGTGGCTACGACGGTCTGCCTCGCCTTGTTGCGGATGGTGTCGATGCGGACGCTGTCGCCGGCATGGTTGTCACGCAGGGCTGAAATCACCTGCGACCGTGTGGCAACCGGCTTCCCGTTCACGGCGGTGATCACGTCGCCGACGCGCACGCCCGCTTTCGACGCCGGCCCGTTCTCGGTCAGCGAAGAGACCAGCACACCGGCGTCCTTCGGTGCGCCGAAGAATTCACGAAGCTCAGGGGTGATCTCGGTGAGCGCTGCGCCGATGAAGGCGCGCTTCGTACCGATCAGATTGTCGTCGTCGACGAACACATTGCCGTCGCGTACGACGATGGTATGGCGCTCACCGGACGAATCGGCGTTCGCTTCCCAGGCGAATAGCGGTGTTGCTGCGAACAACAGAAGGAATAGAGTCGAGAGTCGTTTCAACATTTGATTTGTCCTCAGTAATAGGTTGGGGCTGTCTGCTGGTTCGATTTCACATCGACGATGACGCGAGTGTCGCCGTTCCGGAACACGACCACGGGTTGCGCTTGATTGGCGGCCGCTTTGACACGCCGCAATTCCGATTCGATCTGCTGATGCTCCGCCCGCAGAGCTTTGATGCGCTCCTGCCTCTGGAGACGGAGGGACGTGCCATAGATCCCGGCGGCGAGGATCAACATCAGCGAGGTCACCGCCAGGACACGGACCGCGGGTGTCAGCCAGCTCAGCCGGGAAGAGACTCCGCCGGTCTTGCGGCCCAGCGCACGCATCACGTCAGACTTGAATTGAGGCGATGCTGTCGTTCGAGGCAGGCGCCGCAGCGCGTCCCCAACGTCCATTTCTTTCATCATTCCCTCCGATCCACCACGATTCGAGCTGCGTGCGCATGAGAGCCCGCGCGCGCGAGATCCGTGATTTCACCGTTCCCACGCGGCACTCCAGCGTGCGAGCGATCTCGTTGTACGACCACTCCTCGATCTCGAAAAGCACCAGCGGCGCCCGGAACCTCACCGGCAGACGTGCCAGTGCCGCCGCCACTTCCTCCTGCACTTCATTCGTCATCAACTCCCGATCCGCGGGCGGCGCCGTTGCCGGCTGCGAGGCCATGAATCGTGGCAGCAATCGCTTCCATCTCATCTCACGCCGCGCCTCGGTGATGGCCAGGTTCGTGGCGATGCGAAACAGGTACGGTCCCAGAGACTCTTCGTCCCGGCACTTCGACGCGCTCCGGTAAAGCCGTACGAATGAATCCTGCGCGATCTCTTCCGCGCGCTCGCGTGAGCGGGTGAGGTGCGTCAGGTAGTTGACGAGCGGGTTCTGGTACTTGCCGACCAGAAGCGCAAAGGCTTCGTCATCGCCTTCGCCTGTTCGCCGGATCAGCGCGCCATCGGTGTCCATCGATGGAATTACGCACGAAGAGGCGAACGGTTCCCGGGAAAGTTGGTTTGTGTTGCCGGGTGCAACCCAGCTCTCGGGAGTCGGGAGTCGGGAGTCGGGAGTCGGGAGTCGGGAGTCGGGAATCGGGAGTCGGAGAGGCGAATCTGTGTCGTTGGATCTTCCCACCCCCGACCCCCGACCCCCGTCACATTTCAATGCTCCCGCGCGAACTCCATCCCCTCGCCGACCTGTCCGATGGCCCTGTCGACCAGGCCGATGGCACGTTCGCGGTGACCACCCTTATCGCCCGAAGCATCCCGGAGCTCCTGACGTGCGTTGCGAAGGTGATTGCGTGCCGAGACCATGTGTGACTGCGCCGCATGTGCCCGCCCGGCAGCGATGCCGGCCAGGAGCGCCGCGCAGAGGAAAAGGGCGCCAGGAATCGATTGTTTCTTCATCATATTCTCCTCAAACTATCGTCCTGATCAGTGAGTACGGGCGAACTCGATCCCTGCCTGGACCTCGGTGATCGCTTCGTCGACCAGACCGATGGCTTTGCTGCGATGGCCACCCTTGTCCGTTGCCGCGGCGTCGAGCTCCGACCGTGCAGCCCGCAGCTCATCGAGAGCCGCGTTCATTTGCGGCTGCCCTCCGGTCGCACACCCGACCAGGTAGCCTCCCGTGAGAGTGATGATGACAAGTAGAACGAACACAAACAAACGACTACGCATGAATCCTCCTCCTCCCTGCTTTAGGGTCGTCCAGTAGACGATCCAGGATCGCCGGCGCTTACAGGGGTTCGAAAGCAGAAAGCAGAAGGCAGAAAGCAGAAATGGCCGAGCGAAGCATTTCTGCTTTCTGCCTTCTGCCCTTTCACTGGACGCTACTTCACCCCTAGATTCTCCTGGATGAACTTCCACATCGCCGCCCGCATGTGTGCGTTCAGCGCCGGATCGACCACGCCGTGGCGCGACTTCGGGTAGACCTGGAGCTGGTACGGCTTGTTCGCCTTCTCCAGCTCGTAGATGAACTGAATCGTGTTCTGCATGTGGACGTTGTCGTCGATCGTGCCGTGCAGCAGGAGGATGCTGCCATGCAGGTTCCTGGCAGCCCAGCGCGGCGCCGTGTCGTGATAGCCCTCGGGATTGTTCTGCGGCATCAGCATGACCCGCTCCGTGTAGATCGAGTCGTAGTCATGCCAGTCCGTCACCGTCCCGCCCGAGATCCCGGAGCTCCACATCGTGCTATGCGTCAGCGCGAACGACGTCATGAAGCCGCCGTAGCTCCAGCCGCTCAGCAGCACACGGGAGCCGTCGACGTATGATTGTGACGTCAGCCACTTCAGCCCGTCCTCCAGATCGCGCAGCTCCCCTTCGCCCATCCGCTTGTACGACGTCCACGCCGACTCCGCTCCCTTGCCGCTGGCGCTGCGGTTGTCGCAGACCCAGACGATCACGCCGTGCTGCGCCAGGTATTGATGCCAGAGATAGGTCGCGCCGCCCCAGGCATTGCGTACCTGCTGCGCGTGCGGACCGGAGTAGGTGTGCTCGTAGACCGGATACTTCTTCGACGGATCGAAATCCGGCGGACGGATGATCATCGCTTCCATTACGAACCCGTCGCGCGTTTTCACCTGTACAAACTCCGGCTTGGAGATGTGCAGGTCGCGCATCAGCGGCGCCTCGTTCGCATCGATGACGCGAACCTGTGAGCCGTCGCTGTGATGAAGCGACGCCGATGTGGGTGTAGAAACATTCGAGTACGAGTCGAGATACGCCGAGAACGACGGATTGAAGTTGGCGTTGTGCTGGCCGGGCGCTTCCGAGAGCCGTTTGAGACCGCTGCCGTCGAGATGAACGCGATAGATGTCCGTCCCCAGAACCGAGCGCTCCGTCCCCGAGAAATAGATCCACTCATTGGCGGGATCGACGCCGTGTACCGTCCGCACTTCCCACGGTCCGTTCGTGATCTGAGCGATCAGCTTTCCATCGGCGCCGTAGTGATAGAGGTGTTTGAATCCGGTCCGCTCGCTGAGCCAGAGGAACGATCCATCCTTGAGCCATACCGGGTTCCCGGTGATGTCCACCCACCCCTTCGTGGTCTCGCGGAAGAGGGTCTTCGGCGCCGCGGAGCCGCGGACTTCTGCCGCATCGAGGTCGAGCCAGGTCTGCTCGCGGTTCTGGATCTGGTAGAGGATCTTCGAGCTGTCCGGCGACCAGTCGACCAGGACGATGAGGAAGTCGGCGCTGCTGTAGCTCTCCGTGCTCACTTCCTTCGGCGCCGCTCCGCTGACGCTGACACAGAAGAGCTTCGCGATCGGATTCGGCGCGCCGGCCTTTGGGTAAAGCTCCGACTCGACGTTCTGCTGGTAGGGGATGTGGTCGACCACCGCGAAATGCTTCACCGGGCGCTCGTCGAGTTGCAGGTATGCGAGGCGCGACGAGTCGGGGCTCCACCAGTACGCCCGGAAATTGCCGCGGCCGTACACCTCTTCCTGATAGACCCAGTCGAGGATGCCGTTCTGGATGTTCTCGCTGCCGTCGGTGGTGAGTTGCCGCTCGCGCTGCGTGGCCACATCGACGAGATAGATGTTGTTCTCGTGGACGAACGCGACGAAGCGCCCGTCCGGGCTGAACGTCACTTCCTCTTTCTCCCCCGGCGACGAGGTGAGCCGGGTCATGCTGTCGGAGTCGAGGACGTAGAGGTAGACGTCGTTGCCGATGGTGAGCAGGACGCTCTTCTTGTTCGGGCTGAAGTTCCAGTTCCGCTGCTTCGCGAACCCGGACGCTTCCTCGCCCGATACGCCAGCGATCTTCTTCGCCGCCGCCTCGAGCTTCGCGGCGTTGAAGAGGACGCGCTTGTTCCCGGTCTCAGTCTCGATCACCGCCTCTTCCACCACCTTCCCATCCTCGGTGCGAGGCCAGGCGATGGTCTTCTCATCGATCCAGGTGAACCCGGACTGCGGTGCTCCCGCAAACGAAACCTTCAACTTCGGATCGAAGATGTTCTCGAGCGTGAGCTCGCGGATGGGCTTGCCCGGAGGAGCAGTCTTCGCGTCCTGCGCAAACGCGGACGCAGCGATGACAAGAAGGAGCGCGACGGTCCAGTTCTTCAGCATGACCGCGCGTTATACCGCGTCAGCGGGGTGAGCGGGAAGTACGTAGCGCCGGCGGCTCGCCGGCTGGACCGCCAGCGGCCCGCTGGCGATTTTAGTCAAAACACTGGCCGCCGAACCTCCGGCGCTGCGAAACCGCCATTGTGACTCGCGCGCTTTACTTGCGTAAGTGCGTCTTCGGCGCGATACTCGCGACTCATCATCATGGCTGTCAACTCCACTTCGATGGACGATCCCGACGGCGTTGCTCCGTCGATTCCATGCTTTGAGACGGTCGTTGAAGCTGCGCCGGTACACGACGCATTCGGCGATGTCTATCGCCTGCATGCTCGTTTGATGCGCCTCATCGCCATCCGGGACTTCCACGTGCCGTTCTCCGATGCCGAGGCCATCGTGCATGACATCTTCACGCGCTACTTCACCCATCCTGAAGTGGTCAGGGGTGAGTTGAAGCCTTACTTTCGGGGCGCCGTCCGCAACGAGTGTCTGGAGTACTGGCGCAAGCGGCAGCGGGAACGAAACATCTTCTGTGATGCCGATGAGGCCGAGTCCGAGAACGCAGTTCAGGACTCTTCGGTATCCGACGCGATCGCCGTTCGTCTCGCCGTTGCGGAGACCTTGGCGAGGTTGCGGCCGAGGTGCCGCGATGCGCTGCGATGCTTCCATTACGAAGGTAAGTCGATGCGCGACGTGGCTGCGGAGCTCGACGTCGCGCCGCTGTATGTTCGTCAGCTTCTACATCACTGCCGCAAGGCGGCGAGAGCGATCTTCGAAGCGATCACGCGGGTGGAGTCATGACCCATATCGACGAAGAGACACTCTCGGAATATATCGTCACTCCGGACGATCCCGAGTTTGCCTCGGTGGCGGAGCATCTGCGAACCTGTGAACAATGCGAGACGCGCTTCCGTTCTCTGTCGGCGTTCCTCGACACTCTCGCCGATCGTGGTACCTGGCAGACCGTTCAAGGCTTCTCCGACACCGAAGAGGAGGAACGCGCCGTACTCGCCTTCGCCGCACGATCGCGGCAGGAGTACGTGGACGCCCGCGCTGCGCTTGCTCCTGTCTTGAAGGATTCCGTCGCCTTCGTGCGCGAGCGCGTCGAACGTCAGGAGCAGTACCGCACCGCGGGAGCGGTTCGGATCCTAGCAGAATCCGCGAATGAAACCTGCGAGCGCAGCCCGCTGCACGCACGCAATCTGGCTGACGCGGCGGTAGCGATTGCGGAACAGCTTCGCGAGAGCTCGTATCCGCGTGACAGCGTGCGCCTTCTCCGCTCGCTTGCCTGGAAAGAGCGCGCAAACGCCATGCGGTTTCTGGCCGAGTACCCTGCCGCGCTCGATGCCCTCGACCACGCCGAGCGCGAGATCGCACACCTCGGCAGTCATACATACGAGTTCGCCAGTTTGGCGTACATCCGCGCGGTCGTGCTGACGTATACGGACCGTCTGCAAGAAGCTACGGTCAAAGCCGTGGAGAGTGCTGAGATCTTTGCCGCTTATGGCGATACCCAGTGGTGGATGCGAGCGCGAAGCGTTGAGGCGGGTGTGCTGTTCTATCGTCGCGAGTTCGCTCAAGCCGCGCGCGCCTTCGAGCAACTCCTCGCGTTTGCCGTCGACAGGAATGACGAAGTCGAAGCTGCTCGACAGTCGTACAACCTCGCTATATGTTATCTCGAATTGGGCGACGCGACAAGCGCAGCGCCACTGCTCTTCGACGCGCGGAGGACGTACGTCCAACGGGGTATCCAGACGGAGCTGGTTCGTACCGACTGGAAGATCGGGCTGCTGTCACGAGTCTCAGGCCGCCTTGACGAGTCGATCAGGCAGTTCCGCGCTACAAAAGGGGCAGCGGAAGGGTTGTCACTACAGGCTGAGGCCGCGAATATCACTCTGGACCTCATCGAATCTCTTCTACTCGTTGGACAGCCTCGTGAGGTTCCCTCTCTCTGCGCCGAGGTGCTCCGCTACTTTCGCCGCGACGGCAAGCTGCGCCAGGCACTGACTGCCGTTGCGTTTCTTCGAGAGGCCGCGACTGCGGGAACGGTTCGAGTCTCAACCGTGCAGCATGTGCGCCGGTTCGTCCAGCAGCTCGAGCGTCAGCCCCAGCTCATCTTCTCGCCTCCTCCCGATTAGTTTCCGTCTCAAACATTAGCCTCTCGAACACCTCTCCGCGTCTGAGGGCGCCCTCCATGATTCCCGGCGCCGGTTCTGGAGGAGTTATGCGAGGTGTATCGAAACGGATCGCGAAGTGGTCTGTTGCGTCGGCGGTCGTCGTGTTACTTGCGCAGCCGACGTTCGCCGCGGCCAAAACACAAGCCAGAGACAACCCGTTCGGTTCGTTGATCCGCAGAATCATCGTTCGAGTACTGGGTACCATTGATGTCAGTTTCCCGCCAGGGTAGACACGGCATCCGAGGACAGTCTGCTACAGCGCGAACCAGCACATCGTCCAGCATGGTCCGTTTCCGACCCACCCGTGCTCGGACGTACTATTTTCTTCGCGATGGGGTAGGGAATCCCAGCCATCCGCCACTCTCACGTAAAGCCGGTCTTAGCACTGGCGATCGGAGAGTGGCTGCATGGCAAACCGTCGTGGACGACCGAAGCTGAACGAGGGCACGATCTGGCATGTCGAAGAAGAACGCGCCTGGTACCGGCGCGGCATCGAGGCGTATCTCGACGCATGCTACCGCAGCCGCTCTCGTGCCTCGGCATCCGAATTCGCGCAACGGTTCGGCATCCATCCCGACACTCTGACGCGGACGTTCAAGAGATTGTTCGGTGTGACACCGCTGCGGCATTTCAGATCGCTGCAACTCATGTACGCCGCGAAGCTGCTGCGGCTGACGTCGCAGACGGTTGACGAGATCGCCGAAATCTCCGGCCTCGGCACACGAACCACCTTCTTTCGCCTCTTCGCGGAGCAGTTCGGCATGACGCCCGACGAATACCGCACCGGAAACGACCCGAGGAAACGTCGGAAATCGTGACTGCTGCGGATTCGGACTGTTTCACCCGGGCGTTACAGACGATGTTGCCGGAATGCCGGAAACCGTGACTGGGTACTGACGCGCTGGAACCTTTACGGCACTTGGGAGGAACGCGTATGACCGTGTACACACTCGTACTCGTCGTCACGCTGTTGTCTCCCGCCGTTCTCGCGCAGAACGCGGCAGCCGCGAAAAAACCGGCATGGGAGTGGACAGATGAAGAGTGGATCGCGACGCATCTCGACGCGCCGGGATCGAGCAGCGGTGGGCGCAGCATGTCGCGAAGTTACAACCGCTTGCGGGCGTGGTTGCTACATCGACCCCTGTCATATACGGTACACCGACCTTCGACCGATTCCTTTACACGGTCGTCGCGCGGGGACTGCTTTCGGGATCGAACACGACAGGCGAGGCAGCAGGGCTCCTGCTTGCGGAACATGGCTGCCAGTGATCGCCGGTTCCGTCCGGCGCTTGCCTTAATGCCGGAAAATGTGACTGGCGGTCCCGAACGGCGTAACCTATCTTGGCTGGCGATGAGTATTGATCGCGAATCCCGGGAGCTTCTGATGCCGCTCATGGCGCGACACGGCATTTGTCACCGCGAGCGCGTCGTCGATGCGCTCGCGAGGATTCTGCTCGAGACCGACGACGCCCTGGTACTTCTCGACGAGGAAGGAGCCAACCAGCTCCTCTGGCTGGAACCTCACCTGCGCAAGATCTTCGAGGAGGTCAACTCCGTGATGTTTCGGGTGACGCAGTGATCGGACCAGATCTCGACCGTGGCGGTAGAAGAACTCCCCGCCTAGTCACTCCCTCGCTGGGAGGCGTTCTGTCCTGGAACCTAACCGATGGGCTACGACATCCAACGTAAAAGGAGGTATCTATGAGCTGCTGCCACCTTCGTTCAATCTACCGCGAGGCAATAGGGGCATGGCCCGCATCTACTACCTGGGAGGCGATATGACTGTGCACAGATTTGTATTCGCGCTCACTCTACTGGCTCCTTCCGTGTTCGCTCAGACCGCTACCTGGACCACAGCAAAGCCGCCATGGGTGTGGACGGTTGAGGAGCGGATCGCCGCGCGCCTTGACCCGGTCGCAATCGAACAACGCTCTGCAAGGCACGCTGCTTCGCTACGTGGTCACGACGGGACGGTCCATTCCCAGACCAGCGCCACTACCACGTCGACTCATGTCGTAATCGATGGGAACGTCAATCCTGAGTTATTCCTCCCTTTTGAGCTCTTCAACACGTTGCTCGGAGGGGTCGATCCGCAGCTACCCGTCCGCGAACGTGAGATTTCCCAAGCGATGTTGAATTCCAGAATCCACGAGCTCGGTTACGATCCAAAACAGTTCTGGACTGACCTCAGCGAGATCGCCGCTGGATACTACGCGGTGCGCGACCGCAAAGTGCACTTGCCCCCGTCGCGTGGGGTGCAAACGAGCGATCAGGAGCAGACTAGGACTACGTCAATCGCCATGTGTCGTGCACGGTTCGATGCGCTGAGCGCCGCGCGAGCAAAGTACGGCACGGCAACATTCGATCGATTCCTTTATACGGTTGTCCCGCCGGGATTACTGTCGGGATCGAACATGCCAGGGCCTGACGAGGCGTCTGGGCTCTTGTATATCGAGCGGGGCTGCCAATGATCGGCGGCATCGGTCTTGCGGTCCTTGCCATTCTGTCGGTGCAGTATGTACCCAAGCCGGTAGACTTCTGCCCAGGCTTTCTCGCTCCGCGAGTGTACGTAGCCGTGGGTATCGCCGGTGACAACGGGTTTGGCGTTTTCAACGTCTCTTCGTACGGGTCGGCGTATTACCAGGATTGCTTCGGGAATCGGGTGCCACACAACATCTTCGGCGTGCATACGATTCTTGCTGAAAACGGTACTTTTGGAACTCAGAGAACCAACGAGGGGTTCAACACACCGGCGGGTAATTGGAACGGATTCATAAACACCATCGGTGTTCCCTCTTGGTGTTACTACGGGTTTATTAGTGGCGCAGCGTCAGACGTCGATACGCAGGAAATGCAGTCCGGCGAGCTGTGCGTCCCTCTCGTCTGCCGCTTGTCGACTTCAATTATTGGTCAGGGAACGATCAACGGATAGGGAGAGACATCGCGGGAGGTGGACTGTACGCACTTGTCGTATTTGATTGCCACGCCGGCCTCTGGCTGGAACTTCCAGGGATGGTCGGGCGCTGTTACCTCCACCGCAACGACCATTTCGTTTTACCCTCACGGTGATATGGGCGTGACGGCGACGTTCGTCCAACCACCGCCGTCTGGTGGAGGCGGTGGCGGTGGTGTCGGCAATCCAGATCCGAGTGGCGGTGGCTACAACGAGGATCTTCCGTGCTTCCCGAACATAGACGCGTGGTGCTCACCGATCGTCATCAACTTCGAAAACGGAGACTACCGGCTGACCGGTGCGAACTCACCGGTGCTGTTTGACATCCGAGGGGACGGCCATCCTCTTCGCATGGGCTGGACGGCGGCGGGTGCCGACGAGGCATTCCTCTGGCTGGACCGTAACCACAACGGCAAAGTCACGAGCGGTACGGAGTTGTTTGGCAACTTCACGCCGCTCAGGAACGGTCAACTGGCAAAGAACGGCTTCGAAGCGCTCCGTGAGCTCGACGCCAACAACGATGGTGTCATCGACGAACGAGACCCCGTCTGGTCACGTCTCATGCTCTGGCGAGATCTCAACCACAACGGCATCTCGGAGCCGAACGAGATCGCGCCTCTCGACGGAAGCGGAGTCTACGCGATCGATCTCAACTACCACTGGACAGGCAGACACGATAGCTGGGGCAATGCGTTCCGGTACGAGTCGGTCGTCTCGATGACAAACCGAGGCGGGCACGGAATACACCAGCGTCCCGTTTATGACATATTTTTTGTTTCCGTTCCGAAGTGATCGCAGAAGTACGCCGGTTCCCACGATTCCCCTCGTGCAAGTAGTGCGTCGAGCGTCGCTTATCGCGACCGTGACCGCGGCTGCCGCCGCGGTCACGGTCGCTGCTTTGCCCTTGCCTGCGTTCCGGGCCATATCTCGAAGCAGCAACGATGTCTGGCTGCTGGACGAATTCGGTCGCGCTCTTTACCGGCAGAGCGGCATGAGCTCTCCGCAGAGTGTTGTCTCGCTGAAGGCAGGCGGCGTTCCGAATCGGTGGGCGCATCCGCCGCGCGCGTTCACATCGTGGCATCGAGAATGGTTGTTCGCGACCGGCACCGACGAGCTCGCGCGGTTCGACGAGCGAGGTGTTTTCAAAGGGACAATTCACTTGCCAGAGGCGGCGTCGAGCGTCGTGACCGCCGGGGGGAGTCTCTGGATTTACAACTTCCTCCCCTCCGCGAAGCCTCCCCGACTTTGGACCACTACCGATGCGATACACTTCGAGCCGGTGAACGTATCGCTCGTGAACGAGCAGCTTGCTGTGATAGCGAAAGTAATCGACGCCCAGGCAGTCATCGTGCCGGGGGTGGGTGAAGGCATCGCCGCGGTGAAACTCGTGGGACCTCCGCGTATCGTATACATTTCTCCGAATGCGAAGACTGACATCGTGGATCTCGCCTACTCACGCAGGAAGTTTCGGTCTAAGCTCGTCGAGTATGCAGTCGGCCACAACGATCCCGAGGAGTACTCATCGCCCGCTTGTGACGTACTAATCCGTGGGATTGAGACGGTTGTCATTCGAAATCGCGAGGATGTCCCGTCTCGCAACGGACCGATCACCGTTGTCGGTCTTCATGCCGATCGCTACGTCAATGGCCAGCAGGTAGCGACGGCGACGTTTCGGGAGAGCGTTCGGTGGATTCTCGCGGCTGATTCGCACCGAGTAGTGGCGTTGAGTCTCAGCGGGGGCGTTCTCTCAAGCGAATTTGGGCCGCCACTCCGATCTGAAATACTTCCATGACCTGGCGATCGACACCTGGCAAGTTGAAGTCCAACCAGTATCTTCAGAGTGCCGGGGCATTTCCTATATGGCGCGAGGTACTACTGATTCTCACTGGTGTCTATGCTCTCATCGAGTGGAAACTCGGTGGCCATAACGAAACCTCGGCGAATGTCCTCGTACTGTTTTTCCCTTTCTTCCCTGCGATCGGCGCGGCCACGATCGCGAAGTCGGGACAGCTCGATCTTCTTCTTGGCGCAGGCAAAGCTCGTTCTGCTATCACGAGGCAGGCGATGTTGCGAGCGCTGGGCGTTCCGTTCATTCTGGGTATGATCTTGTCGGCGAACACGGGAACGCCGCATCCGATGGAGACTGTGGCGCGCGCCAGTGCCGTGATGTTGTTCACAGGAGGTCTCGGATTCCTGGCCGGGTTGTGGTACCCGCGCTACTTGTTAGGAGGTCTCTGGCTGGCTTCGCGCATCGGGTTTGTTCTTTCGCCGCCGGGATTCCGGTTCGTGGAATTTGCACGAGCGACCTCTTTAGGCGGTGCCGCACCGCCCCGCGCCGCGACATTCCTGGCAACCTTGTGTTTTCCCGAGGTTCTATTGATGCCCGGAATAGTGATTCAATACTCGATACTGCCGGCGCTTTGTGGCCTTCTGGCACTCGTGACGGCCTGGAAGGTGTTCGAGAGACTCGACCTTCCTGGAAAGCGACTCGTGTGACCGCTTCGATCATCATCGGTGAGCTATGGCGCTCGTACGGTAAGCATGCCGTATTGCGCGGCATCTCCTGCTCTTTCGAGGCTGGCCGCGTCACGGCTCTCGTGGGACCGAACGGAGCGGGAAAGACCACACTTCTCCGGATCACGGCCGGTCTCATGCGGTTTGATTCGGGAACGGTTTCGTCATGCGGTGGCCTCTACTTCGGAGGTTTCGATTCTCTGCCGGTCCACGGTACGGTGAGCAAGCTTCGCGGCGCACTCGGACTAAAGTCTGAGCCATCGCAGCGCAGGCAGCGGATACAGCGTCTGTCCCGAGGGGAGCAACAAAGGGTCGGGCTGGACATCGTATTTGACCTCGATCGTGAATCGATCCTGCTCGATGAACCATGGACGGCTCTCGAACCTGATGCCCGTCTCGAACTGAACGGTCGGCTGACGAGGGAGGCGCAATCGGGCAAGGTCGTGGTGTGCTCGAGCCACGATCTTGACGAGGTGGCTCGCGTTGCGGACGAGATCGTCTTTCTCTCCGAGGGCCGAGCGTTTTCAAAGAGTCGTGCGGAGTTCTCCACTTCGATGGATCGCGAGGCGCTGATGAAACACTTCAGGAGACCGTAGTCCATGCGCTCGGGCACATACATGGTGACGTCCATTCTTCTGGGGGCGACATCACTTGCGGGAGTGCAGCTTGTGCGAATCCATGAGCCGCTCGAAATCAGCATGCCGGCGGAGACCGCGCAGCGGTGGAGCAAACCACTGACACGGGAACTTGATCGGAGTGTGTGCGAAGTCCCGAATGTCCATGTGTCGTGGAGTGTGGGTGCTACAACCACTCGGTTGGATGTTCTCGTACGCGACGGATCAGCATGGCGTTGGTCTTTCGGAAAACGCGTCGAGGACGGCGGTTCCATCTGCCTGCCCTCCCTTCCTGGCGGTGCTCGCGTTGGGATTCTTGTACGCGATCTCGAGCAGAGCGGGCTCTATGCCTGGGCCGAGGTCGACCCGCAGAAACTGCCCCACCCGATAGAGCTCAAACAGTACAAGTCCGTTGTGGTCACGCCGCGGGAGGCATCCGATCAGCTGCTTCTGGTACTGGTGGACGAGCAGGAGCCTCGGGTGGCGCAACGTCGCGGGCATGCAATGGCGTTCTCATTCGTCCCAAAGTCGGCTTCGCTGTTGTGCTGGGTGAGCGGCGATGATAGTGGCGGCTGTTCGCGCGTCGAGATGAACAGCGTAGAGGCCCACCTCGATCGCCAATCCTCAGAGGGTATTCGGCTGGTTCGGCTTGAATCGAACGCACCTGCTGAGATTGTGGTGAGCGTCGAAGGCAGGTCTCTCGCGCGACCTCGTAGAGTTCCCTTTTCGTCGGTGGAGTTGAAGCCCTGGACTGCTATCGGAATCGCGATGGATCAATCATGGAGCGATGTCGTCGTGGACTTGCGGTCGCCAGGAATAGCCGCTCAGCGTCTGGCAGGCGAGACCTTGCTGCCGCCGCCATTCGTCGCTCATATCCCGGCAATCAGAGACCGCGGATTCGCGGTACGCGCGGTCATCGCACGTCACGAAGAGCCTCTTGCGGAGTCGGAAGCGACCCTCTTGATATTTCCGCAATCGACTGGGGCCGCCGGCAGGATTCCGATTGGGGCCGAACGGCAAGCGGCCGACGGACTCTTTCACTTTACGGAACTACCGGCGGGTCAATATCGGCTCCGGTTGATTTCGTCCTTGTCGGATTCGAGGGACATCGTCGTTTCACTGGCGGCGACGACCGAGGTGGCGACCGTCGAGTTTGGACGAGGCATTGTCGTCACCGGTCAACTGCTGCTCTCCGCCGGTGGGAGCTCGCCGGCATCGCCACTCGTTCAGGTGATACGCGCGAGCCGTATCACTTCGGCCGAGAGCAAACAGGGCATTGATCCGGCCGACGCCCTGAGACAAGTATCAGCTTCTCCGAACGGCCGCTTCGAATTCGCTGTTCCGATCCCGGGCGCGTACACGTTGCGAGCCGTCTGGGGCAACGGGCGCGCGGAGAAGTCCTTTGTCGTTGAGCATAATGATCTGGACCTCGGAGACATCAGTCTGTCTGCCGCGGCCACTGTCCGAGGACGGGTGCGCGGCTGCCCAGGCGGCGAACTTCACTTCGTGCCGCTTCCAGACCTGGAACAGAGCCAGAGGTCCGGGTTCTTTGACTACGTGCGCGCTCCCATCGATCAGGAAGGCAGCTTTTTCGTCGACAACATCGCCGCTGGACGGTGGCTCGCCACCGCGCGATGCAAGGAGAACACGCTTCAGCTCGAGCCGAACAATATTCTCATCCCAGCGACCGGCGATCTGATCACCGATTTCGTAGCTCGAAACTAGGCCACTCAGGACAGATGGCGGGTGGGCAACGACACCGTTTGGAGTGCCGCCGCCGGGAGGATTGATCAACTGATGGCATTCATTGCACGCATTCGTCGCGTCAAGAGATTTCTCGCGATCGCCGGCGCTTTCCCAGGCTGGGCCGTGCCGTTCTACATCGTCGTATTCGCGTTCGGCGCCTGCTCGCGGGGAGATACGGACAGCGCCGTGTTCGCCGCCCTTCTCATCGCACCGATACTCTCTGGCACCGGGCTGTTCACGATGGCCCGCGAAGGCCGCACCGACCTCCTCTTTGGCACGGGAGTGAGCGTCATCACGAAACAGGACAGACGACGCTCGGCGCGGCCGATCGTTACCCGTCCGAAGCCGGCCCAATCGGCCTGGGCGCTCTCGCCGGGCAGAGCCGTCAACACGGTGAAGGCCTCGATGTGGCTGGGGCGGATGGTGCGCACCACGCGCCGCAGTTGCACCACGCTCCCGCGATAGCCGCGCGCGCACACCATCTGATACAGCCGGGTAGCGCGAAGCCGCGGATACCTCTCGAGCGTCTCGCGGATGAGCGGCAGGAACGCGTCGGTGATCTTCGCGCGCGTGGCTCTGTTCTGCCCGCGCACACCGGGCTCGCTCAGCGCCCGCCGTACTGCGTCGGGGTGAACGCCCTTGGTCGCGGCGATCGTGCCGATCTTCCAATGCTCGGCGTAGTAGAGGCGCCGGATCTCGGCGCTGGTTTCGGCATCGAGCATGGCTCACTCGCCCCCCGCCCGATGGATCGCTCCACTTGCTCGTGCCGCTGCATTCGATGCACTGCTG
>JBBRNB010000027.1:0-64393 GCA_038230535.1 Thermoanaerobaculia bacterium
CACCGGTTCTCAGTCGCCTGCAAAGGCACCCCGGCAGGGCCCCCGGCAGGGGTGCGAGAAAAACTACGGCACCTCCCCCCAAAGGAAACGATGACGAATTCAATGAGTTGCAGCACTTCGCGCACCCCTGCCGGGGTGCCTTTCTTGACACAAGCAAACCGGTGGCAACGCCTCCGGCGTGGCCACCGGCTATCCTCACGCACCCCGCTGGGGTGCCGAGAAACGTCCAAACTCCAGGGCCAAGCTGCGCTGGGCCGAGCCCGTGGGTCGGGTGAAAACAACCGCAGCCACTCTCGCGAATGACGAGACACTATACGTATGCCTCCCTCAACATCTCGGCAGCCGACACATCGAGCTGCTCCTCCCGGCGGATCTCGTCAAACCGTCGGACGAGATCGTCCGCGTGGATGCGCCGTCGCTGGGCGCCGGCATAGTCGGCGATCACGCGGCCCTGGTTCATCATCACGATCCGGTCGCCGAGCGTGGCTGCCTGCTGCATCGAGTGCGTCACCATGAGGGTTGTCAGGCGGTGTTCGGAGACGATGCGTTGGGTGAGGCGCACGATCTGGCCGGCGCTCTTGGGATCGAGGGCGGCGGTGTGCTCGTCGAGAAGCAGGAGCTCGGGTTTGTGCCAGGTGGCCATCAGCAGAGTCAGTGCCTGACGTTGACCTCCGGAGAGGGAGCCGATGGGGTTGTTCATGCGGGTTTCGAGTTGCATGTTCAGCGAGGCTACGCGATCGCGCAGTTCGGTTTGAATGCGCACCGGCAACAGGGCGCCAAATCCGCGTGACATCCCGCGGCGCGCGGCGAGGGCGAGCAGCGACTCCAGGTCCACGAGCCGGAGAACCGCGCGCACTCGTTCGGAAGCAGCGGAAATCAGGAAGGAGCCCTGCAGTTCGGTGGTGTCGCGATAACCCTTCATCAACGCGCCCACGCCGGCTGAGCTGAGGTAGTTCACCTCGGAGAGGTCCAGCCGCAAATGATGCGCGCCTTCCCGAATCATCTCCTCGGCAGCCAGGTGAGCGGCGTGCCTACCGCTGTCTCTGTAGTCGCGGCCAACGACCACCATCGCGCCGCCCACGGCTTGAGATTTCTGAAAGGCGAAGATCGGGATCTTCGCTCGCCGGCCGGCTTCGCCGATGCTCCCGAATGCCGACGCGGTGAGGTTTCCGGGAATCTGCAGCACGGCGTCGATATCGCGCGACATCAGCGCCGCGGCGGCATCGGGGACGTCCGTGGCCGTGTTCGCCGCGACGTAGACGACGTCGTAGCCTAGGCGGCGGGCGGACTCGTCGAGAGCGCTCTTCGCGACGACCATGTTTGTTTCTGCCGGACAGTAGAGAGTGCCGAGCCGGTGGATGGCCGGGAAATGCGTCTTCAGAATGGTGAGCGCCTCGTCGTTGGCAGGCATCAGGCTGACGCCGGTGACGTTGGGGACGTGATCCCTGTTGCTTTTACCCGCGCCGGCCTTCAGGCCTGAAGAGACGTAGTTGAATACGACGGGAATGCCTTGCGACCGGCGCAACGCGGCCTGAAGAGCCGGCGTGGAGAACGTGATGATCATCTCGGCGCCTCCGGTGACGGCAGCATCCACAAGGGCAGATACCGTGGCCATGTCGCCCTGCGCGTTCAACGTTCGAACCTCGAAATCGCGGCCTTCCTCGAGTCCCGATTCGCGCAGGCCGTCCATCACACCGTTGGCTGCATCCTCGACGTCGATGACGTCGTTGAACTGTACGAAATAGATCTTCCACTTGTGCCCCGCGGCGATGGGCGCGCGTGCTCCCTGCCGCCGGTGCTGCAAATCAGAAAGGAGCAGGGTCGCCGATACGGCGATGACCACGGCCAGGCCGAGCGCGACTCTGCGTAGGGCGTTCAGCACGAAGGAGTCCGATCTTCTCCTCCGGGGAGAGATGGTGTCAAGGGAATCTCGTACTATGTCTCAAACATGCAATACGCCCGCTTCGTGGCTATTGGCGACAGCACCGTCGAAGGTCTCGACGATCCGGACGGACACGGCGGCTATCGTGGCTGGGCGAATCGAATCGCGGAGCGCCTCGCGCGCGACCAGGGCCGGATTCTGTACGCAAATCTGGCAATTCGAGGACGTACGACCCATCAGGTTCGGGCCGCGCAGCTCGCTCCCGCCGTGGCGATGAAGCCGGATCTCGCCGCGGTCGTGTCGGGGACCAACGACCTGTTGCGGCGTCACTTCGACGCCGCGGCACTCCGCGCTGACATCGAAGCAATGCACCGAGCGCTGACCGGCGTCGGAGCGACGATCATCACGTTCACACTTCCCGACCTGAGCGGCATCATGCCGATCGCCCGGATGCTTCGCCGGCGACTGCTTGAGATGAACGACGCGATCCGAACGGCGTCCGCCTCCACCGGAGCGATCGTCTGTGATTTTGCGTCGTACCCCGTGGCCTCGGATTCACGACTCTGGTCCGACGATCGCCTCCATGCCAACTCCGCCGGCCATGCCCGGATCGCAGATGCCCTCGCGTATCACCTGAAGCTGCCTGGCTCGAACCTCGATTGGGCGGAGCCGCTGCCCAACCGCCCGCCGCCGAACTTCGGTGCCGTGATCGGGGCCGAGTACGCCTGGATGCGGCGTCATCTTGGGCCGTGGATGTGGCGGCACGCGCGCGGCCGTTCGTCCGGTGACGGAGTCCGTCCGAAATTTCCGGAGCTCACCGTTGTGCGAGGGGATGACGCAAGGATCTGAAGCACGGCGCGTGGCCCTACAGTTGACCGTCGCCGCGACAGCCCCGAGGTACTGACGCGGGTCGACTCGTAGGGCTCAGCCGCGGGACCTAATCCCCGTCGCCTTGCAATCACTGTGGAGGGCAGACTCGTAGCTTCAGACAAAGATCGTTCCAGCATGACCGCGGTTCGGCTGAGAGCTTGGGCAGAAATGGCACGGTTCGTATTTCTGTCATCCTGAGAACTTGTGCAGGAATCGCGCGCTCTCACATACCTGTCATCCTGAGCCTGCCGTAGCCGCTTGGGCGGGTGGGTGGTGGAGCGGCGTAGGACGGCGAAGGACCCCCCTCCTGAAACCGGGAAGGGCGGGGGCGCACCTTCAACCACCGTCTCCCCCCTCCCTTTCCGGGTTTCAGGCAGGGGGTCCTTCGCCGTCCTCCGCCGCATCGCCCACCAACCCCAAGCGGCTACGGCAGGCTCAGGATGACAGGTATGTGTGACGCGCGATTCATGCACATCCTCTCAGGATGACAGCGTGATTCCTGCACAAGCTCTCAGGATGACAGGTATGTGGCACGCGCGGTTTCTGCGCATACTCTGAGCGCTGGGCCCTACCGGCGACGTCTGTGCGTGACGTGGGTTCGGCATGAGGCGGGTTGCGCGGTGAATCTCACTTTACAATGGCGCCGGTCCAGGTTGTGGTTACACGACGAGTCAGCACGAAATGAGCGAAGCACCTGCCGCTTTCATGAGCTATGTCCGTTTCGACGATGAGCACGAGAATGGACGTTTGACCGAGTTCTGCAAGCGGCTGAGCGGTGAGGTACGCCTCCAGACCGGAGAGGCCTTCCATATCTTTCAGGATCGGAACGACATCGCCTGGGGCCAGCAATGGGAACAACGAATCGGTGACTCGATCGACGTGGTTACCTTTCTCATCCCGATCATCACGCCGGGCTTTCTGAAAAGCCGCCCCTGTCGCGCTGAGTGGGAACGGTTCATTGAACGGGAGAAGCGGTTCCGCCGAAACGACCTGATTCTGCCGGTTTATTACGTGAACTGTCCGATTCTGCACGATGAAGCCAGGTGGCAAACCGACAGCATCGCGAAGGTCATCGCCGGCCGGCAGTATGCCGATTGGCGTGAGTTGCGATTCGAGCCTTTCACATCGCCAGCGGTCGGAAAGACGATCGCCCGAATGGCCACTCAGGTCGTGGAGGCGCTGGAGCGTGAAAAGCCGGAGCAGCCGGCTGTTGTCGCAACCTCAAAGCAGGCCTCGCCGGGTGATCTCCCGATCGAGATGCCCGGCAGGGAGCCCGCTCGCCAGAGTGCTGAGGTTGCGCGGGGTCCTGCCCTGAAAACGGAACCGCCGACTCTGGTTGTCGATGCGCTGAACCGAGGTCACTATCTGACGGTGACGGACGCGCTCAGCGCGGCCAAGCCGGGCGATCGGATACTCGTCCGTCCGGGGCTGTACAAGGAGGGAATCGTCATCGACAAGCCGGTGGAGATCATCGGCGACGGCGAGCTTGGCGACGTCGTGATCGAAGCGACTGGAAAGAATACGGTTTTGTTCAAGGCAAACATGGGTCGAATCGCCAATCTTGCGCTGCGTCAGTCCGGCGGAGGGAATTGGTTCTGCATCGACATCGGGCAAGGGCGGCTCGATATCGAAGGGTGTGACATATCCAGCCAGAGTGCCGCTTGCGTTGGAATCCACGGCGGTGCCGACCCGAGGCTCCGCCGCAACCGTATCCACGATGGCAAGGATTGCGGCGTTCACGTATATGACAACGGTCAAGGGACGCTGGAAGACAACGAGATTGTTGGGAATGCACTCGCGGGAGTGGAGATCAAGACAGGTGGCAATCCCACGCTACGGCGCAATCGTATCCACGATGGAAAGGATGCCGGGGTCGCTGCACGCGAAAACTGTCAGGGGACGCTGGAAGATAACGAGATCTATGGTAACGCGCTCGCGGGCGTGGCGATTGCGACCGGCGGCAATCCCACCGTGCGTCGCAACCGCATCCACGATGGAAAGAGTGCCGGGGTCTATATATACGAAAGTGGGCAGGGGACGCTGGAAGACAACGAGATTTTCGGCAATGCACTTGCAGGAGTGCAAATCAGGACCGGTGGCAATCCCACGCTACGGCGCAATCGTATCCACGATGGAAAGGATGCCGGGGTCGCTGCACGCGAAAACTGTCAGGGGACGCTGGAAGATAACGAGATCTATGGTAACGCGAACTCAGGCGTTGAGATTTGCACAGGCGGCAGTCCTACTTTGCGCCGCAATCGCATCCACGATGGAAAGAACGTCGGTGTCTACGTGCACAACGCCGGTCTGGGCATACTGGAAGACAACGACATCTTCGGCAACGCGAACTCAGGTCTGATTGTCGAGACTGGTGGCAATCCCACGCTTCGCCGCAACCGTATTACGAAAAACACACCTTCGGCGATCTATATACACAGCCTAGGTGAAGGCCTTTTTGAGGGGAACGATCTTCGTGGCAATTCAGTGACCGCGTGGATAGTCTCGCTGGATTGTCTCCCCATCGTGAAGCGCACCGGGAACCAGGAGTGATCAAAAGAACTGGTGGCCGAGGCTGGGCCAACCAACGCAGCGGCGCGTCGCCGCTGGCTGGGGAGGGAGGATTCGAACCTCCGAATGGCGGCTCCAAAGGCCGCTGCCTTACCGCTTGGCGACTCCCCAGTACGGTGGTGCGAGTCTTCTAAATCGCTGGAGTCCGGTAGATCATTCCACGCGGAAGAGTTGTCGCCGGCGGTTCATCCGGTCGGTGGCGCCCCAGGCGTACTTGTACTCCTCGGCGCCGCGGAGGAAGTCGAAGGTGGTGGCGCCGTCGCGGATGGCTTCTTCGATGGCGTGGGCGACGAGGATGGTTCCGATGCTGAGCTTCTCCAACTCGGGGTCGTATCCGCTCAGGTAGTAGCAGACAGTGCCGTTCAGGGCGAAGCCGTAGAAGACGGCGACGATGCGGCCGTTGCAGCGGGTGGCGTAGAGCCGCAGCATGCCGGCGTTCAGCATCCGCCGCGCGGCTTGGCGATGGAACTGCTGCGTGGCGTCGTCGGCGAGGAGGCCTGGGAGGTTGCGGCGCTGCCAGCGGGCGGCGTGGAGATCGAAGAGGGAGGTGAGGAGATCGTCGAGCGTGTCAGGAGTCGGGGTCTCGATGTACACCTCGCCGAGTTTCTCCAGCGCGCGACGGTAGTAGCGGATCTTTTTTCGGAAATGGGTGGAGACGAGGTTGCCGAGGTCTTCGCCAGCGCCTTCGAGCGAGAGGATGGGACACGGCTCCTGCTCTTCGACGTTATCGGACCAACCGTCTGGCAGGGGAGCGCTGAGCATCGATGAGGATGCAGGCATTTGCTGCAGATCCCAGAGCTGGCAATTGAGCCGCGACATCTCGTCGATCACGAGGGTTGCATCGCCGATCACGTCGAGGTGGTCGCTGATGCCGGTGCCGAGGAAGACGCCGAGCGACTCGTCGGAGTCGTCGTCGCGGATGATGTAGAGAGGGGCAAGGGCATCGAGACCGTTCCCGCTGCTGGCGGCGATCACGGCCAGATCGTTCGAGCCGAAGGCGCGCCACCAGGGGAGGAGCCACATTGGCGTCTGGAACGGCGTCGTACCGGGTGTTCGGTGACAGAGATCGAGCCAGTCAGCTTCGAGCGCGGCGAGTGCGTCGGGGTCGGTGATGACGTCGGCCGGCATGGGCCGCGGATTGTACTTGTCCCTCGGATAGAGTCTGATCCGCAGATTACGCAGATTCACGCAGATAGAGGTCTCGCTGTCCCACCGTCTGCGTCAATCTGCGTAATCTGCGGATGAAAGGTTCTAAATGCTGTTCACTGCATGACCGACAACGACTCCGTCACCATCGACACGGCCCACTTTCGCATCGAGGGGCGGTCGCGTGCCGGGCATGAGACCTGGTTTCGCGTTCGGGAGCTGAACGCGGCCTTCGACATCGGGCGCTGTCCCGATCAACTCGTCGCTATACCGGACATCTTCGTGACGCACGCGCACCTCGACCACGCTGTGGGCATTCCGTTCTATGCGGGTCAGCGGCAGTTGTACCGGATGACGGGAGGGCGGGTCTACCTGCCGGTGGATGCCGCGGAGGGGATGCGGGAGATTCTGGCCATCCACGAGCGGATCACTGGGGCCTCGTTCGAGGAGATCGAGATCATCGGCCTGGCGGCCGGTGACGTCGTTCGGTTGGGCAGGACGCATGAGGTGCGGGTGCATCGGGCTACGCATCGTGTCACCGCGAACGCATACGAAGTCATCGAGCTGCGGCATCGGTTGAAAGACGAATTCGTGGGGCGCGACGAGCGCGAGATCACGCAGCTTCGGCATGCGGGAACCGAGGTGACGGAAGCGTGGCGGCGATCGATGCTCTTCTACACCGGCGACACGGACCGGGGCATCCTCGAGCTGAATGACGCTTTATACAAATCCGAGGTGTTGATGATCGAATGTTCGTTCATCCTGCCGGGGCACGTAGAGCGGGCGGCGATGTATCGTCACATCCATTTCGATGACATCGCCGAGGTGGCGGATCGTTTCGAAAATGAAACGATTGTGCTGACGCACTTCAGCAGGCGCTATTCTCACAGCGAGATTCATGATGAGATTCGACGACGTTGTCCGGCCGTGCTTCGCGAGCGCATCCGGCTGGCGCTGCCGGAGCCGTATCAGAGGTTGTGAATTGCGCCTTCGGCGCGTTGTCGGTTGTCGGTTGATTGCGCCTTCGGCGCGTTGGGTTCTCGCCAACGCGGCCCAGCGCCGCAGTCAACCGACAACCGACAACGCGCCGAAGGCCGCAATCACCGACAACCGACAACGCGCCGAAGGCGCAAAAGGGGGCTTTCGTATTGATGACGGTTCGACAGCGGTTCGTGGCGATGGCGATGGCGATGTTGCTGCTCATTCCGGCCGCTGATGCCGCGAAGCGCCGGCGGAGGCCGCATTCCCGGAAAGCCGCACCGGCCCGTCCGGCCGACGCGGCGACAGGGACGACGCTGTCCGAACGAATCTCGTCGCTCATGAACGGCTCCGTGGCAAACAGCTCGGATGTGACTTTGAAGGTGGCCGACGTCGAGACTGGTGCTGTGGTTGCGGAGCGCAACGCCACCACGCCGCTGGCGCCGGCGTCGAACATGAAGCTCTTCACCACGGCCGCGGCGATCGACCTTCTCCATCCCGACTTCCAGGTCACGACGACCGTGTACATGCGCGGAACGGCGGACGCGAGCGGCACGCTGACCGGTGACGTGAAGGTCGTCGGACGCGGCGACCCGACGATCGGCGGCCGGTTTCACGATGGCCATTCCACGGCGGTGATCGATGAGTGGGCGACCGACCTGAAGCGCGCCGGCGTGAAGACCATCCACGGGAATCTCATCTTCGAGTACGGCTACATGGACGCAGACTTCATCCATCCGACGTGGCCGGTCAATCAGCTCGTGAACTGGTACGAGGCTCCTGTGTCCGCGTTCTCGATGCAGGAAAACTGCGTGCAGGTGAGGGTGGCGCCCGCGCGCCCGAAGAAAGCGTGCGTGGTGCAGTTCGAGCCGCCGACGGCGTATCTTTCGCTGGATGAGGCGTGCATCACCGGCCGCGGTGTGCCGTTCGTTTCGCGGAGGCTGGGATCGAACACGATCTCGGTCCACGGCGGGGTTCCGTCCCGCAGTGGCGTCACTGAGGTCTTCGTCACGATCGAAAACCCAGTGCAGTACTTCGCCACCGTGACGCACGAGACCTTCGTCCGCAACGGCATCAACGTGCAGGGGCAGGTCATCGTCACGCCTCGCGACGGCCGGCCTGACTGGAAGGCGGTGTCGCAGCACGCCACACCGCTCAATGTGGTCGTCTACGTCATCAACAAGAAGAGTCAGAATCATTACGCCGAGGAGCTGGTGAAGATCATCGGAGCGGAGACGAGGAAATCAGGCTCGTGGGGCGCGGGCACCGGCATGGTGACCGAATGGCTGACCGGGAAGCTCGGGGTTCCGGCGGAGGAGTATCACCAGGCCGACGGGTCGGGGATGTCACGCGACAATCGCGCCTCGGCGAATGCATTCGTTCACCTGCTGCGGTACATGTGGAAGAGCCCGTACCGAGAGGATTTCGTCAGCTCGCTGCCGTACTCGGGAGATCCGGACGCGAAGTTCGGCCATCGCCTGCGCGTTCCTCCCTACGCCAGACAGGTGTACGCGAAGACGGGCTACATTGCCGGCGTTGTGGGACTCTCAGGCTATGTTCGCGGCAGCAGCGGCAGGATCTACGCGTTCTCGTTCATCTTCAACCGTTATCATGTCGGGGTCTACTCTGTGTATCAACTGCAGGATACGATGCTGAAAGAGATCATTGCGCGCGGGTGACATCATGAAACGCGAAACCATTGTTTTCACGGCCTGTGGGTTCCTTCTGGGGCTGACGATCGGCGGCCTGGTCATCGGTCCGAAGATCGCGCAGTCGAAGCTGGCCGGAACGTCGCCCGAACAGCCAGCGATGTCCGCTGCGCCGCCGCCGCAAGCCGCGGCGGCCGTCAATCCGATGGAGGCTGTCCAGAGGCAACTGGCCGGGCTGAAGGATGCCATCGCCAAGAACCCGAACGATTTCGACGCGCTTGTTCAGCTTGGCGGCATGTACATGGATGCCTCGAAGTTCCCGCAGGCGGCCGGGTACCTCGAGCGTGCCGTAGCCGCACGCGATGACGCGAACGTCCGGATGGACCTCGGCATCTGCTACAAGCAAGCGGGCCAGCTGGATCGGGCGCTCACCGAGTTCAAGCGGTCCGTGGCGATGGCGCCTGACCAGTGGCAGCCGCTCTTCAACGAGGCAATCGTTCTCGTCGACCTGCATCGGATCGATGAAGCGCGGGTGCTCGCAACGAAACTGCAACAGATGAAGCCGGGCGATCCCGAGGTGCAGAAGCTCGTGCTGACGGTGGCGCCGAAATCGTAGAGGCTTGCGCGGCTCAGCGCCTGTCCTTCGCTCGGAATGACAGTGAATCGGTGGCTGTATACTCATTCAAAGGAGCGCACATGAGCGACGAACGTGTACTCTCAGATATGCCGGTCATTGGCCGGATCGACCTTCACGGGATCGAGCGCCGCGAGCCGATGCCGTCGGATCGTTTCGCCGAGGGCATCGAAGTCGGACTTACATTCGACGATGTTCTCCTTCGTCCGGCAAGATCCGACATCCATCCGAACTTTGCCGAAATAGGCACGCAACTGACTCGCGACATCCGCCTGAACATCCCCATCATCTCGTCGGCGATGGACACGGTCACCGAGGCCCGGCTGGCGATCGCCATGGCCCAGCACGGTGGTCTCGGCATCATCCACAAGAACATGCCGATCGATGCGCAGGCCGAGGAAGTCGACAAGGTGAAGCGCTCGGAAGCGGGGATGATCGTCGATCCGGTGACGATGCGCCCGTGGCAGAACATCACTGAGGCCCTCGAAGTGATGGCCAGGTACAAGATCTCCGGCGTTCCCGTCACGGATGCGAACGGCAAGCTGGTCGGCATTCTGACCAACCGCGATCTGCGCTTCGAGACGCGTTTCGATCTCCCGATCGCCGAGCGGATGACGAAGGATCTCATCACCGTGCCGGTCGGAACGACGCTCGAACAGGCGCGCGAAGTCCTTCATCATCACCGCATCGAGAAGCTGCTGGTGGTCGATTCCAACGGCGACCTCAAGGGACTGATCACGGTCAAGGACATCCAGAAGAAGCTCCGCTATCCGAATGCGGCCAAAGACTCGCTCGGCCGTCTGCGCGTAGGCGCTGCCATCGGCGTCGGCAAAGAAGGTCTCGACCGCGCGCGGGCGTTGATCGACGCCAAGGTCGACGTGGTGGTGATCGACTCGGCGCACGCGCATTCGACGGGCGTGATGGACGTGATCCGGCAGTACAAGAAGCTCTTCCCGGACACGCCGCTGATCGCCGGCAATGTTGCGACGTACGAAGGGGCCAGCGATCTGATCGCTCTCGGCGTCGATGCGATCAAGGTCGGCATCGGCCCGGGCTCGATCTGTACGACGCGTATGGTGGCCGGGGCCGGCGTGCCGCAGATTACCGCGGTGATGGAGTGTGCACGGGCGGCGGAGAAGTTCGGTATCCCGCTGATCAGCGACGGTGGCATCAAGTTCTCGGGCGACATCACCAAGGCCATCGCGGCGGGCGCACATTGCGTGATGATCGGCTCGCTGTTCGCGGGCACGGACGAGGCGCCGGGCGAGACCATCCTCTACCAGGGACTGACCTTCAAGGCGTACCGCGGTATGGGCTCGATCGGCGCGATGCAGGCGGGATCGAAGGACCGCTACTTCCAGGAGGACGCCGACGAGGTGTCGAAGCTCGTCCCCGAGGGGATCGAGGGGAAGGTGCCGTACAAGGGCTCACTCAGCGCGATGATCCCGCAGCTCGTGGGTGGGCTGCGCTCGGGGATGGGGTTGACCGGCTCGCGTACGATCGAAGACCTTCGGACGAAGGCGCAGTTCGTTCGCATCACAGTGGCCGGTCTGCGCGAATCACACGCACATGATGTGGTTATCACAAAGGAGGCGCCAAATTATCGTGTAGAATCGTAGTTGCTATGAAACTGCACCATCTGAGCGCTCTCGTATTTTCGTTCCTGCTACTCGCTTCGGTTGCCTCGGCGGAGACAGTCCGCTTCGCTCCTTCGAGCCCAACCACGCACGGCCCCATCGATGCCATCGTCAGCGGTACGCGGGATGATTTCTGCGTCCCTACCGCGAAAAGCGTGTCGGTTTCCGGATCGACCCTCACGCTCACCATGGTGATGCTCCCCCAAGGGTGCATCCTTGGACAGTCGAATTACACGACGATCTTCCATCTCGGCGTCCTTTCCGCCGGAAGCTACACGGTGGTCCTCGTCTTCGAAGATAACGGCGTCTCGCACGTACTCGCGCAGCAGGCGATGATCGTGAGCGGCGCTGAAACACTTCGTTTCGATCCGCCGAATGTTACAAATGACCACTCCGTTGATGCCATCGCAGGCGGTATCTGGCGCGACGCTTGTCTCCCATCCGTGAAAGGCTTCGACGTTGCCGGATCGACGGTGACGCTTCATCTGAACGCTGACAGGCCGCTCGGAGTGCTCTGCGCGCAGAGCACATCGCCCTACTCGCGGACATTCCATCTTCACGTTCTTCCCCCCGGCATTTACAACGTGGTCGAGGTCGCCGATGAGGGCGGTGGCTCGACCGAGTTGACGCGTGCGCCGTTGATCGTGCGCGATTCTGAGTCGATCCGCATGCTGCCTTATGCGGTGCCGGTCACCGGGGGCGAGATCGCAATTACGCAAACCTTTCTCGCTTTGAGCCCGACGGTGAAGATCGCAGACGTTCCGGTACCGGTGAATTCAAGCGCCGATGGCCTTTTTCTGGTCAACGCACCTCCCCATGCTCCCGGCGCCGTGGATGTCGTCGTCACTTCAGAGTTTGGAACCGTTTCGTCGAAGGCGGGTCTCATTTACTACGATCCCGCTTCAGCGGACCCGGTGGTATTCGAGCCGATTCTTTTTCCGCTGTCGTTCCAGGGCCCTGGAGCATTCGGGTCGCAATGGACGACCGAGAGCTTCCTCTTCCAGAACGGTTCACGCTCCTTCTTTCGTGACCCGTTGCCCTGTTCAGGCTGCACGAACGTGATGACTCTGGGATCGAAGCAGTTGACGAACGATTCGAATCCGTGGGGACATGTGCTCTACGCGATTCGCGGTACGACGAGTGCGCTCGATTTCGCCTCCCGCATCCGCGATACCTCTCGCCAGGCACAGACGGCGGGTACCGAGGTTCCCGTGGCGCGCGAGACGGACTTCCGCAGTCAACTTCGGTTTCAGAACGTGCCTGCCGACGCCCGGTATCGCGCCACTCTCCGCTTGTGGTCGCTCAGCGGCGGGCCGAATTTCGCGCTGGGCGTCGATGCCACTCCCTCGCAGCAGGGAACGCTATCGGTGTCGGCGATCCCGGGAACTTCGATGTCGTTTGGCTCTCTGGATGTCACGTCGCTGTTGGCCGGCGGCAGTCCAACGAGCCTTACAGTCTCCTCCTCATCGGCGTTGAATACCGCATCGATCTGGGGAATCGTGAGCATCACGAACAACGACACGCAACAGGTGACGATCATCTCGCCGCAGTGAGCTCCTGTCTCTCTCTGTGCTCTCAGTGTCTCTGTGGTGCGAATGCCTTTTTTTGATGGCACCACAGTGATACAGAGGACACGGAGAAGGGCAACTGCTATTGCGTCATCGCACGCACTCTCCGCTCCTTCACCACCTCGCCGTTTTTCATCACGAATTGCACTTCGCGCAGCGCGCGGATGTCTTTGAGCGGATCGCCTTGTGTAGCGATGATGTCCGCGTACGCACCGGGAGCGATGACGCCGATGTCACCGGTGGCGTCGAGCATCTCGGCGGGGCGTGAGGTTGCCGAGCGGATGGCGTCCATCGGTGACATCCCGAACGCCACCATCCGGTCGAACTCCTGCGCGATTGGTTCCGACCAGGAGAAACCGCCGACGTCTGTGCCGAACGCGATCTTCACGCCGGCGCGCAACGCTTTCTTGAACGACACTTCGTGCAATGAAACGCGCTTTGCGTCGCGGCGTCCGGCGGGTGTGTCCGGCGGTGCGTTGTGGTCGTAGTAGACCGACAGCGTGGGTACGTACCACGTCCCCTGCTTCAACATCTGAGCGATTGCGGCGTCGTCGAGCTCGAGTCCGTGCTCGATCGAATCACAGCCGCCGTCGAGCGCGCGATGCAGTCCCTCACCGTTGTACGCGTGACAGGCCACCTTGCGTTTCCAGCCGTGAGCCTCGTCGACAATGGCGCGCAGTTCCTCGACCGTCAGCGTCGGCTGTGAGACGAGATTGCCCTGCTTGTCGACCCACGAGCGATGCGTCATGTAAACCTTGAGCCAGTCGGCGCCGTGATCGAGCTGCTCGCGCGCCGCCTTCCGCGCTTCGACCGGACCGTCGACAAGCTGGGCACCCTTCGGAACCACGATCTCCGGCGCATAACCATCGAGGTCGTAGCCGCCAGTCGTCGAGATGGCGCGCGTGGACGCGAAGATGCGAGGCCCGAGAATTCGCCCTTCGTTGACAGCCTGCTTGATGCCGATGTCTCCGTATCCCGCTCCCTCGGTCTCGACATCGCGGATCGATGTGAAACCCTGTTCGACCGCGCGACGCGCGGAGACCGTCGCTCTGGCCGCGCGATAGGCGAGGCCGAACTTGAGCAATTGCGCGTCGTAGCCCCCCTCGGATGGCTCTTCGCCCTGCAGAAAGAGGTGCGTGTGCGAGTCGATCAATCCCGGCATCACCGTCATGCCGGAGAGGTCGATGACATAGGACCCCGGCGGGATGACCGTGTCGCCGCCGCCAACGCTCTCGATTCGATTGCCGCGAATGACGATGACTTGATTGGCGCGCGGCGCATCAGAGCGTCCGTCGATGAGTGAGCCTGCTTTGATGATCGTGACCGGCTGCGCGTACGCAAACGAGGCGGCGAGTGTGAGCAGGATGAACAATTTGATTCGCATACGGAGATTGTAGTTTGTAGTCGTAGCGCCGGCGGCCCGCCTGCGGTCCAGCCGCCGAGCCGGCGGCGCTACAATCGTCTCAATGCTCTTCGACCCGAAAATGCGCGCGCTCGCACATGACACAGTTGACGCACTCTTCGACCATGTCGAAAACATCAGTAGCCGGCGTGTCGTCGACTGGCAGTCGTCGGATGAGATCAGGGCCAGGGTCCGCATCGACGATCGTGGCGGAGCGGAGGGGATGCCGCTCGTCCGGATGTTGATGGAAGACGCCATTCAGCTCCACCATCCGGCGTATATGGGGCATCAGGTCTGTCCGCCGTTTCCGACGGCTGTCATCGCCGATCTCGTGATCTCGACGATGAATCAGTCGACAGCGGTGTGGGAGATGAGTCCGATCGGAACGGTGATCGAGCAGGAAGTAGTCCGCTGGCTGTCTGACCGCGCAGGCTATCCGGCGACCTCCCTCGGCACCGCAGTCTCCGGCGGCTCGGCTGCGAATCTGACGGCGATGCTGGCTGCACGAGCGAAGTGGGAGTCGAAGCGGGTTTTGGGTGCCGGGAGTCGTGCGTCGGATCGCGGCGTCATTCTCTGCTCCGCGGATGCCCACTATTCGATCGCTCGGGCCGCGGAGATCATGGGATTCTCGCCGGACGACGTGATCAAGATCCCTACGGACGACCAGCACCGGCTCGATCTGGCCGCGCTCGAAAATGCGCTCCGCGAAGCGCGCGAGGTCATGGCGATCGTAGCCACCTCCGGTTCTACGGCGACCGGCGCATTCGACGATCTCCGCGCCATCGCCGCGTTGCGTGACAAGTACGACACATGGCTTCATGTCGACGCCGCGCACGGCGCTTCGGTTGTTCTGAGCGGCCGTCTGAAGCCGCTCGCCGACGGTCTCGATCTGGCCGACTCCATGGCGTGGGATCCCCACAAGATGCTCTGGATGACGCTCGCAATGGGTGTGATCCTCGTGCGCGACGGCAACTGGCTGCGCCGCGCCTTCGAAGCAGACGCTCCGTATCTCTTCAACGCCGAGCGGACGGGCGACAACATCGGAGAAGTCACCATCCAGTGCTCCAAGCGCGCCGACGCCATCAAACTCTGGCTCACGCTGCAGATGTTCGGTTCCCGCCCGTTCGCCGAGGCGATGGAGCACGTGGCGGACCTGACTCGCTACCTGTATGAGCAGGTGGCCGCGTCGGATGACTTCGAGCCGATGCACGTCCCGCAGTTCAACATCTTCTGCTTCCGTTATCGCGGCGACGACGAAACGAACGCCGCGCTACGGGAGACCCTCATCCGCTCCGGACAGGCGTGGATCACATCAACGTTGCTGAAAGGACGCCGTGTCCTGCGTGTAACCATGATCAATCCTCGGACCGAGCGTGTTGATGTGGATCGGATGCTGAGCGCCGTGCGCAAACTGGCGGGAAGTCGCGCTTGAGCTCCGATCCCCGACCCCCAACGCCCTGCCCCCGGCTCCGCATCGTCCTCGTCGAGCCGCGTGAAGCCGGCAACGTAGGCGCGGCGGCGCGCGTGATGAAGAACTTCGGCTTTCGCGATCTCTGGATCGTCGGAGAGCATCCAAAGCTGCATCCTCTGGCGGGATGGTGGGCGAGCGGCGCGGAGGACGTGGTGGAGAGCGCACACTTCGCGCCGGCGCTGCATCACGCGCTGACTGATGCGCACGTCACCGTAGCGACGACGTCATCGCGCGAGCGGACCACGCCGGTTGATTTGGTACCGGTCGCACTGGCCCAGCTCTTCGCCACACTTGATGAATCGCAGACGCTGGCGATCGTTTTCGGCCGCGAGGACAGCGGCCTGACCTGGGAAGAGGTCATTCAGTGTCAGCGCACGGCCGTCATCCCGACCGATCCGGCGTTTCCGACCATGAATCTCGCCCAATCGATCGGCGTCTTCTGCTACGAGCTCTCAACCACGTCGCGTGCGCCGGCGGCGCGTGAGCTTGCCCCGGCGGCGAGGATCGCGCGGCTCCACGAGCGCGTCCAGGCGCTGCTCGTCGAAGTCGGTTTCCTTCACGGAGACAACCCGTATCGCGTCTACGACGATCTTCGCGCCATCTCCGCCCGCGCCGATCTCGACGGCCGCGAGGCCACCATCCTCCTCGGGATCATCCGGCAGATCGAGTGGAAGCTCGCTCAGTCGGGGGACGGCGGGAGTCGTTGAGCCTCGTGCCGTCCGTTCAGGCAGTCACCGATCATGTCGACGAACTTCTCGAGGTCGAACGGCTTCAGGATCGTGTTGCAGACTGCATCTGCCGGGATCTTGTCCACACCGCGTTTGCCGGCGGCGGTGAATACGATGATGTGGGGACGCTGATCGGGATAGTCCCGGCTGATCTGCTCGATGAACTCGTAGCCGTTGACGCGAGGCATCATCAGATCGAGGAGAATCAGGTCGTACGCCCCGCCACGCCGCAGCTTGTCCAGCCCGACCCCACCGTCCTCCGCCAGCTCGACGTCGAAATTCAAGCGCTTGAGAACTGCCTGGAGCAGAACGCGGATCGCAAGATCGTCGTCGATGACCAGGATCCTGCGGCCGCTCCCGTCGATATTCTCCGCCATGACCACCTAACGTCGTCTCACTTCAGACCGCCAGGATGCGAAACGCATACCGGCCTCGAGTTTAGCCGCCTGATCAGAGTATGGCATCGAGTAACGGCAGGCAATGGCAGACCAGTCTGAAACTTACGCATTCCGGCCGTGGGTGCGGCGCGCCGGCGCGTCGATTGTTCTCGTTGCGGCGGGTGTAACGGGTGCAATCGTCGTTGCGCTTTTTGCCTACCCCATGGCGCGTTACGGCTGGATCGGTGAGCGGGCGGTCTGGGCCTACATCGCCACTCTCTGGATTGGTGGCTTGAAGGTCTGGCTCGGTACGGGGAGGCCAATCGCGGAGCTGAGCGATGTCACGCTCACCCTTCGTCCGCTGCATCAGTTCCGGCCACGTACGCTGCGATGGAACGAGATCAGCGGGACGGAACAGATGATCGGAGGCGACCGTCTCATCGTGTACTACGACACGCCGCGCGGCATGCGTTTCGTAGCGATGAATCTGAACCTGATCAAGGGACGCCGGAACTTTCTGGCCGAGGTTGACGCGCGGCTGCGGGCGATGGGATTCGTCGAGAAAAATGCTGACCGCTCGCGATATCTTTCCAGGCCGCAATGACGCCGAAGAAAGAGATCGAGACCCTGCGCGCGGAGCTGGAGCGCCACAACCGGCTCTATTACCTCGAGGCCGCGCCGGAGATCAGCGACTTCGAGTTCGACCAGCGCCTGAAGCGGCTGCAGGAGCTCGAGGCCGCGCACCCTGAATTTGACGATCCCAACTCACCCACGCAGCGCGTTGGCGGAGCTCCGATGACGGGTGACTTCGCCACCGTCATTCACGAGCCGCCGATGCTCTCGATCGAGAACGCCTACACGCTCGAGGAACTGCACGAGTGGGATGCCCGCGTGAAGAAAGGCCTCGGTGTCGACGACGTCGAGTACGAGGCCGAGCTGAAGATCGACGGAGTCTCCATCGACCTGCTCTACGAGAATGGCGGACTGACCCGCGCCGCCACGCGCGGCGATGGTGTGCGCGGCGACGATGTGACCGTCAACGTCCGCACGGTACGCGCGCTGCCGCTCAGGATCGACACGAAGATCAAGAGGGTCGAAGTGCGCGGCGAGATCTACATCTCCGCCAACGATTTCAAGATCCTCAACGAACAGCTCGAAGAAGCGGGCCAGCCTGTGCTCGCGAATCCTCGCAACTCGACCGCCGGGTCGCTGCGTCAGAAGGATCCGAAGCTGGTCGCGCAGCGGCGGCTCAGCGCCTTCGTCTACCACCTCGTCGCCGCGGATGATCTTCGCGTCGCGTCGCAGTCGCAGGGGTACGAGCTCCTCTCCTCGATGGGATTTCCACTCAACCCAAAGCGTGATGTTTTCGCCGGTATGGCGGCTGTCGAGGCGTTCATCGAAACCGTACGCGAGCAGCGGCATGAGCTCACCTTCGACATCGACGGCATCGTCATCAAGGTCAACCGGCGCGCGCAGCAGCAGGAGTTGGGCTCGACGTCCAAAGCTCCGCGATGGGCCATTGCCTTCAAGTATCCGCCCGAGGCCGCGGAGACGGTGGTCCGCGCGATCAACCTGTCTGTCGGCCGTACCGGCACGGTGACGCCGGCGGCTGAATTCGATCCGGTACACATCGGCGGGACCACAGTCATCAACGCCACGCTGCACAACTTCGACGAGGTGGCGCGCAAAGACGTGCGGGTCGGCGATCACGTCATCGTCGAGAAGGGCGGCGACATCATCCCGAAAGTCGTCGACGTCCTGATTGGCAAACGGCCCGAGGGGACAGTGCCTCTGATCTTGCCAACACACTGTCCTGCCTGCGGCGAGCCGCTGCACCGCTTCGAGGGGGAGGTGGCCATCCGCTGCATCAATCAGGGATGTCCGGCCATCGTGCTCGAGTCGCTCTTCCACTTCGGCGCGAGGAAGGCGATGGATATCGAAGGGCTCGGCTACCAGACCATCGCGCTGCTCCTCGACGCCGCGCTCATCACAGACTATGCCTCGCTCTACGAACTGCGCGAGGAGGATGTGGCGAAGCTGCCCGGGAAAGGGGACCTGTCGGCGCGCAAGCTGATCGAGGGGATCGAGAAGTCGAAGACCGCGGAACTGTCGCGCGTCATCTTCGCCATCGGGATCCGCATGATAGGGGAGCGTGCCGCGAAACTTCTCGCCGATCGTTTCGGCTCGATCGATGCCTTGATGAATGCGACATCCGAGGAGTTGGTCGAAGTGGCGGAGATCGGTCCGAAGGTGGCTGAATCGGTCACGTTCTACTTCTCGGTTCCGGCGAACCGCGTGCGGTTGGAGCAGATGCAGCGGCTGGGAGTCGCCCCGACGCACGTCGCTGCTGTGCGTGGCGACCGCTTGGCGGGAAAGACGCTCGTCGTCACCGGAACTCTGGCGCGATTCTCGCGCGACGAGATCCACAAACTGATCGAGCGCGAAGGCGGCAAACCCTCGGGATCGGTGTCGGCAAAGACCTCGTACCTCGTTGCCGGCGAGGCGGCCGGATCGAAGCTCGACAAGGCCACGGCCCTCGGTGTGCCTGTGCTGACGGAGGACGAGTTTCTGGCGATGATTGGTGATGCGTAAGCCGCTGGCTGCGATCATCGCCGTCGTTTCCGCCGTGCAGCTCTGGCTGGCGTATCGATACTTCGGCTTCCTGACCGGCGACGACGTCGAGGTGTTGTCGGAAGGTTTCCGCCGCGCGCGCGGTCTCGACTTTCATCCGTGGGATGTCCGCAACCTCTTCGTACCCGATGTCGTCGTCGCTCCTGTAGTTTGGCTCGCACATGGTGCGTCCACGTCCACGGCGATCTTCGCCACAGCGCTGCCATCCATCGCGCTCACCGCTCTGACGATCTGGCTCGTGTACCGGTTGGCGCTGCGCTGGTGCGATGACGAATGTGCCGCAATCGCCGCCGCGCTCCTCTTCGCCACGCATTGGATTCCCCTCGGATTCGGCAGCACGGTCTACCCGCGAAACGTCGCCGCGGCATGCGTCGTCGGGGCGGCGCTGATCGTCGAGCGCTGGCCGTTCATTGCGGGGGCGTTGGTAGGGCTGGCGTTCGCCGATCGTTTCAGCGAGATTGTGTTTCTCGCACCGCTCGTGGTGCTTGTCATTCCAACCGCAGCGAGGAATCCCCAGCTGCGTAACGAGGTGGGGGATTCCTCGCCGTCTACGCGGCTCGGAATGACAGTTGCGGGCGCCGCCGTCTCCATCCTCCTCACCGTCGGTGCATACGACTGGCTTACATGGGGCACGCCCTTCGCCAGCGCGATCAAGTTCGCGCACCTCACACTCGTCGCGCCTGACTTCGCGTCGCGCGTGAAGTACCAGGCGCCGTGGTGGTACATCGCGAATCTGGTGCGGTGGTGTTCGCCGTTTCTGCTTCCGCTGCTTTGGTTTGCGCGACGCAGCCGGGCGATCTGGTTCATCATCATTCCGCTGCTTGCGTTCTCCGCGATCAGACATAAAGAGCTGCGCTATCTGCAGGTGATGATCCCGTTCCTCTGCATCGTGGCGGCGATCGGCTTTGCATCGATGCGTAACCGCCGCATCGCCGTCGCGCTCGTGGCGGTGTCGATGCTGTGGGATCTGTACGGTCTTCGCTACATCGCACGGAAGTCGCAGCCGGCGGTGATGGCCGCGCGATGGATTGCATCGAATCCCTCGATCCACTCCATTGCCGCGTCGCAACTCTGGGCTTTCGGCGACAAGCTCTACCTCGGCGACACGATGGCGATGTCTGACCTCGGCACGCCCCCCGAGCATCTCAGCGACGTGCACGCCGATGCCGTCGCTCTCTACGAGACCGACCTCGACGTCCCCTCACGCCTCGATGCGCTTCGAGCCAACGGCTATGTGCCGGTACAAACGTTCCGCGACGGCAGCGCCCGGGCGGTGGTCGTGTTCATGAAACCACGCACGTAGCGCCGGCGGCCCGCCGGCGACCTCGAAACCGCCAGCGAGCCGCTGGCGGTCCAGCCGCCGAGCCGGCGGCGCTACGTTGGCTGCGCGATGCTCTCGTTACAAATCCCGATACTTCGGATCGAGTGCGTCGATGAGACCGTCGCCGAGGAAGTTGAGGCCCATTACAGCGAGCATGATGGCCACGCCGGGCCAGATGGCGAGATGGTTCGCCAGGCCGAGGTATTGGCGGCCTGAGCTCAGCATCGCTCCCCACGACGAAGTCGGCGGCTGCACTCCCAATCCGAGAAACGACAGCGCGGCCTCGGAGAGAATTGTTCCAGCCAACCCGAGGGTGGCCATCACGATCAGCGGGTTCATCACGTTCGGCAGCACGTGCAGCACGATGACGCGCGGCGAACGCGCCCCCATCGCTTTCGCCGCGATGACGTACTCCATCTCCCGCACCTTCAATACCTGCCCGCGCACGAGACGCGCGTAGCCGACCCAGCCGATCACAACGAGCGCCAGCACGACGTTGTTCAGGCTCGGTCCGAGCACGGCCACCATGGCGATGGCCAGGAGGATGCCAGGAAAGGATAGGAGGACGTCGGTGACGCGCATGATCAGCGTATCCACCCATCCGCCGAAGTAGCCGGCCATCGCTCCGAGCGTGACGCCGGCGAGCGAGGCCAGGATCACCACACTGAAGCCGACGCGCAGCGATACACGCCCGCCCCAGATGATGCGCGAAAGAACGTCTCGTCCGAGGTTGTCGAGACCGAGCAGATGTTCCCGCGACGGCGCTTCCAGCCGGCGCGCCGTGTCCTGCGCATTCGGATCGAACGGCGAGAGAAGCGGCGCCGCGACCGCAACGATGACCAGCGCCACAGTCAGCAGCAGTCCTGACGTGAATGCGAAGTTGCGAAGCAGGCGTTTGAGCGTCATTCCAACTTGATCCTCGGGTCAACAACCCCGTACAGCAAATCGCTCGCGAAGTTCACGAGGATGTAGGTCAGTGCGATCACGAGAATCGACGCCTGAACCTGTGGGTAGTCGCGCGTCGAGATCGACGTCAGCAACAGCCGGCCTAGTCCTGGCCAGGAGAAGATCTGCTCGGTGATGATCGCGCCGGTCAGGAGAGAGCCGAACTGAAGCGCGAGCACGGTAATGACCGGGATCATCGCGTTCTTGAGCGCGTGCCGGAAGATTGCCTGTCCGCGCGTGACGCCTTTCGCCACCGCCGTCGTGACGTAGAGTTGTGTCAGCTCGTCGGCGAGGGAGATGCGGATCATGCGCGTCAGGATTGCCGAGAGCGCAAGACCCATCGTCAGAGAGGGAAGGACGAGGGACCGCAGACCGTCATCGCGTCCTGACACCGGGAACCAGTGACGGTCGATGGCGAAGACGATGATGAGCAGAGGTCCGAACAGGAAGCTGGGCATGGAGACACCGATGAGCGCGAAGAATCGCGCCACGTTGTCGATCCACGAGTTCCGATAGATCGCGGAGATCACTCCGAGAGGGAAGGCAACCAGCAGCGCGACGAACATCGAGCCCATGGCCAGCTCGATCGTGGCCGGATAACGTTGCCTGATCTGCTGCGCCACGCTGGTGTTGGTCTGGAACGACGTGCCGAAGTCGCCGCGGATCACGTGCGTCACGTAGTAGACGTACTGCGTCCAGAGCGGCTGATCGAGTCCGAGCGATTTGCGCACAGCGATGACGTCTTCGGGCCGGGCTCCCTCGCCCGCGATCTGCACCGCCGGATCGCCCGGGATCATGTGGATCAGCGAGAAGACGAGCGTCAGGATCCCGAACGTGATCGGGATCATCTGAAGGAAGCGGCGGAGGATGTATTGGGTCATTGCTTTTGGTGATCGTGTGCTTTGTGACGGGGCGCGCGGATCAGAGAGTCAAAAGCAAATGTTGAATGTTGAATGTTGAATGTTGAATGTTGAATGTTGAATGCAAGACGGATGGTGGCGGCGCACCCGTTCTCTCATTGAACATTCAACATTGAACATTGAACATTCAACATTGCTGTTCACCCCACAAGACTCTCCTGCTTCCCTGTAAAGTTCCACCCTCCGATCTTCAAAACGGGCGCGATCGTACCCCCGAACTGGTTGTACCAGGTGGAGACGCGCCGCCGCTCGCGCGTGAGCCCCTCGATGCGGGAGAAGGCTTCGACGATCGACTGCGTCCAGCGGAGGTTCGGCAGGCGAGCCACGACTTCGCCGTCGCGGATGAGGAACGTGCCGTCGCGGGTAGTGCCGGTCATCAGCGCGGTCTTCGGCTCCAGGAGGCCGTTGACGTAGTTGAAGCGCGTGACCCAGATACCGTGCTTCGTCGATCGGATGAGCTCCTCGCGCGTGGCGTCTCCGCCGTCGATCGACAGGTGAAACGCGGAGCCGTGCTCTGTTCCGCCGAGGCTCCAGCAGGTCGCGGTCGGGGCAACGCTGAGACGGTCGGCGTAGGCTTTGTCGACCGCTGGGGTGCGCACGATCCCGTTCTCGATCAGCACCACCCGCCGCTTCGGCAGCCCCTCCAGATCGAAAGGGAAGGGGAGGAAGCCTGCGTCGAGAGCGTCATCGGCGAGCGTGAAGTTCGAGCCCAGGATCTGTTTGCCGGTGTTGCCGACGAAGAAGGACGAGCCGTCGTCATACGACGAACCGCCCAGGCTGATCATGTTCATCCAATCGAGGACTTCCACCGTCGCCGGAGGCTCGAGGATGACGTCGTAGGCGCCGGGCTCGATGTCTTCGAGCGTGCCGGCGCAGAGGATCGCTTTCGACGTCGCCTCCTCCCCCAGGGTGACGACGTCGACGTTGCGTCGATCGACGGCGGTGGCAAAGCCGGAGGCGTTCGCACGGATCGCGATGACGGTCGCGTCGGACGACGTAAAGGTGCAGTAGCGCCGCACGCCGTGGGTGTTTGCCACCGCGATCGATGACGATCCTGTGCCGTACGCGCCGGCGAACTGAACTTCGGATTTGAGACCGCGGCCGAACATCTCCCGAAGCGCACGCGCTTTGTCCGCAGGCGCGATCGCCGCCGTGGCGTCGTCGAAGGTGCGAACGGGCGGCAGCGGTTCGTGACCGCAATAGAGACCGCTGAAGTTCTGAAGCGGATCCGCGTGCCGGGCGGCCTCGCGCGCCAGTGCCGCCGTTCGCGCGATCTCATCGCCATCGAACACAGTCGTCGATGCCACCCCCATGGCATCGTCGACGATCACGCGCAGCGTCAGTTCCGCGCTGATCTCCGACATGTTCTGGTGAAGGTTGGAGTTTGCGAACCGGCTGATGTTCTGGTCGGTCGAATCGAACACCGCGTCCGCCTCGGGTGCGCCAGTGGCACGCGCGGCGTTCAGCGCAGCGTCGAGAATGGCGTAAGAGTCGTGTTCGGTGCGCATCTGTGTTCCCTCACCCCATCTCCACATTGCGAAACCGCGCCGCCGGCGCACCGTGTGCGACGCGCATCGTCTGCATCGGATCACCTTTGCCGCAGTTCGGGAGGCCCCAGATCTGCCAGCTCGCGCGGTCGGCGACGGCATCGCAGGAGCGCCAGAACTCCGGTGTGATTCCGGTGTAGAGCGGATTCCTCAGCAGCCGGCCCAGGCGGCCATTCTCGATCTCATATGCCACTTCGCAGCCGAACTGAAAGTTCAGGCGGAGGTCGTCGATCGACCACGACTTGTTCGTCTCCACGAAAATGCCCCGCTTCGTGCCAGCGATGATGTCCTCCAGCGGCGTGCTGCCCGGCTCCAGGTTGATGTTTGTCATGCGTATGATTGGGATGCGGGCCGCGGTCTCCGCCCGGACTGTTCCATTGGATGCCCTGCCGATCGACGGCGCTGTATCGCGTCCCGTAAGGTACCCGGCGAACATCCCTCTATCGATGAGGTGAAAGCGTTGCGCCGGAACGCCGTCGTCGTCGAAACCGAACGAGCCGATGGAGCCCGGGATCGTGGCGTCGGCGACGATGTTGACCAGGTCGGAGCCATAGCGGAAGTCTCCGAGCATCGACGGCTGCAGGAACGAGCCGCCGGCCAGCGAGATCTCCAGCCCCAGGGCGCGGTCGAGCTCTGCCGGATGGCCGCATGACTCGTGAACCTGCAAGGCAAGCTGCGCCGATCCGATGATGAGGTCGAAGCGTCCCGCCGGAGCCTTCGGCGCCGTCAACAGCGCCAGTGCCTCATCGCGAATCTCCAGGCCTTTACCGCGCAGGTTGAGCCCTTCGATGAACTCCCAGCCGGCGGCCTGATAGTCGCCGCCAAAGGCGTTGGGGTAGGTGCGGCGCTGGAACTCGCTGCCGTCGATGGCCACCGCCTCCACGCCACCACCCATCTCCGTCGTCGTCTGCTCGATATAGCTGCCGGCGGTCGACGCGAAGATCTTCTCCTGGCGATAGCAGGAGATGTCGCCCGATACCTGATGGATGCGGGCGTCGCCGCGCATCGGCTCCGTCGCTTGCAACAGATGCTCGATCTTCCGGTCGAGTGCGATGGACCATGGATCGATCGCGTAGGTCGAAGACCATGTGGCGACATGCGGCTCGATGTCGCTCAGAACGACGCGCCGCGTCGAGGCGATATTGCTCGCCGCGGCGACCTCGACCGCGCGCCGCGCCGTCTTCCGCAACGACTCTTCCGAAGTATCGCTGTTCGCCGCAAACCCCCATCCGTCGCCTACCAGCACCCGGATACCGATCGCCCGATCGATGGTCGAAGAGAGCGTCTCGACTTCTCCGTTACGCACGCGGACATGCTGTTCGTGTGTCGCCGTCCAGCGAACGTCGGCGTAGCGGAGCGCAGGGTCGTGGATCGAATTGAGGACGTCCTCGAGTTGCGCGCGCGTTGGTCTTGTCAATGCGTTCATCGGGGCGTTCATCGGCGGGTTCATCGGGGGCGGGCATTATAAGGATCAACAGCGCTTTCGGTCCGCCATCTCTGGGCAGGAAAGCGTTATTTGTGATCTGGGACACGCCGGAGAGGGGAGGATGTGGCACAATAAGTAGTTGGGTCCTCTCGAAAAGAGGTTGGTGTTCTCCTCCAGATGGCGCATGGCTCGTCCGCGGAGTCAGCGCCATCGGCGCGCGGCGATGATCGTGCAGGGACGGAGATACACCGCGAGTGATGTTGCAGGCAAGGCATCTAGCTTAGGCATGGGGGAAGAACCGAGATGAGAGACGACAGGAAGTTCCGGATGCTGCTGAGAATCTTCGTCACGTGCCTGCTGCTCCTCTCCGCGGCCGCCGCGTTCGGCCAGGCTGCGGCGGGGTACTCCGAGTACTTCCTGCCCGGCGACGAGCAGAACATGTACTTCATCTTCAACGACCTCGACGTGAATGGCGGAGTCACCGGCATGCACTCGGTCACGTCGGTCGTCGCCTGGTCGGCGAATACCACGATCTATTACGACCATTGGGAGAACGGCTACAACTTCGATCCGAACAACCCGGCCGCGACTGCCGACGAAACCTACACGCTGGCCACCCCCGGCACCATCAAGATCTTCGAGTCGTCGAACGTTCCCAATATCCGTAACCCGGCCAGCACCTGCGCCGGGCAGACCAACCCCGGTAACCGCTGTTACGACGGCGGCGACCATATCTTCATCGCAGGCGGGCCGGTGACCGTGACGCGCGCCGTTTGGATGGAAGCGCGCGGGGCGGGAAACCAGGGCGATGCCTGGGAGATCTATCCCGTCAAGCCGCAGTTGACGACGTACGTGGTGCCGTTCGGCGAAGATAACTTCGCGACAGACAATCTGTTCTTCACGGGATTCGAGCGCGTTTACTCCCTGATCCAGGCCACCGAAGACAACACGCATTTCACAGTCGACTTGAACAACGATGGTGTACCCGACATCCTCAACCTGAACCGCGACGCAACGTGGAACAACGCCGGCGACGGTACGACCGTTACTCTGCAAAAGGGGCAGACCTTCCTCCTCGACCGTGTCAGCGCCTGTTCGCTGCACACCACCTGCACGACCTTCCCCGGCGGCGGACCTCTCAATTCCGGCGCGGTCATCCAGGGCGACAAGACTCTTCAGGTGAAATACGTGGCCGGGCGAATTGCAACGACATATGCCGCCCGCGGACTGAGTGCGTTCCCCCGAGGATTCTGGACCAAGGACTACTACGCGCCGTTTGGGCAGGCGGCGAATGCCGGCAAGGGAGTCACCGACTATTACCTTTTCAACCCGAACGCCACACCGCTGACGATCAACTGGCAGAGCCGGTCGGCTTCCGGTTCGTTCGCGGTTGCGCCCAACAGCGCGCAGTCGTACAACCGTGCTATCGGAGCGAACCCCTCCGTTCCGGCCGGCTCCGGTCTCTACTTCAGTGCCACCAGCCCCTTCTGGGGCGTCGGGTTCGGTGACTCGACGAGTCAGGGGACTCCAACGGGTCAGGCCTTCGAGTGGGGCTTCAGCCTGTTGCCGACGACGTTTCTCTACAAGGAGCATTTCCTCGGCTGGTCGCCTGGTTCTCTGCCGCTCACCACAGCACCGACGAATGGAAACGGCATCTTCCTCACCGTCGCTCAGGACAACACGCAGGTCTTCGTCGACTATAACAACGACGGCGTGCCCGATCAGACCTACACGCTCAACCGGCTCCAAAGCCAGTTCATACCTCCGGGAGCGTCCGGCGCTCTCGATGGCTCCCGCTTCTGGGCCACGGGCGTCTTTTCGATGGCTTACGGTGAAAACGCCGACACCGCGACGACTCCTACACCCAACCTCGACCTCGGCTATGTGGCGCTGCCCGGCACCGATTTTGTCTCACTCGTCCTGACGACGAGCAAGAGCGCCAATCCGACCATCGTCGCGACCGCGGCCGGATCGACTACCGACTTCACCATCAAGGCGAACACAGTGGCGTATGACGTCGACGGCGTAGGCATCGTCGACACGATGCCCCCAAACTGGCAGTACGTTCCGGGGTTCACGACCATCACCAAGGCCGACCTGACCTCGAGCAGCAGCACGTCGGGGCCCGGCACCGTGGCCATCAATGGAACGACTGCGGTGGTTGGCACCGGTACGACCTTCACCACGTTAGCCGTGGGCAATCCCATCACCATCGCCGGGGTGGGATACACCATTCAGGCCATCGCCAACGACACGAATCTCACGCTGACGACCACAGCGCCGAACCTGGGCGCCGGGCAGACGTACTTCCGGTTGGGCGCGGGAGTTGAGCCGGCGGTCACGACCAGAGGCGTTTACATCGGAACGGTCTCCGTGACAAACGGCTCGGCGGCCGTGGTCGGTACGGGAACGACATTCACGAACTTCAGCGCCGGTGACTCATTCACGATCAACGTCGCTGGTGTGGCGACGGCGTACAGCATTCTGAGCGTCACCGACGCCACGCACCTCACGCTGACGACCAACTACGCCCAGGCAACCGCGGCCGGCCTGAGCTATTTTGGGCCTTACATTCTGACGTGGTCCACAGCCCAGACCGGCGGGAGCATGGCCGCCAACCAGCAGGTCACGATTACGTTCCGAGCCGCCACCGCATCGGTTTTCGCCAACGGATCGCTGAGCCAGAACAGGGTGTTGACCACCGGCACGCGAACCGTCGGATCGAGCCCGGCCGTCACGCAAACGTTCACCGCCAGCGACTTCACGTACGTCGCCTCGGGTAGCGTCCAGATCACCAAGAGCTCGAGCGTACCGACATCGACGTCGCTCTTTCCTGGCGACACCTTCACCTACACGACAGTCGTCACCAATCCCGCGGGGGCTGGCACCAACCCCCTGACAGGCATCTCGATCTATGACGCTCTGCCCACCGGTCTATCTGATGTCGCTGGGACGACCACGCTCAGCCGGTCAACAGTGGGGGACAGCTTCAACAGCCAGGCCTACAACCTCAATGTCGGGACCCGGAACTGGAGCGGGAACTGGACAGAAACGCTCGACACGGGCGGCGGCGCGACGAATAACCTGCCCACTCAGGGAGACATTCAGATCAACGCCGGCGGCGAGCTGGCAATGGACAACGCCAACAACACCCAACCGACGATCTCACGCGCCGTCAGTCTGACCGGTGCGACTGCCGCGCGTTTGACGTTCAAGTACCGAACCGATACCGGTGTCGATGCGGCGGACGTATTCACGATCCAGGTAGGCACCGCCGGAGTGGCAGGTGCGTTCGGCGCCCTCGGTACGATCACCGGGATCACCGGGGCATCGACCGGCACAGCCAGCTTCGACATCTCCGGCTCGATCTCCGGGAACACTGCCATCCGCTTCACCTTGACAGCCGGCAACTACACCGCGGCCAATGAAAACATCTTCATCGACGACGTCTCGATCACGTATGACGTTGCCGTCGCCGGTTCCAATCCTCCAAACATGCTTTCCGCCAGCTCGCTCTACGCGCTGGTGGGAGGACAGAGCCTTACCGCAACCGTCAACGTCCAGGTGAACAACCCCTTCCCGACGGGGCAGACCTCGGTGACGAACACCTCCTCGACGTCCTCGGTCCAGCTTCCCATTCAGCTCAGCAGCAACCCGGTCACGAACATCGTGGCCGCACCGACGGTAGGGACAGGCACGGTCGCCGGCCGGTTGTGGCTCGACGCCAATGGCAACGCCGCGCAGGACATCGGCGAGCCGGGCCTCGAAAACGTGACCGTCACTCTGAAAGACCAGTTTGGGACGCCGGTCGCCACCGCCCTAACCGACACCAACGGCCGCTTCCTCTTTACCGGAGTCGCACCGGGCACCGGCTACTACGTCGAAGCCACGGCGAACGGAAATCCCAACGGGCTCCCGAACGGCCTCACCCAGTCATTCCCTGTTGGGAACACGAACAACCGCTCGACCGTCTTCAACCTCGTCTCCGGTCAGAACTATAACCAGGCGAACCTCGGTTATGTCGCTTCCTCCGGTACGGCCATCTTCGGCGACACGGCCTATGTCGATGCCAACGACAATGGAATCCACGACCCGGGCGAAATAGGCCTGGCCGGTGTGACCGTCAAGCTCTATCACGACGTCAACGGCAACGGCGTGCTCGACATCGGAACCGACACACTGGTGGACACTCTTGTCGCGGGCGCCGGAACCGTCGCCACGACCAACGGATCGACCGCCGTGGTCGGTACCGGCACGACATTCACGAATCTGCAGAACGGCGACACCATCTCCATCGCCGGTGTGACGTACACGGTGAACACGATCACCGACAACACCCATCTGAATCTGACCACGACGTACGCCGCGGCCACGAACGCCGGACTGTTCTACAAGGTTCCGACCAGGACCGCATCCGACGGCAGTTACCTTTTCACCGGCATCAGTCCCGCGGGCGGCTTCGACGTCTACTTCGTCACCGCCAGGACACCCGCGGGCTACACACTCACCACCCCATCACCCGGCAGCCCTAACAGCACGACCAAGTTTGTGAACGTATTCGGGGGACTGTCGTATCTGTCAGCCGACTACGGATACCTGCCGAACGCCGGCACGACCTTCTCCATCAAGGATCGGGTCTTCAGGGATACGAGCTTCAACACTGGCCCTGGAACCGTCTCCGCGACGAACGGTAGCCCCGCGGTCATCGGCACAGGCACGACGTTCAAGAATCTCAATCCTGGCGATGCCTTCAAGATCAATGGCAACGCATACACGATTTCCAGCATCACCGATGACACGCACCTCACCCTCACCGCCAACTTTGCTCAGGTGACCGCAGCAGGCCTGCCGTACACATCGTTTGGTACCTTCGACAGCACCACCGAGTCGGGGATCGGAGGGGTCACCGTCGAGCTTCTGGACAGCAGTCTCAACGTCATCGGCACGACCATCACCGCCGCCGACGGCACCTTCACGTTCAGCGGTCTGACGGGCGGCGGTGCCGACTACACGACCAGGATTACCGACACCAATGGCGTCCTGACGAACTACCTGGGGACCACCAGCTACGCGCTCGCTGATAAGCGCTCCGAGCCCAACGTCAGTGCCAACATCGATCGCTCGGCATTGCCGAGCTACGGTTTCACGGTCAGCCGGGCAATCGGCGACACGGTCTTCAATGACGTGAATGGAAACGGCTTCCAGGACGCGGGAGAAGCAGGGATCGCCGGTGTAGTCGTCCGTATTGCCAAGGACGCCAACGCCAACGGCATCATCGATCTGGCCGCGGAAACAGGCACCGTCACCACGACGATCGGCTCGACCACGCTGACCGGCACCGGCACGACCTTCCGCGACTTCCACGCTGGTGAGCCGATCTCGTTCGGCGCCAACGAGTACATCATCCAGAGCATCGCCAGCAACACCAGTCTCACGCTTACTTCGGGATCGATCACGAATTCGACCAATGTGGCATTCAACGCCAACCCGGCCAGCGCGGGAACCGTGTCAACCGCCGCCGCCTCGGCTGTGGTGACCGGCGCCGGCACCTCGTTCACGACCCTCTTCAAGGCCGGCGACACCATTACGATCAGTGGTGTTGACTACACGGTTCAGAGCGTCACGGACGCAACGCACCTGACCCTCACCACGATCCCGGCCACCGTCGCCGGAGTGGCCTACTGGACGCCGGTATTCTTCGCAAGCGCTACGACGGACGCGAACGGTAAGTACATCTTCTCGGGCCTCGCCAACGGCAGCTACGTCGTGAGCGTGCAGAACCCAACCGGCTCCACCTACATCGGCACCGGCGTCGGAACCGTCACGGCGACGAACGCCTCGGCGGCAGTAGTCGGCGCCGGTACTTTGTTCACGAAGTTCAGCCCCGGTGACACCATCACGATCACCACCGCCGGAGTGCCTGCAACGTACACGATTCTGAGTATTACCGACGACACCCACCTGACCCTCTCAACAACCTTCGGGCAGGCGACGGGTGCCGGTAAGACCTACGGCCGGCCAGACAGCGACGCGACGGCGCCCGGAGCCCAGCTCGGGGCGACCATCTCCGCTTCCGGTAACGCCTTCGATCGCGATTTCGGATTCCAGGTTCCCGTCGTCTCCCAGCGTTCGATCACCGGCAAGCTCTGGAACGACACCGACAAGAACGGGATCATCGGCAACAGCGAGACCGGGATGTCGGGGGTGACGGTCGACCTCATACCGATGACCACCGGTCCCGGAACTGTCGCCGTGACCAACAACTCCACCGCGGTTGTCGGCACAGGCACGACGTTCACGACGTTCTCCGCGGGCGATCCGATCACGATCGCCGGCGTCCCGTACACGGTCTCCAGCATCACCGACAACACGCATCTCACGCTGACGTCGGTCTACCTCGGAGCAACGGCGGGCGGTCTCGCCTACGCCAGGGGATCCACGGCCAGCCAGACAGCGACCACCGACGCCAACGGCTTCTATTCGTTCACCGGGCTGGCAAACTCTGCCTACGAAGTCAAGGTCACGGACAGAAACGGCAATCTGGTTGGGTTCGGCGGAACGTGGGAAAAGTCCGAGGGGCTCCTCTCGGGCGTCAATCAAGGTAACAGCGTCGAGGCGATGGATCTCACGGCCAGTCCGGGTACCGTCGCCACAACCAACCTTTCGCCAAACGTAGTCGGTACTGGTACAACGTTCGTTGGTAGCTACCGCGCCAACGATCCCATTCTGATCAACGGCGTCCAGTTCATCATTTCCAGCGTCACAGACAACACGCACCTCGTTCTGACGACGAATGCTTCCTCGACAGCGGGCGGGCTTACGGTCAGTTCGGCTCCGATCGACTTTGGATATGCACTTCTGTCGACGATCGTCACGCGCGTCAAGCTGCGCTTGTTGGAGGCCCAGCAGACTGGGAACAACGTAGTGGTGAAATGGCAGACCAGCTTCGAGGCCGACAACCTCGGCTTCAACATCTACCGCACCGTCGACGGCACGCGGACCAGGATCAACAAGTCACTCATCGCAGGCTCGGCATTCCTGAGCAAAGTCCATCCGCTGGCGGGCTACTCGTACCGCCTGCACGACACGCTTCCCTCGCCGAACACGTTCGCCCAGTACTCGCTCGAGGACGTCGACACGCACGGTGTCGCGACGATCAATGGTCCTGTCACGACGAAACTCGTTCCGTCGAACACGCCGGGCGAGGTGGACTCCGTTCCGCTCTCGAAGCTCACACCTTCCGATCCGGTGCAGGTGACGGCGGCCGGCATCGGAGCATTGCAACCGGTCACATTGCCCCTGCCCACCGCCGCGCAGATCAGTGTGCAGCATGACGTCGCTGCGGGAACCGCGCTCAAGATCAATATTACGAACGAGGGATGGTACAGGCTCACGGCTGCTGCCATGACCGCGGCCGGTTTCAACCCACCCAACGATGCGAAGAAGCTCGCGCTACTCTGCGAGGGCACCAAGATTCCCATCGTTTTCAACTCGGCGAACGGCAACAAGTTCGGACCGAATGACTCGATCGAGTTTTACGCCCTCGGGGTCGATACGCCCTATACAGGAGCGCGGACGTACTGGCTGCGTGCCGACAACAACACAGCCAAGTTCGACCTGCTCAAGAACAAAGGCGGATCCCCGTTCTCTGGTAGTGGCGTTCCGTTCACCTTCCAGCGAATTGACCGGAATATCTACGTCGCCGAGCTGACGAATACCGGAGAGGGAGAGAACATGTTCGGGCCGGTCATCAGCACCACTCCGGTCTCCCAGGATCTCACGGCCGCGAACCTCGATCCTTCGGGAGTCAACGCCACGCTGCAGCTCGTGATTCAGGGCGGCACCGACGGTATCCAGCACATGATCAGCGTGCAATTGAATGGACACTTCCTTGGCAACGCACTGCTCAGCAACCTCGAGCAGAAGACCGTCTCGTTCTCATTCCCGCAGTCCTCGCTGAGCAACGGTACGGATACCCTGACGCTGGCCGCGCTCGGAGGCGACAACGACGTCTCCGCGCTCGTCTCGGCGACACTGACGTATCAGCATCTCCTCAAGGCTGACAACGGACTGCTCGAGGTCAAAGTCCCCGGTTCGCAGCAGATCACCGTCGATGGCTTCACATCCAGCTCGATTCGGGCGCTCGACGTCACCGATCCATTCCAGCCTCACGGGCTCGAGGTTGTCGTCGCACCGTCCGGCGGCGGATTCAAGGCAACATTCACCACGCCGCCATCCGCAACCTCAGACACCGTGGTCGTCTTCTCGAGTGACCGTGTGCTGACGCCGGTTCCAGCGTCGCTGGCCGCCAACACACCCTCGAGCTGGTCTAACCCGGCCGGCCGTCAGGCGGATCTTCTGATCATCACCAACTCCTCCTTCAGTGCCTCGGCCGCGGCCCTCAAGTCCGTGCGCGACGCCGGCGGAATTCTCACCGCGATCGTGGACGTCGAAGACATCTACGACGAGTACAATTTCGGGATCAAGAGTCCGGATTCGATCCGATCGTTCCTCGGGGCGACGTCAACATGGACGCGCGCACCGAAGTACGTGCTGCTGCTCGGCGACGCAAGCCTTGACCCGCGCGGCTACCTCGGGCAGGGTGAGTTCGACTTCGTCCCGACCAAGACCGTGCCGACGGTGCTCCTCAGGGCTCCGTCCGACGACTGGTTCGTCGATTTCAACAATGACGGCATCCCGGAGCTGGCGATCGGCCGCCTTCCAGTCAGAACGGCTGCCGAGGCCGCGGCGGTGGTTGGCAAGATCACCTCGCGCGGTACGCCTTCAGGTTCGTGGGCACACAGCGCCGTGATGATCGCCGATACGCCGCTGACGTTCGACTTCGAGACCGAGGCCGCGGTATCGAAATCGCTCCTCCCGCTGTCCTTTACGACTCAGACGATCAAGATCGGCAGCGATCCTTCCCCACACACCACGATCGTGAACGCATTCAATTCCGGATCGCTCCTGGTCGACTATCTCGGTCACGGCTCCGTTGAGCTCTGGAGCAGCGACGTCTTCGATTCCGGCGACGCCACGAACCTGACGAACGGAACGAAGCTGCCCGTGGTCATGGGGATGACCTGCCTCAACACCTACCTCGATCCGTACACCGAGAACCTCGGCGCAGCGCTGATCAAGGCACCCAATGGAGGAGCCGTCGCCGTCTGGAGCTCCTCCTCGCTCACGGATCCTTATCCGCAGTTCCTCATGAACAAGGAGTTCCTCAGACAGCTCTTCGCTCAGCCCAACTTGACGCTCGGCGACGTGATCCGGCTCGCCAAGCAAGCCAGCCCCGATCTCGACGTCCGCCGCTCGTGGATGCTGTTCGGCGACCCGTCGATGAAGCTCACTCACTGATCCTTGCAGACGGCAGGGTGGGCCATACGCCCGCCCTGCTGTCGGGGTCTCCGCATTCTCGAGTCTCGAGATGGAGTAGCGTCCAGTTGCCGGCTCCGCCGGCGTGCCGCTCACCGGTCAGCCATCACCAAGTGACGAGCTGCCAACCGCTCGGCTCGAGGTCGCACTCGCCAAAGCGTCGCGCCGGCGTCCATGTAGACAAGCTCGAATCGTGGCTCGGCGGGAAGGTGCTTCCAGGCGATTGGGCAATGGGCTCGCGATACCAGCAGGTAGGAGACGCGAAGGTTCGTGAGCGTGAGCCACAACTGCTCCGTGTCGCGACTGTCACCGATGATCGTCTGATTGCCGAGTGGACCTCCTACTTCTCCCAGCAAGTCATCGCCTCCGAAATACTTCAACTGTTCTGCGCCGCAGACGTAGATCCTTCCGGAGCCGCGCCTCTCCAGCGCTCGATACTCCGGGATGTGCGCCTCCAGATATTGCTCACGCTGCGCGGCGTTGACTGGCGGAGGCCACTGACGCGCGAGGCGATATCCCGTATATGCAACCCCCGGCGCGATCGCGAGCAACGTCAACGCGATGAGGTGTTTCCTTTGGAGCAACGGCGTGACAGCGATTGCCGCCGCGATGCTGACCAGGGGCATCAGCGGCAACAGATAGCGTGAGTCCTGCGGCAGGAACGTGAAGATCGCGATGTAGCCTGCGCAGAGCGCGCAGAGGAAAGCTGCGCGGCGACCCCTCACCGCGGCGATGAGCGTGATCAACATCGCCACTGCGAACAGCGGCGAGTAGGGTGGCTGCATGTTGAGGTGCTCGCGGGCAAAGGTGACGTCCCAGAACACTCGCAGGGCGTTGACGATGCGTGTGCCGGGCGCGCTCGCATCCGGCAGCGGAATCGTCCAGGGGCTCGATCCGAACACCTTCGGCATGAAAGGGAAGACCGGATTGCCGGTGAGCGCGGCGATACGTGCGTACATTGGAAGCGTTGCAACCGCGAACGCACCGAAGAAGAGCGGCATCATGCGACGGCGGTTTGTGCCGAACAGCAGCAGGTATACAACCGCGGCCGCGGCGAAATACCAGCCGAGGTACTTAACGCTGCAAGCGGTCCCGAGGAGAAATCCCGCTGCGGCGGTGTTGCGATCGAGACAATAGAAGCCGGCGGCGACGAAGAGCATCAAGGCCGCTTCCGTGTGGGTGACCGTTGCCATTTGAATGACAATCGGATTTCCGAGGACGAGCGCCGCAGCGAGAGAACCGGCCATCCTCTGATCTGGCCATTCGATCAGCAGTCCGGCGAGAGTGATCACCTCGGCCAGCGCGACGAGGTGCGTGGCGGTATCGCCGGACAGGAGAAACGCCGGGACGCACAGCAACTCGTGAATCTGCGGGAATGCAGGAAATCGCAGTCCGGGAAGGAAGCGAATCGCGCCCGAACCTGCCATCGCCTTCACGAACGGCAGGTGATAGAGCGTTTCGTCGAATGCAACCGGCGGATAGAGAGCGAGCAGGAACAGCGGAGTCGCCGCAATTGCGGCCGCGACGAGCAGCTTCCAGCGGATCGCCGTCATCGACATCCGCAGCGTGGCCGCCGCAATGGCGATCGCGGCGAAGGCGCCGAGGGTCCACGGCCGCAGAGCGCCGAACGTGCCGAGCAGGACGAAGAGCTGACCGGCGACGGCCATTCCGAGAGCCAATCGCATGGCAAGCGGCGCGCGCGGTCCCATCACAGCCGTGCCCGTCGCTCCGGCTATGACGAGCAACATCACGAGCACTACGGCGTTCTCGAAGATGAACAACAAGGCGGTGATGATCGCACGACACAATGCGCGGTAACGTATCCCCGCATGCCCGGCCTCTCCGTCGTCATTCCGACGTTCGACACTGCGTCGATGACGCTCCGCTGCTGCCGCGCCGTGCTCGCGTCGATGCCGGACGGATCCGAGGTCATCGTGGCGGACGACGGCTCGCGGGATGGGACCGCGGAGATGCTTGCGCGGGAGTTGCCATCGGTTCAGGTCGTGCGGATGGAGTCGAATTGCGGCTTTGCGCCGGCGGCGAATCGCGGGGTCAAGGCCGCGAACGGCCGGATCATCGTTCTGCTCAACAGCGATGCGTTCGTAGGGGAGGGTGCCCTTCGCGCCATTCTGGAAGCGTTCGACGCTGACCACACTCTCGGCGTCGCCGGTGCGCGGCTCCTCAACGAAGACGGCACACCGCAGTGGAGCGGTGGCCCGACACCGACACTGCCGTGGATGATCGGCGTCGTCAGCGGTGCCGGCAGCCTGGCGCGTTTCTTCCGCCGCCAAACCACCGGCGCGACGCGGCGGGAAGTCGATTGGGTGAGCGGTGCCGCGATGGCCTTTCGTCGCGAGGTCTGGAACGTCGCTGGGCCTCTCGACGAGAGGTATCGCTTCTACTGCCAGGACATCGACCTATGCCTGCGCGCACGCGATGCCGGCTGGCAGGTACGGATCGTCGAGAACGCGCGCGTCGTCCACGGCCTGGGCGGAACGATCGCGGGCGATAACGCGCTGCGCCACGATCCCGAACTCCTCTGGCCCGATCTCCTCGATTGGGGCACGACGCACTACGGACGCCGATGGGCGTTCGCCGCGCGCATCATTCTTTTAGGCGTGGCATGGATGCGCATCGGCTGGAGCTGGGTCTTCCGCCGCGCTGAAACGAAAGCGCTGAGGCGTGCCGCGCACAAGCTTCGTAGGTGAGCCGTCTCACAGGGCTGAATCGAGAACCCCTACCTCATTCCGCTCTGGTGAATGCGACATGTGCCGCGGGCAATCTCGAATAGCTCGGCTACCGGCACCAGCTTCTCGCCTCTCAGAGCTCGGCGAATGCATCGACCCCGCCGGCCGAGAGCGCCGAGAGCTTGGCCAAAGTGCGTTTGCGCACCTTAGTGCTCTCCCGGCAAGACTCCCGCAGCAGAACAGCCGGCGCTGTGAGTTGCGGTTGGGAACGACATCAAGACAAGGCTTCGTAGAAACGCAGCAGGCCTCGCGCCAGCGTGTCGCTGTCGTATCGCTCTTTGATGGTGTTGCGAGCAGCGTTGCCGATAGCCGCTGCCATGCCGGCGTCGCGCAGCAAACGGGAGACCGCGTCCGCGAACGCCATTGGATCCTCGGCGAGGATTATGTCGCGCCCGGTCTCGACGTCGATCCCACCCGCACCGAGAGCGGTAGCCACGACCGGCTTCGCCAGGGCCATCGCCTCGAGGACCTTGATCCGCATACCGCCGCCGGCGAAGAGAGGTGCGATCACGACCGACATCCTGCGCATGAATGCCTGCGCGTCGTCGACGTCCCCGAGGATCTCGATGTTCAGCGCGTGTGCACGCTTTCGCAGCCAGTCAGGCGGTCCACTCCCGGCGATCGACAGCCGCGCCTCGGGAGCCAGCCGGATCACGCGCGGCCACATCTCATCGAGGATCCACGTCACCGCGTCCTGATTCGGGCGGAAGTCGAGGGAGCCGATGAACCCGACCGTTCCCGCCTCCGGCCCGTCGGACGCAGGATCGGAGAGCGTGATGCCGCACGGCACCACGTGCATCGGCCTGCTGCAGCCGAGGCTGCGGAAATCGTCCGCGTCGGCAGGTGAGATGGGGATGACGGCGTCGGGCGTATCGAGATGCCGCAGCTCGAACGCGCGGAGCGACGCTGCAACGCGCCGAAGGGCGAACCGGCGCAGAGGATTGCGCTCGTTTCGCGCCAATCCTTCCCAGATGCGGAACTCGACGTTCAGCGAACGGAGGGCGACCCGCGCGCTGCTGTCCGACCTCACGGTCTCCGCATAGGGAAGCAGAAACGGGCTCTCGATCTGGACGATGTCAGGCTCGAGCCTCCGGAGCGCGGCTCGGATCGCTTCGCGGAATGGGCGGGAGACAAATCGGCCGGCAACGAACGAGATGTTGCCCGACATCGCCCGAAATGCGGGCCCGACGACACGCGAGGTATCGATGTCGATCGCCTGAACGGGTAGCTGCGCCGTTATGACTGCCGCACGATGCTTGCGCGGATTCAGTGACACGATCTCCACATCGGCTCCCGCGTGCGCGAGCCCCAGCGCAAGCCGGCCCATCGCGATGCGCCCCCCGTCGATTGGCGGCCATGGAAGACGGGGAGTGAGAAGAAGGATCCGCATCGCGACGCGGCCGGCATGATACGGAAAAGGCCGCTTCCTACGTGGCGCGGGTGAAGACCTGGCGTTGGCTGACCTGATACGCGCGGGCGCGGATGATCTCGCGGACGCTGCGCGGATCCTTGATGCCTCGGAGCGTGGTCACCGGAAGCGCTTTGTCGGACGATACGAGGGTTACGTCGCCGATGCCGAGGAGGCGGTTGATGAAGCTCTGGAAGAACTGGGTGTCGTCGAGCGACCGGAGATCGATCTCGCTCAGACTCTTCGACAGCATCCCCTGCTCGATCATGATCCGCTGGCTGGTGATCGTGTAGAGCGTGCTTTGCAACCGCATCATGGCGATGATGAACGCGATGATCAGCCAGGCCATCACGAGTACGGTAAGCCACTCGCCGACCGTGATGATGTTTCCGCTCATCTCAGGACTCCCGACGCGCGATACCAGGACCGCCGCGACCGGGATGACGATCACAGCAACGATCATCAACGCCACTTTTCCGATGAGCACATGCCACGATGGCGAGCCGCGCCACAGCGTCTCCTCGGCTGCCACAGTCGCAGCCGATGCCGCGATCGGCGCAAAGCCGGCAGGGGAGGGACGCCCGCAATGCGGACACGCCGCCGCGGCAGTGGAGACATCACGTCCGCAATCGGGACAGGTTACGACAGGCATTGGGGAGATTGTAGCGGTTTCGGGGTTGCGAGGTATCGGGTTTGCTGGGAGGAGTAGGATGAAGCGATGAGTGAGAGCGCGCAACCGAACCGCCGGGCCAGGTCGAGTCGCCGCTCGCTGACCGCCTCGCGCGACGACATCGTTCGAGAAGAAGTCGCTGACGCTCTTGCTGCCACGCCCGCGGAGCGGATGGAAGCACTGATTGCGCTACTCGATGGTGCCTATGAGTTGTGGGCGGTAAGAGGATTGGATCGTGACGAAGGACTTTGCCGATTTCCTCGAGTCACTCAACAGAGAAGGCGTGGGCTATGTAGTGATCGGGGGGATTGCGGTGCTGGCGCACGTCCCCTATCGAACGACCCGTGATCTCGACGTCCTGATCGAGCCAACGTTGGAGAACGCCGTCCGAGCGCGACGCGCGGTCGCCAACTGGGGCTCCTTCGAGCCCGAGTACCCTGCCGAAGACTTCATCTCGGGAGACATCCTCTCCTTCGGTTCCCTCCTGCGGGTAGAGATCCACAGTCGCGTTCCCGGTGTGGCGTGGTCCGATGTGTGGAACGGGCGCGTCGCAAGCGAGTTCCTTGGCGTACCTACGCATTTCGCCGGAGTGGAGGAACTGATCAGGATGAAACGAGCCACAGGAAGTCCGGAGAAGGACTTGCCTGATTTGGAGCGACTCAAGGGCATTCGAAAGGGCCGTGATGAAGACGAGTAAGCGACCTGCCGGTGCAGAGTTGCTCGCCTTTGACGCCTCGCAAGGCAGTTAGAAGAACTACCCCCGCCGCAATTCCTCCCAGCGGTCCTTCGCTGAAACCGATTTGCCTCGGCGCAGGAATCGCAGAAGACCCGTCACAGCGTGCCCGATCCTCCAGCTCCGCGATTCGAATACCTCGGTGAGGAGCCGGTCTCGAACCGCCAGTCGCTGCTTCATCGCGGCCAGCGACTTTTCCAGCTTCTCTCTCTCGCCGAGGCCCACGAGCACTTCCAGAGTTCGGGCTGACGTTGCTGCTACGCGCTCGCGGAGGACTGCACCCGTACGCAAGCCATCCAGCAGCGCGAGTTGCTCCGGATCGAGTAGCCTGCGGTCATCCTCCTCCCGCCGCCCGCTGCGGTTGAAATCGGGATTGACGATCTGCCGAATGCGCTCCTCGGAGGGGACAATCAATCCCTGAACGCCTAAACGAGTCAACGCATCATGCAGGTCGCGTACGACTCGGATCGGATCGGACAGCAGCTCTTCATACGAAACGAGCAGGCGCGGGAGTCCCTCCGTGTCGCGGAGAAGCGTGCGGGTGTAGTGCTCCCATAAGTCGATGGATGCGACGAGCGGGAGTCTGTCGCGCGTCGCCACCGAGCGCGCAACGGCCATCGGTTCACGCCAGGCGATGATGCAGATTGCGTCCGGCAGCGCATCGCGCCAGATCGGGAAGAGTAACGACATCCGCGGATCCTTGACCAGAAACGCACCGCCGGCCTGCAGCGATCGCGCGATGTCCTTCGCACGGGAGAGGAAGACTTCCCGTTGGTCGTCCGGCAGCCTCGAAACGTCCGCGGGCGCGACGTTGATCCAGCTCGCGCCGAGCGCACTAAGGATCTCGCGGTTGAGCTCCGCGGCCTTGCGGTGCTCCCAGTATCCCGAGGGGTTGAAGATGTCCGGCGGAGCGAGCTCGTCGGGCTCACCGGCATAGATGCCCAGCGCATTGAGGAGCTGCGCCACGAGCGACGTACCGGAACGGTGCATCCCCAGGACTACGACCGGCCGCGATGACTCCTCGTGAGCCGGCCTCTGTTTCGAAACGAATCCCTCGGCGCGTAAGCGGTGGTGAAACATCTCGATCCGTTCCTGGGCGCGCGGATAGGTACACGGCAGCAGAAATCCATCGTCGGTAGCGAGATGGTGATAGTGGATGATCACCGGATCGGTCTCTGCGTAACCGGGAGGCGGCTGGAGGTGCTGCGCGTTGATCTGATAGTTCATCGCCGCCGGCAACTCCTCGCACCGCACGCCGGTTTCGGCCAGCGCCAGAGCGAGGCTGGCCTGATGCATATGCCGCTGACATGGGGCGGAGAGTTGCGGATCATCAGCGAGTGCCTTGTTGAACTTGCGCCACGACGCCGCCAGGGTTCCGGCCATCGCCGTCGGGATGGCGAGCACTCCGGTGTTGAAGTAGGGAATGGTAGCCGCGCCGTCAAACGCAGTGATGTGCGAGCGAGGTGGTTTCCGCATGCCGAAGTGCGCGAAGAGACGATCGAAGACCTCGTCGCTGACCGTCGGTGTCGGCGTGATCTTCGCCTGAAACGTCTCGCCGTTCAGAAATGGCAATGGGTCCTGAACGACGATGGTGTCGCAATCGAGGAGAAAGAGGAGTTTCTGCGGAGCGTTGAGCAGTTCCGCAAAGAGTTGCAGACGATTGCCAGCCGGATTTGCAGGATGAAAACGAGTGACGGTGCGAACCTCGGCGTCGAGCGCGTCGAGCGTTTCGCGCGCGCTCGATTCCAGCGGACCAACACCGCACACCACCACGCGAGCTCCGGCGAGCTCCCCGCTGAACCAGCGAATCGACCGGACGAGCCGGATCGCCTGCGTGAGCATGCGAGTCGTGTTTTCTGTGAGAAGACCGACGACGACGTCGGAAGGGATTGGGCCGGGCATTGCGCGCAGCATACTGAAGCGAGAACGTTTCCGCGCGCACAACCCATGAACCTTGTGGTCCCTGTTGGTCCGGGTAGGGGGAAAATTCCTACTTTGCGTCACTCCATAGATACAGGTGTTCTCAATCGACTCGAACAAGGATTGAAGAAACTCCAGATGGGAGACTGACATGGCCACGAGCGAACGGCGTATTACGATCCGCGGACACAAGCCTCGCCGGCTGCCGCGCTCATTCAAGCGCGTGGACATCGACTTGTCTGAGATCGCCAATGTCACTGTGGTTGTGCGCTCCAAGGGCTCGAACGCTGAGTGGAGCAAGCTCCTTGCTGAATCGATCAGCGGTCTGCCGAAGGATCGCGAATACCTGACTCGTGCCGAGCTCGGGAAAGCGTGGGGCGCCTCGCCCGCTGAGCTCGAGGAAGTCAGCGCCTTCGGCAGGGCTCACGGACTGAAGACGGTGTCATCGGATTCGTGGCGGCGCTGTGTCGTTGTCTCCGGCACGCTCGCGCAGTTGCAGAAGGCGTTCGGGGTCACGTTTTTTGGCGTCGAGCATCCGTTCGGCGTATTCCGGTCCCATCGCGGAAGCCCGCAGGTCACGGCGTCGGTTTATCCGATCGTCGAAGCGGTCCTTGGACTCGACAATATCCCGAGCGCGGAGCCTGAACTGGCCAGGCGCGGACCCGCCAGTCCGACGGAGTTGAATCTCCGCGAGTTGCGCAAGGTGTACGGCTTTCCACCTCGATACCAAGGCAAAGGACAATGCGTGGCGGTGATCGAGCTCGGCGGCGGAATCAGAAAGACTGACTACACCAACTACTTCAAGCGAATCGGAGTGTCTCCGCCTGCGCTTCGCGTCAGGACGATCTCCGGCGCCACCAATCAGCCCGCTACGCCGGCCGCGATGAGGCCACTGGCGGAACTGGCTCTGCATGGGCCGTTCTGGCCGCCCCCGAATCAACCGGTCCCCACCAGAGTTGTGTCGGACCAAACCACAATTTGGACGTGGGAGACGGCGATGGATCTGGAGATCGTCGGCACGTTGGCCCCCGAGGCGACACTCCTGTTGCTGATCGGGACGGATGACGATCAGGGCCAATACCACGCTGTCACCTCGGCTCTGGCCGATGCGCGCAACGCGCCGTCGGTGATTTCGTGCAGTTGGAGCGCCACTGAAGCGGGAACCACGCCGGTACTGATGCCGGTGCTCGACCGCTGGTTCCAGGCCGCGGCAATCCTCGGCGTCACGGTCTGCTACTCCTCCGGTGACAGAGGTGACGGCACGTCGATTTATCCGCCTGCCCCAAAGCTGACCTTCGTGGCCAACTTCCCTGGCACCAGCCCGTACGTGCTCGCGTGCGGCGGGACCACGCTCGACGTGACCGCGGGAACGGAGACAGCCTGGAATCAGACGATCGGGGACGGCCTTCCGATGCAGGGCGGCGGCGGATTCAGCGAAGTGTTCCCGCGGCCATCATGGCAGATCAGCGCCGGCATCGACGCCGCTGACTGGATTCCGGCCGGCGCCACCAGCGGTACAGGCCGCGGCATTCCCGATGTCTGTGCAAAGGCCAATCTGGATCCGGCGTTCTGCGTGCTCGCGAGCGGAACGGAAATCCCAGCCGGAGGGACCAGCGCGGCCGCTCCGCTGTGGGCCGCGTTGATCGCGGTGTTCAATCAGGCTCTGGGTTGCCCGGTGGGCTTGATCAATCCCCTGTTGTACGAGGGCGGCTTACGGAAGGCGCTTCGCGATATCACGAAGGGGAATATCGGACATTTGCGAGCCAGGAAGGGATGGGACCCGGCAAGCGGCTGGGGAAGTCCGCACGGCGAGGCGATGCTCAAGGTGCTGCGCGGCCGAGGATGAAGCCGCCGATGGCCGGCTCCTCGCGGAAGTCGAGACCGGTGGCGGCTTCGAACGCCGGTGCGTCGATGTCGCCCAGGGCGCAGCCGCCGAGCCCCATCGCATTGGCGGCCAGATACATCGTCTGATAGACGACGCCGATGTCCTGCAGGATGAGCGCGTAGCCGAACGCCTCGTACTTCCAGAAGACACGGTTGACACGCGCCGCGATGACGATCACGACCTGCAGAGGTCCGCTGCCGGCGGTCGCAACGGCGTGCGCGACGATGCGCGCCGTCAGCTTCGGATCGGCATCGCAGCGGTAGAGCCGATGCTCGCGCGGCGCGTACTGGTAGAGGCCAGGGCCGAGGCCGTCGCAGGCGGCGACGGCGGCGTAGATCTCCAGCTCGTAGCTCTTCCCGGCCGAGGGATACGGCCGCTTGCCGTCGATCTCCCGGGCGGTGCGGTCGAGAAACTTGCCGAGCTCACGGCACGTGATCGGCGCTTCGGCAAAGGTCCGCACCGATCGGCGGCTTGCGAGCGACTGGTCGAGCGGCTCGATCAGGTGGTCGTCGGGAACGGCGAGGTCCAGCCACTCATCCGACATCGGGGGCTTCGCTTCCGGCAGCGGGTCCACCTTGCCGCGAAAGTGGAATGTGGCGCCTCGCGGGCCGTAGATGCCGCCGCCGCGGCTGCGCGAATGGAACAGCATCTCGTGAAACTCCCACATTGCCAGCGACGGCGAGTCGTCGGAGCCGGCGAGAACGCCGCAGCGCGCCAGCATGTCCCATACGTCCGTCGCTTCGTCGTCCCGGAGATCGACGGCTGCAGACGCGATCATGCCGATGACGCGAGGATCATCGACGACGATGCGTACCGGAGAGAGCGCGGTCTCGACGACGATCTGCGCCGTCTCGCGCCGCACGTAGGCGAAGCGCGAAAGGAGGCGCTGCGGATCGCCCGCTCCGCGCAGCGTGATGGCAGCCGGCGCGCGAAGCACGGTGAGCAGGGGACCGTCGTCGCCGAGGAGGCGCGCGCCGAGCGCGCCGGAGCCTGCTATGACGTGGAGCGCATACATCATCATCGTCCCGCCGTCGGGGCCTGCCAGGTCGAACAGCTCGTCGGCAGTCGCGCCGTCGCCGTACAGACGACCCAGAGCCGCGCGCATCCCGTCCGTCAGTCCCCCGCCTGCGGACGGCGTTCCAGTCGCGCGGAGGACGAGCGAGCTAGGCATCCGCGATACCGTACAGCCGCGCGGGGTTGTCCCAGAGCAGCTTTCGAACCGCCGTCTTCGGCAGCCGTCCTTCCCAGGCGACGGCATCCTTCATCACGTCGGGATCATGGTCGTGGTGCGGGAAGTCTGAGCCGATGATGACGCAGTCGGTGCCGATGAAGTCGATCAGTGCGCCGAGGTACGGCTCCTCCGGCTCGACGGCGATGTAGCACTGGCGGCGGAAGTAGTCCGACGGCGGCATCTTCACGTTGTCAGCGATCTCCACTCTCCCGATGCCCTCGTACGACCGGTCCATGCGCCAAAGCCAGTACGGCAGCCAGCCGCCTCCCGCTTCGAGAAATGCGACGCGCAGCCGCGGGTGCCGCTCCAGCACGCCTCCGTCGATGAGCGCCAGGAGCGCTGCCATCTGCTCCATTGGATGCGAGCAGGTGTGCCGCGCGAAATAGCTGTCGAATCGATCGGCGCCGAGTGTCGGCACGCGCGCGCACGTCCCTTCGTGAATGCCGACCGCAAGATCAAGTTGCTCGCATTCGGTCCAGAACGGCTCGTAGTCAGGATGGCTAAGAGTGCGGCCGTTGATCGGATTAGGCCGCATGAACACACCCTTCCACCCGAACGAATGGATGCGCCGCAGCTCCGGTACCATCTCCTCCGGCGCGTGCTGGTTCACGACGCCGACGCCGCGGAGGGTAGCCGGATCGTAGCTGCAGAAGTCGTGCAGCCAGTCGTTGTAGATGCGAACGCAGGCGCCGGTGAGGCGCGGATCCATTTCGTCGATTGCGAAGAGCCAGAGCCCCACCGTCGGGTAGAGAAACGCCATCTCCGCGCCGAGCATCCGGATCGCCTTCGCCTGCGACGCGCTCTCATAATCGTTGATCCGATACCGGAGCACGTCGCGCGCCAGTGCCGAGTTCATGCGCATGACCGCAGGTGACAGGCGGTCCGTTACCTGGCCCAATTGCAATGCGCTCTGAAACAGCGGAGAGACGAGGAGTGCATCGTCGCCCGATTTTTGCCACAAGTCGCTCGGCTCGGTGACGTGACAATCGGCGTCGATGATTCTGTAGTTGTTCATCGAATTCCTTTCAGAAGCAGACTGGGATCGGATTGAGCGTCTCTTCCGCCAGCGGCGCGTCGAGCCATCCCATGGCGACAGGGACATCGTAGAGACGGCCCGGCGCGAAGCGGCGCCAAAAGTGCCGCAGCCCCGGAACGACGACGCGCACTACTGGAAGGCCGACGTCCTCCCGCGTCTGATTTAGCACGAGCATCTCGAGGCCGAGCCCCTTCGCGATGCCGACGCATGCCTCGACGGCATCCTTCAGATCGGAATGCCGGTGGCGCTGGAGGCCATCGCGGCTGACCGGCGCCGATGCCGAAGGAACGAGGTACGGCTGGTTCTCCAGCGTCGTCGTCCGCAGCCAGGCCAGTACCTCCTCGTCAGTCGACGCGAAGGGAGCATCTGGCTGGCGATGCCTAGCCATCACGATCGAGAGGAACTGGTTGGTCTCCGTCAGTGCGCGCGTGACGGCGATTCCGGCGTCGAAGTGCGCGCCGAAGCCCATGATCACATCCTCCTCCGCGCTCTCGTCGCGCGCGCTGATGGCCGCGAATGCGGGCACGCCGAGGTCGTTCGTGATGTCGAGGACCCAGAGCGAGCGGCCGAGCGAGCGGTAGTAGTCCTGAATCCGGCCGCAATACGGTTGATCGAACGAGGCGAGATCGACCGCCGGGCGGCTGAGGCGATTGAACCACCAGAGGGCCACGCTGTCGCGCTCAACGAGCTCGAAAAAGCCGTGAAGAATCGCGTCCTCCAGCGTGGTGCCGGCCGAGCAGCCGTTCGAGTCTGGAAAGCAGGACTGCCTTTCCTCGTCGCCGCCGCAGCCGTAGTAACAAAACGCCGTCGGAAGGTAGCGGAAGCGCTCCTCGGTCAACGACCATACCGGCGACCACTCCACTTCCTCGTTCTCGTCGAACGGCCGCGGAACGCGCGTCGTGCGGCCACGTCCCGCTTCGGCGCGCCGGGCATACTGCGCGTCGCTGTATAGCATGCAGGCGTTCGGATGGATGGCCTCCTCGCTGAGCGATGCGTAAGTCGTACGGATACGCGGCTCGTCGCCGTCGAAGATGCCGCTGTAGCGTTCGATCGCCTCGCAAAGCGCGCTCGCCTTCGCCTGCGCGTCGGTCGTTCCTTTCCCGCCGCTGGCAGTGCGGAACTGGGCGCGGAACATCTCCAGCGAGTCGTCAATTGTGGACGGATTCGGACCGGAGCGATACATCGGGGCGGCAGCCGCGTCGACCGCGGAAATCGGCGTCAGATCAGAGACGACGCCGGTGTAGCGGCTGACCAAGTGGTTATAACGTGCGAGCGTCTCGCCGGCCGTTTCGGTTCGATACGACGGCGGGATCGGGCCGGTGGCATCGAGATGCAGCGGAACCGCGACGGGCGGGGTGCTATCGCCGCACGCGCGGCAGCGAGGGCGCCGCGTGACGATGTGTCTCTCGCTCGACATCGTGGTGAAATCGAAGGTGAGGAGCGCATCCTGCAGCCGCGTCTCCACGCCGGCAATCCACTTCAACGTTTCGATTGCGATCAGCGACGCCGCCGCGCTCTCCGTCGCCGGCAACGCGCCGGCGGCGATCGCGCGCGGATAGGTTTCCCCTCTTCTTTTCTGCAAATACTTTCCGGCGAGCCGTCGCTCGCGCAATCGCTTCGCCATGCATTCCCAGCACGGGCCGTCGCCGGGGCGCAAAAGCGGTCCGAGCCACACCGACGATCCGCACGGCCGCGCCAGAAGCCATGGCTTGCGGTCGCGGAGGCGCAGCTCGTTGATCGCCGACAGCTCCGGCCGGAGGTAGTCGTCGGTGAGCACGATGTGGAGGCGCGGATCACCGGCGGCCGCTATTCCCGATTCGTGCAATAACGCGGTGAGGGCGTTCGCTGACATGCCGCCCAGCGCCGCCACCTCGACCGCCGATTCCGCGATCGCCTGCGAAGCGGCGGCGGGGTCAACGCCGCAGCCGTCCCAGAACGCCTCGGCTGCGTCGTTCTCGGCGGCGAGCGCCTCGCGGACGAGGCCTGTCGCCGCCATCCGTTCGACCGCATACAGAACCTCGAGCTCACCGTGTCCGTTGGCGAGATCGAGGATTTCGTTCAGCGGCCGGCCGGCGCGCAGCATCGGCACCAGCCAGGCATAAAGCGCGCTCGTGAGGATGTAATAGTCATCGCGCTCGCCGACGACGAGCACCTCGCGATCGTTCGCGACCTCGACGTCAAAACATTTCCGGAACACCGGCCGGTCGAACATCAGCAGTCCTCTCGTTAGTGGGAATCGCGCCTCGGCAGCACCGTCTCTGCCGAGGCGCATCGCTGCATACCCCGTTCAGCAACAGCAGCCGCAGGTATTGGCTGAATCGGGGTCGCTGTTTTTGATGTCGTCGTCCGACAGCCCGGCCGGCCGGGGCGGGAGCGCCAACTCGATTCTGGGTCTCGTAGCGCCGTCCTTCACCGACCAATCGAAGTGGTCGTCCATTTCGATACCGCTCTCCTTCAACACCGCCTGGCTGTCCTTGACCAGGCGGTCGTGGTACGCCTTGTCCGTCCATGCGCGCGCGACGACTGCGTGATATTTCCGTTCGTCTTCCTTGCTGAATTTCATTCGTTGCTCCTTCTCTGTTTTCTCATTCGAGTGAATGGCGTTATGCGTCAAATGGTTTCTCCATCGCACCTCCTTTCCGCATCAATGGGAATGGATTGCAGATCGCCCGTACGACAGACGGAGCGAGACTGTACGGCCGGCGTACGGCACGGCGGGCGCTCCGTAGAAAGGCTCGGTACCCGGCGCGAAGTAGAGGCGGTCGAACAGGTTCTCCACGATGAGCTGCAGCGACATGTTCGAGCGCGGGTGAAAGTACGTCACGGCCACCTGCGCGGCGGTGTAGCCGTCGACGCGAGTAAGCGAGCTGTTCGCCTGCGTCGTCCCCGGACCGGTGGGCCGTGCTCCCGAATGGTGGACGCCAATCGCGCTTTGCCACCGCTCTGACCACTCCACTTCCGCGCCCGCGCTGGCGGTATACGGCGCGATGTCGGCGACGCGCACCGACTTCAGCAGGTTGCCCGCGGCGTCAAAGAGCGGACCACCGAAGGGGTCCTGAGCGTTCGTGAGGTTCGAAGTGGTCCATGTGTAATTTGCCCACAGATCCGCCCGCCCCTGCCGGTGACGCCCCGTGAGCTGCGCGCCGCGAACGAGAACGCGGTCGCGGTTCGCGTAGCGCAGGCAGGCAACGATCCCCGTACAATCGGAGACGCCCTCCAGCGCCACGATATTGGCGTAGTGGGCCTCGTAGGCGGCGGCCTCCACGCTCGTGCCGCGCCGCGGTTCCCATCCGGCGCTCAACTCGAAGTTCTTTACCGTCTCCGGCTTCAGACCAAGACTTGGGAAATCATTGATGAAATGGACCGTCCCGAACTTCTGGAAATCGGTCGGATCCTTGAACGCCTCCGAGTAGATCGCCTTCAGGACGACGCTGGTCCGCGGCGGCGAGTAAATCACCGCGGCGCGCGGTGTGAAGAGCGTGCCGTAGCCGCGCGCGCCCGGCTTGTTGTTGATCTCGTTCCGGCTGACGCGTCCCGCCAGCACGAGCTTCAGTGACGGCCGAAGCTTGTACGTTCCCTGCGCATAGAGGCCGAGATCCGTGTGCTCGACATGCTCGGGATTGGGAACGCCGGGATTGGTCAGGGCTCCCGGCCCGGCGGGAGCCTGCGTCCACGTGGTTTGGATCGAGCTCTTCGCCATATCGAGGCCGGCGACAGCCGACCACTTCTCCGAGGTCTCGAACGTGGCGTTGATCTCGCTCCGCAGTTGCGAGGAGAGGCTCGCGAAATGCACCGTTTCGACCCACGGAGTGGCGGGCGCACACGTGATGGGCTTCGGGTCGAAAAATGTCTGGCACGGGGCGACGAGGCTGAACAGGTTCAGGTAGCCGATGGCGTAGTTGTGCAGGTAGTCGTATTCGGAGGCGGCCCGCTCCTGGCTCGAGACGAGGTAGCGCGTGAAGACGTTGAGCTTCATCCGCTCGAGGGGCAGTGAGTACTTCACGTAGAACGCGCTTCCCCGCGGCGTCCAGTCGCTGCTGCCGCCGATGGTCGCCGCCCGAAGGTAGGAGCCGATGCCTTCCTGACTCCGCCACGACTGCAAACCGAGCGTCAGATTGGAGAGGCGGAGCTTGCCGTTGAACGACCAGTTCTTTGCGGTGTCGTGGAAGCCAACGTTCTGATCCTGCGCGACGCGGGCGTCGAGGGAGCGGACGAGCGACTCTCCCGCGTCAGTCAGATCGATCCCGCTCGCGCTGCATTGGATGTACGGCGACGGAGTCGAACAGAGCGCCGCGCGCTCGAACGGCAGCCCGGTGAGGTGCAGCGAGCGCTTGTAGTCGAAATTCTTGTAGCTGTAGTCCCAAAGATCGTACCGGGAGAGATCGGGCTCCGTGCTTTGCTGGACGTTCGCGGCGACTGACCACGCCACCGTGCCGCTGCGGTCCTTTCCGGCCGCCGTGACGTCGATGAAGTGCTCGCGCTCGGCCCCCGTGACGCGTCCGACGACGCCGAAGGCCTTGTTCTCCTCAACGATCGCCTCGGCATCTTTGGTAACGATGCTGATCACGCCGGTGTACGCGTTGGCACCGTACATCGTTGAGGCCGGACCGTACACGACCTCTACGCGGTCGATGTTGCTCAGCGGATACTGGCGGCTGAGGTAAAGAATGTTCGTGCTCAGCTCACTCTGCTCTACGCCGTCGACGAGGAACATCAGCCGGTCGTTGAGCACGGAGCGGTACCCGCGCTGGTAGACGGTCGAGTAGATTTGGCCATTCGTGCGCGAGACGTCGAACCCCGGCAGGTCGTACAGGAGCTCTTCGAGATCGAGATATCCGCGCCGCTGAATCTCCTCCCCAGTCACCACTACCACCGTCGCCGGCGCTTCACGCAGGCTCTCGTTCGTCTTCGACACCGAGGCCACCTGCGTGGTTTGCTCCTCGGCGCGGACTTTCGTCAGAAGGGCTACAAAACGCGCGGACGACCCTGCTTCCGCCTCGTAGTTCGATTGCAGGCGGAGGAGCGTCGAGATCTCTTTCCTGGCCTTCTCGGGCTCCTCGTTACTGACATACGCCCGCGCCAATAGAGAATGAACGGTGATGGCAACGCTGCGCGACGTAGGCGTGGCCAGGCAGGGGGAGAGCTTGGGAGCGACATCTTCGAACAGGCCGAGCTCGTAACTCTTTGCCGCCTCGCGCAGCGCGTCCTCGCATGGTGTCTGCGCGGGCGCGCCGCGAGTCCACGCCAGTACGAGAATGGTGGCGAACATCAGCGTGCCGCTCCGTCGCATCCTCACTCTTTCGCTCCTTTCACAGGGCAGGGCAGGCCTGGGTGGTACTCGACATTCGGCATGAATTTCTTCCATTCGCTCTCTGTCAGTTCCTTCTTACCGGCAGCGACTGCCGCGCAGAGATCGCTGGACAGGAGCCGCGTGTGCGCCGGCCAGACGCGGAGCGTCCGGTCCTCGCCGCCGGAAATGACTTTGTCGCCGTCAGGCGTGAAGGCGGCCGTCCACACCCACGACTGATGGCCCGGCAGCACGATCGACTGCGTGTTAGGGTCGGTCACGTTCCACAGGCGCACGGTGCTGTCGGAACTGGCCGATGAGAGGAAGGCGCCGTCGTGGCTGAAGCTGAGCGCGTTCACGCTCGACGAGTGACCGAAGAGGGGAGGCCCGGCCTTGTTGCCGCCGAGGGGCGCTTGAACGATCTCACCACGTCCGCCGCCACATGCGAGCACCTTGCCGTCGGGGCGGAAGGCGAGACTTCGAACGTCGAGACCTGCGCAAAGCGTTTGCGGCGCCTCCTCCGGCTGGGCGATGCGCCACAGCAGCGCGCCTCCTTGCGCACGGCCGGCGGCGAGCGTCTTTCCGTCCGGACTGAAGGCGACGGACGTAGCGCGCTTCCCGCCGCTGCCGGGCAACGAAATCACGGCGCCGTTGGCATTGATGTCCCACAGTTTTACAGTCCCGTCGAGACTCGCGGAGGCAAGGGTGGCGCCGGTGGGAGCGAACGCAAGCGAGCTCACACCGCCAGTACCGGCTGTGAGCGTTCGCGGCGCCGCATTCGGTTTGTGCAGGTCCCAAACCTCGATCCTGCCTGCATCACCACCGATGGCCAGCAGATGTCCGCCGCCGAGTGCCAGCGAACGGACCGGCCCGGCTGCGCTCCCGAGTACTACCGGCGTGCCGCCGTGCTCCAGATCGAGGCGGAGGATGCGGCCGTCGTCACCTGCGGCGAAGGCATTGCGGCCGTCAGCGCTTGCGGCAAGCGCGCGGATGTTGCTGGCCTCGCGTACGGCCGGATCCGGCCGAAGGCGTTCACGCGCCGTACGCAGCGCCGTAAAGACATCGGGGTCCTCAGGGTTGCCGCCGTTCTCGCGGTTCAGCCGGTAGACCTCGAGAGCGAGAAGGCCGGCGGTCTGCGGGTCCTTGAGCTGCAGGAGCGATAGCGCCATCGCGCGCGCTGCAGCCAGATGGCTCAGCCGCCGAGTCTCCTGCGCCGAGGTCTCGGCCTTATTCTGCTCAGTTACTGCGTGCTGCCTCTCCCGCTCCGCGTCGGCGCGAGCCTTGTCGGCCTCCGCCTTCTTCGCGCTGGCCACACGCTCGTTTGTTTCCGCCTTGAGGCGCTCCGTCTCGGCGCGCTGCTTCTCGCCCTCGGCGCGCGCGGTTTGCTGCACGGCCACCTGCGACTGATGTTCGGCGTTGGTTTTCTGATGCTCGGCGTTCTGCCACTCGCGGTCCGCGCGGTCAGCTTCCTGCTGCGCGCGAAGCTTCTCCATCTCGGCACGGCGTTGCGCCTGCTCGGCACGGTGCTGAAGACGGATGGCATCCGCAGCAGCCCGGTCGGCCTTCCTCTGCTGCGTGAGGGCGTACGCGCCGAGGGCCAGCATGATCAACGAGACGACTGAGAAGATCGCCACGAGCACACGCGCCCGCTGTAATTTGCGCCGGCGCTGCTCTTCCCTTTCGCGAACCTCGCGATCGCGCTCGGTCCGGCTGGCCTCCAGGAAATTCATGGCTCGCTCGAAAGAGGGGTCGTAGCGACTTGCCCATTCTTCGGTCGGCTTTGCCTGGCTTTGCCATGTCAGCGCAAGCTGCAACTCCGGGTCCCGCCAGAGTGCGGCCACACCTTCTTCGTGCCGCTGCGCTGCTTTGGCCAGGTTGAGATAAAGCTGCCCCGACTTCGCCTCCTCGTCCGCCCACGACGAGAGCCGCTCCCAGATCCGCATGAGGCTCTCATGCGAGATGTCGAGAATCGATTCCGGTCGAAGCGGTACGCCGGCCGGCGGCATGAGGAACGACCGCCCGGGCTTGCGGAAGTTGTCGACGACCACCGTCACTTCCTCGAGCGAGGCCGAGGTGAGCGCGCAGATCTCGCTTACCGGCGCGGGTCGCCGAACGCCGCGCGCATCCGAGGCTTTGTCCGTCAACGCCTTGAACAGCTTCTCCGCGACGGCCTGGCTACGGGGATCGAGCTCGGTGAAACACTCCTCGGCGTGCCGCGACAGTGCGGTATGCAGCGTCCCGATGGCTTCATACTGTGCCAGATCCAGCGGCTTATCAGGCTTGTCTTCCTCCTCCCAGCGGTCCCACGTCCGCATCAACGCGTGCTGCAGGATCGGGAGTTGGTCAGGATCGTCACCGACGTCGTTGAGCAGCCGTGAGACCAGCCGCGGCGACATCGTCGCCCCGCCCACGGCCACCGGCCCGGTGATAGCGGATCGGAGCTCGTCACGCGTCATCCTCGGTACGAGGTAGATGCCTTCGTTGATGACCTCGGGTAGTTTGCCGAACTCCATGCAGTCGCCGATGAAGTCGGAGCGCATGGTCACAGCGATGTAGCAGGGCAGTTCGCTGTCGCGCGCAGTGAGCAGCAGCTTGACGAAGGCCACGGCCTCATCCCGGCCGACCACGCGGCGGCTGCGCTTGTAGCGGAAGAGCTCCTCGAACTGGTCGACGAGGACCAGGACGTTGTCGGCAGCAGGGATGCGCGATTGCACGATGCACTCGACGAGGCCGCGATCGCTGGCGCGCAGCGTGGTCTCGAAGAAGGCGCGGATGAGGATTTCGTCGCCGCCTTCGCTTCCCAGGACCTCGGTGCTGCTGAGCGCCGCGGCGAGATTGCCGAGCGGGTCCTCGCCCGGCCGCATGATGGCCACCCGCCAGCGAGACCCGGCGCTCGTCATCCCACCGCCGTAAAGCGTCGGTATGAGTCCTGAGCGTACGAGCGACGATTTGCCGCTGCCGGAGCGGCCCAGGATGGAGAGAAAGCGCGTCGTGCGCAGCTTCCGCAGCAGATCGTCGGTCTGCCGTTCCCGCCCGAAGAAGAGATAGTCCTCGTCAGGTTCGAACGGCCGCAGCCCGGGGAACGGGTTGATGCCGTGCGCCGGCTCGTTCGCGTACAAACTGGCTGCGCTCACGCGACACCTCGACTCTTTTCGAGATCAGAGAGGAACGCGTCGACGACAGCGGGGTCAAATCCGGTGGCGGGCTCGTGGAGCAGGGTGGCCTCCAGCGTCCGGAAGCGCTCTTTCTGCGGCGTAGCAGGCGGGCCGGCGTAAATCGCCTTCCCGAGCCACGGCTTTTCACGGCCGAGCGCGGCGCTCTTCTGCAGCTCGCGGAGCTTCCGCCGTAACCAGAGCTCGCCGCCGGCGCCGTAGTAGAAGAGGACTACGTCGCTCGACCGGAGGCTCTCTTCATGCTCCAGCCGTGCCTGCGCCTCGTCCTCGTCGAATATGGGAAGCACGACTTCGAAGCCTTGGGCGAAGAGATGGTCTTCCAGCGGCCGGGTGGCCTCGATGTCCTGCTGGTCACAGAGCAGATAGACGCGTACCAGCTCTTTCGTTGTGCCGCCGGGAGACGGCAACGGTTTCGCCACTGCTGCCGGCGGCGGAGGCGCGAGCTTTGCGTGAATCAGCGTCTTGAGGTCCTCGAGCGGCACCGCGAGCAGGTCCGCGGTGGCATGAACGGTGGCGTCGTTCTGCAGGTGCGCGACGAACGCGCGCTGCCGCTCGTCCTCGACCTCCAGCCCCGGCGGCAGCCAGATCAGGCTCGTGAGCCCGCTCCCCGGCGCCAGTTCCGACGCGAGCGCCTGCTGCCGCTCGGGCATCGACTGCACCGAGCCTTCCGGAATGACGCCGTAGTGGTAACCGATGAGATGGATGGATAGTTTGCTGCGGCCAAGCTGCTCCCGCACCATGGCGTCGAGCTCGGACGCGATCAACGGAAGAGGGCGGTCGGGAAGAACCTCGTAGCCGTTGCGGATCAGGTCGCGCTTGATTCCCTCGCGCTCTTCGCGCAGCTCGAAGCTTGTCTCTGCCAGGAAAACCGTGCCCTTCGACGGCTCAGGCGCAGCGATGGGACCGCCGTTGCCGTGAGTCATTTCCAACAACTGGGTGATGTCGTAGGCCAGATCATCGAGCTTGGCGAGGAATGCGCGGTCGCCACCGGCACCGTATTCCTGGGCCATTTCCCGCGGCCGGCCGCTCTCGTCGTAGACGAAGAACTCATAGCCGAGCATCGGCTGCACTTCCTGCGGCAGCCGCTCGCGGCTCACCGGGGTCTTGACGACCTTGAAGATGCGCGCCTTGTCGGCGATGCGCACTCCGCCCGACTGCTCCGCGGCGCGGCAGAATTCCGTCAGCTCTCGGTTGCACCACTCCGACTGCACGTAACGAGGGGAGAGCACTGAGACGAGCGCCGCGATCTTCGGCAGGCGCTCGAGGATCGTGTCGGCGAAGTAGTCGTTCCCCTGAAGCTTCAGATCCCGCCAGATCTTCGGCGTCTCCCCGAGCAGTTGTCCGACGCGGATCTCCAGCAGCCGGTGAAGACGCGAGACCCAGCCGTTCTCACCAGCGACGAGCGCTTGATCGTCGATATGCGCATAGCTGATCAGGAAGTCGTGCTCGAATTTCATACGCTTGATCCGTAACAGATGGCTTTTCTACGCAGCTCACGCAATCGACTCCTGGTTCGCCTTGCCCGAAATGCCACCCCTCTTTAAAGGAGTGACAGATGCGACGGTTTTCCTACCTCTCCCCGTACGAATATCCAAAATCGATGGAAAGAGATTGGGATGGACGGATTGCCGGTGGCCGTTTTGACAACAGGCTCAGCCGCTACGCGCGAGAAGTTTTCTATTGGTCGTCGAGACGGATCAGCCGTTAGTCGCGGCAGTTCGAGTTGCGCTAGTCTGCTGCTGCGTCACCGTCCACTTCGCGCTCTCCTGCGAGAGGATCGACTCCACGCGCGCGGCCAGGAGGGCGCGGGGATCGGCGGCGGTGGCGTAATCGGCTGCTTTCGCGAGATAGGTGAACTTCTCGCGCTGCAGGGCCTCGGCTGTGGCTCTGTACGACGTCCAGTTCTGTTGATACTGATTCAGTTGGAGCACGCCTTCCAGGATCGTGATGATCACGCCGAGGCCACCGGTGACGAACGCGATGTGGATGTAGGGAAAGGCCGCCGCGAACGGGATCAGCGCCGCGGCCACGATCTCGACGATCTTGATCCGCTTATACATCCGCTGATTGATGCCACTCTTCCGGTCATACCAGGCAAGCTGGTCTTCGAGACGCGCGATGACGGTATCGGTCTCAGGCATGTCGTCCAACCTCAATCAGGGAAAGGGCGCAAATGTTCTTGTGTAGGGCCGCCGCCCTCGGCGGCCCTGGTTTCTCACGCTCCCGCGAAGATGGCCGCCGAGGGCGGCGGCCCTACACGGGACGGGAACCTACTTCTTCGGTGTCGGAAAGTTGATTTGCTGCCACGACGTCACCCCGCCGTTCAGATCGTAGTACGCGACCACCACCGGTAGCCTATCGACCTCGATGGCCTTCTTGATGACAGCACTCTGACTCTTGAGGTTATCGACAGTGTTCAATGCACTCTCGCGTGTTCTGCGTGTCCAACACCCAGTCTGTCCGATGGTGCAGGCAGGAGCAGTGAACGACTCGCGAATCCTTCTCACAAGCGCGAGTAGGCTCGGTGTCTGACCCGGAGGATTGGGAGGATCGGGGTTGATCGCGGCCTCCACCGCACCGCACTTCTCATGGGCCAGGATGACCAGCAGCTTCGTGTAGTCGTGCAGGATTGCATACTCGATGCTGGCCACACCGAATTGGTCGGCGACGTTGCCCGCGATCCGTACCACGAACAACTGTCCCAGGTTCTGATGGAAGACCAGTTCCGGCGGCACTCGGCTGTCGGAGCACGACAGGACCGTGACCGGAGGGTTCTGAGAGTCGCGCCTCTGCTGCCAACCAGGGAACGTGATCGGTCCTGCTTTGAAGGATCTGTTGCCATTGACCAGAGTATCCCATTGGGGAACCGACGTTTTGTTTGTGGCAGCGGCAGGCTCCTTCGCCTTCGCAACACTCATCACGAAAACCAGAGCCAGGGACGTGGCAAGCCTCAACACGACACGCATGGGCAATCCTCCATCTCTACTTTTTTACGATGGTGAATTATAGCTGGATACCAGCTGCATCCGTCAAACCAGCGCATCAAGCCGGCGTTGTCGTCCCACTCTTCTCCGCGACGACTGGCGCATGCCAGGAGCCGGAAGGTGCAATGATCCGTTCCGCTTCCGCCGGTCCCCACGTGCCGGCGTCATACTCGTAAACCGGGCCGCTCGCGCTGAGGATCGGATCGACAATTCTCCACTCCGCCTCCACCATGTCTTCGCGGGCGAAGAGCGTGGCGTCCCCTTTCATCGCGTCTCCGAGCAGCCGTTCGTACGGGCCCATCTGACCGACGACGTTGCTCACGGCCAGCAGCTCCACGTTTTGTCCGCACATCCCTTCGCCCGGCACTTTCGACCTCACCCCAAGTGCGATGGCGACGTCAGGCCCGAGGCGGAACCGAACGTAGTTCGCGTCGGGAGCGAGGTCTCCGTGAAAGACAGACAGCGGTGGCTTCTCGAGCTCTACGAGCACCTCGGTACACGTCACCGGAAGCGACTTTCCGGCTCGAACGTAGAAGGGGACTCCGGCCCAGCGCCAGTTGGCCACATCGAGGCGCAACGCGGCGAAGGTCTCGACATTCGAGTTGACAGCCACCCCCTTCTCCTGGTGGTAGCCGCGGAACTGGCCTCTCACGACATTCGCGGGATCAACGGCCTGGATCGTGCTGAGGATGCTGGCACGTGCGTCGCGGATGGCTTCGGGCGAACCGCTCGAAGGTGCTTCCATGGCCAGGCTGGCCACCACTTGCAGCAGGTGGTTTTGCACCACGTCCCTGACCGCGCCGGTTTCCTCGTACATCACGCCGCGCCCCTGCACGCCGAAGCTCTCTGCCATTGTGATCTGCACACTCCGGACGAAGTTGCGGTTCCAGAGCGGCTCGAGAAACGAGTTGCCGAACCGGAAGTAGATGAGATTCTGCACCGGCTCTTTTCCAAGGTAGTGGTCGACGCGGAAGATGGCCGCCTCGGGAAAGACGTTCAAGAGAGAGGCGTTGAGAGATTGCGCCGACGCCAGATCGCGGCCGAATGGTTTCTCGATGACAACTCTCGCTCCTTTGGCGCACCCCGACCGTCCCAATTGCCCGGCCACCGTGGCAAACATGCTCGACGGGATTGCGAGATAGTGAAGCGGATGCCCGGCGGCGCCGAGCTTCTGGCGCAATTGGTCGAACGTGCTGTCGTCCTTGTAGTCGCCGTCGATGTATTGCAGACGTTCGACCAATTTGGCGAACGCTGCTTCGTCGACGCCTCCTCCATGCTCGTTCAGACTGTTGTGCGCACGCTCGCGCAACTGCTCGAGAGTCCAGCCGGCTTTGGCCACGCCGATGACCGGCACCTCGAGGTGGCCTTTCCTGATCATCGCCTGCAGCGCGGGGAAGATCATCTTGTAAGCGAGATCGCCGGTCGCGCCAAAGAACACCAGCGCATCGGATAGAGGTAAGGTGCTCACGGTTTCTTCTCCTCATGTCCGCCGAACTCGAAACGAAGGGCGGAGAGCATCCTGTCGGCGAACTCGTCCTCTCCACGAGATGCCAGCCGCTGGTTGAGCGCCGCGGATAGAACAGGAGCCGGGACGCCCTCGTCGATGGCAGCCTTGAGAGTCCAACGGCCCTCGCCCGAGTCTGAGACCCGGCCGGCAAAGCTGGTGAGATTGGGATTCTTCTGCAGCGCTGAAGCAGTGAGATCGAGCAACCACGATCCGATCACGCTCCCGCGCCGCCAGGCCTCGGTGATGTCGGCGAGATTGAGGTCGTACTGGTAGTTCTCCGGCTCTCGGAGCGGAGTGGTCTCGGCATCATCCTCATGCTTCTGCTTGCCCACGTTGGCCTTATGCAGGATATTCAAACCCTCGGCGTACGCCGCCATGATTCCGTACTCGATGCCGTTGTGTACCATCTTCACGAAATGACCGGCTCCGGATGGTCCGCAGTGGATATAGCCACGCTCGACCGTGGCCGGTTCGCCTACTCTTCCCGGCGTGCGCTGTTCGCTGCCCAGACCAGGCGCCAGGCTGGAGAAGATGGGATCGAGCCTGTTCACAACGTCCGGCTCGCCTCCGATCATCTGGCAATAGCCGCGTTCCAGACCAAAGACTCCGCCGGAGGTGCCGGCATCCACATAGTGAATGCCTTTGGCGGAAAGAGCCTTACTGCGCCGGATGTCGTCCTGATAGAACGAATTGCCTCCGTCGATGACCACGTCGTCCGTGCCGAGAAGCGGGATCAGTTGCTCGAGCATCGAGTCGACGACCGCGGCCGGCACCATGATCCAGACCGTCCGCGGAGATGGCAGTTTTGCGGCGAAGTCAGAGAGAGAGCTCGCGGCGATGGCCCCCGCTTCGGAGAGGCTTTCCGCCGCTTTTTGATTCACGTCGAACACGACGCAATCGTGACCGTCGCGGAGGAGCCGGCGCACCATGTTCGACCCCATTCTTCCCAACCCGATCATTCCCAGTTTCATGATTGCTCCTCCCGAGAATGATATGCGCTACGCGCCGGAGGTTGCGGCTACCGAATTACGCGATCGAGCAGACGCCGACGGAGGTCGTCAAAGTTTGTTCGTCCCACCCACCACGGGGGTTCGGCCCAGCGCGGCTGGGCCCTACGAATCGGCTTTCCAGAGTTCTGGCGGAGTCGTTGCCTCGTAGGGCCCAGCCGCGCTGGGCCGAACCCTCGTGGCGGGTGGGCACGCAAACTCACAAACTTGACAGACAACCAGTCGCCCTCAACCGGCAGGGAAGAGAATCGTTGGGCAGCCCGCTGCCGAATTCGGCGGGGCAGTTACGGCGCGGTCCATCCGATGTCTGTCAGAACCTGCGTGTTTCGCAGACCGTTCGCCGAGTAGTAGCAGTATCGGGAGGTGAGTAAGCCGAGGAGGATAGGCATGAGATTCTCCGGCACTTGGATGGTTGCCCAACCGATGGCGGTGCTCCCGGAAGACTTCTGAACCTGTGCGTCGCTGATCAGGCTGAGGTAAACCTGTGGTTGATGCCCCGGCGTTCCGGGGACTTGAATCTCCCAATGGTCGACGCGCCCTTGAGGGATCGGAGAGGGAGTCGTATTCCACGGGACCAGCGTCGTCTGGAACCCCTGAACTTCATCCCAATAACAGTCGCGGCCCAGCGCGAAGACCGCCAGCATCAGGCCGGCGCGCGGCGGGTCAGATGTTGCGCTGGTGAACAGCGAGCCCTGACCGAGTCCATGGAGATATGCTGTCACGGTGCCATCAGTCTTGCGGCCCACACGGACGTCGTTGATCTTGAATGCCATACCGCCTCCCTCGCGGAAGAATATCGGTGCCGATATCCGTCTGGCAAGAGCCAATTATGGAGTCGGATCCGACGGAGAAGAGTAGATGTCAGATTACATTTCATGGAACAGCCAGCCACTTGATTTGTGGGCCAGCAAGTATGCCCGCGGAACGTCTGTCGATCTCGGTGGACGGAAGACGCACTATCTCGAGAGAGGCGAAGGAGAGCCGGTCATCCTTCTGCACGGTTTCTTTTACGACTCCTATCTCTGGGCGGCCAACATCGACGCGCTCGCGCGGAGTTTCAAGGTCTATGCACTCGATCTGTGGGGCTGCGGTTACAGTACCCGGGAGCCGCTGGATTATGGCTACCCGCTTTATGCCGATCAACTGCTCCGGTTCATGGACAGCCTGGGCATTCAGCGCGCCTCTCTCGTTGGCCAGTCCATGGGTGCCGGTACTGCCATCCAGTTCTGTGTGCAGCACAGGCAGCGGGTCGGCAAGCTGTTGCTGGTGAGCGCGGCCGGACTTCCCAATTCACTTCCGCTCATGGCGAAGTTCTGCAACCTGCCTGGCGTCGGTGAGTTCGTCATGGGGTGGCGCACAGATCTCCTTCGGAAAGCGGCACTGCGCGATTCGTTCATCCACGATAAGCATCTGATCACTGACGACTATTTTGAGAACGTGACCAGACCTCACAAAATCGCGAATAGCACCGAGGCCAGTCTGGCGATTACACGAAAGCAATTCTTCGACAAACTGAGCGATGAAATCGGCCGGCTGGCTCTCATGGATGTTCCCGCGTTGATCGTCTGGGGCAGGCAAGACCGGGCAATCCCACTTCGGTGTGGAGAGGAGATGCATCGCATTCTGAAAGGATCCCGCCTGGAGATCCTGGACAACGCTGGTCACGTTCCCAACTTCGAACGCGCGGAAGAGTTCAACCGATTGGCGTTGGAGTTCCTGGGATGAGGTCTAGACCTCGAGCTCGCCTTCGAACAGCGGCCAGAACGATTCCGGCAACACCTCGCGCGGCTGCACGCCGCTGACGTCAGGCCGTACAGATGACAGCGTCTCCCAGAGCAGCACGTTCTGCCCGCGCCTGGCCACGGCCCGGAGTCCAACCAGCGCCTTGGCGCTGTACGACACCTCGCCAATCGCGCCGATGGCTTTCTGCACCAGCGGAAGCGCTTCGATGGCCTCCGGCGTCGGATAGCCGTAGCCGCCTCCGACGGCGTCGTGGTACAGGACATAGTCGAGCTTCGGCATCGGGCGGCCGGCAAGCTCGGGCACAAGGCTCCTCAAGAAACGCCAGGTCCGCGAGGCGACGGAGTGGATGGTGAACCGATTGGTCACCAGCAACCTGCCGATGCGTATCCCGATCACGCGCGTCTTCCATCCGAGCAACGCACAGCCGATGGCGAGCGCGGCAAGCGTGCCGGAGCTGCCCGTCGGAAGGACCATGACGTCGGGGCGCGGAACCTCGCCGTTTCGTACCTGCGCGTCGAGCTCGAACATCGCGTCGAGATAACCGATGTTGGCCAGCGGGTTGGACGCGCCCGGTGGAATGAAGTACGGCCGTTTGGTCCTGAGCTTCACGGCGAGGGCCCGCACCGCCGTACCTGCGTAGCCATAGCCGCGGATCAGGGTAGCGCCAGCGCTCGCGTCGACAAGCAAGGCTTCACGCATGAATCTGGTGTGCGGCTGGTCGAACATCACCGCCGTCACCGGCAGACCCGCATCTCTGCCAAACAGCGCCGTTGCCATCACTTGCGTGCTTGCCAGGCCGCCTACCGTGACGATGTGCCGTGCATTGCGCTGCAGCGCCTCAGCCAGCACGAATTCATAGCGCCGCACTTTGTTGCCACCGTAGAGCGGGTTGGCGCGGTCATCGCGTTTGTGCCATACGGTGTCACACGCGAGCCAGTCGCCAAGCTCGAGCCGCTCTACTGCCGTAGGCCGCGTCACCAGCGGACGAAATGCCAGCTTTTCCTGCAAGACCGGATAGCGCGCGAAGAGAGGGATCACCGAATCGGAAGATAGCATCTCTCCTGCTCCGTTCCGGAAGGACGGCGGTCACCGAGTGCTGGTGTGCGTGCGGATACTCTCCACAAACTCCTTCGCCAGCTCGTTCGGAATCGGGATCGTCAGGTTGTAGTGCGCGATCTTCCAGCTTCCCCCGATCTTCCGCAGGACGCCGCTTCCCCGGCAATCGCCGTACGACGTGCTCTCGAGCTTTTCATCGAACCAGGCAACGTCGCCGCTCGGTGAGAGGATCACGTGGCGGTCGTGCGGCACGAACGTCCATGCCTTGCCTTTCGCGAAGTATGGATGAGCGAATGCGCGAAACGACGCCAGATCCCACCGCTCTGTGGCGTCGGTGCCAAGGAAGACGAATTCGGGAGCGGCGTAGCCGAAGTAGCGGGCTTCGTCGGCGCCGGCGGCGGCTTTGTGCCAGTCATCGAGGACCTGATCGATGGTGACGGCCTTCGGTTGTGTAGCCGTCGCAGCGAGAACGAACAGAAGCGATAGCAGGATGTGCATGGTCACAATTATCAGGCAGGGTGCAGTCAGCGGGTGCCTATTGTCCTGGTGCCGGAGACGTAGCCCATTCGCGTAGCGGCGTGAGCTCGAGAACGTCGTCCTCTGGCCGCGGCAGCGGCGTATGGAAGAAAACACTCTGGAGGTAGCCGTCGATGACCCGGGCGGCGTGTTCCAAAATCACCTGTCATCCTGAACCTGCCGGAGCCGCTTGGGCGGAGGCTCGGCGTTGCCCGCAACCAGGACGTGTGTTGCATGAACCGGGGGCCCCCTCCCAAAGCGGTGGCTGGCGCCACCGCACTCCAAAGCACGCCTCCGGCGCGCGAAAACCCTTGCAGAGTTGGCGAGGATTGACAACATCATTTCGCGCGAAGCGCCTTGGAGTGCGGTGGCGCCAGCCACCGCTTTGGGAGGGGGGCGGAGTACGACATAC